>JAFGBU010000010.1 GCA_016932995.1 Desulfovibrionaceae bacterium
CCGGGATCGACCGCCTGGGCATCGTGGCCGAGCCGGTGGACCGAGAGGCCGGGAAAAAACCCTAGACGCCCGAGGCCGCGGGGCCGGCCTTGGGAGGGGCCTGATACGGCGATGCGCGCGATCTGCTGGACACTGTCCATCATGCTGCACGCCCTGGCGCTCTGGGTGATGCTTCTGGTCGTGGCCGCGCCCGACCTGGGCCAGGGCCCCCTGTTGACCGTGGACATCAGGCGTCCCGAGCCCGCGGCCAAGGCCCAGCCGCCCCCAGAAGCGCCCGTGGTCGAGCCCAAGGCCGCGCCCCCGAGGCCCCGGACCCTGCCCGCCGGACCCATGGCCCCGCCGAGCTTCGCGCCGGAGCCGGCGCCGGAGCCCGTGGTCAAGCCCGAGCCGGCCCCAAAGGCCCGGCCCGCCCCGCCTCCGGACGTGGTCGAGATCAGCCCGGTCAAAAAGGGCGTGGCCCTGCCGACCTACAAGGCCACGCAAAAGGAGTACGAGGAGTTCGCCAAGAGCGGCGGGGTGGTGACCATTGACGAGCCCGCCCTGCGCGGGGCCAAGACCAGGTTCGGCCAGCTCGTCGGGTTCTACACCTACACCACCGAGGAGTTCGTGGGCCAGTACCTGACCGCCGACGGCCTGCACAGCGTGAGCATAGTCGACGCCAGGGATACCCCGCACCAGGCCCTGCTCATACACGACTCCAAGTCCGGCCTGTTGCGCAGGCTCAAAAAGTTCGGAAAGTACGTGTACACCTACGGGCCGTCCCTGAACCAGGACGAGCCGGTGGAGGGCTCGGTGACCTTCCTGGCCGACGGCGACCACATCCACAGGATCATCTGGATGGGCAAGGACGGCCAGGCCCAGTTCCCGACCAAGATCCACTTCCGCGAGGAGGCCGTCCGGTTCAAGAGCCGGGGCCTGCGCCTGACCGGGACCCTGGTCCGGCCCCCGGGACCCGGACCGCACCCGGCCGTGGTCTACCTGCCCGGACGCGGCTGCGCGCCGCCCAAGATGGCCCAGGCCTTTGCCAGGACCCTGGGCGAGCAGGACCTCGCGGTCCTGGTGTTCAAGGACCGCGAGTGCGTCCAGGGCCAGACCCTGCCCCAGGACCAGGGCCTGGCCCTGGCCGCGGAGGACGCCCTGGCCGGGCTCAGGCTGCTCAAAAAGATCGACGGCCTGGATCCGTCAAGGCTGGGCTTCTGGGGAAGCGGCGAGGGCTCCCTGGCCGCCCTCAGGGCGGCCGCCAGCGACGACTCCGGCCGCAGGGACAAAAGGGGCGACACGGCCTTCGTGGTCTGCGCCCTGTCGGCCAAGGACAGCGGCCTGCCCGCGCCGGAGCGGAGCGATCTGGCGGCCACAAAGGCCCCCTGCCTGTGGCTGTTTTCCGGGGAAAACCCCGGCCTGCGCTGGCGCGGCTACCTGGACCTGGTGGACGATCTCCGCGACAGGGAGATGAAGCCGTTCACGGTCGTGCTCATGCCCGAGGAGGCCGGGGGGCCGAAGCAAAAGGACGTGGACAGGCTCGTCTCCGGCTACGCGGCCATCGCCGGGCCCTGGATACAGAGGCGCTGAGCCCGGCCGCAGGCCCTCACTCCGCGGACTTCCGAGAGCTGAACAGCCTGGATATCTTCTCATTCAGGCTGTTGGAGCTGAAGGGCTTGACTATGTAGTCCGTCACCCCCCTTTTCGCGGCCTCGATCACGTTGTCCGCGAACGAATACCCGGTCACGATGATGAACGGCAGGTCCTTGTATTCGTCGCTGCCGCGCACCCGGGACAAGAGGTCTATGCCCTTGAGCCCGGGCATCTGCTGGTCGCAGATGACCAGGTCGACCCCGCCCAGCTCTATCCTGCGCCAGGCGCTTTCCCCGTCCGGGGCCTGCTCCAGGTTCTTCATGCCCAGCCTCCTCAGGGCCCCGGCCGCCACCTTGCGCATGCTCGGCGAATCGTCCACTATCAGGATGCGGATGTCCTTGTTCTGCATTTTAAAAGCTTAAAGCAGACCTTGCGGCCAGTCAACGGGCCGAAAGGTCCGCCTTAAAAAATCCTGTCGTTAAAATGGGATAGGAAAACCATCGACACTATTTTTTAATTATAATATAAAGTATAGTCCTAATTAAACTTGGCCCTGCAAAGACAAGGGCTGTCCGGGCATGGCCGCCGGCCTGCCCATGCGGCCGGCAAGGGTGGGCAACAATCGAACCGAATCCGAACATGGTCCGAACATGATAAAGAAAATCCCGGTATCCAAGCTGGTCCCAGGCATGAACGTGGCCAAGATGAGGTCCGCGTGGAAGGCCGTGCCCCACCTCTACACCACGGCCGGGCCCATCGAGTCCGCGGAGCAGGTTCAAGAGATACTCGGCCAGGGCTACACCGAGGTCTTCATCGAGGTCGAGGGGCCGGAGCACGAAACAGACCGGCCCCGGCCCCGCGAAGACACGGCCCAGGGCCTGGCCAAGGCCGTTGCCGAGGCCAAGCGCATATACGACCTGTCCCTTCACACCGCCAAGACGATCCTCAGAAACGCCAAGCGCGGCGACCGCCTGGACTACGAAACCCCGAAAATGGTCGTTGAAAACGTCATCAACCTGGCCACCAACAGCCCGGACACCCTGCTTTTGCTGCTCAAGCTCTCCCAGTACGACGACTACACCTACACCCACTGCGTGAACGTCATGTCCCTGGCCGTGGTCCTGGGCCGGCAATGGGGCATAAACGACGGCGACCTGGAGCGCCTGGGCATCGCCGGGCTGCTGCACGACATCGGCAAGACCAGGCTCCCGGCCATGGTCCTGAACAAGCGGGGCCCCTTGGAGCCGGAGGAGTTCGAGGTCATCAAGAGGCACCCCCTGGACGGCTACCTCCTGCTCAGCAAGCAAAAATGCTTCCCCTCGGACATCCTGACCGCGGTGGCCGAACACCACGAGAGGCACAACGGCACCGGCTATCCAAACGGCATCTCCGGGGACAGCATCTGCATGTTCGCCAAGATCCTCAGCCTGTGCGACGTGTACGACGCGCTGACGAGCATACGGCCGTACAAGGGCCCGGTCTCGCCCTACGAGGCCTTGAGGATCATGTACGGCATGCGCGAAAGGCACTTCAAGACCAAGGAGATGGAACGGTTCATCAAATGCCTGGGCGTGTTTCCAGCCGGAAGCCTGGTCAGGCTCAACTCCGGCCACTACGCCGTGGTCTGCAAGACCAACTCCGACGACCCGCTGCATCCCAAGGTCTGCGTGTGCATGGACAAGAAAATGAGGCCGGTCATGCCCACGGTCACGGACCTGTCCACGGCCCTGACCGCAGGCGGGGAGCGGTTCAGCGTCGTGGACAGCCTCAATCCCCTGGAGCATTCGCTGGACCTGCCCAGTCTCCTCGGCCTTGGCCATGGATTCGTCCTCCAGGGTTCGACCTAGGGTCGGATCGCGCAGGCGGCATGGGCCCGCCCATGGCCGAACCGCCATTCCCCGGCCCCACGACCGTGGTTGCAGGCCGCGAAGACGCGCAGGATAAAAAGCGGCCGTGAACGACCAGAGAAAAACCAAACGGCAGCTGATCCAGGAGCTAGAAGCCCTGCGCCGGGAGCTCGACGCGCAGACGCCGGCCGCGGGCCCGGCCAAGGGCCCCGGACCCTTGACTTGCGACCCCGGCCAACTGTTCCGCAGCTTCATGAACAACTCCGTCTCGGCCATATTCGCCACCGACCGCCAGGGACGGCTGATCATTGTGAACAAGGTGGCAGAGGCCCTCCTCGGCAAGCCGGAATGCGAGGTCGTGGGCAAGAGCCCCGCCGACCTGTTCCCAAGGGATCAGGCCGACACGCATTGGGCCGACAAACAACGGGTCATGGACACGGGAAGGCCCATGCGCAAGGAGGAGGTCTTTGCCCTGAACGGCGAGCGGCGCACCTTCCTGACCTCGCTGTTTCCCCTTTGCGGCCAGGACAATGAAATCCTGGGCGTGGGCGGAATATCCACGGACATCACCGAGCGCAAAAAGACCCAGGACGACCTGGAGAAGCTCAAGACCGCGGTCGAGCAGACCATCGACGGCATCGCCATGGCCGACCTGGACGGGACCCTGACCTTCCTGAACAAGGCCTTCGCCAAGATGCACGGCTTTGAGCACGCCCAAGGGCTCCTCGGCAGGCACCTGTCCATCTTCCACACCCCGGAGCAGCTTGAAAACGAGGTCCTGCCCTTCAAGCGCAAGTCCGTCGAGCACGGCGCCCATTCGGGCGAGATATGGCACAAGAGGGTCGACGGCAGCCTGTTCCCGACGCACATGACCTCCTCGCTGATCAGGGATGAGCGCGGCGAACCAATGGGCCTGGTCACCGTGGCCCAGGACATCACCGAGGGCAAGGGGCTGAGGGAGGAGCTCCAAAAGGCCCATGACCGGCTGGAGATCAGGGTCAAGAAGCGCACCCAGGAGCTGGAGGAGGCCAACTCCAGGCTCCGGGCCGAGTACCAAGAGCGCCTCCAGGCCGAGGCCAGGTACCAGGAGCTGTTCAACAACGCGCCCATAGGCGTGTTTCAGGCCGACCTCGACGGCCGGATACTGAACGTCAACGCCGAGGGGGCCAAGATGCTCGGCTACTCCTCGCCCGAGGAGCTGATGCGCGGCCTTGCGCGCGGCGGCGAACAGGAGCACGCCTGTCTGCAAAGACTCATCCAGGGCTTCAGGCTCGCCCTGGACACCGGGGAACTGAAAAACTTCGACTACCTGAGCCGCAAAAAGAACGGCGACCTCATCTGGATCTGCGCCAATGTCCGCAAGACCCTTGACGGCCACAGCAAGCGCCGCTACCTGGACGCCTTCTGCTCGGACGTCACGGAGAGAAAAAAGGCCGAAGAGCATGTCCAGACCCTGGGCAGGGAGCTCTTGACCGCCCAGGAAACAGAGCGCCAACGCATGGCCAGGGAGCTCCACGACAACGTGGCCCAAGACCTCTCGTCCCTGAAGATCGCCTTCGGAACCCTGCTCGACGACCAGCCCAAGGCCTCGGCAACAGTGGCCAAAAGACTGGCGAACATCTCCTCGCTCCTGGAAAAGGCCATCCGCTCGATACGCGATCTGGCCTACGGGCTGCACCCCTCCGGGCTGGAGCGCCTCGGGCTCGCCGGCGCGCTGTCCAAGCACTGCCGGGACGCCTCCGCGGCGAACGCGATCCCCATCGAGATCTCCTGCGCCGGCCTTGACGGCCTCAGACTGGCGTCCAACACCGAGATCAACCTCTTCCGCCTGGCCCAGGAGGCCCTGAACAACGCCGTCAGGCATTCCAAGGCCGAGCGGATAAACGTCAGGGTCGCGGCCAGCTTCCCGAACATCCTGCTCAGGATCGAGGACAACGGCATCGGCTTCGACGTCCGCAAGCGCCCTGCCGAGGCGTTGCGCGAACAGCGCATGGGGCTTAAAAACATGAGGGAGAGAGTGGGCCTGTTGGGCGGGGACCTGGAAATTCGATCCCTCAAGGGCCGCGGGACCCTGTTGACCATCAGCGTTCCCTACATGGGGGCCTAGCATGGATACGAAAAAAATCCTGATCGTGGACGACCACCCCCTGTTCAGGGAGGGACTCAAGACGATCATCAAACGGGATCCGCGGTTCGAGGTCGCCGGAGAGGCCGGGGACGGGCCTCAGGGACTGAAAAAGGCCACCGAGCTCGCGCCGGACATCGTGCTCGCGGACATCTCCCTGCCGGGCATGGACGGCATCAGGCTGATCTCGGAGCTCAAGGCCCTGCTGCCCCGGACCAGGTTCATAATAATCAGCATGCACGCCCAGGCCGACTATATCGCCGAGGCCTTCCAGGCCGGGGCCTCGGGCTACATCGTCAAGGAGTCCGCGGTCGAAGGGCTTCTGCCTGCCCTGGCCTCGGTGGCCGGGGGCAGGCCGTTTCTGGACAGCGCCCTGTCCAGCGAGGTCATCGAACGGCTGGTGCGGGACAAGGAAACCGCCGGCCAAAGGGGCCCGTCCGGGTACGGATCGCTCACCCCCCGCGAGCAGGAGGTCATGCGCCTGCTGGCCGAGGGCCTGAGCGCCAGGGAGGTGGCCGCCAAGCTGTCCGTGAGCCCCAAGACCGTGGAAAACCACCGCGCCAATCTGATGCGCAAGCTGGGCCTGCAGAACTCCGTGGAGCTGGTCCGCTTCGCGGCCAGGATCGGGCTCATAGACCTGGAGACCTGGGCGGGCTGAGACCCGCGCCGGATACTCGGCCCGGGCCGCCTCAGTCCTTGTCCCTGTCCCACTGGTCCCGGGGCACGGCCTCCTCCACGAGCATGATCGGTATCTCGTCCTTGACCGGGTACACGACCCGGCACCTGTCGCAGGCCAGGCCGCGCTCTCCGGGCAAAAGCTCCAACTTGCCCTTGCACTTGGGACAGGCAAGAAGTTCGAGCAGCTCCCTGTTCAAAGCCATTGCTTCCTCCCCCGGCCGATATTGTCCGCTCAAGGGCCTTGCCCCGCCGGCCGGCAGCCCAGGGCGTCGAGAATCGAACCCTTGGTCAACGGCTTTGCGCGGATTCAAGCCCGGTCGGGCCGGGCCATCTTCAGCCATTGCGCGCCAAATGGCAAGCCGCCCGCCGAGCCCCTCTTTTTCCTGAAACGCCTTGCGCTGGCCCCGGTTATTTGTCTAAATCAAAGGGCCCCGGCAACAAGGGCCCGGGGCAAAAAAACAAGGCCAAAATGCTCGGCGTAGACCTGCACACCCACTCCACCGCGTCCGACGGGACCCTGAGTCCCAGGGACCTGGTCCGACTGGCCAAGGACAGCGGGCTCGCGGCCGTGGCCCTCACCGACCACGACACCGTGTCCGGCCTGGACGAGGCCCTGGCCGCGGGCCGGGAGTTCGGCATCGAGGTCGTCCCGGGCTGCGAGCTCAGCGTCACCTCGCCCGCGGGCTGGATGCACATCGTGGGCCTGTGGATCGGCCCAAACCCCAGGCACCTGCTGGAGGCCTTCGAGTTCATCCATGAAAGCCGCTCCAAGCGGAACCTGCAGATCATCGAAAAGCTCCGGGCCCTGGGCATCGACATAGACTACGACCAGGTCCGGGCCGCGGCCCGGGGAGTGATCGGCCGGCCGCACATATCCAGGGTGCTCATGGACAAGGGAGTGGTCTCCTCGATTGGCGAGGCCTTTGAGCAGTATCTCGGCAGCAAGGGCAAGGCATACGTGCCCAAGGCCAAGCTCTCGCCGCAGCAGGCCCTGTCCGTGCTGGCCAGGGAAGGGGCGACCTCGATCCTGGCCCACCCCTACCTGCTCAACCTGGACCCCGAGCGGACCGAGGCCCTGGTCAGGGAGCTCAAGGCCCTGGGCCTGGAGGGCATCGAGGCCTACTACACCGAGCACAGCCCGGGGCAGACCGCAATGTACCTGGACCTGGCTAAGCGCCTCGGCCTGCTGGTCAGCGGGGGCTCCGACTTCCACGGCGAGGTCAAGCCGAACACTTACCTGGGCACGGGCAAGGGCGACCTGTTCGTGCCCTACGAGGTCCTCGAGCGGCTCAAGGCCAGGCGCAGGGAGCAGGGCCGGTGGACCTGAACCGGTCAGGCGGGCCCTGCCTGACCAGGGTCATTTGTCCTCCTGGTCCTCGTCCTGATCGTGTTTTTCTTCCGGGTCGTATCTTCCCTTGAGCCAGAACTGAACGGGATTTTTTTTGCCGGGGTGGCGCTTGTCGTAACGTTTCTTCATCCGGGCGAAATAGATTATGTACCCGAAGCCGAGCGCGACTATCACCAAAACAAAGACCTTGGTGCTCATGGGGCGGCCCTCCTGTTTGGGGTCTCATGCACTATACCCCGGCCCGGACGCGGCCAACAAGGGCTCTTTGGGCCCCAAGCCGGTTGCGGTTTGCAAACCCGCCCGGGCCAAGGGCTGAGCCCGCAGTGCAATGAAACACCAACAGGGCCTTCCCGAGCTTCTGGTCCCGGCCGGGGACATGGAGATGCTGGAGACCGCGGCCGTGTACCGGGCCGACGCCGTGTACCTCGGCGGCCCGGAGCTCAACCTCAGGGCCGGGGCCCGGGGCTTCGGGTTCAAGGCCCTGCCCCGGGCCATCGACTTCGCCAGGGCCCGGGGCATGAGGGTCTACTTCTGCCTGAACGCCTATCCCAGACAGGGCCAGCTCGGCCTGGTGGACCAATACCTGGACCAGCTGGCCGAGGCCGGGCCGGACGCGCTCATCGTCTCGGATCTGGGCGTCGCGGACAGGGCCAGAAAACGCGTCCCGCACATCCCCCTGCACGTGAGCACCCAGGCCAACACCACCAACAGCGCGGCGCTTGCGTTCTGGCGCGAGTTCGGGGCCAGGCGGGTCAACCTGGCCAGGGAGACCGACGCGCGCGCGCTCAGGGACATCCTGCTCGGCCGTCCGGGCCTGGAGATCGAGATGTTCGTGCACGGGGCGGTGTGCATGGCCCTTTCCGGCCGCTGTCTGCTGAGCGCCGGGCTCAACGCCAGGTCGGCCAACCTGGGGCTGTGCAGCCAGGCCTGCCGGTTCGAGTACCGCGTAAGCTCCTACACGGTGGAGGAGAAGACCAGGCCGGGCCTGGACGTCTGGGAGGCGCGGCGGCTGGACAATGACGGAAAATTCTCGGCCCTGTTCGCGGCCAGGGACCTGTGCCTGGCGCACTACCTGGGCTGGTTCGCCCGCCTGGGCGTCTCGGCCCTCAAGATCGAGGGCCGGACCAGGAGCTCGGCCTGCCTGGCCCAGGTCGCGGACGCCTACCGCAGCGCCCTGGACCATTTGGCCCGGGGCTGTTTCAGGCCCGCCAGATATCTGCCGGAGCTGGTCAACGCCTCCACCCGGCCCATGGACACGGGCCTTTTCCGGCCCAGCGGGCCCCGGCTCGTGGCCCAGGCCCCGGCCCAAAAAAGGCCGGTGCTCGCCCGGGTCCTGGAACAGACCGGCCCGGATTTGTGGAGGATCGCGGTAAAGGCCAATTGGCCGGCCGGATCAGATGTCGAGATACTGTGTCCGGGCCTGGACAGGCCGCTGATCAAGGCCGAGGAGTACGGGCTGCTGGATGTTCGGGGAAACCCGCTGGACCGGGCCCATCCCGGGGTCGAGGCCGGGCTTGCCTGCGGCCATCCGGGCCTGCGGCCCTTCCTGTTCATCCGGGCGCGATGACCGGCGCGAGGCACAAAATTGCGCGCCGTGCCGAACTTTCGGCTGGTCCCGGGATACCTTCCCTAGGGAACCTTATGGCGCGCTGCGCTCTTTCAGGGCCCGCGGCGACTCGATTCGCCATTCTTTGATTCGGTCCTTGGTTTTTATTCCCTTTCACCCTCCGTCAGGGTTGACCACAAATATCTCCATGGCGTCTCCGCCCTTTTATATATAAATAAGCATGTTTTTTCGATTGTCCATGGGCTCGGGCGGGCGATCCGCGGCCCAAGGCCGAAAAGGTCCCCGGCCTTGACCGGGCCAAACCGGGCGGATGAGATTCTTGCCGAGGCCGGGGCCTCTTGGAGGGCGCCGCCGCATGCGGCCGGATGGCTTATAAAAAAACGTGCGCTTTGCCGTTTATACGGCCGGTTCCCGTGGGTCTGGGGCCCCCAACCCGGGAAGCCTTGTCGCGCACTGCGCTCTTTGTGTTCAGTTGGCGACTCGATTCGCCGATATATGGACAAGTGGTCTGTTTCTATTTAATTCTACCCTCCGATTGGGTGCTTGAACCAGGGGCCTGAGACCCCTTGCCTCTTACTTGTTCTAATAGCTCAACAGGGCGCGGCTGTCCAGTTTTTTCGCCCTTAAGGACCATGGCTTGCCCTTGATCATGATTGAACTTTTTAAACTTCGCCTCGCTGCCGGAGTTTTTCGGCCACATATTGCCGTAAACCGACAACTGTGCCACTATCCGCGCCGATGTTTTCCAAAGCCGAATCTTTGAGCCGGGCCGGCGGCGGGGAAAAAACAGGCCTTTCCAGGCAGATATCCCTGCTGGCCGTGGCCATGGTCATCATGCTCCTGGTCCTGTCCGCCTCGGTCATGTTCAGCGCCGAACTGCTGCGCAGGGACAACCAGCGCGCCGTGCACCGGCAGGAACTGCTCGGCCTGTCCGAGCAGTTGGGCAACCTCCTTTCGCAACGCGTCGAGGCCCTGAAGGTCCTGGCGGGCCAGGACCGGGTCCTGGCCCTTTTGCAGGGCGAGATCGAACCCGGGGACCCGGAGATCGGGCTGCTGCTCGACGCGGCCAGGGACCTGACCGGGGTCGAGGTGGTCTGGATATTGGACCTGAGGGGCGTGGCCATCGCCAACTCAAGGGTCCAGGGCGTCGATTTCAGGGGCCTGGACTACTCCTACCGGCCGTACGTCCAGGCCGCGCTCAAGGGCGTCTCCACGGTGTTCCCGGCCTTCGGCGCCAACACCAACACCCGGGGGGCCTATCTGGGGACGCCCGTGTACGGCAAACGCGGCCAGGTCATCGGGGCCGCGGCCGTCAAGGTGTCCGCGGACGAGTCCGACGCCCTGCTCCGCAAGCGCTCCGCGCCCACGGCCCTGGTCTCGCCCGAGGGGGTCATATTCTCCTCCAACAGGCCGAGCCAGGTGTTCAGGTCCATCAGGCCGCTGTCCCCAAAGACCCTGGCCAGGCTCAGCCGGACCAGGCAGTTCGGGGACGCCGAGCTGCGCCCCCTGGAGACCGACCTCTCGGCCGAAGAGGAGAACCAGCCCTGCCTGCTGGAGCAGGCCTCCCTGCCCATTCCCGGCTGGAGGGTCGTCTCGTGCATGAAGTTCGACCCCGCCTTCCCCCTGTCCCGGCTTCAGAAGGCGATGCTGGGCTGCGCCGTGGCGGTCATCGGCGGACTCTACACCCTGGCCCTGTTTCTGTTCGTCAACATCCGGCTCAGGAAGGAGTATGAAAGGGCCCTTCGGAAAAACTCCGGCATCCAGAACGCGCTCCTGGCCAACATCCCGGCCATGGTCTTTCTCAAGGGCCGGGACCGGAGATACATCTCGGCCAACAGGGCCTTTTGCGAGGCCCTGGGCCTTGAGCAAGGCCAGGTCGCCGGAAAGACCGACGCCGAGCTCATGACCGCTGAGGAGGCCCTGGCCTTTTCAAGCGGCGACGCCGAGGTCCTGGCCGGCGCCGGGCCCTTGCCCGTGGTGGAAAGACGGCTGTTCTTCGGCAGGCCCGAGGCCAGATGGTTCTCCCTGTCCAAGGCCGCGTTCCGCGACGAAAACCACGAGGCCGCCGGCATCATAGGCGTCGCCCTGGACGTCAGCGCCCGCAAGCAGACCGAGAAAAGGCTCGCCGCCCTCAACCGGGAGCTGGAGAGCATGGTCGAAAAGCGCACCAAGGACCTCGAGGAAAAGGCCAATGAGCTCAGGTACGCCAACGAGCGCCTCCTGGAGCTGGATGAGATGAAGTCCTCGTTTCTGTCCTCGGTGTCCCATGAGATGCGCACCCCCCTGACCTCCATCCGGGGGTTCGCCAAGCTGATCAACAGGGACTTCAGCAAGGCCTTCAATGACCTGCCGGCAATGGACCCGGACCTGGCCAAGGTCTCCAACCGCATTCTCTACAACCTCAAGATAATCGAGCAGGAGGGGGACAGGCTCACCAGGCTGATCAACGACGTCCTGGACCTGAACAAGATCGAGTCCGGACGCATCGAGTGGGACGACAGGCCGCTCTCGATCAAAAAGGTCATGGATCACGCGGTCCGGGCCGTTGCCGGCGCGTTCAACAACAACCCCGAGACCGGGCTCGAGGTGCGCCTGGACGACGATCTGCCCACGATCTTTGCCGACGAGGACCGCCTGGTCCAGGTCATGATCAACCTCCTGGACAACGCCGCCAAGTTCACCCCTGCGGGCAAGGTCCAGGTGACGGCCTCCTGCGCCCTGCCCCAGACCCTGCACATCAAGGTCTCGGACACCGGCATAGGCATCGCCAAGGACGACCTCGCAAAGGTCTTCAACAAGTTCCAACAGGTCAAGTACGACGGTTCGCTGTTGAACAAGCCCAAGGGGACCGGCCTGGGCCTGACCATCTGCAAGGAAATCGTCGAGCACTACAAGGGCCGCATCTGGGTCGAGTCCCTGCCCGGCAAGGGAAGCGTGTTCACCGTGCAGCTGCCCACAGGCCATCGGTCAAAGGACGCCGGAGGCGCCTGGGCCTGAGCTTCCGGCAGGCCGGATCACCTGCCCAGGCCGGCGAAAAATCCGTCCAGGCCCCGGGCGTAGTCCTCCCCGCTCTCGATCAGGCCCGCGTTGTGGCCCCCGGAGAGGCGCAGAAAGGTCTTTTTGCCCCCATAGGCCTCGAAGAGCCGCCTGCCGTGCTCAAAGGGCGCCACCTCGTCCTCCGGGCTGTGGGCGATGAGCACCGGGCAGTCTATGTCCCTGAGCCTGGCCAGGGTGTCGTACTTGAAACGGCAGAGCATGCGCACCGGCAGAAAGGGATATATCTCCGCGCCGAGGTCGGCCGCGGAGGTGAAGGCCGACTCCAGTATCAAACCCGCCGGCCGGACCCGGGCGGCCAGGTCGGCGGCCACGGCCGCGCCCAGGGAGCGGCCCATTATCACCACCTC
Source organism: Desulfovibrionaceae bacterium (assembly GCA_016932995.1). Taxonomy (GTDB): domain Bacteria; phylum Desulfobacterota; class Desulfovibrionia; order Desulfovibrionales; family Desulfovibrionaceae; genus JAFGBU01. The sequence continues at coordinate 12,542 of JAFGBU010000010.1, forward strand.
GGAGGGGGCCGCGCCCTTGACCTTGGTCAGCCAGTCCCAGGCCGCCCGGGCGTCGGCGTAGGTCCCGGGCTCAGAGGGCCGGCCCTGGCTGCGGCCGTACCCGGCATAGTCGAAAATGAACACCGACAGCCCGAGCCGATTGAGCAGGGCCAGGGTCTCCAGCCGATTGGACATGTTGCCCGCGTTGCCGTGGCAGAACAGGACCGCGGCCCGGGCCCGGGCCGCGGGCACGAACCAGCCGTGCAGCTTGAGCCCCCGGGAGTCGGAAAACACGACCTCCTCATGCTCGAGGCCCACGTCCCCGGGCCCGGCAACAAGGCCCTTGGTGGGGAAAAAGACCATGCCGGCCTGGAAGAAGTAGACGAAGGCCGCGAGGCAGACCCAGCCCAAGGCCGCGATCAGGGCCGCGGAAATCAGAACCCGCCACATTGGACCTCCAATCCCGTCTTGCCGCACAAGGTGAACTTTCTAACTTTATTATTTTATTACGACTTGAAAAAGGACCGCAACATTGGCTAAAAGGAAATCGGACACCCTAGGGACAAATCAGGAGGTATCCCCAGATGCTCATCAAAAACTGGATGACCAAAGAGGTCATCACCCTCACCCCGGACCGCTCGATGATGAAGGCCGCCAAGATGATGAAGGACAACAACATCAGCAGGATTCCCGTGGTCGACGAGAGCGGCCGGATCGTGGGCATCGTTTCGGACCGGGACATCAAGGAGGCCTCGCCCTCCAAGGCGACCACCCTGGACATGCACGAGATGTACTACCTCCTGTCCGAGATAAAGCTCAAGGACATCATGACCAAGAACCCGGTGACCATCAAGCAGGACGAGACCGTGGAAAAGGCCGCGGTGCTGATGCTCGAGGGCAACTTCGGGGGCCTGCCCGTGGTCGATGAAAACAATGCCCTGGTGGGCATAATAACCGACACGGACATATTCAAGGTGCTCATCAACATCACCGGCGTGCTCGAGGGCGGCGTGCAGATCGGCTTCAAGCTGTCCAACAAGCCCGGCGGCCTGGTCCCGGTGCTCGACTTCCTCAAGGACAACGGCGCAAGGGTCATGAGCCTGCTGACCTCCTGCGAGCCGCCCGAGGTCGGCACCCGAAGCGTCTACATCCGCATCCGGGACATGGACAAGACCACGCTGAAGAGGCTCCGGGAAGACTTGGAAAAAAATTTCGAGCTCGAGCACTGGGTGGTGGACTCGGTCCACCCCGTGGCCTAGGGCTCGGCCGCCGGGCCTTCCGGGCCGGCCCGGTTGCAACCGGGCCGGCCCGATCTTTTTCCCCTTCCAAAACAAGGGCTCCCCGAATATATTCGTACTTGTCGCCTTGGATCCGCCCGGCCCGCAGGGCCCAACCTCAACAACTTCCGGGGGCTGCAATGAATGTCGGAAAGCACATGAACACCAGCCTGACCACCGTGGGTCCGGACACCGCCTTCAGCACCCTGCTGGTCAAGCAGTGCAACTGGAGGACCAGGCAGATATATGTCGTGGACCAGGGCTTCAAGCTCCTGGGCATCGTGACCACTCACAACCTGCTCAGCAGGCTCGTTCCCCAATACCTGGACTCGACCCTGTCCAAGACCCTGCCCAGCGGCGATTCCCTGTTCGCCAAGCACTACAGGGAAAGCAGCGGGCTCACGGCCAAGGAGGTCATGACCACCGACTTCATCTCCCTCGGGCTCGACGACGTGATCATCGAGGCCGGGGCGATCATCAAGGACCGCCGGTTCAACGGCCTGCCGGTCCTCGACGAGCAGGGCGTGCTGCGCGGCGACATCGGCCGCAAGGACATCCTGCGCTATATAACGGCAAAGGTCTGCGGCCTGGACATCGGCTGAGGCCGGACAGGGGGAAGCGCTATGTTCTGGACGGCGACCATCATCTTCGCGGTCTGTTACGCGGTCATTGTCTCCGAAAAGATCCACAAGACCAAGGTGGCCATATTCGGGGCCGCCCTGACCCTGGTGGCCAAGGTCCTGACCCAGCACGACGCCCTGCACGACATCGACTTCGGGGTGGACTGGAACGTCATATTCCTGCTCATCTCCATGATGGTCATCGTCAACATCCTGGCCAAGACCGGGATATTCCAGTACGTGGCCGTGCGCGCGGCCAAGCTGGGCAAGGGCGAGCCGTTCACCATAATGGTCATCTTCGCGGCCCTCACCGCCGTGGGCTCGGCCTTTCTGGACAACGTGACCACGGTGCTGCTCCTGGCCCCGGTCACGCTGCTCATCGCCGACCAGCTGGACATCGACCCGATCCCCTACCTGGTCACCGAGGCCCTGGCCTCGAACATCGGGGGCACGGCCACGCTCATCGGCGACCCGCCGAACATCATGATCGCCTCCAAGGCCAACCTGGTGTTCATGGACTTCATCATCCACCTCGCGCCCGTGGTCCTGATCATCATGCTCGTCTGGCTGGCGATCTGGAAGCTGATCTTTGCCAAGCGGCTGCACGTGCGCGAGGAGCTCAAGGCCCAGATCATGGCCATGGACGAACGCGAGCTCATCCAGGACCCGGCCCTGCTCAAGCGGGCCGGCGTGATCCTGACCCTGACCATTTTGGGCTTCGTGCTCCACGGGTTTCTGCACTACGAGCCGGCCACCGTGGCCCTGATGGGCGCGGCGGCCCTGCTTCTGGTCTCGGGCCAGGACCCGCACCACGTCCTGTCCGAGGTCGAGTGGCCGACGATCTTCTTCTTCATCGGCCTGTTCATCATCATCGGCGGGGTGGTCAAGGTCGGGCTGATCGAGATCCTGTCCCAGAAGATGATCGCGGTCACCAACCCCACGCCGCAGAGCACCATGGTCCTGTCCATGGTCATGATCTGGTTCTCGGGCGTGGCCTCGGCCATCGTGGACAACATCCCGTTCGTGGCGACCATGAACCCGCTGCTGGTCGATCTGGCGGACAAGGTCTTCGGCCCGCATTCCGGGTCCGAAAGCGCCCTGCAGCACGCGGCCATGATGCCCGTGTGGTGGTCCCTGGCCCTGGGCGCCTGCCTGGGCGGCAACGGTTCGGCCATCGGGGCCTCGGCCAACGTCATCGTGGTCGGGCTGTCCGAGAAGGCCGGGCACAGGATCACTTTCATGCGCTTCGTCAAGTACGGCGCGCCGGTCATGGTCCTGACCCTGGCCATATCCATGGCCTACGTGTACGTGCGCTACTTCTGGCTCAAGATATAGCTGCGCGGCGGGATGGACGCAAAAAGGCCCCGGTTTCCCGGGGCCTTTTTCGCGGGCGGGCCCGATGCGGCCCTATCTGGCCAGGGCCAGGGACGGCAGGTCCCGGACCAGGGCCATGCCCGGCGCATGTCCCCTGGCCACGGCCGCGGTGTCCGTGCGCCCGGCCATCCAGGCCGTGACGCACAGGACCGCGACCAGTCCGACGTAGAGCAAGGCTTGCTTCATTTCGGCGTTCCTCTCGGGTTCTCGTCTGTATCCCCTTTCGGGGCGGGCGCAACCTAAGGCATTTCAGGGCCCCTGGCAAGGGGTCTTTTTTCCGGACCCGGCCCCGGACGGCCTTGCCTTTTTTTGCGCCTCATGGTTTAGGCTAAAAAAGCTCCGTTGCGCCTTCGCGGCCGCGGCGGCCGGACAAGAGATGAAAAAAACCAGCGCAGCCCTGATCCTCATAGGCCCAGGCGTCATCCTCGGGTTTCCGATCTTCAGCATGGCCTATTACAACAACCAGGGCTTCGTGGCCGAGCGCATGGACCGCCGCCTGCCCGCGCCCCGCGAGACCTCCGACTTCTTCTGCTCCAAGGCCGAATGTCACAGGGACCTGGCGCACGTGGGCCAGGGCCATCGCAACTACAAGGGGTCCTAACAGGAGACGGAGGGGGGACATGAAAGGAAAGGCTTTGCTCCTCGCGCTGTTCGTTCTTTCGGCCCTGTCGGCAGCCTGGCCCGCCAGCGCCCAGAACGCTCCCAAGGTCAAGGAGCTCCGCATCGGGCAGGACATGCCCAAGGAAGCCGTGGCCTGCATGGAGTGCCACAAGCGGGAGTCCCCGGGGATATTCGCGGACTGGGCCATGAGCCGCCACGCCGAGGCCGACGTAACCTGCCTCGACTGCCATCAGGCCGAGGGCTCCGACAAGGACGTCAGCAAATCCCACTTCAAGCAATACGAGCGCTCCGACACCAAGTGGGGCGCGCCCGGGTACCGCACCCCGGTGGCCGGGGCGGTGACGCCAAAGGACTGCTCGCAGTGCCACCCGGACGAGGTCGAGCAGTACGCCAAAAGCAAGCACGCCAACACCATCGAGATCATCTGGAAGATCGACCCCTGGCTGAACATGGGCATGAACAACGACCTGGAAAGGGCCACGGGCTGCCTCCCGTGCCACGGCACGGTCCTGGAGGTCGCCCAGGACGGCGGCCTCGACCCCCTGACCTGGCCCAATGTCGGGGTCGGCCGGGTCAACCTGGACGGGAGCCTGGGCTCGTGCACCAGCTGCCACACCAGACACCGCTTCTCGGTCATGGAGGCCCGCAAGCCCGGGGCCTGCGGCCAATGCCATCTTGGTCCGGACCACCCTCAGACGGAGATATACGCCGAGTCCAAGCACGGGGACATCGCCGACGCCTACGGAGACCAGTACGACTGGGAGGCCGCCCCCGGCTCGTGGACGCCCGGGACCGACTATCGCGCCCCGACCTGCGCGGCCTGCCACATGTCCGGGTCCGGTTCGGTCATGACCAGCCACGACGTCACCGAGCGCCTGGCCTGGGAACTTCAGGCCCCGCTGAGCGTCAGGCCCCAGGACTTCGGGCCCTTCCCGGCCAAGAACGCCTGGTCGACCGAACGGGACAAGATGAAGGAGATCTGCCGGCAGTGCCATTCAACGACCTGGACCGACGGCCACTTCGACAAGGCGGACCGGGCCGTGGCCAACTACAACGAAACATACTTCAAGCCTGCCAAGGCCAAGCTGGACGAACTCTACGCCAAGGGTCTCCTGGACAAGACGCGGTTCTTCGACGAGGCCCTGGAGGTCGAGTTCTACGAACTCTGGCACCACGAGGGCCGCAGGGCGCGCATGGGAGCGGCCATGATGGCCCCGGACTATTCCTGGTGGCACGGCTTCTACGAATGCAAGAAGCGCTACAACGAATTCATGGAGCAGGCCGAAGGGCTGCTCAAGTCGGGCAAGCCGGCCCCGCGTTTCGAGCCCTACCCCGGCTTTGGCGGGAACACGGCCAGGCCGGCCCGGGTGTTCGGGAAAAAGGCCCCCTGACCCGACCGGACCCGCCCGGGTCCTCAAGTTTTGCCCCGGGACGTCCGAAAAGGCTTTCGCGGGGCCAAGCCGGCGCCCGGCCAAAGCCAAAGGACGGTCCATGTCCAGCGTGATCGCGCTTTGCGAGTATCGAAGGAAAAAGGCCCTCGAGGACCTGAGCCTTGTCCGCACCGGACCGGAGCGGACCGAGAAGCCGGACCTGGTCGGCGCGGAGATATGGGGCCGGGACTACTCCGAGCTGGAGGCCGTGGTCTTCGGGCTGCTCAAGGTCAGAGAGATCGTCCTCTACTACATCGGCTACGACCAGGACCTGGAGAGCCTGCTCCTCTGCGTGCTGGAGGCGGCCTACGGCTACGCCGCGCACGGGCCGGACCGGCTGCGCGCGGCCACCATGCCCCTCAAGGAGGCGGTCCTGGCCAGGGCCGACGAGGACAACCGCAGGCCCCTGGCCATGGCCGTGGTCATCCTGGACCTGATCGAGAAGACCCCGGGGTTCAAACGGCCCTAGTGTCGTGTCCCTTACCCCGCCTTTGGCGGGTATGGTGTCGCGATCTACAAAGGATCGAGACCCTAGCCCTCGGAAAGCAGCCTGCGCCTGCCCAGGGGCAGGCTGCCGGGGTGCTCGCGCTGCAAAAAGTCCACCAGCCTCTCGCGCACCAGGCAGCGCAAATCCCAGCACTTGGACGCGTCCGCGGCGCTCACCAATGCCCGCAGGACCATGGTCGAGTCGTTCAGGTCCGTGACCTGCAGGCCGCAGACCCTGCCGTCCCACAGGTCCCCGGCCTCCTGGCGGCAGATCCTCTCCAGCTCGGCCCGGACCTCGGCCACGGGCAGCCTGAAGTCCGCATGCACAAAGACCGTGCCCATGATCTCCGAGCTCTTGCGGGTCCAGTTCTGGAAGGGCCTCTCCAAGAACCAGGTCACCGGCACCACCAGCCTGCGCTGGTCCCATATGCGCACGACCACATAGGTGAAGGTGATCTCCTCCACCCGGCCCCACTCGCCCTCGACGATCACCACGTCGTCGATGCGCACGGGCTGGGTCACGGCTATCTGGACCCCGGCCAGGACCGCGGCCAGGGTCTTCTGCGCGGCCAGGCCGACCACGATCCCGGCGACCCCGGCCGAGGCCAGGATGCTCACGCCCAGCTCGCGAAAGGCGTCGAAGGTCATGAGCATGGCCGCGGCGGACAGGATGAAGACCAGCACAAAGACGATGCGCTGCAGGACCTTGTACTGGGTCAGGACCTTGCGGGCCACGAGGTTGTCCTTGGCGCCCAGGTCGTAGCGCCTCCTGAGCACGGCCTCCAGGATCCAGGTCGAGGCCATGAGCGCCCAGGCCAGGGCCGCGATCCAGGCCAGGCTCAGGCCGTGCTCGACCCAGGCCCGGGCAGGGCTTGGCAGGGGGAACAGGCTCAGGCCGACGCCCAGGGCCGCGAGCAGGCAAAAGGACCGGGCCGGAGCGGAAAGATGGGCCAGGGCCGCGTCGTCCAGGGGGGAGGCGCTTTTCCGGGCCAGCCTGCGCAACAGGGCCATGATCAGGCGATGGGCCGCAACCCCGAGCCCAAGGGCCAGGGCCGCGGCCAGCAGGGGCGCTCCATACGCGCCCGCCAAGACGGCGGATTGGTTCATTTTCCGGACCGACCTCCCTTGCGCCCGACCAGGGCGCCTATAGCCGCTCAATAGCCGAACTTCGCGCCCTGTGTCGAGCACACCCGGCCATGCGCCGTTCACCCCGCCCAACCGGCCCTTCCCCGAATATTGCGGGACCGGCTTGACGACCCCTGGTAGGCCGAGGCATGGCCATAAAAGTCACTCAAGGGGCCGAGGGCGCGCAAGGCCCGTTGATCCTCTTGTCCACCGGCTGCCTGTTCCACCTGCCGCTCAGGCAGGTGGCGGACATCGCGGCCAAGGCCGGATACGACGGCCTGGAGGTCATCGTCAGCAGCCCCAGGATCGCCCCGGGCCCGGAGATGGACGAGATCGACGCGATGTGCCCGGTGCGCAGCCTGCACGCGCCGTTCAGGCAGTGGAGCCTGTGGGGCGGCCATTTGAACGCCTGGCGGGCGACCACGGCCCTGGCCAACGCCCTTCCGGGGACCACCAACGTGACCCTGCACCCGCCGGACTCCGGCATGCGCGACGCCATCCAGTACCGCTGGTTCAGCAAGGCCTCGGACCTGAACCACATCCTGGACACCCGGGGCAGGGTCGGGCTGTCCCTGGAAAACCTGCCCTGGCCGGCCACCCCGACCTTCGGCCGGGACCCCATGCAAAAGCTCCTGGAGACCTGCAGGGAAAAGCGCCTGGGCCTGACCCTGGACGTATGCCACCTGGGGGTCTCGGGCCGCGACCCCCTGCGGGCCTTAAGCGTCCTGCCCCCGGACATGATCGTCAATGTCCATTTTTCCGACGCCCGCGGGCACATGGAGCATCTCTTTCCCGGCCAGGGCGACCTGCCCCTGAACGACTTCCTCAAACAACTGGCGGCCTTGGCCTACAAGGGCTACCTGACCGTGGAGCTCCAGCCCGGGGCCTTTCCCCCGGGTCCGCCGGAAGGCCTGATCCCCATCCTGAAGCAGCTCCTGGCCCAGGTCCGGGGCCTGGTCTCCGGGTCCTGAGCGCATCGGGCCTGAGCGCATCGGGCCTGACCCGGGCTTTCCTTTCCCCGGCATTTGCCCTATTCCTAAAGCCGTTCGGCCGGGGCCGAAAAATCCCTTAACCACAACATACCACAATAATGGGGCCCGGAGATGACCGATTACCTCAAGCTCGTCCAGGAGCCCGGACAGACCGTGAACCCGCTGTTCGCCTTTCTCGGGGTCAGGGTCGAGGAGATATCCGGCCAGCGGGCCGTGCTCCGCCTGGACCTGAAACCCGAGTTCGTCCAGGGCGCGGGCAAGGTGGCCGGGGGGATCGTGGCCACCTTGCTGGACGAGGCCATGGCCCATGCGGTCATGGCCTCGCTTGAGCCGGGACAGGCCACGGCCACGACCGGGCTGAACGTGCGCTACTTCAGGCCCGCGGACAAGGGCCAGGGCCTCAGGGCCGAGGCCCGGCTGGCCAGGCGGGGCCGCAGGCTGGCCTTTGTCGAGGCCGAGGCGAGCATCGACGGCCAGGTGGTGGCCAAGGCCGACGCGCAGTTCCTGGTCCTTTGACCCGATTTCGGCCGGCCACGGGGCCGGGCTCGATGTAGGCCCACCCCCCCGCGGTGGTAAAAAAAATTGGCCCAAAGCCATTTTTTTGGCTTGCATAGGGTTTCAAACACGACTATGGACAAAACATGCCTGTTTCTGACAAGGAGCCGCCGGCCGACGCGAGGTTTCCCCAAGCCCGGGAGGAAAACGCGTGAACAGATTCTTCAGCTGCATGCTCAAGCTCCTGGCCCCGGCCGTGCTGCTCTGCGCCACGGGCTGCGCCGGGGTGATCCCCCTGGCCATGAGCACCGGCGCCTCCCTGGCCGTGCCCAAGACAGTCTCCCTGGCCATGACCGGGGTCAAGATGCTCCACAAGACCACGCTCCTGGCCGCTGACGAGCGCAACGCCGGGGACATGCTCAAAGACAAGATCGTGGACATCAAGGCCCAGGCCTCCCTGCTCACCGACAGGCTGGACGCCGATGTCGAGGCCCATTGCTACAACGGCGACATCTATCTGGTCGGCGAGGTGGACAGGCCGGAAACCGCGGACCGGCTGGTGCGCAGGATGAAGTCCATAAACGGCGTCACCGAGGTCAAGGGGGTGATCAAGACCCGGCCGGGAACGGGATACGCCCCGCCGGTCAACGACTGCCTCGTGGAGGCCAAGGTCGAGGCCAACCTCATCAAGCACTATCACATCCGCTCGGCCAACTTCGATGTCGACGTGGTCCAGGGCGAGGCCGTGCTCCTGGGGGTCGTGGAGAACAAGGCCGAAGAACAAGAAGTGGTTGATTTCGTAAAAAAATTGAAGACCCTGAAGGGCCTGGCCCACATGCGCGTGACCTCGCTTCTGGCCATCCAGGACGAGTACGAGGCCGGGCTTGAGGACAGCAACTCGAAGTTCGCCCTGCTGGAAAACCCGGCCCCCCAATCTCTTTGCGCCAGACCCGAAACCCGAACCCTGGCCGCCAAACCCGAGGCCCGGCCCCTGGCCTTCAAGACCAGGACCTGGACCCCTCCCGAATCAGCGCTCCAAAACCCGGCCGACGATCCCTCACCCTGGCAGATGGCCAGGCTGCGCATGAACCGGCGCATCGTGACCATGGCCAAGGCCGAGATCAACCACAAGTCCAGAGTCGAGCTCCTGCGCCTGTCGCACAAGATATTGAGGGACAAGAACACCTCGATTCTGGCCAGACTCAGCAAGACCTTGAACAACTCCAGCCAGTTGGCCACCAAGGTCAAGCTCCAGACCCTGATCGCGGACATATCTCCGGACGCGCCCAGGAAGGTCTGGAACCTGGCCAGCCTGCAATAGTCCCCTGCCGGACCCAGCAAGCGGCCCGCTCAATGAGCTTTGCAATCCTTGCCGCATTTCTTGTTTGGCGGCCGGAGCTTCGGGCTCCGGCCCTCTGCGTTTGACTGGCCGCGGCCGTTCAAGATAGTTGGAGGTCTCGGGGGTCCTCGAACCAAGGGGGGATGATGCGCCGTCTGGTTTCCATACTCTTGCTGGCCGCCGTATTGGCCTGCGCCCTGCCGGTGCGGGCCGGGCAGATGACCGTGGCCTTCAGCAGCCTGCCGCCCTGGAAGATGACCATCCAGGGCCAGCCCCTGGGCGCGGACGTGGACCTGATCCGGGCCGTGGCCCGGGAGATGGGCCTTGAGCCGGTCTTTGTCCGGGGGACCCTGGAGGAGTGCCTGGCCATGCTCCGCCGCGGCCAGGCCGAGGTCATGACCAGCCTGCTCAAGACCCCGGACCGGGAGCGCTACCTGATCTATCTGGACCCTCCCCTGCGGGAGAACGAGGACAAGGCCTTTTACCAGCGGGCCGGGGACCGGCCCATAGGGGCCTACTCGGACCTTACGGGCCGAAGGATCGGGGTCAAGACCGACGCGGTCTACTTCCAGCCCTTTGACTCCGACCCGGCGATCACCCGGCTGGCCACCCCGAACATCACCGATCTGATCAGCATGCTCAACGACAAGACCATCGAGGCCTTTGCCCTGACCGCGGCCGAGGGCGACTACTGGCTCCGGGTCCTGGGCTGGGAGGGGGAGATCAAAAAGGCCCCCTACGTCTACCAGGGCCTGAACCCGGCCTACCTGGCCATTGCCCGGCGCTCGCCCCTGGCCTCCAGGGCGGCCGAGATGTCCGCAATACTGGAAAAGCTCAAGTCCAGCGGCGCAATGGCCAGGATCACGGCCAGATACGTGCGCTGAGCCGCAACCCCAAACCGAGGAGAAGACATGAGCGCCTATTCGGAAACCATCCGCTTCGCCCGGGAGGTCCTGGGCTGCGGCTGCCCCGAGGAGGTCTTCGGCCGCGTGGAGTGCGTGTTCGAGGGCCGGCTCGGGGAGCCCGAGCCCAGGCTCCGGCGCATCACCATAGGCGACCGCCTGCTGATCCACGTCCGGCAGGTGGAAGGCCCGATCCAGGCCGCGGCCCTGATCCCGGACATGGTCCGCCAGGGCCTGGCGGAGCGAAACGCCAAGGGCCTCAACCGCTTCCGGGCCGTGCTTCTGGCCGACATCGAGCCCGAGGCGGTCATGGCGGCCGCGCAGCAGGCCTTTGAGGCCTTGAGCGAAACGGATGACAAGGTCCATGTGCATGTCCTGCCAAGCAAGGCCGTGGCCGGGATATAGGAAAGGACCATGAGCAACCACGCCCTGGCCGAGGCCGCGGCCATAATCCGCGACTGCGCGCAGGCCGTCGCCTTCACCGGCGCGGGCATCTCCGTGGAGTCGGGGATCCCGCCGTTTCGCGGCCCCGAGGGCCTGTGGACCAAGTACGACCCGGAGCTCTTCGACATCCGCCAGTTCAAGGCCCGGCCCAAGGAGTCCTGGGAGCTGATCAAGAAGCTGTTCTACGACTTCGTGGCCAAGGCCAGGCCCAATGCGGCCCACTACGCCCTGGCCGACCTGGAAAGACACGGCCGTCTGGCCTGCGTCATCACCCAGAACATCGACAACCTCCACCAGGCCGCGGGCAGCAGGCTGGTCCACGAGTACCACGGCAGCATCCGGGACCTGGTGTGCCTCAAGTGCGGGGCCAGGTTCCTGGCCGAGGCGGTCGGGCTGGACACGCTCCCCCCGCTCTGCCCGGAGTGCGGGGGCCTGCTCAAGCCGGACATCGTGTTCTTCAGCGAGCCCATACCCGACGAGGTCAACAGGACATCCGTGCAGCAGGCACAGATGGCCGGGGCAATGATCGTCATCGGCACCACCGGCGAGGTCATGCCCGCCTCGCGCATCCCGTACATCGCCAAGAACCGGGGCGCCAAGATCATCGAGATCAATGTCCGCGAGTCGGCCTACACGCACAGGACCACGGACATCTTTCTGGAGGGCAAGGCCTCGGTCATGACCCGGGCCCTGGCCGAGGCCGTGCTCGGGGGCTGAGCCCGGGCCCGTGGGGCCGCCTACTTGAGGGTCTTGACCAGCGCGCCGTGTTCGCGGCTGGGCTCCAGGGCGTAGACCCGGCCGGCCGAGACCGCGAACAGGTCCAGGGGATGGTGGGAGATGACCAGGACCTGGAGCCCGAGCCGCTCGGCTATCTCGGCGATGAGCTTCATGAACCTGGGCACGAGCGAGGGCTTGAGCCAGCAGTCCTGCTCGTCGAGGACCAGAAACGGCCTGTGCCTGGCCGGGTCCAGCTGGGACAGGGCGATGAGCCTCAGGCCCACGGACAGGATGTTGCACACGCTGCCGCCCTGGCCGGCATAGATGTCCTCCACCTGCTCCTCGCGGCCCTGGTTGAATATCTGGAAGTAGACCTGGAGCCGGTTGCCCTTGACCTCGCGCTGGGAGGTCACCACCCGGTCCTGGCCGAGTATCTCCCGGATGGCGTGGGTCAGGTTGGCCTCGACCTGGTCCAGTATCTCTCCGAACAGGGCCGTGGCCAGGTCCTCCAGGGTCCCGGCCGCCAGCGGGGCCAGGTCCAGGAACCTGCGGGCCTCCAGCAGGCCGCGGCGCGCGGCCGCATGGTCCCGGACCAGGGCCGCGGCCCTGGCGGACAACAGGTCGTGCCTGCGCTCCAGTCCGCGCAGATGGTCCCGGCCGAGCTCCCGGCTCATTCGGGCTCCGCCTCCCCGGACCCGGCCTCTATGGCCGCAAGGTTCTTGCGGATGTCGTGGATGTGTTTAGAGTACTCAGATACCAGTCGTTGATTTTCCTGCCTTTTTTCCTCAAGCAGGGCTTGCAGCTTGTCGGGGTCCGAGGTGCCGTACTCGGCCCTGGCCCGGTCCTCCAGGTCCTTGAGCTGGTCCTTGAGGTTGGCCAGGTCCTGCTCGATGCGCACCTTGCGCTCCCTGAGGGAATCATACTCCCGCCTCAGCCCGGCGAGCTCCTGCTCGAGCCCCGCGTCGCCGCCCTTAGCCTTGTCCGCCACTTGTCACCTCCCGGTACAGGTCCCAGATCAATTCGGTCTCCAACAGCTCCGGATTCAGGTTGGCCTTGAGAAACTGCTCCAGGCCCATGCCCTCCCGGGTCCGCCGCCAAGCCAGGCGCTCCAGGCCGAGGATGAACCCGGACTCGCCCTCGGTCTCCTGCTCCTCAGGGGGGAACTCCTGGTCCGGGAAGACCTGCTCAAAGGCCAGGTGGGGCACGACCCATTTCTCGAGCTCGGCCAGGCCCGGGGTCCAGATGGCCGCGCTCGGCTTGCGCTCCTTGGAGCGCCGGGTGAAGGTCAGCCTGGTGATGTTGCCCGGATTGGCCCAGATCGTGGACCCGGCCCGCAGGGTGGGCTGGGGCCTGTGGATGTGGCCGTTTATGACCCAGTCCACCCCGGGGATCTCCCGGATGCGGCCGGCCCGCTCCTGGAACTCCGGGAACTGGATGTTGTGGTGGGTCAGCCAGAGCACGAAGTCAGGGCCCGGGTCGTCGCGGTGAAACAGGCTGGGGATCGATGTCCCGTCCGGGCTGGCCCCGACAAGCGCGGTCCGGTCCTTGACCCGCAGGACGAGCTGCGGCCCGGGCTCGGACATGAGCCTGACCACGCCGGCCGCCTCCAGCACGGCCAGGGACACGTCCCGGGTGAGCCGGGCCTGGTACTTGTCGTGGTTGCCGACCAGGACATAGGGCATGAGCTCCCCGCCGTGGGGCCCGAGCAGGTCGATCAGGTTCACGAGCATGGCGTTGGAGTTCTCGCGCGGCCAGTGGAACAGGTCGCCCAGAAACACCGGCAGCATGCCCAGGGCCTTGGCCCGCTCCAGGCAGGCCGCGATCTTGTCCATGACCTGCTCGCGGTATCCGGGCAGGCGCTGGCCCGGCGGGGTGTCGGCCAGATGCGGGTCGCCGATGAGAAAAAGGCCCTTGGCCGCGATCTCAGGAACAGACATGTCCCTCCCCGTCCAGAAAGCGGCCCAGGTCCATCCTGGACCCGCAGGTCGGACAGGCGCCTATCTCGGCCAGCCGCTTCTCGATCCTGCGGCGCAGGGAACCGATGTCCCGGCCGCAGGCCTCAAGCCCGGCCCCGAGCCCGGCGATCCTGCCCGCGCAGCGGGAAAGCTCAAGGGCCAGGTCCTTGAGCCGGGCGGTTTCAAAAAGGGTTGGGGCCTGTTGCAGACCGTCCAGGACGCGGTCCTGGGCCTTGAACCTGCCGAGGCCTGCGCGCAGCTCCCTGCCCGCGGCCGCGGCCTGGGCCAGGGCCGTTGTCGGAAAGAGGTCCGGCGGCGGGGCCAGGGCCTCAAGCCCGGCGCTCAGGGCCCGGGCCCGGGCCTGTTTTTTCTCCAGCCCGCGGCCCTGATCCAGTATCTGCTCCAGGGGCCTTGCGGGCCAGAGCCCGGGCGGCTCGCCAAGGCCCCGGACGGCCTTTGCGGCCTGTTGAAGTCTTTGCAGATCGGACTCCAGGTCCAGGCGCGCGCTTATCGCGGCCTCAAGCCCGGGCAGCAGGCCCTCCAGGCGGTCCAGACGGTCCCTCTGGGCATTGGCCAGCTCAAGGTCCAGGGCCAGGTCCGGCAGGCCACCGAGCCGGTCCAGGTCCCGGGCGATGTCCTCCATGCGCCGGGCGTGCGCGGCCTCATCCCTTTTGGCCTCGAGCGTCTTTCTCTTGAGCAGGTTCTGCATGGCCAGGAGGTGGACGCTCTCGGTGGAGGCGGCGAAGAACGCGGCCGCGGCCGAGGGCGGCTGGTTGAGCAGGAATACCGGCTCGCGCTGGTTGCCCAGGTGCACGTCGATCTCCTGGCCGGTTTCGAGCTCCACCGGGTCGAGCTTCAAAAGGTCGAGCACGTCCCCCGGCGGGCGGCGGCCGAACTTGGCGTATGTCTCGGGCCCGTCCGCGCCCGGGGCCCAGACCTCGTAGATCGCGGAGGTCTTGGACCTGACCCAGGCCACGCGAAACCCGTTGTCCAGGAGGGCCTCGACCCTGGCCCTGGACGCGCCGTGGCGGATGAAGTGTTTGGGCGCGGGGTTGCTGGCCAGGCAGCGCAGGCCCTCGACCACCGCGGACTTGCCCGAGTTGTTGGGGCCGGTGAGCACGGTGAGCCCGGGCCCGAGGTCGATCTCGGTGCGCTCGTGGGCCATGAAGTTCTCAAGGACTATCCTGCTGATCATAATCGATCACCCCGCGGCCGGGCCTTGCGGCAAAAAACCACAACAATCCCCAAGGTCGCTTGTCCGCTTGCTCGGCTCACTGCCCGGCATTGCACCCCAAAAAGGGGCAAAAGGCAAGGGCCTGGCCGGTCAGCCCGGACCCGGACCGGCCGGCGTAGAGGACCAGCGGCGGCTCCACGGCCAGGCCCGGCCGGCCGGCCTTGACCGCCTCCACCAGGACCAGGCGGGCCGCCGAGTCGGCCCGGCCCTGGACCAGGCGCATGCGCTTGGGCTCAAGCCCGGCCCGGGCCAGGGCGGCAAACAGCGCGGACAGCCTGTCCGCCGGGTAGACCAGGCTGAACCTGGCCCGGGTCCTCATCAACCCGGCCGCGGCCAGGCTGAAGTCCTCGATCCCGGCGCCGGTCTCGAACCTGGCCCGGGCCCGGCCGGGGTCCGGGCAGACCCGGCCGCTGTCCAGGCCCCTGTATGGCGGATTGGCGACCACGAAATCAAACAGTCTGTCTTTCATTTTGTAATTCAATATGTCGCCTTGAACCATGTCCAGGCACTTGCCAAGGCCCAACAGGCCTATGTTTTTCCTGGCCAGCCCGACAAGCTCCGGGTCCTGCTCAATTCCCGTGATGTGCATGGGCCGCTGCAAGTGGCGCAGGGCCAGGCCAAGGCCCACGACCCCGCAGCCTGCGCCCAGGTCCAGGCCCCTGGCCGGGCCCCTTGACGCGGCCGGCCGGGCAAAGCAGGCCAGAAGCAGCGAATCGACCGAAAAGCGGTAGCCAATGACCGGCTGGAACAGGCCCCGGGGGAACGCGGCCCTGGCCTCCGCAACCATGTTGTTGGAGTCTGGCACGGGCCGTCCTCCCGGGCCTCAGCCCCGGCCCCGCCTGAGCCTGGCCTTGATCATGTCCAGGAACATCCCGGCCTCCTCCAGGCGCAGGACCATGGCCGCGAGCACATAGGCCGCGGCCCAGGCCGGGATGAGCAGGTACCACAGCGAGAGGCCCGCGCTCAGGTAGGCGCACAGACCCATGGCCGCGCTCAGGGCCAAAGACTTTGCCCCGGCAGGCAGCCTGAGCAGGCAGGCCCCGAGCCGCCTGGACAGGATGAGGTGCAGGAGCAGGAAGTTGACCACCGCGGCCACGCTGACCGCCAGGGCCAGGCCCACGTGGGCCATGGGGCCCATGAGCAGCAGGCCGAGGCCGATGTTCACCACCAGGCAGAGCACGCCCACCAGGACCGGGGTGCGCGTGTCCTCCAGGGCGTAAAACCCGGCCACCAGGGCCCGGGACAGGGCGATGAACGGCAGGCCCGCGGCGTAGGCCACCAGGGCCAGGGCCGTGGCGGTCACCGCGTCCGGGGTGAAGGCCCCGCGCTGGAAGAGCAGGTCGATTATCGGCCTGGCCAGGGCCATGAGCCCGGCCATGGACGGCAGGGCGATGAACAGCGACAGGCCCTGGGCCGAGCGCAGGGCCGAGGAGAAGCCGTCCCAGTCCTTTTCCGCGGCCAGGACCGACAGGCTGGGCAGGGCCGCGGTGCTCACGGCCAGGCCGAACACGCCCAGGGGGAACTCCACCAGCCGGTCCGCGTAGTACAGGTACGAGATGCTGCCCAGGGGCAGAAACGAGGCCAGGAGCGTGCCCAGAAGGATGTTCAATTGGTATACGGCCGCGCCGAACACCGTGGGCAGCATGAGCAGGCCCATGCGGATCACGCCCGGGTGCCGCCAGGACCAGCGGCCCCGCCAGGAGAACCCCCGGGCCTTGAGAAAGGGCTGTTGCAGGAACCACTGGCCGAGCCCGCCCAGAAGCGCGCCCCAGGCCATGCACACGGCCACGTTGAAGCCAAGGGCCCAGCCGAACAGGGCCGCGCCGATGAGCCCGACGTTGAGCAGGGCCGGGGATATGGACGGGGCCAGGAAGTGGTCCATGGAGTTCAGGACGCCCATGCACAGGCCCACGGCCGAGACCAGGACGATGTACGGAAAGCAGATGCGCAAGAGCCGCGCGGTCAGGTCGAACAGCCCGGGGTTGTCCGCGAAACCCGGGGCGATGGCCATGACGATGGGCTTGGCCAGGGGCAGGGCCAGCAGGCTGATGGCCCCGAGTATGGCCAGGAGCCAGGCCAGGGCCGAGCGGGCCATGGAAAAGGCCTCCTCGTCGCCCTGCTCCTTTCTGAGCCGCGAGAACACCGGGATGAAGGCCATGGTCATGGAGCCCTCGGCGAACAGCCGCCTGAGCAGGTTGGGCACCCTGAAGGCCACGAAAAAGGCGTCGGCAAAGAGCCCCGCGCCCAGGGCAAAGGCCACGACCACGTCGCGCAGGAACCCGAGCACGCGCGAGACCAGGGTGGACGCGGCCACCACCGAGGCGTTCCGGGCGATCTTCTGTCCGTGGCTCATGGCTCGAGCGCCCCCTGCGGCCGCGGGCTCATTTCTGGCAGCCCGGGCAATAGGTCGTGGCCCGGCCCGCGACCCTGACCCTGACCATGTTTTCGCCGCACCTCGGGCAGGCCAGGCCGGCCCGGCCGTAGGCCCTAAACGAGTTCTGGAACGCGCCGGCCGCGCCCCCGGAGTCCACGTAGTCCCTGATCGAGCTGCCGTTCTCGCTTATGGCCTGGCCGAGCACCGCGCTGAGCGCGGCGTGCAGCCCGCGGAGCCTGTTGAGAGAGATGTCCGAGGCCCGGGCCGTGGGCCTGATCCCGGCCCTGAACAGGGCCTCGTCCGCATAGATGTTGCCCACCCCGGCCACGACCCTCTGGTCCAGGAGCAGGGCCTTGATACTTGCCCTGCGGCCCCTGAAGCGGTCCGCGAACTCGGCCGGCCCGATCTCCAGGGGCTCGGGCCCCAGGCTGCGGAAGAAGTCCCAGTCCTTGAACCCGTCCGGCGAAACGGCCCGGCACCAGCCGAACCTGCGCAGGTCCGCAAAGACCAGGCTGGCGCGGTTGTCCAGGTGAAAGATCAGGCGCGCCCTGTCCCGGGCCTCCTGGCCCGGGTTCTGGACCACCAGCCTGCCGGTCATCTTCAGGTGAAAGGCCAGGGTCAGGGCCGGGTCCAGGTCCAGGAGGGCGAGCTTGGCCCTGCGCCGGGCCCGGACCACCCTGCGCCCGGCGACCAGGGCCCCGAACCCCCGGGCGTCGCCCTGGACAACCGCGGGGTCCAGGACCTCGACCCGGACGATGCGCGCCCCGGCCAGGGCCCTGTCCAGGCCCCGGACAATGATCTCCACCTCGGGCAGCTCGGGCATGAGTCACCCCCCCCGGGCCGCGGCCAGGGTCTCGCGGGCCGCGGTCAGGCCAAGGCCCGGCGGCGCGCAGACCCAGTACAAAAGCGCGCCCCGGCCGAACACCAGGTGCTCCTGGCCCAGGCCGGTGAACAGCGCGGCCCGGACCCCGTCCAGGTCCAGGTCCGTGGGGCCGCGAAACGGCGTGGCCCCGGCCACGCTCATGGCCCGAATCATGGCCCGGCCCTGCTCGGCCGCAAGCCCCGGGCTTCGGCTCCTGGATATCCAGACCATGGCCGGAGGGCCGCCGGGCGCGGGGTAAAACCCGACCGCGGCCTGGAGCAGGTCAATGGCCCTGCCGTGCAGACGCTCCACCTCGGCCAGGGCCTCGGCGCCCCTCAAGACCTTGGCCAGGGGCCTGCCGGCCAAGGCCCGGGGCAGGGCCAGGGGCTCGTCCCCGGGCTCGGGACCGCAGGCCCAGGCCAGCAGGCAGAGGGCTATGCAGGCCGCGGCCAGGACCTTTTGAGCGCTTTTGATCATCAACGGGCCTCGACTATGCTCATTACCCGGCAGGGGCGGCCAAGTAAACGCCGGAACAGGCCGGCCCAGGGTCCGGGTCAGCGGTCCGGGCAAGGATCATCTCCCCGCGCCGAGAAGGCCCAGGTCCGCGTTCAGGGTTTTGCCGCCCCTGCGCAGGGTGAAGACCAGGGGCTCCTTGTCCCTGAAGGCCTCGGACCCGGCCAGGTGCAGGCCCATGAGGCTGTCCAGGGGCCGGCCCTGGGCCTTAACGATCAGGTCCCCGGGCCGCAGGCCGGCCTTGTCCGCGCGCGAGCCCGGCTCGACCCGGACCACGGTCAGGCCCTGGACCCGCTCCTCCAGGACCATGCCCATGCGGCTGACGTACGAGTTGGGGCAGAAGAAAAAGGCCTCCCCGGACCCGGGATCGAAATCCAGGCCGCGCCAGGGCATTATCAGCAGAATCCCGGCCCCGGGATCGAGCATGGCTATGCGCCTGGCCAGGCCCCAGCCGTGCTCCACATGGGCCTCGCCGGCGATGACCAGCACCGGCCAGCCGTATCTGGCGCGCAGATCCACCGCGGACAGGGCCATCTGGGTGTCCCACAGGGACTGGATCAGGAAGAAGCGCTCAAGCTGGCCCCGGTCCTCCCTGTCCCTTCCCTGGTGCAGGACAAAGGCCTCGGTCAGGGCCGCCTCCTGGTCCGGGGGCTGCGGAATCACGGTCAGGGGAAGCTGGCCGCGCTCCCCGGCGCTCAGGGCGTCCAGGCCCTGCCTCGAGGCCTTGCGCACGATGTCCGGCGGGGCGTTCAGCCCGGCCACGGGCAGGGAGTGCCTCTCGGCCAGCTCGAATATCGGCCTGAACATGGCGAACGGGTAGCCCCAGCGCCTGCCCCAGTCCAGGCGCTCCTCCAGCCCGTCCACCCGGACCTCGCCCCGGGCAAAGGCGTCGAGCGCGTCCTGCTTGTCCCGGGCGACCATCTCCAGGCCGATGGCCAGGGGCCGGCCGGACTCGGCCAGGGCCTTGACCAGGGTCGCCTGGACCTGGTGGTCGCAGGGGTTCTTGTGGCCCTCGCCGACGAGCAGGTAGTCGGCCCGGCCGGCCATGTCCAGGAGCTCGTCCGGGCTGAGCCTGGTCCCGTTCTGGGCCAGGAACTCGCCCGGGCAGGGCAGAAAGGTCGCGCCCAGGGGCGGCGCGGGCGCGGGCCTTGCGGCGCAGGCCGACAGGGCCAGGGCCGCGGCCAGGCCGAGGGCCGGAAGGAGAGCTGCTCTGAGGGTCACTTTCCAGGCCCGTCAATCCCAGCTGCGCTTGTCCTCGATGGGCTTGATCTGGGGCGCGAGCGAGCCCGGGGCCAGGACCTTGAGCTCAGGGCGCAGCTTTATCTTCTCCCGGAACATGTGCAGCAGCTCCTCCTCGCGCTTGAAGGCCGCGGCCTCGACGGACAGGACCATCTCGTCTATGCCGCCGGGGTTGGTGACCTCGATCTGCCAGCGCTTGATCTCCTCGAAGCGGGCCATGACCTGCTCGACCTGGTGCGGGTAGACGAACATGCCCTTGATGCGCGCGGTGGTGTCCACGCGGCCCGCGATGTTGCCCAGGCGCGGGCTGGTCCGGCCGCAGGCGCAGGGCGAGCGGTCCAGATAGCCCAGGTCGCCGGTGGCCAGGCGGATGAGCGGATAGGTCTTGTTGAAGGCCGTGACCACGATCTCGCCGACCTCTCCGTCCTTGAGCACGATGCCCGTGTCCGGGTGGCAGATCTCGACGTAGGCGCGGTTGGACAAATGCAGGCCGCTGCGGTGGAAGCACTCGTAGCCGATGCAGCCCACGTCCGCGGTGCCGTAGCCCTGGCGCATGATGGCGTCGAACTTCTTCTCCAGGAGCGAGCGGGTCTTTTCGGAGAACTTCTCGCCGGTGACAAAGGCCACCTCCAGAAACAGGTCCTTGCGCAGGGACAGGCCGATCTCCTCGGCCTTCTGGGCCACGTGCATGAGGTGGGAGGGCGTGCCCACGTAGCCGGTGACCCTCAGCTTCTGCATGATCTCGATCTGGGTGGCGGCGCTGCCCGGCCCGGCCGGGATGACCGCGCAGTTGAGGTTGCGCAGGGGCTCCTCGAACATGAGCCCGGCCGGGGCGAGGTGGTAGCTGAAGGTGATCTGGGCCACGTCCCCGGCCCGGAACCCGGCGGCGTAGAAGCCCTCGGTCCAGCCCCAGTAGTCGTCGGTGCGGTCCTCGGGGTCGAAGATCGGGCCGGGCGAGAGGAACACGCGCCTGAGCTCGCCCAGGTCCTTGGTCAGGAGCCCGCCGAGCCTGGGGCCCATGGACTGGAGGAAGATGAGCTCCTTTTTCTTGATGATCGGGATGTGCTTCAAATCCGTGAGGGCCTTGAACTTGTCCACGTTGAACTGGGCGCGGTCAAAGCGCTTCTTGACGTCCTCGGAGTAGCGGTAGGCGTAGGTCAAAAGCTCCTTGAGCTGGAGCTGGTAGTACTGCCTGCGCTCGGACTCGTCCAAGACCTCCCTGCGGCTGTATATGCCTTCGGTGCGATCCTTTCTGGTCATATCCATCTCCTTGACAAGCCGGTGTTTTCTCACATGTAATCCAAGTATATAAATCAGCGGGATAAAAAAAACAAGGAAATCGAAAAAAGTTCTTGCATTGCGATGGGTTGTGGTTGAGAATGGGGTCAAGTCGGGGCAGTTGCGGCCGTCTTGACAGGAGGGTAGTCTACGGTTATCAAATTTTTCCTTTTGCCGGGCCGTTAACTCAGTTGGTAGAGTATCTGCCTTTTAAGCAGAGAGTCGCAAGTTCGAGTCTTGCACGGCCCACCAAGGGAAGACACGTCCCCATCGTCTAGTGGCCTAGGACGCTGGCCTCTCACGCCGGTAACGGGGGTTCAAATCCCCCTGGGGACGCCAAGGAAATTCAAAGGGTCAGGACCATGTCCTGGCCCTTTTTTTGTGTTTGGCGAACACCTCGTCCATTGCAGCCCCCGCCCCGCACGGCCGCGGGCTTCCCTTGGTTAAGGTTTTGCCTTAACATTTTAAAATGTTTCGCATCCGGCGCATATACGACGACACCCTGCCCCTGGACCGCCAGGCCATTGCCGCGGCCCAGGCCATCCTGCGCGAGCAGTTCCAACTGCTCAGCAGCGAGGAGATCGAGGCCCTGCCCGACCTGCTGGGCGACCCCGTGGCCCACGGCTTCCGCACCATCCTGTTCGTGGCCGATGCGCGCGGCAAGATCCAGGGCTTCGCCCTGCTCATGCACTTCCCGGACCTGCGCTTCTGCTACCTGGACTTTTTGTCCGTGCCCAAGGCCATGACCAGCCGGGGCACGGGCGGGGTGCTCTACGAACGGGTGCGCCAGGAGGCCCGGGACCTGAAGTCCCCGGGCCTGTTCTTCGAGTGCCTGCCCGACGACCCAGCGCTGTGCGCGGATCCGGCCGTGCTGGCCGCCAACCGGGCGCGGCTGCGCTTCTACGAGCGGTACGGGGCCCGGCCCGTGGTGGGCACGGCCTACGAGACCCCGCTCAAGCCGGGCGGGGACTGTCCGCCGTACCTGGTCCTCGACCCCCTGGACAGCCTCAGGCCCCTGGCCGGGAGACGGGCGCGGGCCATAGTCCGGGCCGTGCTGGAGCGCAAATACCGCGGGGTCTGCCCCCCGGAATACGTGGACATGGTCGTGCGCTCGTTCCGCGACGGGCCCGTGCGCCTGCGGCCGCCGCGCTACCTGGAGCCGCGGCCCGAGCCCCTGCCCAGGCGCGCCGTGGGCCCGGACCAGCGCATCGCCCTGGTGGTCAACGACCGCCACGACATCCACCACATGCATGAGCGCGGCTACGTGCAGGCCCCGGTGCGCGTGGACCGCATCCTGGAGCAGCTGCGGCGCACCGGGCTGTTCGAGGACCTCCCGGCCCGGCGCTTTCCGGACGCCCGCATCAAGGCCGTGCACGACGCGGACTACGTGGACTACCTGAAGCGGGTCTCCCTGCGCATCCCGGAGGGCCGCTCGGTCTACCCGTACGTCTTTCCCATCCGCAACCAGGCCAAGCCGCCCCGGGAGCTGCCGGTGCGCGCCGGGTACTACTGCATCGACACCTTCACCCCGCTGAACCCCAGCGCCTGGAAGGCGGCGCGCCGGGCCGCGGACTGCGCCCTGACCGCGGCCTCGGCCGTGGCCTCGGGCCAGCGCCTGGCCTACGCCCTGGTCAGGCCGCCGGGGCACCACGCCGAACGCAGGTCCTTCGGCGGGTTCTGCTACCTGAACAACGCGGCCCTGGCCGCCCAGACACTCTCGGCCCTGGGCCGGGTGGCGGTGCTCGACCTGGACTTTCACCACGGAAACGGCACCCAGAACATCTTCTACTCCCGCTGCGACGTGCTCACCGTGTCCATCCACGGCCACCCCAGCTTCGCCTATCCCTATTTCAGCGGCTTCCGCGACGAGCGCGGGGAGGGCGCGGGCCTGGGCTTCAACCGCAACTTTCCCCTCCAGGAAGGGGTGGACGGCCACATGTACCGCAACGTCCTGGCCCGGGCCCTGGGGGAGGTCCAGACCTTCGGCCCGAGCTTCCTGGTCCTGGCCCTGGGCCTGGACCCGGCCAAGGGCGATCCCACGGGCACCTGGTCCCTGGGCGCGCGCGACTTCCTGGCCAACGGCCGGATGGTCGGGGAGCTGGGCCGGCCCACGGTGGTGGTTCAGGAGGGCGGCTACCGCATCCGCTCCCTGGGGACCAACGCCCGACACTTTTTCCAGGGCCTTTGGCAAGGGGCCTTCGGGCGCTGAACCGGGCCGCCGCGGGCAAGCCTCTCCGGCCGCTAACAGGGCTCAACTCCCCCTGGGGAGGCCAAGTTTATTCAAGGGGTCAGGACAAAGTCCTGACCCCTTTTTTGTGGTTGGGCGCTGGGGCGGGGGAAAACTTTTTTATTATGGAGTTTCAGGATGTTGGCTAAAAAATTGATGCCGCCCCGTAAAACTTAAGCATTCAACTACCCTGAGGCAATAATTTTGCAAAAGGCCCTACTATAGTGTCAACCTCATCCGGATAGTATTGTGTCCAGATGTAAATGAACGCATCGCGCACAGAGTCTTCAGCCAAAAATCCAACTTTTTCACCAATCTGGGAATAAAGGAGGTGGGGGTCTCTGTTAGTTCGCCTTGTCTCTTCGACTACCTGCTTAACCATGTCCTGTTCTTTAAAATCCCTCAATAAAATAACTGACAGCTGCCCCTTGCACTCAGATATCTTATCCATCACCTTGTCATAAATATAGGTTTCTGGTGACTCACCGGGCAATCTAAATACTTTATCTTCAGCTGAATCAGATTCCTGAGAATCACCATCAATGATACAAATTGACGGATATTTTGATGTTGGGTCAGAGTTGTGGAAGGTATTAATTTTAACAGCAGACCCATCACCATACATTGGGTGTATTTCAATTGATTCTAAAAGCTCACTATTCTTTTTCTTTAAAATACCACGAATCCATGCTTTGGCAAAATCATCCTCCACAAAGATAGCCAAACCAGTGTCAACTTCGCCTGTAATTGTTCTAATGGCATGAATGTTCAACTTGCCTTGTACCAGGGTCCCGTCAATACATGCCCATATAGCACAGTCTGGCAACGGAACTAATGCATCGTTAGAATGTGTAGTAAACACTACTTGTGTTTTTTTTCTTTTTGAAAGATCTATCAAATACTCAACTACCCTAATTGTAGCAACAGGATGCAGTCCATTTTCTATTTCCTCAATCAATACAAGACTATTATCTTCTATGTTTTCTAGCAGCATAAGCATTCGTATTATGCTTGATTCTCCAGCACCAAAATGAAATTCCGAATAACGCGAGCCATTATGATTTCCGGATAATAATGAAATTTTGCCTCTCTGATCTATTTGAAGACTAGCGAAGTTTGATATGTCTTTTCCAAGAATTTTTTCTACATTATTTTTTACATTATTCTCGAGTGAAAAAATGTCATTTTCATTGAATGCAAACGATGGTGATGCGCACTTTTTGAGCTCAATTCGCTCATTAGCAGGAACAGTTCTTGACACACCAAAAAACACACAGTCCCTTTCCAGTGCCCCTCTTTTCCATCTATAGCTTTTATAGCTTGCTGTACGCCTAATAGTATCATCAGTTTTTATATTTTTATCAATAAGAGTATACTCTATTTTCCAGTTCTGCATTGCTTCATCGAGTTTGCCACTTTTTGCAAAAAACTGGTTTGGTTTAATATCTTTATATATACACCCTGAAGCCCCAAGTACTGTTGTTTTTCCACCTCCATTAGAGCCAATTAAGGCTGTTACAGGGAAATCAAAATTGATTGCCTGGCCATTAAGCATTCTTAATGCGTGAAACCTAATTTTTTTAAGGTATTGTTCGTAGTTGTTGTTGGCAACTTTTTCAATTAATTCATTCTTGGTGCTGTCTCGTATTTCACTGCGGTAAGCCATGTCGACCCTCGTTTTAATTTAGACACTAATCCCAAAATTTGTAAATTTAATATATAATTAATTTTAGTACATAGTCTAGTCAACAAAATGGAGTGACTGAAAGGAACTTTATTTTGAATTCTGGCCGGACCGCTCTCAAATCAACTCTCCCAAATCGCACTCAAGGACGCGGGACATGGCAAATATTCCCCCCTGCCCTGGGGCGTTCAGCATCCAAGATATCGCCCCCCATCACCTGACGCCGGTCATGGCGCTGGTTGCGGGATCGGCCGGCCAAACACCGTGTATATCCTCTCGATCTCCCCCAAGACAAAATCCGCCAGCCTTTGCTGGTTCGCCCGCGCCGTCGGGTCACTGGCGCCGTGGTCGCCAATGACCAGGATGTTCTCGTCGTTCAGCAGGTTCGCAGGGCCCGTGTAGTTGAAGCTGCCCGCAATGATCACCTGCCGGTCAATGACCATCAGCTTGTGGTGCAGCTTGCCCACCGGGGCCTTGTTCGGCACCTGCCTGATGTCGATGTTCGTCTGGTTGAGGAGATGCTTTGAGGCCGCCCACTTCTGGTTGGCCTGCTTGGCGTCGAGATTGCCCTTGATCTTGATGTCGGCCCTGGCGGCCAGAAGCATCTGGTCGTCAATGGCCGAGGACTCCGCAAAGGTGAAGATGGCGAAGTCGATCCGCTCCCGGGCCTTTGCCATCTGCTTGGCGATCTCCATTTCCGGGTCATGGTCGGGGGCGAAGAGCACCTTGATCGGCACGCCGGACACGATCTCGACTTTCGGCTTGCGGTCATGGCCTTCGTTGAGCCTGCCGAAGTGCCCCTGTTGGATTTCCCGATACTCGCGGCCGTAGATCTTGGCGATCTTTTCGTCGTGGATGACGATGACGTGGTTCAGGTTCCTGCTGACGCCGGTCGTGGTGAAGTTGGTCGAGCCCGTCAACAGGGACTTCCCGTCGCGGATGATGAACTTCTGGTGGAATATCTTGGGGTTGAAGTCCGAGTTGACCTTGATGGCGGAGCGAAGGATGGCGTCGTGGAGCTGGCGGTTGAGCTCATTGGTCCCTTGCTGCTCAAAAGGGTCCGGCCGGAACTTCGGCACGGTCAGGTAGTCGGCTTCGAGCACGACGCGGACCTTGACCCCGCCCTGCTTGGCGCGGATTATCGCCCCGGCGATCTCCCTGCTGTCGATCTCCTGCACGGCGATATCAAGGCTTTTGCGCGCACCGTCTATGAAGCCGACAATGGTCTTGAGGAGGTCGTCGGGCGCGCCGGCCTGCTGCGGCCCCATGTGGATTTCTATGTTTTCTACCTGCACGGCCATGGCAAGGACCCTCCTTTGTCTTGCTGCGAGTTGTTGAAAGACCATGGCCCGGCCCAGTCCTCCCGCACAGGCAACAACAGCTATAGTATCCACGTAAACCAATTCGATTGCCGGGTATAGACTTGCGGCCCAAACCGCGGGGCGGCTCAACGACTTGGGGCCAGGCGGCCAGGCCCTTGAGATGCGGGCCTGGTGCGAAAAAATCTCACCTCGGCCTGAACAGGCCGATCTCAAGCGCCAGCCTGGCCAGGTCCAGGTCCTTGGGCTCGTCCAGGTCGATGGATTCGATCAGGGTCAGCTCAAGCACGATCGGAAGCCGGAACCGGGGGTGCCGATGCAGGTCGTCCCGGTTGTCCTTGACCGCGTTGAACGAAAAAAGATTCTGATACAGGCGATTGCCGCCGCCTTCCCGGCCCGCCGAACCCGCCGAACCCGCCGAACCGGGCCGGCGGACAAGCCCCGCGCAAAACAACGCAAGCGCCCCGCCCGCCTCGCCCCAGAAGCCCTGCGCAGGGTACGGCAACACACACATGCCCCGCACATTGGCCGCGTTGGGATCAGCGGCCAGCATGTCCAGGGCCTGGTCGATGCGGCCCGGCAGCCTGAACGGATAGGTCGGGCTCATGCCCACGGCGATGTCCGCGACAAAGCCCTGATTGTCCCGAAGCCAGGCCCGCTGGAACTCAAGCGCCCGCTCCAGGGGCGAATCGTCCGCGGCCAGCCCGGCCGGGCGCAGAAACGGGGCCTCGGCCCCGTACTCCACGGCCGCGGCCCTGATGGCCGGGCTGTCCGTGTTCACGATCACCCGGTCCACGCCCCGCGACTCCAGGGCGGCCGCGATGGTGTGGGCGATGACCGGCCTGCCGCCCAGGTCCTGGAGCGCCTTGCCGGGCAGGCCCTTGGATCCGCCGCGCGCCGGTATCCAGGCCAAGACCGTCTGTTTCCTGCCTTGAACAGCTACCATGGCCAAGGACCGAATGAAAAAAGGCCGCAGGCCCGGGCCGGATGAAGAATCGCCCTGCTCAAACCCCGGCCGCCTCCCGGACCTGGAGGATTATCTCCAAATTTTCCAGCACATTGCTCCTGTCCAGGAGCTTTTCCCTTTCCAGCCTGCACATGGCCGTGACCCCCTCGGCCGGGGCGCTCGGAAAGGGGACTCCGGCCGGGACGAATATCAGGGCCGGAACGTAGCGGTAGACCGCGGGGTAGCGCTGGCGCGAGCCGCGTATCTCCTGGGGCACGTCCACGGCGTAGCTGGCGTAGCCGTCCGCGTCCGCGCTCAGCAGCCTGTAGGGGTGGTGGTCGTCCTCCACCCGGCAGCCGGAGATGGTCGCCAGGGGGCTTTCGGCCGCGCAGCGCACAAAGCGCGAGACATCGTCCAGCCCGAGCAGGGGATAGTCCTCGTGGACAATGACCCGGGGCTCCGGGGCCACGCGCTCCACATCGAAGCGCTTGCCGAGCAGCCAGGTCCCTCCCGGCCCGGCTGAATCATCCGCGCATTGCCAAATTACCAGCGGTTCCATCGGCGAACAGCTCCTGTTGAAGGATCAGTCTGGCCAAATCGAGGTCCCTTGGCTCGTCAATGTCGATCGACTCGATCAGGTCCAATTCCAGGGGCGCGATGCGGTCCACAACCCGTCCCCTCGTCTCCTGGTAGCGGCAGTTGAGCACCAGGTTGAAGGAGAACAGGTTCTGGAGCATGCCGCCCCGGACAGGGACCCGGTCAAAGACCACGGCCGCGAGGGACCCGTTCGCGGCCAGCCAGTAGTTGTCCGGGTCATGCGCCTGGCGGCCCATGCCCCGGACGTTGCCTATCCCCGGGTCCTTGACCGCCATGTCCAGGGCCTGGTCGATGCGGCCCCTGCGCCGGAACGGATGGGTGGGGCTCATGCCCACGGCCAGCTCGCAGCTGAAGCCCTGGTTCCGCTCCAGCCAGACGTTCATGTGCTGGACCACGTCCGCAAGGCTGGAGTCGTCCCGGGCCAGCTCAGCGGGCCGCAGAAACGGGACCTCGGCCCCGTACTCGAGGGCCGCGGCCGCGATCTCCGGATCGTCGGTGTTCACGATGACCCGGTCCATGCCCCTGACCGCCAGGGCGGCCTCGATGGTGTGGGCGATGACCGGCCTGCCGCCCAGGTCCTGGAGGGCCTTGCGGGGCAGGCCCTTGGACCCGCCGCGCGCCGGTATCCAGGCCATGAGCGCGCGGTCGCGTCCATCGAGCCGGATCACGACCCGCCCTCCGCGCCGATCTTGAAAATTTCCCGGCCGCAGACCTGGTTGTACATGGCGGCAAGCCTCGGGAAGTGGCGCTTCATGCCCAGGGTCTGCCTGGCCCGGGCCACGCCTTGACCCAGGGCCTGCCAGTCGGTCCTGGCCGCGATCGAGGCGAAGTCCTTGAGCTCCCGGCGCTCGATGGCCAGGCCGATGCCGTGTCGCTCCACGAACCGGGCGGCGCAGGCCGTGAATTTGGAGGCCACGATTGGCAGCCCGGCCTCCAGGAAGTTGAATATCTTGGAGCTCATCACATTGGCGTGGCAAAACGCGGTCTCGGCCCCGTCCTCGAAGTGCTGGTAGTTCCAGCCCAGATCGTGGCCGCACAGGGCCGCGGCCAGGCGGTCGTTGGCCAGGGCGGGCCGGTAGTTGAACCCGGGCCTGTGCCTGTCGATCTCCGCGTAGGCCTCGAACCCGCCGTTGCCGTTGTCGCAGGCGTTGAAGATCGTGAACTCGAAGCCCTGGCCGACCAGTTCCAGGGCCACCTCAAGGGTGCTTCGGCCGGTCTGGTAGTCGTGCTGTCTCCGGTCGCGTTGCAGGCCCCCGGCGAACACGATCCTGCGCGGCACCCCGCGCTCGGCCGGGCAGGAGTTTTCCGGAATCCACTCCTCGCAGACGTAGGACTGGAACTCCATGGCCCTGGGCGTATGCCCGTGCCGGGCGCAGAGGTGCTCGAAGAACTCCGGGGAGTCCTTGTAGATCACCCCGGCCGCTCCCGTGAATATCTCCTGCCAGAGCGCGAACTCCAAGTCGGGGTCAAGGACCCCGAAGTAGCGCTTGTGCGCCTCCACGTCCACGGACTCGCCGTCGTCGTACATGAGCTCCCTGAAATCAATGTAGTCCGCGATCACCGGGGCCCGGGAGCGCTTGACCAGCTCGGAAAAGGGATACGGGCTGTAGGTGCCGACAAGGGCGTGGACCAGATCGAAGTCATAGCGCTCGGCCAGCCGGGGCATCGAAAGGACAAAGGGGTTCAGCACGCACAGGGCGTCGAAAAAGCCCTGTCCGGCCATGGCGGTCAGGGGAAACGCGCCGTTGAGCTCCGGGTCCCCGGTGACCAGGGCCACGATCACCCCGTGCTTTTTCAGATAGTACAACAGCTTGAGATAGTTGAACCCGAGGCGGAAGGAGGTCGCCAGCACGATCGGCGCGCCCGGGCGCGCGGCCCTGAGCGCGTCCAGCCCGCGCATGAAGCCCTCGAGCTTTTTTTCGTCCACCGGGTTGAGTCGTCTTCTGGGCAGGGGCATCTCAGCGCGCCTTTGCTTCTATTTGCCGGGCGAGTCCGGTTCCCGGCGGCAGGGCCGGTACAGGGAGCAGTTGACGCAGGCCCTGGGCCGTCTCCCGGCCACCCAGTCGGTGACCAGTTGCCTGTGGACCGGCCCGAATATCGCGTCCATGGGCGCGGGGTCGCCGGGCTGGGCGATGACCAAATCGTCGTGGATCAGGTCCCGGAAGCGGCAGGGGCAGAGCCTGAATGCGCCGTCCGGCAGCACGGTGACCGAGCCGTTCACGATGAACTCGCAGGGCGGATCATCGGGCCTTGAGCGCACGGCCTTGAGGCTCATGCTGCCCAAGAGGTCCTGGTCGGAGACCGCGCCGGACCAGTTGTCGAACTCCACGCTCCCGTCTCCGGGATCGAAAAAGATCACGCCCTGCTTGAGATAGGGCAAAAGCCGCTCGAACCCCGGGTCGTGGAAGATGGCCTCGGCCGGCCTGTAGCTCCGGTGGCAGAGGTTGATCTTCGCGCCCCTGCCGCGCGCCGCCTTGATCTCCGCCGCCAGGAGCAGGCCGTTGAGCACGTCCTGGTAGACGTCCACCCCGAAGACCTCGCGATAGGCCTCGGGCGCAAGGCCCGGGATGCTCACGGAGATGGTCTCCATGGCCTCCACGAGCAGGGCCGGCAGGTCCGGGTCCCGGCCGAGCAGGATGGCGTTGGTGGTCAGGCGCAGGGTCTTGATCCCGGCCTCTCGCGCGCAGCTGACCTTGTCCTTGAAGCCCGGGTCCAGGAGGGTCTCGCCGATGAGCGGGCTGAAGTCGGCGACCTCGACCTTGGACCCGGCCATGGCCTCGGCGATGCGGGCGAAGGTCGTCAGGTCCATGGTTTGGCGTTTTTCGCGGTAGGTCTTGTAGGCGCAGAACACGCACCTGCTGTTGCAGGCGTTGGTCAGGGTGAAGTTCAGCTGGCCGGGCGCTTGGCCGCGCATGGCCTCAAAGGCCTCGAGGCTCTCGGCCGGCCCGAGGGCGGACCCCTTGGCCGGCGCGGACTCGCGGGTCCCGGCCGCGAGGTCGAAGAACACGAAGCAGCGCTCGGCCAGGCCCAGGCCCTCCAGGGTGGCCCATATCTGGTCGTAGAAGTAGGAGGTGATCACGATGTAGTCGAAGCCGTCGCGGTCAAGGCCCTCGGCGTTGACCACCGGCAGGCCCTGGAACTCGCCGCCCTTCTTGAACGAGTCGCCGAAGCAAATGATCTCAAGGTCCGGGCGCGAGGCCTCGATGCGTTGCTTGAGCTCCGCGGCCCGGCCGCCCGTGCCGTAGATGCAGACCCGGGCCGGGCCCGGAAGTTGCGAGACGTCGTAGAGCATGGCGCTTTCCGATGAACGCCCGGCCGCGGGTCGTCCTACCTGAGATTGATCTCCTGCATCTTCTTGATGTTGAAGTAGACCGGGTCGGTCATGGAGTTGGGCGCCAGCCCGGCGTCAAAGGCCCGGACAAGGCCCTTGACCGCGTCCTCGATGCTGTACCTGGGCTCGAACCCGAGCTCGGTCGCGATCTTTTCCGAGGACACGTGGTAGGAGCGGTTGTCGTTGGTCGGCACGACCTCCACGTCGATGTCCCCGCCCACGGTCCGGCGCACGATCTCGCCCAAGTCCTTGACCTTGTGGTTCATGTACCCGGCGTTGTAGATCTTGCCGTTGATCAGCGCGTCCTCCCACTCCAGGGACTTGACGTATATCTCGGCCATGTCCGTGATGTGGATGTTGGGCCGCAGCTGCTCGCCGCCGAACAACTTGATCTTCCTGTTGTGGTAGGCGTGGTTGGTCAGGATGTTGACCACCACGTCCAGGCGCAGGCGCGGGGCGTAGCCGCAGACCGTGGACGGCCTGATGACCAGGGGAACGAACCCGCTTGCGGCCGCGTTCAACAGGACCTGCTCGCACATGGCCTTGTACTTGGAGTAGTCGGTCAGCGGGTCCAGGGACAGATCCTCGGTGACCTCGGGCTCGTCCTTGATCCCGTACACGCTGGAGGACGAGGCGTACACGAAGCGCCGGACCCCGGCCTTCTTGGAGACCTCGACCAGGTCCAGGAAGGCGTCGTAGTTGATGGACCTGCCCAGGGAGGGGTCGAGCTCGAAGCTCGGGTCGTTGGAGATGCAGGCCAGGTGGATGACCGCGTCGCAGCCCTTGGCCGAATTCTCGACCAGGGCCCTGTCGCGCAGATCGCCCTTGATCTCGGTGAGCCCCGGATGCGTGCGCACCGCTTCAAGGGCCTTGTCCCCGTAGATGTACAGGTCCAGGACCCGGACCTTGTAGCCCAGGTCCAGGAGCCGGGGGACCAGGGCGCTGCCCACGTAACCGGCCCCGCCGGTGACCAGAACGGTGTCGAACTTCCTTTTCATGTCCCAACCCCTTGGTTACGAGA
Source organism: Desulfovibrionaceae bacterium (assembly GCA_016932995.1). Taxonomy (GTDB): domain Bacteria; phylum Desulfobacterota; class Desulfovibrionia; order Desulfovibrionales; family Desulfovibrionaceae; genus JAFGBU01. The sequence continues at coordinate 44,923 of JAFGBU010000010.1, forward strand.
GATACTTGAACCAGTCCCTGGTCGCCTCGGCGATCGTCTCCGGGGTCCAGACCGGGGCCTCTTTCCAGTAGTCGATGTTGCGCAGGACCTCGGCCACGCCCTGCTCAAAGGAGACCTCGGGCCGCCAGCCCAAAAGCCTGCCGATCCTGGTCGTGTCGGCAAAGGTGCACTCCGGCTCGCCCGGACGCTTGGGCACGGCCACGGTCTCGCCGCCCAGCAGCCCGGCCAACCGGTTGACGCTGTAGTGGCCGCCCGAGCCCACGTTCATGATCTGGCCGCTGAGCTCGGAGTTCACGGCCATGAACATGGCCCGGGCCACGTCCGTGACATAGGTGAAGTCCCGGGTCTGGGTCCCGTCGCCCACGATGGTCAGGGGCCTGCCGGCCAGCTTCTGGGCCAGAAAGACCCCGAACACCGCGCCGTAGGTCCCGGAGGTCCGGGAGCGCGGGCCGAAGACGTTGAACAGCCGCAGGGAGACCAGGGGCAGCTTGTAGACCTGGCGCCAGTGCATGGCCAGCTGCTCGCCGAGCATCTTGGTCAGGGCGTAGGGGTACTGCGGCCGCATCTCCGCGCTCTCGGGCGTGGGATAGAGGTCGGGAACGCCGTAGCAGGACGAGGACGCGGTGTACAAAAAGCGCCCGACCCCGGCCTGCCTGGCCGCCTCGAGCACGTTGAAGGTCCCGTCCACGTTGGACCGGAAGTATTCCCCGGGCGCCTGGATCGAGGGCACGATGTCCGCCAGGGCGGCCAGGTGGTAGACGTGGTCCGCGCCGTCGAACACGCCCTTCAGGGCCCGGGCCTCGCCGATGTCCGCTTGGATCAGGGTCAGCGCGGGGTCCTTGGCCCGGTGCGCGAGGTTCTCGGGCCTGCCGGTGGAGAAGTTGTCCACCACCCGGACCCTGAAGCCCTTGTCGAGCAGCAGGTCCACCAGGTGCGAGCCGATGAACCCGGCGCCTCCGGTCACCAGCGCGGTCTTGGGCATGATCGTTCCTCAAGGATCGCCGAGGGTTGAAACAACGGCTGAAACCTGTTTGGGCACCCTGGCCCCTGTTTCTTATCGGCTGTTTTTTTCATTCAGTTAACAAAGGGTGCGTCAAAAACCCGAACCCCGGGGATCGACGCGTATCGTTTTGCAAATGCCCTGCAAATGCCGAACCAGCCCGGCGGGCAGCCGTGTCTTTCGAGGAGTTGAACCGACGGGAATCGGCGCGGGGCCTTGCAGGAATCGCCTAGGCCGTGAGCTCCCCGGCCAGGCCGAAACCGTACAGGGCGAACAGCTCGTTCAGGCCGGTGAACAGCCGGATGTCCTGGCCGCAACGCTCAAGGCGGGCGCGCACCTCGGCCGCGACCGCCCGCTTGTCGAACGATGCGACCACGACGGCCTGGGCCTTGAACTCATGCGCCCGGTCCGGCCCGGCCACGGGCAGGCCCATGACCCTGGTCCCCCACAGCCCGGGGTTCGAGTCCAGAAACCCGAGGACCTCGCATTCCGGGGCGACCTCCCGGAGAAAGGCGCACAGCGTCCGGCCCCTTGTCCCGGCCCCGTACAGGACCACCCGCCGCCTCGATTCGAGATAGCTCGTCACGCACCCGGCGTTGATGGTCCGAAAGGCCAGCTGCTCGACCTCGGACAATGAGTCGCGCGCGACCCGGAACTTCATGGTCTTGAACATGTGGCCGTAGCAGTCGGCCAGAAACGCGGCCAGGGCCGGCCGGCCCGAGGCCTGAACCCGGCCGAGCCTCTCCTCGGGCAGGGCCCTCTCCAGGCGGCAGGGCTTGAGCAGGGCCTCTGTCCACGGCGGGGGCCAGTGCTCCGGCAGGGGCTCGAAGCTCGGCGCGAGCGCCTCCCGGTAGACCGCATCCTCGAACTCGCCGCCCAGGTGCTCGATGTCCCTTCCCATGCGCAGGGTGGGGCCGAGGTCCGAAGGCTCGATGAAAAAGGTCAGGTCCGTGAACTCGTCGATCTCCCGGCCGGAGGCGATGAGCCGGGCCAGGATGCGGTCGTAATCCACCACGTGGCAGGGCCGCGCCTGCCTCTGGAGCCCGGCCAGCCGGGTGTAGCCGTGCCTGAAGCCCCTCTTCCAGCAGGAAAGCCAGGAAAAGGGCGTGGGCCCCAGGCCGGCCAGCGGGGAGAGCCTCTTGATGATGACTATCGGGACCCCGGGCAGGGCCCGCCTGACCCTGGCGACAAATTCGCAAAAGCGCTCGAAGTAGTCCTCGGGCCCGCACTCGGCGATCCGGCAGTAGAACAGGGGCCCGACCAGGTCCTCCAGGGCCCGGCATGAGTCCGTCTGGTCGGACCCGCCCGAGGCGTTGGGCACAAGGGCCTTTTGCCCCTGGACCGGGTGCCGGCAGTACTCGTGCGGCAGGGAGACGACGATCCGCTCCGGGTTCAGGGAAACCAGGTCCTCCAGGCCGGGCTGAAAATATATCCGCCCGTTGCCCATGGCCTCGGACAGGCCCTCGGTCGACAGTCGCCCGCCAAGCAGGCGCTTGGACTCCTTCAGGCCCTGGCGGCCGAACCCGAGCGAGGGGAAGAACAGGTGCTTCGCGGCCCGGCCATGGGCCTGAAAGACGTGCCCCAGGGAAGACACCTGGCAATTGCCCATGAGTACATTCATCGCGGCTCGACCTCGCCGACGCCCGCACGCCGATCAATCAAGGTTTCGGATCACGGCCTCCCGGATTCCCCGGGCGTCGATGCCCAGGCGGCCCATGACCTCGAGCTGGGTGCCGTAGAAGTCGGGAAAAATGTCCGGGATTCCGAGCCGGACCAGGCGCCTCGGCAGACCGTTGTCCGCAAAGGCCTCGGCCACGGCCCCGCCCAGCCCGCCCATCAGCGTGTGCTCCTCGACCGTGACCACGATCCGGGCCCGGGCGCTCAGGTCCAGGAGCATCTCGACGTCCAGGGGCTTGACCGTGGGCAGGTGCAGGATGCCCGCGGCCAGGCCTTCGGCTTCGAGCTCCTGGGCCGCGGCAAGGGCCTGCTGCAGGGTCACGCCCGTGGTCACGATGAGCGCGTCCCCGCCCTCCCGGAAGGGTATCCCCCGTCCGATGGCAAAGGCCAGGTCCTCGCGGGAGACCACGGGGTCAAAGCCTTTGGCCAGCCGGATGTAGATCGGGCCGGGCCAGTCCACGGACTGGGGCATGAAGCGCTCCATCTCCTTTTCGTCGCACGGGCAGACCACGGTCATGTTCGGCAGGCAGCGCATGAGCGCGATGTCCTCTATGGCCAGGTGCGTGGAGCCCAGGGGCGCGTAGACCAGGCCGCCGCCGTTGCCGATGAGCCGGACCCTGACCTTGTGCTGGCACAGGTCGATGACGATCTGGTCCAGGGCGCGCCTGGTGAAGAAGGTGGCGATGGTGTTCGCGTAGACCACCCGCCCGTCCAGGGCCAGGCCCGCGGCCATGCCCACGACATTGGCCTCGGAGATGCCCTCCATGAAGAACCGGCCGGGCATGTCCCTTTGAAACTCCTCAAGGGTCCTGAAGCCCAGGTCCGAGCCGATGAAGCAGATGGACTCGTTTTCGCGCGCCAGCTCGTAGACCATGTTCAAGCACTTCTTTCTCATATCCGGATTCCGCCTTGACCTTGAAGATGCCTTCCGCCTTGCCTGCCCGGGCCGAGATCAGGCCAGGGCCCTGTACAGGTCCTGGGCCTGCTCGCAGGATATCCTGCTCTTGTGGTGCCACTCGAGGTTGTTCTCGGCGCAGGCCACGCCCTTGCCCTTGACCGTGTGGCAGATGAACGCCGAGGGCCTGCCCGGCTCCAGGGGGACCCTGGAAAAGACCTCTCGCAGGGCCCCAACGTCGTGGCCGTTCACCTCCTGGACCGCCCAGCCGAAGCTGACGAACTTGTCCGCAAGGGGCTCCAGGTCCAGGACCCGGCAGGTGGCGTCGTAGGACTGGTACTTGTTGTAGTCCACCACCAGGCTCAGGTTGTCCTGGCCCTTGACCCCCGCGCTCATGCACGCCTCCCACACGCTGCCCTCGTTGCACTCGCCGTCCCCCAGGATCACGAAGACCCGCGAATCACGATTGTCCATGCGCGCGCTCACGGCCATGCCCAGGCCCACGGACAGGCCGTGGCCGAGGCTGCCGGTGCTGGCCTCGATGCCCGGGACCTTGGTGGCGTCCGGGTGCCCGCCCAGCAGCCCGCCGTGCCGGCAGAACCGGGACAGCTCCTCGGCCGGGAAAAAGCCCTTTTCCGCGAGCATGACGTACAGGGGCACGCAGCCGTGGCCCTTGCTCAGGATGCACCTGTCGCGGCCCGGCCAGTCCGGCCTTTTGGGGTCGTAGCGCAGGATGTGGTCGTAGAGGACCCGGAGGATCTCGACCAGGGACAAAGAGGCCCCGACATGGCCCCTCTCGGCGCACTCAAGGACCCTGACCGCCTCCCGGCGCAGGCCGAGCGAACGCTCGTCCAGGACCGCATTCATGGCCTGCTCATGCCAAATCTTCGCGCAATCTCTCATGCTCTTCATCCACTGTCTCCAGATAGTCTTGGGCCTTGGCCAGTTGAGCGGCCAGCAGTTCCTCAAGGGATTGACCCTCGCCGCCGATGCGGCCGGCGAACCTGCGCCTGGCCCGGTCCTGCCTGACGAACTCGTTCAGCAGGATCAGGCACCACTTGATCCGGTAAAGGGGAAAAAACGCCTTGGCGCGTTTTGCCAGGCCCGGGCTGTCCAGACCCTTTAAAAAACGCCGCGTAAAACGCCTGCGAAGCCCGCGTTCGAGCCCCATGGCCGGGTGCTGCACAAAGTCGCACAGGGTCTTGGCCGGGTCGTCGCGGCCGAAGTACTCGAAGTCCAGGAAGCACAGGCTGCGGTCCGGCCTGCGCAGGGCGTTGTGGAACCCGAAGTCCGAAGGCGAAAGCGTGCGCGCCGCGGGGTCGAGGTCCTGGTCCCAGGCCTGGCCGGTCCGGGCCAGGTCCCGGCGCGCGGCCCGGATGCGGCCCGCGGCCTGGTCCCTGATGCGCGAGCGCAGGTCCGCAAAGGCCTCATGCGCCGCCCCGACGCCGGAGACCGCCTCCAGCCGCGCCAGCCTTGAAAACAGGTTCCGCTCCAGGGCCAGGCCGCTGTAGCAGGCCTCGGAGGCGTCGGGCACGGACTCCCCGGCCCCCGAACGGTCGTGCTGGCCCTTGAGCGCGACCAGAAAGTCCACGGCCGCGTCGATGTCCCCGGCCCCGGGCCGGCCCGGGGGATGCCCCTGGACAAAGTCCATGACCAGGGCCCCGCACCCCTCGTCCCAGGCCACGAGCCCGGGCGCGGGCAGGCCCGCCCGGCCGCACACGGTCAGGCCCAGGCGCTCGGCCCCGAGCCGGTCGCGCGGATCAAGCCGGTCCCGGAAATACCTCTTGCCCGCCAGGACCCTGCCGTCGGCGCAGGAGAGCATGAACAGGCGGCTGTTGCCGCCCCGGCAGGGCATGGCCGAGACCCGGGCCGGCCCGCCCACAAGGGCCGACCAGTCGCAGTCCTCCGCGGACCCGCCGAGCACCTCGCGGCTGACCGCGTCCCAGTCCGGGCAGGGCTCAAGGCCCGCGACCGGGCACTGCGGGCCCGCGCCGAACAGGACCCTGCGCAGGGACCCGGAGAGCCCGGGCTCCTCAAAGACCTCGATCAGGTCGTCCACGAACACCTCGCAGCCGAGCTCTGTGATCCGCGCGGCCTTCATGTCCCGCGTGGACTCGAAATAGACCCGCTCCGGGCCCAGGCCGCAGGCCTGGAAAAATCCCTTGTCCCGCAGCCAGGAAAGGGCCGTCTCGCGCATGTTGCAGCTCCTGGCGGCATCCATCCCCGCGTACTCGGTCTTGTGGCTGACGATGTACAAAACGTGCCCGGCCCGGGCCGCGGCCCTGAAGAACTCGATCGCCCCGGGCAATATCTCGGCCTCGGCCATGCGCGGGCCGTAGGCCTCGGCCTGGAGGACCTGCCAGGCCTCGTCGCCCGGACCCCGCCTGACCGCGTCCCTGACCGCGGCCTTGGACGCGGGCGTCGAGGGCTCGATGTAGCCGCGCTCCACGCCCAACAGGTGAAAGAGCCGGTCGTAGCCGACTATGGTGTTGTCCAGGTCCACGCCGATGATCACCGCCGCCCCTTGCCGATCTTTTTCAGTTGCGCGTCGAGCAGGTCGCACAAAACGCCGGCCATGCCCGCCAGGTGGCTGAAGTAGTACTGCACGCCGTAGGACGGCAGGTCCCGGTCGAAAAAGTAGTAGTGGAACAGCTCGTTCACGAACCTGTTCCTCTTGGTGCCCTTTATCCAGTCCCCGAAAAACGGGTCCTGCCTGGTCTCGTGGGGGCAGTAGCGCTGGAGCATGAAGGAGACGTTGTTCTTGTCGAACTCGGCGATCCAGGCCGAAGCGTCCTCGACCACGCCCGGGTCGCGGACCACCCTTTCGGATATCTCGTCCGCGATCCCCTTGACCTTGTTCCAAAAGGCCAAGTGCTCCAGGAGATAGGCCTTGACCTTGAGGGCCGGGGTGTCCGGAACGCTCAGGGGCAGGCCGCAAAACATGGCCTCGACCTCGGGGTCGGGCGCAAGGACCGGGTCCTGGTCCAGCCGCACCCTGCCGTTGAACAGGATCGACTGCGCCGAGGTGTTGACCGCCTCCATCCCGGACATCCTGATCCTGTCCAGGAGCCAGGACGCGGCGTCCAGAAAGTTCAGGGTCGTGAACCGGGTGCCCCCGTCCCGGACAGTGACCGGGCACAGCTGGGGGTGCCTGTTGATGAGCGCGGGACCTTCGTCCCCGGACCCGGGCCTGCCGGCATAGGCCAGGGAGTAGGGGTCGGGCGAGCAGAGCTGGGCGCCCACGAAGACCGCCCGGGAGCAGCCCATGTACCGGGCCAGGGAAAAGGCCGCGGTGATCACCGAGCCGTGCAGCTCGAGCTTGTCGCGGACCGGGAAGGGCTGGTCCGAGACGTTGCCGAAGAAGTAGACCCTGGGGAACAGGCCGTTGCCCGCGAACGACAGGCAATGGGCCACCAGATAGGTCCGGGGCATGGGCGCAAGGCCCTTGAACGTGGCCTCGACCGATATGGAGGTGTCGTTGATCAGGGCGAAGTGCGGTTCAACCCCCGCGGCCTGGAGCGTCTTGAGCGCGCTGTTGACCGCCACGATCACGGCCCGGTCCCGGTTACGGGCCAGCCAGTCCAGCTTGGCCTCGAGGTCCGGGCCGGCCGCGACCAGGACGGCGGTCTTGCCCTTGAAGCGGCCCTTGAGGTCCTGGAGGGTCCCGGCCGAAAGGTTGGCCACAAAGTTCTCGTACCTGTGGGTCACGCAGTCGTAGTTCTCGGTCCGGGCCATGGTCCTGAGCGGCCGGCCCCAGACGTTGTCCTGGCTGCCCAGGGGATACAGGGCGTGGCGGTAGAAGAATATCTCCATGCCCCGGATGACCCGGTCCAGGTACCCGGAGTGGCGGGTCTCCATGCCCTGCTGGACAAAGAACACCGGGTATCCGGCGCTGCACACGTCCCAGGAAAGGACCATGCCCAGGGGCGGGACCAGCCGGTCGACCATGCCGACGAACAGGAAGACCTTGTTGCTTTTCAATACCTCGGCCGGATAGCGGTCCACGAACCGGGCGGCCAGATCGAAGTTGGGCTCGAAGACCAGCTTGACCGGCTCGGGCAGGCGAACGGCCCGGTCCAGGACCTCGGACTGCCCGGCGCCCGCAAAGACCAGAAACCGGGTGTTGGCCACGGCCTGGTCCAGGGTCGTTCCCTGGGGCAGAAAGTCGAACACCTGCCTGCGCCCGTCCAGCTTGAGCGAGTCAAAGGGCGTCTGGAGGTGCGGATCGAGATAGGCCCACAGGGGCGTGTGCGCGGAAAACCCGTGCCCCCCGCGCTCCTCAAGACCCGAGGCCGCGACCTCGCTCATGACCAGGAGCTTGGCCCGCATCAGTTCCTCGAACCTGGCAGCCGGCTCCATCACCGGTCCTCCTCTTGCAGGTCCTCGGCAAAACGCTCCACCGCCCGCCGCCAGTCCCCGCAGGGCTCAAGCACCCGGCTGGCAAGGCTCAGGTTGAGCAGGGCCTTGTCCTTTCCGAACCAGGCCGCCTCGACCGGAATGATCTTTGCGGCGATCCCCAGGCGCTGCGTGGCGTAGCTGAATATCTCGTACAGCGAGGCCCGATCCGAGCTCGCCAAATGAAAGGTCCCGGACGCGCCCCGGTCCACGAGCGAACGGATCACCCGGGCCGCGTCGTTGACCTCCAGCGGGGAGTGCATGACGTCCATGGCCACGCGCACCGGCCTTCCGCCCCTGGCCTGCTCGATCAGCCGGGTCAAAATCTGGTTCTGCGGCCTGCGCGGCGCGCCGAGGACCATGGGCAGCCTGAGCACGCAGCACCCGCGGTCGGACATGGCCCCGCGCACCAGCCTCTCGCCCTCGAACTTGCTTCTGCCGTAGTCGTCCACCGGCTGCGGGGCGTCGCTCTCCAGCCACGGCCCGGGGCCCGGCCGACCGAACACGCGCGAGCTGCTCAGGAACACGTAGCCCACGCCCAGCCGGGCGCAGACCTCGGCCATCTTCCCGGGCAGGCGGGCGTTTATGTCCATGATCTCCAAGGCCGGGCCCCTGTTCACGCCCGCGGCGTTGACCACGGCCCGAGGGCGGTGGAGCCCGCAGAGCCGCTCAAGGCCCTGGGCGTCCGCGATGTCCAGGTCCTCCCGGCCCAGGCCGACCGCGGCAGGGCCGAAGGCCCGGACCAGCGCCGCGCCGACCATGCCCCTGGCCCCGGTGATCAATACCTTGTTCAACGCCTTATTCCCCAAAGCCTACTTGCGGTACCAGCCCTCGACCTTGAGTATCGCCCGCAGGACGTCCTCGGCCTCCTGCTCGCCGTAGCGCTCGTTCAGGTACAGGTTGAACGAGCGGTCGCGCACCGAGCGCGCGTTCGGGGTGTCGAAGGCGTCGGACAGATACGGCCGGGCGAACTCCCAGGTGGACACCAGGCAGCCGTAATGCTCGCCCAGGCCGATGCCCTCGGCCCGCACGGCAAGGGCGAACTCGGTCTTGGAGCACTTGATCCGGTCCACGTCGACCATGATCGGAAAATAGAACGGCGAAAACCCGTCGTGAAAGGCGTACGGGCTGCAGACCTCGGACTCCTTGAGGCGCTCGATGACCTTCTTGACGAACCCGACCCGGGCCGCGACGCAGTCGTCGAGCCTTTTAAGCGAGGCCAGGCCTATGGCGCAGGACAGCTCGTCGGTGTTGAAGTTCAAGGCCGGGAACAGGGCGTGGCCCGGGTTGCGCAGGTCGATGTCCGTGCGCCAGGAGGGCTTGCCCCTGTCCGCGTGGCCCAGGGCCAGGCGGTAGGTGGCCAGGTCCGGGGCCCAGACCAGGCCGCCGCTGGCGCCCGCGGTCAGGGTCTTGCGGTACATGGTCGAAAACGCGGCGATGTCGCCCACGGTCCCGACCTTGCGGCCCCTCCAGGTCCCGCCCGGGCACTGGCTGCAATCCTCAAGGACCTTGACCCCGCGCCTGTGGGCCTCGTCCACCAGGCGGTCTATCTCCAGGGGCTCGCCCGCGCTGTGCACCGCGAGCACAGCCGAGGTCCGGTCCGTGACCCGGTCCAGGAACTGGTCCGGGCCCATGTTGTAGGAGCCGGGCGCGCTGTCCGCGACCACCGGGACCAGGCCCTGCATGATGATGCAGTTCAAGGGGCCGCTGTCGGTCACCGGCGAGATGATCACCTCGCTGCCCTTTGGGGGCGCAAGGGCGGCCAGGGCCACGTAGACCGAGGCCGTGCCCGAGGACACCGCGTCCGCGTACCCGCCGCCCAGGTACCGGGCAAAGGCCTCGCAGAACATCCGCTCGTAGCGGCCCTGGTACGGGGGGTCCTCGTCCCTGGACACGAAATGGTCCACCGCCTCGCGCAACATGGCCTGCTCGGCCGGGCCAAAGGCCCGGCGCGCGGGCATGGGGTTCGGGCGCACCTTTTCGCCGCCGTGTATCGCCAGCTTCCGCTTGCTCATCCCCTTGATCCTCGCTCTTTCAGACTCACAAAAAACGCGCCTCCATGTACACCTCGGTCTTAGGCTCGAAACGGCTCATGCCCGCGTGGCGCTCCCCGGGCCTGACCACGGGCATGCCGACCTTGTCAAAGGTCTTGATCGAGGCCGGGTTGACCTTCTTGGCCATGGCGAAGATCATGTCCACCCGTCTGGTGGAGCGGATGCCCTCGATGGCCTTGGCCAGCATCTCGGCGCCGTAGCCCAGGCCCCTGAAGTCCGGGTCCAGGTTGATGCTCGTCTCGTAGGCGTTGTCCATGCGCCTGTCGAAGCGCACGTTCCCGATCCTTTTGCCTGCGACAAGCCCGATGTACATGAGCGTGTCCGGGCTCTTGAGCATCCGGGCGAACCATTCGCAGTGGCCTTCCCAGCCTATGTAATCGTTCTGCTTGAACATCCTTCTGGTGAGCGGCTCGTTGACCCACAGCCAGTTGACCAGCAGGTCGGCCTCCTCGGCCCGGCGCACCAGGACCTCGCCCCGATCCCCGGCCGGGAGCCGCCGGGTCGCGGCCGGAGACCGGCCCTGGGTTCCGGGGCCAAGGGGGTCGAAGCCGTGCCTGTTCACGAACCCCTCAGGGTCCTTGCGGTACTCCACGCCCAGATCAAAGATCTTGCGCACCGGCGTGTCCCAGTCGCGGCCCACCACGCCGAGGAGCCGGTCGGAAATCTTGCGGTCATGGCAGGAGCCCTCGGCCCGGATCGAGCCCTGAGGGATCGATTCGAAATCGCCGGACACAATGCCCTCCCAACGCTCCATGAACAGGGCCTCCAAGCGGTCCATGAGCAGGTCCCAGGAGCTCTTGAGGGTCAGGTCCGGGCCGAGATCGACCCGCTCCTGGACGATGATGTCCCCTGTGTCCACGCCGGCGTCGATGAACTGGAGCGAGACCCCCTTGGGCGTGTCCTCGAAAAAGGACCAGACATTGCCCATCAGGCCGCGTCCCCAGGGCAGATAGGTGTTGTGCAGGTTGACGATCCTATTTTCATAGGCCGAGACCACCGGCTCCTTGAGGATGAAGCCGTATCCGTGGGCGACCATGAAATCCACGCCCAGGTCCCGGCAGGCCTCAAGGGTCAGGGGCCTGTCGCACTCGATGACCGAGTCCCCCCGGCCCGAGAGAAAGTCCTTGATCCTGTCCGAGCGCGGCGCGCCGGTCAGCAGCAGCACGTTCATTTCCTCGGGCCCCGCTCCTCTGCCCTGTCCAGGTCGTAGCACTCGCGGCAGAACTTGGGGATGTTGCCCTCCAGGTGCGCCCGCCTGAACCTGCGGTACTGTTTCGAGTTCCAGTGCTTCCTGAACTCCAGGGCGTTTCCGAAATCGACCTCCGGGGAGTAGCCTATGGTCCCGCAGGGGATGATCCGCAGATCAGAGGCGATGAAGGCCCTGGAAAAGGGCACCGGGCAAAGGGTCTCGGGCGAGCCGACCCGGAAGCGGTCCGTGCAGTTCCAGACCGAGACGTCCACGCCCTCCTTTTTGCCCACCTCTATGATCCTGGCCTCCTCCTCCGGGCTGAAGGCCTTGGTCTTGAGGTCGTCGAAGCAGTCCTCCTCGCCCCAGCCGGTGAGGACCACGGAGTAGGTCATGCGCCGAAAGCCCATGCCGGCGGCCAGCTCTATGAAGTCCAGGAGCTGGTGCCGGTTGTTGTTCTGGAGCAGGACCCACATGCGCGTGTAGTCCCGGTCCTTGGTGGCCACGTACTCGTTCATGAGCTTTAAGTTGGCCACGATGCGCTCGAAGTCCGAGCCGACCCTGATGCGCTCGAAGACCTCCTTGGTCGCCCCGTCAAACGAGGTCTGGACCTCGCCGATCCCGGAGTCGATGAGCCGCTTGTAGTTCTCGTCCTTGTGCAGGAGCGATCCGTTCACCGTGGTGCGCACCCAGGTGTCCCTGGAGATGGCGTAGCTGATCATGTCGAACAGGTCCGGGTTCAGGAGCGGCTCGCCCACGCCCTGGACCTTGACCTCCACGAACTGGGGGTTGGTGTCCATGAAGCGCCTGAACTCGTCGAAGGTCAGCCGGGGCTTGTCCTTGGAGCGCACCCCTTCCTTGGCCCGGGCGCACATGATGCACCGGAAGTTGCACCTGCTGTCCGGCTCGACATCCATCATGACCGGCAGGGAGTCGCAATACTCCTCGCGGATGTCCGCCTTGGCCACGATGTAGTTCTTGAGCCGCTCCGGGAAGCGCACGAAGCCCCGGTAGTTCATCATCCGATAGGCGTACTGGTCCGGACGCGGAACGCTCAGCTTGGCGCGGTCCCGGCCCGCTTCCTGGTCGTCCACCTCGGCCCGGAGCTTGTCCGGGTGGTCCACGTAGTCCCTGGCCTCGGCCATGGCCTCCTCGAACCTGGGGCCGAAGCGTTGCTCAAAGGTCTGTTGATCCAGCAGCATAACCACCCCCTAGACGAACTCAAGGTGCCGACGGTCCGTGCTCAAATAGTCGAGCAGGGCCAGGTTCTTGCCGTGCTGCACGCAGTGGTGACGACAGACAACGGACGGGTCCAGGCCGCGGGCCGCCCCGCGATAGGCCTCGGAGGCCCAAAAGTCCTTCAGGGACATGTCCTTGAGCGAGCCGAGCAGGCCGGTCTTGGTGTAGGCCTTGTCCTGGCAGGCGTAGACCCCGAGGTCAGCGGCGATGACGTTCAGAAAGCCGCAGATAAACGGACACCAGTGATAGGGCTTGCGGTAGGCGATACTCAGCTCGTGAAACTTGTTGATCACCCGGAAGCCGTCGCCTGAAAGCTCCTTTTCCGCCCGCCGGACCTCGGACAAAACCTGCTCGAAGTGCGGCCGGTGGTAGTCGTTGTTCTCCCTGTCGTCGGTGCCCATGATGCACTCCGAGACCTTGACGTGCCCGGCCCCGGAGTCCTTCATCAGGGAGATGAATTCATAGACCTTGCCCGCGTTCAGCCTGGTGACGATGAAGTTGACGCCCAATTCGCAGTCCGGGCGCTTCATCCGGGCAAAGGCCTCGATGTTCGAGACGATGCGGCCGAACTCCTCGGGCCTGAGGCCCCGGGACTCGGCGATCAAGGCCCCGTCCGTCGAGTCCATGGAGACCCGCACCCAGCTCGCGCCCTGGGCCAGGACCGCGGCCGCGTCGCCCTTGAGCGCGGAGCCGTTGGTCAGGGTCGCGACCTTGACCCCGCCGTCCAGAAGGGCCTGGGCCGTGTCCACGAAGTGGGGGTAGATGAGCGGCTCCCCCCCGCCGGTGAAGGTCACCGCGCGGACCCCGGACTCGATCATGTCCCGGACGATCTCCCGCATCTTGGGCTCCGGGATCATGTCCTTCTCCTTCATCATCTCCCCGAGGAACAGGTCCTCGCTGCGATAGCAGCAGTAGAAGCAGCGGTGGTTGCAGGCGTTGATCGGCTTGAGCCGCACGTGCATGGGCGCGAGCGCCTCGCCCCGGTCCAGGGCCTCGAGCCGGTCCTGGAAGTGGAACATCTTGGCTTGGCTGTATACGTTTTCCATGGCCGCCCCTACTCGAAAAAGATGAACGAATAGTCGCCCTTGAACCCGAAGCGCTCGAAGAGCCACTCCCACTCGTCAACGGAAAAGAAGCTCTCGCAGGTCAGCTGCCAGTACATCAGGTTCACCCGCTCCGCCTCGTTGCGGTAGGACTCGAGCATGATGTAGGCCCGGGCCGGGTCCTTGGCCACGCGGTTCAGCTCGCCTATGGCCCGCTCCAGGTCCATGACCTTCAGGTTGTGAAAGGTCGCCAGGGAGTAGACCAGGTCGAACTCCTTATCCCCGAAGGGCAGGCTTTGGGCCGGGGCCAGGGTCAGGTCTTCGCGGACCTCTTCCTTGGCCGTGGCCAGGCCCCATTCCGAGGTGTCCACCCCGCGCACCTCAAGCCCGGGCACGAGCTTCTTGAACTCGTAGAGCAGGTGGGCCTTGCCGCAGCCGATGTCCAGGACCCTCATGCCCGGCCCAAGCCCGTAGTGCTCGATCATGTCCCGGGCGACCGGCTCCCAGCGGCCGTCATAGGTGTAGCCGCCGTAGCCGTATCTGCGGTCGCCGTCCCAGTACTCCCGGCCGTAGCGCTTGGCCACGGTCGCGCACTCGATCTTGTCGTGCTCGCAGACCCTTTCCAGGTAGTTGCGGCTGGTCTTCTTGTGCAGCCTGGAGACAAAGTCCTTGTAGGGCATATGCTTCCCCCTGGTTGTCAGGCCGGCTTCACGGCCTTGATCAATGCGTCGTAGCAGTACAGGTCGTCCTCGGAATAGGCGGCCCAGGACGGGTGCAAAAAGGACGGCGGCGCCCTGCGCTGGGAGCGCTCCAAAACCTCGACCCTAAAGCCCAGGTCCTGCCACAGGGACACGAAGTCGTTTACCCGCCAGGCATTGGTCTCTTCCTGGCGCTCCCGCCATTGCTCTTTGGAATACTTGAGAAAATCGAAGTTGATGTACACCGGCTCGTTGGCCCTGCCGTGGTCCCGGAAGTCTATGCGGTGGACCATGACCGCGCCGGGCCCAAGGACCCGGAACAGCTCCCGGGACAGGGAGTCCACGTCGCGGACGTGCTCCAGGACCACCTTGGAGCAGCAAAAATCCACGCTGGCCTCTTCGAGCCCGAGCTCCTCCACGGTGCACGGCCGGACCTCGGGCTCGAACCCCGGGCGCGCGGTCCTGGCCGCGTCGATGGGGATCAGGCCCGGGGCGTGGAGCGACAGGGCCCGGCACAGCCCGGACGCGGCCCGGACCCCCTGCTCCGAATATACGATCGGCTCCACCGAGACCCCGGACTTAAACCTGTTCATGAGCAGCATGGCCAAAAGCGGGACCCGGCTGCCGCCGATCTCCAGGAACCGCCCGCCTTGGGGCATGTGCGGGCCTATGCTGCGCAGGAAGTTGACCTGCGAGGCCAGGGTGCCGCCCCCGTCGTCCCCGCAGCGCTCAAGGGCCTCGGATATCTCGTCCAGGCCGCTCAGCCCGCACACCGGCCCGAGCATGCGGCCGAACGAGCCGCGCTCGAACCACTCTGCGGGCTCGGTCTGCTCGTAGAACGCGGCCAGGATGTCCGGCGGGATCAAGGCGTTCTTCCCGGCGAAGTAGGTCCCCCAGGCAAAGCGCTCGGCAGGGGCCTCGAGGCCTGAAACCGGCTCGACCCGCAGGCCGAGACTCCTCAGCCGGGCCGGGAACATGCCCGGGGGCAGGGCCCCGTTGTCAATGCCCGACAGGGCCCCGGCGGCCCGCCTTGTGAGGACCAGAAACTCCCTGGCCGGCATGACCCCCGAGGCGTGGGCCGCGTCCGCGCCGGACGCGACCAGGCCGCAGGCCAGATCGAGCCCGGCCCTGTCCACCAGGCAGGCGTAGGGCGTCAGCACGGCGCAGGACGCGCAGCCCAAGGCGTCCATGGCCTCCAGGACCCTGACCTGGGGCGCCTCGGCCCCGCGGACCAGGTCGAAGCCCCAGCCCGCGATGCGCCGGGCGAGCGCGTCCGGGACGTCCCCGGGCAGGGCAAAGACCGCCTCGCTGAACAGGCCCTGGTCGAGCATCTGGCCGAGGGCCAGGGCAAAGAGCTCCCGGCCCCGGCCGCGGGCAAAGACCGGGTCGGCCTGGTTCATGGGCCGGGCGAGCACGATGCACGGTCTGCGTTCCATGTCCGGCTAGCTCCTGCGAAGCACGAACAGCGGCTCGAACCTGGTGTCCGGGCTGTCCTGCATGCGTTTGGGGTCGTAGCCATAGGAGGCCACAAGCTCGAAGCCCGCAAAGAGCAGGGGCAGGCGGCGCCGGCCATAGACCCGGCAGCCGTTGAAGATCAGCCTGTCGCGCCAGGCCACGGGCACGTTCAAAAAGAGCAGCCCGCCCGGCCTGAGCAGGCCGCGCACCTGGCGCATGGCCGCAAGGTCCGCGTCCGGGTCGATGGGGTCGCCGTACGCGCCCAGGCCGTCGTGCTCGAACGAGGAGATGGACAGGGCGTGGTCGAACTCCTCGGGCGCGGCCTTAAGCTCGTCCACGGTCAGGGTGCGCACGCGCTGCGTTCTGGAGATGATCCTCTGGTACTCGACGGTCACCGGCCGGCCGCCGTGGCGCAGGCAGACCGCCTCGTACCACGGGCTGGTCGAGCCGAAGACCGCTACGTCCTTGCCCCCTATGGGGTGCTCCTCGAGGGCCCGGTGGACCAGGCCGTCCAGGGCCCCGTAGATGGTGCTCTCCCCGCGCTCGATCCTGGCCAGGCAGTCGTCGATCTCGGCGTCGGTGTAGATCAGGACCCGGTTCGGGGGCTGGCGCTGGTCCTGGACGTCGTACTCAAGGGCGCACTGGCCGTCCATGGTGAACCCGGACAAGAGCCCGTCCGGGATCCTGTCCACCAGCGGCGGGTTCGGCTCAGGCGGGCCGAAGTGCTCGTCGCACAGGGCCGTGTAGCGCCAGAAGTAGACCTTCTCCCAGAACCGGTGGCCCTCGGCCCTGGCCCTGGTCCCGATCGGGTCCTCGAAGACCTCCCGGTTCACGAACCAGTCCGCCCCGCGCACGGCCTTCATGGGCACGAAGCAGCGCCTGGCCCCGCGGGCCTCGATCCCCCGGGCAATGGGCCCGACCCCGGCCGAGGTGATGACCAGCTCCACAGGGGAGGCGAAGTCGAAGTCCCGGGCGTTGACCACCGGCAGGCCCTCTACCCGGCCGCCGGTCTCCAGAAAGGTGTCCAAAAAGCAGACCGCCTCTATGTCCGGCCGCTCGGACCTGATCCGGCCCAGGAACTCGACCCCGTAGCCGCCCGCCCCGTAGAGGGCCACCCGGCAGCCCTGGGAAAGGTCGTCCAGGGAAAAGAGTTCGTGTATGCGCATTGCGCCCTGCATCTTAGGCCTCAGATGGTCTTCATCAGCTTGAAGCAGTCCCTTATGACCACGTGCATGTTGTCGTACTGGTACTTGCCCATGCGGCCGAGGGTGTAGACCCCCTCGGGAAACATGGCGATGTACTTCCGGGCCTTGGCGATGTCGGCCTTGACCGGATAGGGGTAGAGCTTGTTGTCGAAGGTCGGAATCTCGATGCCCAGGAGCGTGTCCGGGGACTTGTACCCGGTCAGGAGCTTGTACTCCACGACCCGGGTGTAGGGCTCGTCCCCGGCGTAGTAGAGAAAGTAGTAGGGCTCGGGCGTGACCCGCTCGCAGGGCAGGATGAGCTTCATGAAATGCCTGCCGATGTAGCGCAGCTCGCCGTGGCAGTAGTCGAACACGATGTCCGGGGAAATGGTGCTGACGATGATGTCGCCCTCGATCCACTCGTCTCCGGCCAAGACCCGCTTCCGGTCCACGTCCAGGCAGTGGACCGGGCAGTTGCGGATGACCGTGGCCCCGTCCACGCAGGCCTTGAAAAAGGGGTTGAAGCCCTCGATGTCGATCGGGTACCCGATGACCTTGGAGCCCTCGAAGCTGACCTTGGAGCCCTCCTTCAGGGCCACGCCCTTGGGCGAGAACCCGAAGTCGTCGATCTCCCGGTTGTTCCTGATCCCCCACATCTTCTTGGAGTAGTCGTTGATGTACTTGTCGTACAGCGTGCGGCCCACGGAGTTGACCCAGTACTCCTCGAAGTTTTGGGACCCGGACACGTCGGCCCGCTCGGCCAGCTCCCTGCGGACGGCCTCCTTGTCCGGCATGAACTCGATCTCGTCCCTGTGGATGGGGTAGGTGTAGAACCTGTTGTCCCGGGAGACATAGGTCAGGCTGTGGTGGTCGAGCCTGCGCATCTTAACGAAGCGCTCCACGTACTCCCAGGTGTACATCTCGTCCACGTCCACCAGGATGTGGCGCGGGCCTATGGTGTAGGGGTGGCCGTGATAGAAGAAGGTCCGGCAGCCGCCGCCTACGAACCCTCCGGCCTCCACGACCGTGACCGCAAAGCCCCTGGACTTGAGCATCTCGGTTATGACGCAGCCGGAAAAACCGCCTCCCACGACAACAGCTTTCTTCATCTCTGCATTCCCTTCCCGCCCGGCCTTAAGGGATGTTCCTCAAGACGAAGAGCGGGTTGAAGACCTTTTCCGGGTCCTGGCGCATCCTGTTTCGGTCGCAGCCCCAGGAGTCCAGGACCTCGAAGCCCTCCAGGATCATGGGCAGCCTCAGCCGGCCGTAGACCCGGAACTCGTTGAAGTAGATCATGTCCCTTTCCGCGACCGGGACATTGAAAAACACCAGGCCCCCGGGCCGCAGGCGGGCCTTCATGGCCCGCATGGCCGCAAGGTCCGCGTCCGGGTCCAAGGGGTCGCCGTACGCGCCCAGGCCGTCGTGCTCGAACGAGGAGATGGACAGGGCGTGGTCGAACACCCTATCCCCGGAGGTGAACTCCCGGGCGGTGATGGTCTCTATGCGCAAGGTCCTGGAGATTATGGGGTTGTAGTCCACGGTCACCGGCCGAGCGCCGTGGCAAATGCAGAAGCCCTCGTACCACGGGCTGATCGAGCCCATGACCGCGACGCTCGCGCCCCGGATCGGGTGCCGGGCAAGGGCCTCGCGGAGCCAGTCGTCCAGCCGGCCGTATATGCCGCACTCGCCCAGGTCGATGCGCCGCAGGCAGTCGTCCAGCTCCTGGTCGGTGTAGATCAGCGGGTGGTTCGAGGGGTAGCGCCTGTCCCATATCTTGTGCTCCACGATCTCGCAGTCGCCGTTCATGGTGAAGGCGTCCACGAGCCCGGCCGGGATGTCCTCGGCCAGGGGCGGGAGCCCGCACGGCGCGCCGAAGTGCTCGCGGCACAGGGCCCGGTAGCGCCACAGGTACAGGTCGTGGAAGTAGCGGTGGAAGTCCCTGTCCCCGCGCAGGGCCTCGACGGCCTCGAAGACCTCCTTGTCGCGCCTGACCCTCTCGTCCTCGAGGTCGCGCATCAGGATGCAGGCCTCAAAGGGGCCGCGCCCCTCCAGCCGCCTGGCGATGTCCCGGTAGTTGGCCGAGGCGATGACCACCGCGTCGAGGGACTGCAGAAGCTCATTCGCCTCCTCGATGTTCACCAGACCCAGGCCGTCCAGCTCGCCGCTGGGCCTGAAGGTGTCCAGAAAGCAGATGATCCGCGCGTCCGGGCGCTCGCGCTCCAGATCCGCCCTGACCGACGCGCCGTAGGCCCCGGCGCCGTAGACGGCGACCCTGGTCCCGGGTAGATCACTAAGCGAATGAATGACCTTGAACATGCCTTCTCCAAGTTTCCACAAGCCCGGCCTCAGTTCTTCAGAAAATTGACCAGCCGGTCGAGGCCGTCCTCGATCGGGGTGAGGTCCAGGGGGCCGACCACCCGGCGCAGCTTGGTCAGGTCAAAGACCAGGTCGTTCGAGCGCTCGCCCGGGGGCTCCATCTTGAGCCGCAGCTCGCAGTTGAGCCTCTTTGCCAGCAGGTTCAAAATGTCGATGAGCCTGCGGCTGGCGCCGGTGGCGATGTTCAGGACCCCGTTGTGGGGCCTTTTGAGCAGGGCCGCGACAATGGCGCACAGATCGTCCACGAACACGAAGTCCCGGAGCGTGCCCCCGTCCCCGAATATCCGGACCGTGTCCCCGGCCGCGATCTTCCTGGCGAACATGCCCAGGATGCTCCGGCCGTTGTCCGTGGGCCCGAATATCCCGGGCAGCCTGAGCGAGGAGACCGGGCAATCCACGGCCGCGGAGTTGGCCAGGATGCGCTCGCAGACATACTTGGCCAGCCCGTAGTAGCCGTCCGGCGCGGGCAGGGTCTTTTCGCTCACCGGGCAGGTGGGGCTGTTGCCGTAGACGTCCGTCGAGCTCAGATAGACCACGCTCTGGAACTGGCCGGGCCGGGCCAGGCGCGCGAAGTTCTCGACCATGGCCACGTTGTCCTGAAAGACCTCGAACCCGTCCCGCTGGGTCCGGCTGATGCAGGCGCAGAGCACGGCCGAGCCGCCGGGCTCGATGGCCGCAAGGGTCCTTTCCACGGCCCCGGGGTCGACCATGTCGCACTCGCGCCGGGTCAGCGGGGTCACCGACCAACCCGCCCGGCCAAGGGCCTCGACCAGGACCGAGCCGATGAATCCCGCGGCCCCGAAAACCGCCACCCGCGTGTTCTGCACTCCGAAATCCTTCATCTTCCGGCCTCGATCCCCTGAAAATCAGGCCCCGCGCCAGGGCCGGACGACCTCGGCGCCCGTCCCGGACACGCGCTGCTCCATGGCGTCCAGGGTCTGGCTGTTGTTGGAGCACAGGACAACGAGCGAGCCCCGGTCGATGCGCCCCTGCCTGGGCAGCCCGAAGACCGGCTCGCGCTCCTGGCTGAAGCTGTCGTCAAAATAATGACAAACGGCCCCGGCCAACTGGGCCTTGAGCTCGCGGTACAAGAGCCTGAAAATCGTGTACGCGCCGTAAAAAACCACCTTTTTCCCCTCGAGGGCACGCCTTTTTATGTGCCCGACAAGCTCCCTGCGGCTGTGCTCCAGCTTTTTGCAGCTCTCCGCAAGGCTCGAAAAGTCCTGCCTCAAGGCCGGGGCCTTTGTCCGGCCCCTGCGGAACACGGCCCGCAGGGAGGCCTCTTCCTGGGCCGCCACCGGCTCGAATCCCTCCAGGGCCAGGCACAGGGTGCCCAGGTTGAAGTACCCGATGTGGTGGAGGACAAAGCCCTCGGTCTGCTCTTTCAAAATCCAGTCCACATTGGGCACGTCCAGGTACAGAAACCCGTCCTCCTTGAGCACCGTGGAGACCTGGGCCGCGAAGCCCTTGGGATCGGTGAAGTGCTCCAGGATGTGCTTCAAAATCACGACGTCGAACCTGGAGGCGAACAGGTCCGGGGAGAAACAGCGCCTTATGGTCGGCACGCCCCGGTCGTCGGACTGCCCGGGGTCCACGCCCAGGACGTTGCACTCCGGCCGCTGCTCCTTGAGCATGTACAGCAGGTCCCCGCGGTTGGAGCCGACCTCCAGGACCGAGGCCGCGCTGTCCGCGGGCAGGTGCCGCAGGACCATGTCCAGGGCCTTTTTGTTCTCCCTGTCCCGGCGCGGGAAGGCGAAGATGTCCCGGTCGTAATAGGTCTGGTAGGCGGTTTTCATGACCTCCTGGTATTGGTCCGAAAAGGCGCTGGACTGGAACAGGAACCCGCACGCGGCGCAGGCCGCGACCTCCAACCCGAGGCGCAGGTCGCGGTCCGCGAAGTAGGCCTCGGGGTTGACGTACACCGGCCGGGCCCGGTTCCCGCACAAGGGGCAGATGTTCACCCCCCGCCTCCCCCGGCGCTGAGCCGGTCGTAAAACTCGATCATGTCTTTGGCGTGGGCCTGGACCGAGAGCTCGGCGCACAGGGCCCGGATGTTCGCCAGGCAGCGGTCCAGGTCGTAGTCCTTGAGCAGGTCCGCAAGCCTTGGCCAGTCGTGGCTTTCAACGCTAAGCCCGATGCCCTTTTCCAGGACCAGGCCGTGGCTGTGCTCGAACTCCGGGGAGACCAGGGTCGGCAGCCCGGCCTGGGCATAGGCGAATATCTTGAGCTGCAGGTTGGTGCGCACGAACTCGGACACCCGGCCCCTGAACCGATAGCCCAGCCAGCCGTAGTCGTATCTGGCCAGCTCGGGCAGGAACCGGTCGTAGGGCAGGTGCGTCCGGTACTCGAAGAGCGGGTTTTCGCGGGCCAGGTCCATGAACTCCTCCCAGCCCGAGCCGGTCCGGTCCATGCTGTTGAACACGGTGAACCCCAGGCCGGTCGCGGTCACCGCCTCTATGAGCCGCAACAGCTCCCGGCAGTCGAACCACTCCCTGAAGAAAAAGCCCTGGTGCAGGCTGTGGGCGAACGCGATGCGCCTGATCCCGTCCCGGGCCGAGTGCTTCTCGGCAGGCGGCCGGGCCAGGCACCCGCCGTCGATGTAGGGCAGGTGAAACAGCCTCCGGGGCCAGGCCCCGAACATGGCGCAGAACCGGTCCAGGGCCTTGTCCGAGTCCTTGTAGATGACCGCGTCCACATTGCGGAAGAACCGGGCGTAGCAGCGCCTGAGGCAGTCCTGGTCCAGGCCCAGGTTGGCGCTGAACTGCTCGGCGTGGCCCGGGTCCTCGAAAAACGAGGACAAGAAGTTGTCCGCATAGGCGATGGTCCTGGCCCTTGCCGTCTCGGCGACCTTGGACACGTACCAGACGTTCTTGAAATGCTTGGGGAACTCGAACAGGGTGAACAGGTCGTGCTCGCCTAGCAGGTGCAGGAGCGCGAACTCCAGGGCCTCGTCCGAAGAGGCCACGTAGACATAGTCCACATACCCGGCCGAGACCATGTCCTCGGCCGGCATGGGCAGGCAGGCCGCGCGGGTGGTCGCCAGGACCAGGCCGTACCCGGCCTCGCGGACCTTCTTGAAGGCGCTCAAGCGGTACACGGACCCGAAGTTCATCATCTGAACGCAGATGCTCTTGCCGCCCAGGCACGGCAGGCCCGACAGGTCCCGGGCGAGCCGTTTCCCCTGGTCCAGGGCCCGTTCCAGGCAGGCGGAAAGACTCTCTCTGGAGACGCAGGTCCGGACGATGTCCTCGAGCCCGACAATGCCTTTCGGGTCCAGGCCCTTGAGGTTCAGGCGCATGGAGTGCTCGTAGGTGGCCGAGAGAAGCGCGATCCTGTCCGGCGGCGACTTCAATATCTGGTCCAGCGAGGTCCTTGGAAAGCCGTGAAAAAGGGCCTCCCCGTTCGCCCGGGTGGTGAAGAACGCGAGCCTGCGGCCCTCAAGGGCCTCTTTGTGCCCCCTCGCCAGGCGCGCGGCCACCGCGCCGCAGCCGTAAAGGCCCACCGAGACCCCGGCCGGAAGGCCCTGGAGCCAGTCGGCGAGCGCGGCCGCCCGGGCCGCCTCCTCGCCCGGGTCCTTGGCCATCAGCGCGCATATCTCGGCGCGCAGGCCCGGGTCGTCGAGGCTGAACACTATGCAGCCCCCCTCTTAGCCGATCCCCGGTCCAGGGAGCGGAAAAAGCCGCCCAGCCTGAGGGCCATGGGCCCGGGCGCCAGGTCCCTGCGGAAGGCCTCGATGTCCCTGCGCGAGCGCTCAAAGTCAAAGGCCTCCATGACCTCCCTGGCCCGGGACCAGTCATGGTGCGCAAGGCACAGGCCCAGGTTGTTCCGCTCCACGATCCGGCACAGATACTTCAGCTCCGGGGACACGATCACCGGGGTCCCGGCCGCGACCGCCTGGAACAGGGTCAAAGGCAGGTGCGTCTCGTGGTAGTTAGATGGGCACGGCGGCACCTCGCGGCACAGCCAGACGAAATCGTGCCCCGCGATGACCTTGAGCAGCTCCTCGGGATGGATGGCCGAATTGTAGGTCAGCAGCGGGTTTTCGCGGGCCAGCTCGTGCAGGGCCTCGTAGCCGCCGCCCACGTCCAGGGGATTGTATACGGCCAGCTCCACGCCCTGGCCGGTCAACTTGTCAATGGCCTCGTAGATGCCCTCCAGGGTCCAGGCGACATTGGCGTCGGCCCCCGGGCCGGTGTGCAGGGAGCAGACAAAGATGATCCGCAAGGCCCGGCTCTTTGACCGCTTTGCGGCCCCGCGCCCTGCGGTCTCGGGAAGCAGGGGCCGGTAGAACTTCAGGGCCGGGACCCCGCTGCCGTGCCTGCGGGCCGCCTCGGCCATCTGCCAGGACGGGCACCTGTGGACCACCCCGGCCGCGCCGTTCATGATCCGGCCCTCCAGGGCCAGGGCCTCCCCGCGCTCCAGCTCGTGCCTGGTCCGGAAGAGCTCGCGCACCGCCGGGATCTCGATGACCTGGGAGAGGAACGAGTCGTGCCAGACCACGACCGGGCTCAGGGACCGGTCCACGATCCGGGCCACGTTTCTGTGCGTATACATGAGCATCCAGACGTTCAGGACCTGGAAACGGACCCTGGCCGCCAGGTGATAGGCCATGAGCCACAAAAAGTGCAGGGACGGGGCCTGGTAGAAGAAGTCGGCCCAGCCCTGGGCGCACATGTCCTCGATCGGGACCATGCTGGGCACGAAGCGCCGCGAGAGCAAAATCAGCCTGTAGCCCTGTTGCCTGAGCAGGGCGTAGGTCTCGAGATAGGGCCTGGTCAGGTCGGCGTCGAAAAAACAGATCGTGCGCTCCTGGCCGGGGAATGCGGCGAGAAGCTCTTGGGCCAGGCGCTCGGCCTCGGCCACGACCACCTCCAGGGCCCGGGACAGGAGGTCCTGGTTGCAGCCCAGGGCCACGGCCTGTTCAAGGCCCTTGATCCGGTCCGGGTCGACATGCGCCAGCTCGGCGCGCATGGCCTGTTCATAGGACCCGCTGAGCAGGACCACAACGGCCGCGTCGCTTGGGACCGTGCTCGCCCTGCGCCGGGCAAAGCCATGAAAATCGTTCTCCTGCGGCTCGTCCGTGGAGACAAAGACCGCCCCTGCCCGCTCCAGGACCTCCCGGTGCCTGCGGGCCAGAATCCGGGCGGTCGCGCCGCAGCCGTAGAGCACCACCCCGCGGCCCGGCGGCAGGGTCGAGAGATACCCGGCCACGGCCTCGGCCCGGCTGGCCTCGAACACCGGGTCAGCGAGCAGGGACCCGACAAGGGCCTCCCTGACGTCTTTTTCGGCCAACAGGTTGGTCATTCGCCCCTCCATGCCTAAGCGCGTTCAGCGGCCCGGGACCCGGTCTCCAAGCCCGGCGCCGGGTTGCGCTCCCAGGCCGTTCGCGGGCCATTGACCCTTGCGCTCCGCGCCGGCCGCAAGGCCGGGCAGGGCCTTGAGCTCGGCCAGGGCCAGACAGGTCCGCTCCGCGATCTCCGCGGCGAACCCCGCGCAGTAGTGGACCTCGTCCACATAGAGGTTCTCCGGCCGGCCGGCCTGGATGTCCTCCAGAAAGACCACCCTGCCCGCGTACAGGTCGTTGTGCTTCAGCTCTTGGATCAGGCAGGGATAGACGTCCCGGGCGTTTTCATTGTTGCCCAGGCCGTGGGAGGTGAGCATCCGGTGGCAGCCAAGGTCGTAGTTGAAGCTCGGCACGGGCTGGAGCACGACAACGGACTTGACCCCGTACTGCCTGGACAAGAGCTCGATCTGCCGGTGGTTGGCGGTGAAACGCCCGACCACCCGGCGCACGTCCTGGTCAGAGGGCTTCCTGTATCCCGGAAAGACCGGGGGGTCGTCATCGAGCTTTGACCCGGAAAACACCTCCAGCAGCCTTTCGAGCACGGTCATCAGGGGCAGGGACAACACGAACAGCTTCAAGCGGATCCATCTTGTCCTGGCCCGGGTGGCGTACTCGGAAAACTCGCGCTGCTGGCTGGACCTCTCCCTGAGCAGCTCGGTGTACAGCTCCGCGGTCGCGGTCTGGCCTCCGACGCAGACCGAGTCGTTCAGGCCGTCGAAGAACAGGACCAGGTCCGGGACATGGCCCTCGCTCAGCAGCCTCTGGAACAGTATCTTCTCCTGGGCCGAGTAAAAGGAGCAGCGGCCGAAGTTGTAGACCCGGGCCGGTCTTTCGGTCTTCCCGTCCAGGAACTCCTGCATCCGCGAGGCGACCGAGGTCCAGTCCGGGCCTATGTGATAGGTCGTCGAGCCGCCGAAGACAAAGATATTGAAGCATTCCGGGTCCAGGGGCCAGGGGCCCTGGTTGGCGACCAGGCGGAAGCCGTGGGCCGAGACGTTCCAGAACTCGCCCTTCATCTCCCGGTGCCGGAACTCGCAAAACGGGTCGTAGTCTATGTCGATGCCCTGCAGGACGAGCTCGGACCAGTAGCGCTCAAAGGCCTGCGCGTCCGGCAGCCCGAGGTACTTGAATCTGTCGTCTTTCAGGTACAGGCGCTTGCGGTTGCCGACATCGCGCTTCCTGCGCCTGGACTCCGGGATGACCATTGCCGGAAAGAGCGAGACGGCCAGCCAGGCGAGCAGATTGAGCCCGACAAAGACCAGCCCCAGGGTCAGGACACAGGCCGAGACCTGGACATATATCTGGCTCGCCGCGCTCACGGCTCAAGACCCGCGGCCAGAGGCCCGGCCGGTCGCGGCCCGGACAGGCCGAAAATACGAACCTCGACAGCGCCCCGCGAGCTACTGTCCAAAGCCGCCACAAGGCCGAAACCAGCCGCAAGGCCGTTTTGAAAAGCTGTTCCCATGTCCGAGCCCTTCACCGCGCGGTCCTCAAAAAACAGGATAGATGTCGTTGAACGTCTTCTTTTTCTTTCTCTTGTTGCGCATCAAAAGAACGACGCTTGCGACCACTATCGCCAGGCAGGAAAAGATTATATACCACATCTCATATCTCCCTTGCTTGCTTCTCTCATAATATTTCATTCGGCACGCAGTACCAGACCGTTTCGCCAAAGCCTATGTAATAGTGGCCTATGTAGTGCGTGTACTGCTTGAGGTTTTGTATCAAGAAAAGTGGTATTTCAACCATGTCCTTCTTGCTGTGATAGATCGATATCGCCAGCTGCGGCCTGTGCTTAAGTATGGTCTTGTAGGCCCCTTGTATGGCGTTCATCTCCGCGCCCTCTATGTCCAGCTTTATGAAGTCGACCTTGCCTATGCCCCTCTCCTGGACGTAACTGTCCAGATCGCAGGCCTTGACCTTGATCCCTGACTCGGCGAAGTCCCTGCTGACGTTCGCCCCGTCGTATCCCTGGCCGTACAGCCAGAGGTTTTCCCGGCAGTCCCAGAGGGCGTAGGGCTCTATGCAGTATGCGCCCTCGAAGCGCTCAAGGCAGGGGCTCTTTATCTCCTCGAACTTGGCCCTGTCCGGCTCGAACCCGATGACCCTTGAGCCCGAGGGCGTGCGTTCGAGAAAGTTGCAGGTGTCCTGGCCGTCGAACACCCCGCCCTCAATGACCGTCTTCATTTTTGAAAAGTCAACGTGATCCAGGTAGTGCCTGTGCAGGGACACGTTTGCGAAATGGAGTATGACCTTGGTGCTTGCCTCAAGAAAGTCCCTTTCCTTCTTGGTATAGGCGTACAGCCACTTGTTGTTGTAAAGCCCGTCCACCTCTTGGTTGTATTGCTCGATGATCCCGCTATAGGGCTCGAAGTTTCCGAAGTGGCAGTCCATCAGCGCCCTGTAGAATATCCTGTCCGAATCAAGCTTGAGGCTTGAGGCAATGATCCCGACCTTTTCCTCGGCCTCAAGCCGCTCGTCGTCCGAGCAGCGGAGCACTCCGAATATGTTCGCGATCCTGTGGACCACGTAGTTGTCGATGCCCAAGCCCTTCAGCCTGTCGATGATCTCCGGGAAGGCGTGCGAGCAGATGATTATGGCCTCAAAGGCCGCGCTGCTCTCCTTGAGCCGGTCCACCTGGACCACGGGAAGGCCGTTGAAGGTCCCGGATTTGAAGGAGTCGATGAAAAAGCAGACCCTTGCGCCCGGCAGCCTGTCTCTGATCAGGTTGTGGACGCGAATTCCCCTTTCGCCGGTCCCGTACAGGGCATAGACGCCGTTCTCGGGCAGCCCGTAAAGGTCGTCCCCGACGACCAGGCCCGGGGGCAAGCGATCCTCTACTCGGCACATTTTCAATCCCTTAATGAACGGTTTCGCACAGTCCTGCCGGGCTCAAAAGGTTCTCAGACATAAGTGTTGCAACTATCAGGCCGGGCCGATCAGGGTCATCTCTTGTGAAAGAGCAGGCAGGCGATGTCCGGGCTCTCATCCAGCGAGGCCTCGACCGGCTGCGGGTACGGCTCTCCGAGCCCGAACCCCTCCCCGGAGTACAGGGCGTAGTAGCGCTCCTCGACCAGGTCCCAGGAGAACTCGACGGGCCAGCCCATAGCCATGTCGTAAGAGAACACCCGGGTTATCCAATTGAAGTCCGGGGAGTAGAGAACGCTCTGCTCGTGCCTGTGGATGTCGTCTATGGAGTAGTGCCTGTTGAACGGCATGGTGATGAGCACATGGCCGCCAGGCTTGCAGGACAGGTCCATGTTCACCAGCGCGGCCTTGTAGTCCTGGACGTGCTCCAACACGCTCACGCAGGTCACGAGGTCAAAGGAGTGGTCGTAAGAGGTGACCTGGATGTCCTCGTTGTGCACATAGCAGGCCGGATTGTTCTGGGCCTCGGCATTGCAGTCTATGGCCCTGACCTTTGCGTTGCCCCGCTCCATGAGCGAGGGCAGGCAGGACTCGCCGGTGCCCACATCGAGTATCCGGCGCGGGTAGTATTTGGCCAGGCAGTTGAAGACAAAGGCGTACTCGGCAAAGCGCTCCGAAAAGTACTCGTTGACGATGGTGAACATGGTGACCGCGTCCTTGTACAGATAGACGCGGACCCCGCCGAACCCCGCGGCCACCAGATCCTCGGTTATGGCCTTGTAATGACGCGGGCTTGAGCAGATGAACACATAGTCCAGGGACGCCAGCCTGCCCCTGTCCGCGGGCCCTGCCGGGTTGAGGTAGGGCAGGGAGCCGAGGGAGTTGGTCGGCCTTTCCCTGTCTATTACATATTCAAAGCGAACCCCCGGGACCCTGGCCAGGCACTCGTAGACAATGGTCGCCGCGCCCTTGGCCCCCCAGATGGCCACCCGGGCGCCCGGCTTGATGTTCTCCTTCAAGAACCGGTCGATCCTGTCCGTGATGGCGGTGAAGTTCTTGTACAGGTCGGCGCTGATCCTGGTGAACCAATCATAGGGGATGTCGATGCACAGGGGCTTCTTGTCCGTCGTTTTCATTGTCTTTCTCCCAACCGGTTATGGTTGCTGCCCAGGCAGGGCCGATGGGCCCGGCTGGAGCAGTCCCCTTTGCACGAGCTCCGAGGCAAGGGCCCTGGCGATGTCCTGGGCAAAGGCCGCGGTGTAGTGGCAGGAGTCCAGGTACAGGTTCTCGGCCCGGTCCTGCTGCATGTCCGCCAGGGATATGAAGTTCGGCCTTTCAAGGCCCTGCTCGGCCATGATCTCGAACAGCACCGGGTAGCCCCTGCCCGAGCGCTCCTGGCCCATCAGCCCGTGGCCCGCCTTCTTGAGGATCTGGTAGGGCGCGTGGTGGCGCAGGTCGTAGTTGTAGCCGGGCACCGGCTGGAGCGCGAACACGGCCCGGACCCCGAAGGCCTCGGACACGGCCTCGATCTCGCGCTGGTTGTGCACAAGCCGCCTGGAGACCTTCTCGTAAACGGCCCTGTCCAGCGCAACGTCCGTGTGGTAGGCCGTCTGTCCCGCGGCCTTTTTCATGACCAGGGCCTGCATGGCCCGTTCGAGCAGGAGCGGAAAGGGCAGGGACTGGAAGAACCTGCGCAGCGCGCCCCACTGGGGCGCGGCGAAGTTCCTGTTGGCCGACCTCTCGCGCTCGATGCGCGACTTCTCGCCCAGGGCCTCCTGAAAGCAGCCATAGGTCGCGGGCAGGCCCTCGAACATGTAGTAGTCGTTCAGGCCGTGGAAGAACAGGGCCATGTCCGGCCTAAAGCCCTCGGCGAGCAGCTTGGAGTGCAGTATCTTCTCCTGGGTGGAGAAATAGGCCGAGCATCCGAAGTTGTAGACCCTGACCTCTTTGCCGTGCTCGCTGTTCAGGCACTCCTGCAGGCGGCTGGCCACGCTCTGCCAGCCGGCCCCGGGATGCAGGGCCGTGGAGCCGCCGTAAAAAAAGATGTTGTAGTGCTTTGCTGTCGGCGGCCAGGGGCCCTGGTCCCTGCCGACCCTGAACCCGGGCCCGGCGATCTGGAAGTACTTTCCGGCAAAGGCCTTCATCCTGAACTCGACAAAGGGCTCATGGACCTCGGAGGCCTTGATCCTCTTGGTCTGCTCACGCATATACTCGGCGTACTGCTCTTTGCTCAGGCCGTACCACTCGTGCACCCTGTCCCTGGCCTCGGGGTCGGCCCTCAGGTCGTCGAGCGCGTAGCCAAGCTCGGTCTTTCTGCTCAGCCAGGCGCTGGCCCGGGGAAAGGCGAGCCGGGCCAGGACGTTCAGGAGCACAAAGAAGGCCAGCGCCAGGGCCAGGACATTCACGGCGTTCTCAAGCATCGCTAGGTCGGCTACCAAAAGGGGTAGATGTTGTTCTTGTTCGCGTTCCTGGTGCGCCTGGCGCGCAAAAAGGCCCAGGCCCCGACGGCCGCGACGAGCATTGCGCAGGCTATGACGTACTTCATGTCACCCTCGCGTGCTTGGCACGGCTTGCCCGGGTCTCTGGCCGGGGCGGGGGTCCGCCGCCAAGGCCCGCGTCGGCCGTGTCCATGGATTTCACCGGCTGCCGGCCGGCCTCGGCGTCAAGGGCCTGGTCGAGCAGGTCCTTGACCATGCGGCTGTTGAACCTGTCCCTGTATGCTTCGAGGTTCGCGCACAGCCGCCCGTAGTCGCAGCCCCTGGCCAGGTCCACGACCCGGTCCAGGTCGTTCAGCTCGTAGGACAGGCCGAAGCCGTTTCCGACCACGGTCTCGTGGATGTAGGGGGCCTTGGTGTGCACCAGGATGGGCAGCCCGGCCTCGACGTAGCTGAATATCTTGGTGGCCATGTTGATGGCGAAGTGGTCCGGGTTGTAGCTCGACTCGGGTATGTTCTCCCAGTAGACGGCGAAGTCCTGGGTCGATATCTTCGCCGGCAGATCGAAGAACGGCACGCCCTTTTCAAAGGAGAAGTTCGGGTAAGTGTCCTGAAAGTCCATGTACCGCCTGTGCTCGTCCCAGAACATGTTGCGCGCGTTCTGGTTGACCACGAAGGTCAGCTCGCCCTGGTTGGCGCACACCGAGTGGATCAGGGGGTCCATGACGTGGTTCTCGTGTCTTTTGCTCACCGCGATGTGGTAGGGGATGATCCCGCCCGCGAAGACCAATTTGGGCGGCCTGTCCCCGCGATACCCGCCGCAGTCCTGGAAC
This sequence comes from Desulfovibrionaceae bacterium, assembly GCA_016932995.1. Lineage (GTDB taxonomy): Bacteria > Desulfobacterota > Desulfovibrionia > Desulfovibrionales > Desulfovibrionaceae > JAFGBU01. The sequence continues at coordinate 75,605 of JAFGBU010000010.1, forward strand.
AGCTCGACCTCGGGCAGGCTGTGCACCAGCCAGTCCGGGGTCTCGAAGCCCCAGTCCGCGCGCATCTTGTCCACGCCCCAGCCGGGCATCTTGTGGACAATGGCCGAGGCCTCGGAAAGGATGCGCGCCTCGAGCCGGCACTCGAAGCCGAAGGGATCCCGGCTCATGTAGTAGAGCGAGTCGTTGATGTCGACGACCGCCCTTGCGCCGGTCCTGGCCGCGGCCTCCACGGCGATCGCGCCGTTTATCAGCGGCTGGATGACCGAGGACACGGCCCAGGGCCCGGCCGAGGACAAAATGTCGTAGAGCTCGGTGTAGTCCTCGACCTCGTAGCACTGGTCGAAAAAGCGCTCGGGATTGTGGTCCCGGCGCACGCAGCAGCCGATGAAGGTCAGATAGTACTGCCCGCTGCGCCTAAGGGCCCAGGCCTTTTTGCAGACCGCGGGCTGGAGGTAGTAGGAGTTGAAGACCACGTGCCTCTTGCCGTCCACCAGGCGCTGGTCCAGGTGCCCGGGCCTGGTCCGGTAGACTAGACCCTCCCGGCCCCTGGGCATGGGGGCCTCGAGGTAGGTCTTTTGAAGGTAGCGCCTCTGGTCCGCGTCCAGCCAGTGGAAACGTTCGGTCTCGTTCATGTCCTCCCCCGTCAGGCCGGCTGCGCCACGCGCTGGCCGACCCGGTCCACGATTTCCTCGAATATGGCCCGCAAATCGTAGCGGTACTCCCAGTCCGGGTAGTGGCTGCGGAACTTTCCCACGTCGCTGACCCACCAGATGTGGTCGCCGATGCGGTTGGCCTCCTGGTAGGTGTGGTTGAACGGCCTGCCGGTCAGCTCCTCGCAGAGCGCTATGGCCTCGAGCATGGAGCAGTTGGAGTGCCGGCCGCCGCCCGCGTTGTAGACCTCGCCCGGCCGCGGCCTCTGGATGTACTCCCAGAACATGGCGATCAGGTCCGCGGCGTGGATGTTGTCGCGCACCTGCTTGCCCTGGTACCCGAAGACCGTGTACGGCGCGCCGCACAGCCCGCACTTGATGAGATAGGCCAAAAACCCGTGCAGCTGGGCCCCGGAGTGGTCCGACCCGGTCAGGCAGCCGCCCCTGAAGCAGACCGTGTTCATGCCGAAGTATCGGCCGTACTCCTGGACCATGACGTCCGCGGCCACCTTGGAGGCCCCGAACACGCTGTGGGTGCTGGCGTCGATGCCCATGGACTCGTCGATGCCGTTCTCGGCCCAGGGGTGGGCCGGGTCGAGCTCGAAGCGCGTGTCCAGCTCCACGAGCGGCAGCCTGTTGGGCGCGTCGCCGTAGACCTTGTTCGTGGAGGTGAATATGAACGCGGCCTCGGGGCAGTGCCTCCTGGTCAATTCCAGGAGCAGGACCGTGGCCTGGGCGTTGATGGAAAAGTCCGTGAGCGGCTCGCGCGCCGCCCAGTCGTGGGACGGCTGGGCCGCGGTGTGGACCACGGCCAGGATGTCCCGGCCGTGGCGCGAAAATATCCGCTCCATGGCCCCCTGGTCGCGGATGTCCTCGCGCAGGTGGCGATAGCGGCCCACGGTCCTGGCCAAATCATCCACGTTCCAGGCCGTCGAGGCCTCGGGCCCGAAGAAGTAGCCGCGCATGTCGTTGTCCACGCCGACCACGTCAAGGCCGCGATCGGCCATGAAGCGCACCGTGGCGCTCCCTATCAGGCCCCCGGAGCCGGTCACAAGGCATACGGACATCACTCGCCTCCCGCTGCGGCCGGGGCCGCGGCCCGGCGGACCTTCCTGACCAGGGACACGGACTCGTCCAGCAGCCGCGACCAGTTGGACGAGGAGTGCACGCCGACCTCGCGGTTCTCGTGGATGCGCACCGAGTACAGGGTCTTTGCCACGTGCCTGAAGCGCGCCCCGCCCATGGCCAGGCGCAGGTAGAACTCGTGGTCGTTGGCCAGAAAGTCGTTGTCGTACCAGCCGAAGGTCTGATGCAGGCTGCGGCGGTAGAGCTTGGAGACCCCGCACAGATACCAGTCCCCGAAGCAGGCCCTGAAGTCGTAGTCCGGGACCTTGAACTCCCTGAGTATCCGGCCCTGGTCGTTGAACACGAACATGTCCGAATAGACAAAATCCGCCTCGTCCGCGTCCAGCGGCCGGGCCAGGGTGGAGATCATCTGCGGGTGGCAGATGTCGTCCGAGGCGATGTAGGTGCAGTACTCCCCGGTGGCGGCCTTGAAGCCCCGGTTGTAGGTCCGGGTCGAGCCCATGTTGCGCTCGTTGTGCAGGACCACGATCTCCCGGCCCTGCTGGGGGTAGCGGTAGTGCTCGGTCCTTTCGATCTCTCCGGTCTGCTCGTTGTACCCGGAGGCAAAGGAGGTCTTTTCAGCCGCCGCCGCGGCCACGAACTCCTCGATGACCTCCCTGGTCCGGTCCTTAGAGCAGTCGTTGACGATGATTATCTCCAGGTCCGGGTGGTCCTGGAACATGATCGAGTCCAGGCAGGCCCCGAGGTACCGGGCCTGGTTGTATGTCGGCACTATGAGCGACACCTTGCCGGTCTTGTCCATCTCCCCCTCCGTGCGGATGATCACAGCCGCTCGCGCACCAGCGCGGCGACCTCCTGCCTGGACCAGGTCCGCGCGCCCGGGGCCGGGGGCTCGAACAGCGCGGGCAGGCCCTTGAAATCGGTTGCGTACATGTCCCTGAAGTTCTCCCGGCGAAAGTTGGCCTCGAACAGCTCGTGGCCCCGGGTCACGAACACCCCGTTGCCGACCACGAACCGCCTGCGGTCGCCCCGGCTGACGCAGGCGCACTCGCCCGCGAGGTGGTCCTGCCAGAAGTCCCGGTCCTTGATGTGCGCGCCGTGGCAGATGAACAGGGGCGCGAACCCGGCCCGGTAGAGCTCCTCGTACAGGTACTGGCGGTCCTTTTCCGGGGACTCGAAGCCGTAGCAGTGGGCGAAGAACAGGCCGTTCTTGTTGAGCTTCATGCGGAACAGCGCCAGGTAGTCCCTGAGGGCCTCGGGGTTGAACTCCAAGAGGTTGGCGTTCGAGTTGACCAGGTCGAAGCGCGCGTTCGAGGCGGCCAGCGCGCCGAGCTTCCACCACGGGTAGTGGAAGACCGTCTTCGGGGCGTCCGAGGGGGCCAACGAAAGCCAGAACCGCAACGGATCGTCCGGCCTTATGAACCACTCGCCCTCGGCCTGGTCGTGGACCAGCTGCTGGAAGCGCTCCTTGAACAGCTGGCGGTTGACCGCGTCCTGCAGGATGTAGAAGCTCTCGCAGCTCTCGGTCAGGGAGTAGTTCTCAAGCCCCGGACGGTTGCGCAGAAACAGCGCCAGGTAGCCGCACCCGGGCCCGACCTCGAGGATCGATTTGAACCCCGGGGCCAGGCCGTCGAGCTTCTTGTAGACCACGAGCATGGCCAGCACGGTGTCCAGGGGCAGCAGGAGGCTCCTGCCGGGATAGTGACGCCGCTGGAAGCGCGCCAGCTCGAGGCAGGCCTCGACCAGCGCGCCGAGGTCGGCCTCGGAAAGCCCGCCCAGCTCCTCCTGGAGGCGCTCGAAGCGGCTTTCCTGCATGGTGTCCAAAAGCTGACGGGTCTCCAGAAAGGTGGTTATCCGGACCGGGAAGCCGTAGCGCTCGTAGTGGTCGAGGTTGTGGCGCCGGGCGATCCTCCAGTCGGCCAGGCCGCGCCTGGCCATGGACTCCATGTCCCGGTACCCGAGCAGGCTCGAACGGTTGTGCAGGATGTGGCTGCCGCTGCTCCTGGACTCGTCCAGGACCGGCAGCCGCTCGTAGACCAGGAACCCGGCTATCCCGGCCTTGCCGAGACCCATGGCTATCTCCGGATAAAAGGCCGAGGCAATGACCAGGCAGTCCTTTTCAGGGTCGTACTTGGCAATGAAATCCTTGAGGCAAAGGACCTCCAGGCCCATGAACCGGCCCGAGGAAAAGGAGTCCACAAAGCAGCCCACCCGGACCCCGGGCCTTTGGCCAAGGGCCTCAAGCAGCTCGGCCCCGCGCCGGCCCCGGCCGTAGATGCAGACCCTGCGGCCCTCGGGGACCTGGCTCGCGTCGTGGATGAACTTCATGCCCACGGCTAAGCCCCGCCCTGCTCCAGGCGCCTGGCCACGGCCTCGGCAAGCTCGGCGCGCGAGTAGTCTCTCGCGCCCTGCTCCGGGGGCTCGAAGAACCCGGCCAGCTCCGGCGTGTCCAGGGCAAAGGCGTTCTTGTAGTTGCCCGGGTCGTGGCAGTCCGAAAAACGCGGATGGGACTCGGTGACGAGCACCGCGTAGTCGCTGGCGAACAGCCTCGGGTCTTTGGAGCGGATAAAGGCGCACTCCCCGCGCGTCTTGTCCGCCCAGTACTCCCGGTCCTTGGGCAGGGAGCCCAGGGTGATGAACAGCGGGGCCAGGCCGTGCTCGTGGAGCAGGTCAAAGAGGTAGGCCTTGTTCTTTTCCTCGGACTCGTAGCCGAAGCTCTGGACAAAGATCATGCCCTCTGGGGAGAGCTTGGCCTTGAACAGCTCGAGATAGTCCCTGAGGGCCTCGGGGTTGAACTCCAACAGGTTGGCGTTGCAGACCACCAGGTCGAACTCGACCTCGGCCTCGTACAGGGCGCGCAGCCTCCACCACGGGTAGTGGAAGGCCCTGCGGCCGGCCGCGGCCGGGGCCGTGACCTTGGAGGCGCCGCGCTCCTGGGCCGTGAAATGGCTGGACCGGAATTGCGGATAAATCATCTGCCTGAAGCCCGGGCCGAAGGCGAAGATGTTTATGTAGTGTTGGAGGAGATAGAAGCTCTCGCAGCTCTCCACGCTGCTGTAGTTGGTCAGCGGCCCGTGCCCGGCGGCGAAAAGCCCGAGGTAGCCGCAGCCCGGCCCGACCTCGAGCAGGGTCCTGAACGAGGGCTTGAGCGCCCTGATCCGCTTCCAGGCGCAGAGCATGGCCATGGCCGTGTCCAGGGGCACGATCGGGGTCTGGTCCGGGTAGTGGATGAGCTGGAACCCGACCAGGTCCGCGCAGGCCCCGACCAGGAGTTCGAGGTCCTTTGGCCCCAGCCCGCCGAGGTCGTCCCGGTACTTCTCGAACCCGTCCTCCTGCATGGTGTCGATCAGCTGCCTGGTCTCCCCGAGGCTGGAGATGCGGACCGGAAAGCCGGTCTTCTCGAAGTGGTCCAGGTTGTGGCGCTGGGCGATCTGCCAGTTGGGCAGGGCGGCCTTGGCCAGGGTCTCGAACTGTCGGTAGGCTATGGTGTCCAGCATGCTCGGCCTCGCTGCGGATGGTCTTTAGGGGTTCAGTGCACAAGGCGTCCCGGGCCCGGAAAAGGGGCCCGCGGGCAGGCTGCGGCCGGGACCGTCTTGATTATTAAGCAAGCGATCGAATCCGGGCCCATAAATGCCCGGGCCGACGCGCGCCTCAAGGGCCACGGCAACGGGCTGGGTGTCCGGGCGGACAGGGCAGATGCAGGCTGCATGCTTCATGGACGACCTCACATGAGAAGTGAAACCAGGTGCTTGCTGAAGGCGACCTTGTCCAGGAAGGCCTTGTTGCACATGGTCCCCACGGCCTGGGCCCCGGCCACTGCGCCGAGGAACCCGATGGTCTCCATGGGAAAGCCCTTTGCCGCGGCCATGGCCGTGATGGCCAGCACGGTGTCGCCGGCCCCGGTCCTGTCCACCACGTTGGCCGAGAAGGCCGGGACCCGGACAAAGCCCTCCCGGGCGTCAAAGCACAGGCAGCCCTTTTCGCCCTGGGTGATCAGTATCTTGTCGCAGGAGACCTTTTTCGAGGCCTCTCGGATGAGCTCCTTGAGGTCCCGGGTCCTGCTCCGGGCCTCCATGCGCAGCTCGTTCTCCGAGATGCTGATGAAGTCGGCCCGCGGGTACTTGGAAAAGGCGTGGAAGCCCTGATTGCCTGCGTTCTGCTGGGTGTTCAGGGCCAGAAAGCGGGACTTTTCGGAAATGATCCTCCTGGCCGCGGAGTTGATCATGCCGTGGCCGTAGTCGGCCACCACGACCAGGTCGGCCTCCGGGACCCTCTCCTCCAGCTCGCGGCACAGGGCCTCGTCACCGGCCCGGTCGTACTCGCAGCCGTTCATGACGTAGATCTCGAACAGCTTCTGGAACGGGTAGTGCTCGACAAAGCGCCTCTTCACGATGGTCGGGGCCTTGGGCAGGGTCAGGAAGTGGGGCTTGACCCGGCCGTTGAGCTGCTCGGCGATGAACTCCTGGTGGGAGTCGACCTCGCCCAGCTGGCTCACCAGATCGACCTGGCCGCTGAACGAGGCCACGTGGTTGGCCACGGCGAGGATCCCGCCCGCGTAGCGCTCGGAGCGCTGGTACCTGGAGGCCAGGATCGGCTCCTTGCCGGATTTGCCGATGGTCTCGCAGAAGTGGTACTCGTCGATGATCGTCTCGCCGACCACCAGGACCTTCAGGGTGTCCAGGGAGTCCAGGGCCCTGACCACGGCCTCGGGCCGGTTCCTCCTGGCGAACTCGGAAACGAAGTCGCAGCCCTGCTCGCTTAAGGCCGGAAAGCACCTGTTGGCCAGGTTCGAGGAGCTGAAGGTGATGCCGTTGGTGAACCTGAGCTGGCCGCCCACGCTCCTGACCGCGGCCTCCTCCTCAACGATCTTGCCGCTGATGTCCTTGGCCGCGTCGCTGTACTCCGCGCCCTTGACGTAGAAGTCGGGCCTGAGCAGCTTAATGGTCTCCACGGCCGTGGGCCACTCGTTGACCGCGACGAAATCCACCTCGCTCAGCGCGGCCAGGACCTCGGCCCGGTAGGGCTCTGAAAACACCGGCCTGTGGGGCCCCTTGTTCACGTATCTGTCCGGGGAGATGGTCACCACCAGGACGTCGCCCATGGCCTTGGCCGCCCTGAGGTGGCGGATGTGGCCCAGGTGCAGGATGTCGAACACCCCGTGACAGTGGACGATGCTCTTTCCGGGCCGTATGGCCTCGAGCTTCCGGCAAAGCCTCTCAATGCTGCATATCTTCTCGGTGTCCACGGGCGGCTTCCTAGCTTTTCGGTTTTGTCGCCTTCCTGCCCGGCCTGCGGCCCGGCAAAACCAGGGGCCGAGAGCCGATCTGGGCCATCTGCCTGCGGTCCAGCGGGAACAGGAAAAAGCTCTCCCTTGGCCGGCATATGCAACTTGCAAGCCAAAACACCGAGGGCCGCTGCGGCCCGCTCCGGGTCAAAAGGCGTGGACGTCCGCGGCCGCGCGGGCCGGCGGATCGAGGGTCCGGGCCGGGATGGGTCCGGAAGACGCAGTGTGGATCAAGGGGCGGGCGCGGCTGCGGCTGCGGCCGGCGCCGGGGACGGCCGCGTCCTGCTCGCGGCCGGGGCCTTTTCCCCGGGGTCGGGGCCGGCCATAAAATGTTCGGCGGGCGCGGCCGCGGCTAGCGCGGCCGGAAGGTGATCCTGCCCCTGGCCAGGTCGTAGGGGCTGACCTCGACGGTCACCTGGTCTCCGGGCATGACCCTGATGCGGTATTTTCTCATCTTGCCCGAGATATGGGCCAAAACCATGTGCCCGTTGTCCAGGGCGACCCTGAACATGGCGTTGGGCAGGGCCTCCTCAACCGTTCCGTTGACGCTGATTCCTTCTTCCTTGGCCATCAAACCTCCTTGGCCCGGCGATGAAACACATTCAGCCCGCCCCACATAAAGCGGAGCGGGCTGAATGTGACCTGGTCGGGTTTAAAAAGGGACTTACCAGCGCTTGTTCTGCTGGGGGCGGGGCTTGGCCTCGTTGACCTTGATGTTGCGTCCGCCCATCAAGGAGCCGTCCAGGGCGCGGATGGCCTCCTCAAATCCGGCGTCCTCCATCTCGACAAAGCCGAAGCCGCGAGAACGACCGGTTTCACGATCGTATATGATCTTCGCGGATATGACCTCCCCATACTGGGCAAAGGCGTCGCGGATTTCTTCTTCAGTGGTGTTCCAGGGGAGGTTGCCTACAAAAATGTTCTTGGCCATTTCTACATAACTCCTTAAAAAAATGATAAAAATTCGGGCGTTCGTAACCGAGGCGAGTTTTCCGGACAGGGCAGTGTCGTCAGGGGTCCCCTAGGACCGGCTTGCCTCGGCCGGGAAACGACCGGAGGCGGGTACGCACAAATACATCCACGGGCGTAACGCCCCGCTGATTGCACTCCTAATGTGAATGAGACATTCTGTCCAGAAATATTTTCATCCTCCGACAAAAACCCGTGGCCCAAAAACTCGGCCGTGGTCGGCTGGTCTTTTCCCGAAAAAAACGCACCCCCGGGACCCCCGGGGCAACAACGCCTCCCGCACGCTTTATTTTTTGTTTTTTATAAGATAGGGATAAGCTCCAAGAAGGATAATATCCCTAACGCAGGGTTTGGAACACCGCCTTCCAAAAGGGAAGACCCCTTGAAATCGGTCGAAATTTCAAAGCTTGAACCAGGCATGATCCTGGCCAGGGAGTTAAAAACCCGCGACGGCAGGCTTCTCCTTCCGGCCAAGGCGGCGATCAGCGAAAGGCAGCTGGAGCTCATAAAAAAGCAGTGCGACGGCGAGGCCCAGATCGAGACCCCGAAACCCGAGGTCGGTGCGCAGGACCTGGCCCAAGGCGACGAGTACGTCCGCCGCTACTTCATGTTCGTGGACCACGGCGACACGGTCATAGACGAGCTCTTCAGGGTCGCGGTGACGCGCACGGCAGAGAGGATCGCCGAGGGCTGGAGCCCGCCCGGCAAGGAGGCCCTCCTGGGCCTGGGCTTCGAGAACCTGCGCGACAAGTTCTTCAAGCAGGAAAGCACCCTGAAGGACATCGTCAACGACGAGGTCCAGGTCTCGGCCTTCTCGGACATCTACTTCAAGCTCAACGAGGTCCTCAAGTCGCCCAAGAGCTCGGCCTCGGACGTGGCCTCCATCGTCAGCACCGACCCCGGCCTGTCGGCCAAGCTGCTCAAGATCGTGAACAGCCCATTCTACTCCTTTTCCGCGGAGATCGACTCCGTGTCCAGGGCCGTGGCCCTGGTCGGGGGCCAGGAGCTCCTGACCCTGGCCATAGGCGTCACGGCCATCAACTACTTCAAGGACATCCCGCCGGAGCTCGTGGACATGAAGACGTTCTGGCGCCACTCCATCTCCTGCGGGATCATCGCCAAGGCCATTGCCGAAAGGGTCCCCGGCCTGGCCGTGGAGCGCTACTTCACCGCCGGCCTGCTGCACGACGTGGGCCGGCTGATCATCTTCAAGAAGCAGCCCTACGCCTCGGTCCAGGCCCTGATCTACGCCCGGGAGAACTACGTGCCCCTGGTGGAGGCGGAAAGGGCCGTCTTGGGCTTCGACCACAGCAAGGTCGGGCACCTGCTGCTCAAGGCCTGGCGCTTCCCGGCCCTGTTGAACCAGATGGTCACCTACCACCACGAGCCGGGCAGCTCGCCCAACAAGCTCGACGCCTCGGTCATCCACGTGGCCGACAACATCGCCAACGCCCTGGGCATCTCGGCCGGGGCCATGTTCGTCCTGCCGGGCATCGAGCCCGGGGCCTGGGAGCGGCTCAAGCTTCCCCTCAAGGCCATAGAGTCCATCGTCAAGACCTACGACGAGCAGATCAGCGAGATAGAAGAGGCCTTTTTCTAGGCCCCTGGCCAGGCCAACGGCCTCGCCCGTCAATCGACCGACGCCCGTCAGGGCCCGGGCCGTTGAAGACAGAACCTCGTCCGCCCTGCGCTCCAAAGGCCAAAGGGCCGCTCAGCCCTCGGCCCCGACATCCTCGATCCGCCGGGAAGGCGTGTCCGCCTCCGGAACGCGGTCGTCGAAGTAGCGCTGGTGCTTGATGTTCGTCCCGCTGACCACGAAGACCACGGTCTCGGCGACATTGGTGGACAGGTCGGCGATGCGCTCGTATCTCCTGATGATGTTGATGATGTGCACCGAGCGCCTGATGGCCGGGGTCTCGGTGACCATGTACTCGATGACCTTGCGGATGTTCTTCTGGTTCAGCTCGTCCACCAGGTTGTCCATGCAGCAGACCTCGCGGGCCTTGTCCGGGTCCCCGCTCGAAAACGAGCGCACCGCGTGCCTGAGCATGACCAGGGCCTTGTCGGACATGGCCCGGATGTCGTCGTGAAAGGGCAGGGGCGGCCGCGAGCTCAGGATCATGGACCGCTCGGCGATGTTCACGGCCTCGTCGGCGATGCGCTCCAGGTCCACGCTGATGCGCATGCAGCCGACGATGAACCTCAGGTCCCCGGCCACCGGTCCTTCCAGGGCCAGGAGCCGGAGGCAAAACCTGTCGATGTCCACCTCCAGCTCGTTGATCCGGTTGTCCCCGAGGATGACCTCCTCGGCCAGGCCCTCGTCCCGCTCGACAAAGCCCCGGGTCGCCTTTTCCACGGCGCGCTCGGTCATGGCGGCCATGTTCAGGACCTGGTGCTTGAGCTTCTCGATCTCTTCGTTCAGATGGGTTTGATGGCTGCTCATCTCTTCTCCGTATGCTGCGTTGCCGGCGGCGGCGCGAACCCTCAACCAAAGCGGCCGGTGATGTAGTCCTCTGTCTGCTTGTGCCGGGGATAGGTGAAGATGGTCTCCGTGTTCCCGACCTCGATCAGCCTGCCCATGTAGAAAAAGGCCGTGCGGTCCGAGACCCGCGCCGCCTGCTGCATGCTGTGGGTGACGATGATGATGGTGAACCTCTTCTTGAGCTCGTGGATGAGCTCCTCGATCTTCTGGGTGGCTATGGGGTCCAGGGCCGAGGCCGGCTCGTCCATGAGCAGGACCTCGGGCCTGACGGCCAGGGCCCGGGCTATGCACAGCCGCTGCTGCTGCCCCCCGGACAGGCCCAGGGCGGACTGGTCCAGCCGGTCCTTGACCTCGTCCCAGAGGGCCGAGAGCCTGAGGCTCTCCTCGACCCGCCGGGAGAGGGCCTCCCGGTCCCGGCCGCCGTTGACCCTCAGGCCGTAGGCCACGTTCTCGAAGATGGTCTTGGGAAAGGGGTTGGGCTTCTGAAAGACCATGCCCACCCTGCGCCTGATCTCGACCACGTCCACCTTGGGCCCGTAGATGTCCTGGCCGTCCAGGCAGAGCGAGCCCTCGACCCTGACCCCGGGAATGAGGTCGTTCATCCTGTTGATACACCTCAAGAACGTGGACTTGCCGCAGCCCGAGGGCCCGATTAGCGCCGTGGCCTGGTGCGGGAAAAAATCCAGGCTGACCTCCGAGAGCGCGAGGAAGTCCGTGTAGTAGAAATTGAGGTTCTTGGCCCTTATCTTGATCTGTTCTTTCATTTTTGATTCACGTCGCCTTTGTCTGGTCCGCCGAGGCCCTGGCCAGGGGCAGGCTGAACTCGAACCTGGTTCCGCCGTCCCTGCCCGGGACCGGGCTCCGGGCCCGGATGGAGCCGTTGTGGTTCTTCAGGATGTGCCGGCAGATGGCCAGGCCCAGCCCGGTTCCCGCGGGCCTGCCCCTTGCGCCCTTGTCCACGCGGTAGAAGCGCTCGAAGACCCTGTCCAGGTGCTCCGGGGCGATGCCCGGCCCGTTGTCGTCCACCGCGACCACCAGCTCGTCGCCCCGGACCTCGGCCCGGACCTCCACCCTGCCCCTGCCCTGGGGCGCGTACTTGACGGCGTTCTCAAGCAGGTTGCGGAAGACCTGGACCAGCTGATCGAAGTCCGCCAGGACCTTGGGCCGCTGCGCCGGGAAATCGCCGACCACGGCCACCCCGCGCTCCGCGGCCAGGGCGGCGAGGCCCTTTTCAGCGCTCCGGAAGGCGTTGGCCGCGTCCATGGGCTCCAGGGACATGCGGGCCTTGCCCGACTCGATCCTGGAGAGCTGCAACAGGTCGTCGAGCATCCTGTCCATGTGGTCGGCGTTCTTGCGGATGACCTCCAAGAACGAGCGCGCGTTTCCGGAAAACTGCTCCCCGGAGTCGAGCATGGTCTCGGCGTAGCCCTTAATCGAGGTCAGGGGCGTGCGCAATTCGTGGGACACGTTGGCCACGAAGTCCCGGCGCACGTTGGCCAGCCTCTTGATCTCCGAGATGTCGTGAAAGACCACGATCGCGCCCGCAAAGCCCTCGCCCGGGACCGGGACCAGGCTGACCTCGTAGTGCCGGTCCGAATCGCTGCGCAGCTGGACGCGGCGCTGCGAGAACAGGCCCTCCTGGCCGTTCTTCAAGACCTCTTCGCAGGCCTGCTGCAGCTCCGGCTCCAGGGTCGCCTCCAGGGGCGTCTTGCCCACGTAGGCCGGGGCGGCCGGGAACATCTCCTCCAGGGCCGGGTTGGTCCGGACTATCCGGCCCTCGGCGTTCAGGACCATGACCCCGGCGCGCATGCCGTTGAGTATGGCCTCGGACTCCGATTTCTGGCGGGTGATGGTGGCGATGTTGGCCTGGATCCTCTCGGCCATGCCGTTGAAGGCCTTGACCAGGGGGGCGAACTCCCGGCCCGGAACGGTGGTGATGCGCTTGTCCAGGCCGCCCTCGCCGATGTCCATGGCCACCTTGACCATGCCCCGGACCCCGTCGGTCATCGTCTTGATGACCAGGGCGACCAGGATCGCCGCCACCAGAAAGCTCGCCGCGAGCACGGCCAGAAGGTGGCCTCCGGCCCGGTCCACCAGGGCCGTGACCCTGGTGAACGGCTTGGCTATCCTCAGGACCCCCGGGGGGACCCGGCCGTAGCCGGAGGTGGACCTGGCCGCGTAGATGAGCTCGCCGCCGACGCTCGCGCTGTAGCGCAGGCTCGCGCCCATGGGGGCGCGCCTGGCCTCCAGGACCTCGGGCCTGGCGGCGTGGTTCTCCAGCTCGCCGACCCGGTCCAGGCTGAACGCGGAGTCGGCCAGGACCTGTCCGCCGTCCGCGATGTAGGTGATCCTCATGTCCAGCCGCGCGGCCAGGCCCTTTATGGTCGCGTCCAGCCACCTGAGGTCGCGCGCGCCCCCGGCGTGCCCCAGGGTCCAGTCCAGGGCCCTGAGCTGCCTGGCGACCTCCTGAACCGCCTCCTCGCGGACCTCGCTCTTGATCCTGTGGCCGAAGTACAGGGCCGGTCCGAGCAGGGCCAGGAAGAGCACGGCCCAGAAGGCCAATACCAGTCTGTTCCTGAAGGAAAATCCGCTGTTCATGCCGTCCCGCCCAAGGCCCCGGGTAATCAGGCCGTCAGCCTGTAGCCCACGCCGCGCACGGTCTCCAGGAGCGCGGCGTAGGGCCCGAGCTTTTTCCTCAGCCTGCGCATGTGGGTGTCCACGGTCCTGCTGTAGCCCTCGAACTCGTAGCCCCAGACCTCGGACAACAGCCTCTCCCGGTTCAGGACCTTGCCCGGGTTGCGGACAAAGGCGTCCAAAAGGTTGAACTCCGTGCTCGTCAGCCAGACCTCCCGGCCGTCCACCAGAAAGGTGTGGGCCTCGAAGTCGAGCGCAAGCCCGTCCCTCTCCCACCTGGGCCGGGACGCGCAGCCCCCGGCGTTGCGCTTGAGCACCGCCTTGATCCGGAGCATCAGCTCCCTGGGGCTGAACGGCTTGACCACGTAGTCGTCGGCCCCGGACTCGAACCCGGTGATCCGGTCCGCCTCCTCGCCCCGGGCGGTGAGCATTATCACCGGTATGCGCCGGGTGTCGGTGTTGCCCTTCACCGCCCTGCAGACGTCCACCCCGCTGATGTCCGGGAGCATGAGGTCCAGAAGCACCAGGTCGGGCTTCTCGGTCAGGATCAGCCTGAGCCCGGTCTCCCCGCTCTCCGCGGTCAGGACCCCGTAGCCCTCGGACCTCAGATTCAGGGCCAAGAGGTTTAAGATGTCGGCGTCGTCCTCGACGACAAGCACCTTTCCCTGGCCGGTCATGACTCCCCCTGCCCCTGACGCCCGGGGCGTTATTGAAAACGTCACTGGTTCCTCTTCTGTATCCTGGCCCGATACCAGATGGCCGCCAGATTCATGCCCAAAACCAGGCAGATGAGCACCAGGGCCGTGCCGTACTGCAGGGGCCGGGTCTTTTCGATCTCCGTGCCGGCCGTGGCCAGGACATATATATGATAGGGCAGGGCCATGACCTGGTCAAAGATTCCGCTGGGCATCCTGGGCGAAAAGAACACCGCCGCGGTGAACATGATGGCCGCGGTCTCGCCCGCGGCCCTGGACAGGCCCAGGATGGACCCGGTGAGCATGCCCGGGACGGCGGCCGGGAGCACGACCCTGGAGATGGTCTGCCACTTGGTGGCCCCGAGCCCCAGGGAGGCCTCGCGGTAGGTCTGGGGGACCGAGCGCAGGGCCTCCTCGGCCGTGCCGATGATCACCGGCAGGCTGAGCAGCCCGAGGGTCAGCACGCCCGAAAGGATGCTCACCCCGAACCCGCACCAGGTCACGAAAAAGGCCAGGCCGAACAGGCCGAAGACCACCGAGGGCACCCCGGCCAGGTTGTTGATGCCCAGCCTGATGACCCGCACCGCCCTGCCCGGCGCGGCGTACTCGCTGAGAAACACGGCCGAGGCCACGCCCAGGGGAAAGGCCACGAGCATGGCCCCGAGCCCCAGGATCAGGGTGCCCACGATGCAGGGCAGGATCCCGCCCCGGGTCATGGAGTCGTAGGGCTGCTCGGTCAAGAACTCCCAGGTGACGCTCCCGGCCCCGTTCTTGAGCAGGAAGAACACGATGACCAACAGGGCCAGGCCGTTTATCAGCGCCGCGGCCCTGAACAGGCCGAACATCCCGGCCTGGACCGCCTTTCTCCGGCTCATTCCCGGCGCCCGGAACCCGTCGGCCTCTTTGTTCTCCGGCCTGCGCTCCAAGGCCGCCTCAATCAAGTCCATAAAGACCCCTGCCTAGAGCGTTGCCGCGCCGACCTGCTTGTGCCTGCCCGCGATGTAGTCGGCGCAGATGTTGAACAAAAAGGTGAACAGGAACAGGACCACGCCGATGGCGAACAGGGCGTAGTAGTGCTCGCTGTGAAACGGGGCCTCGGCCATCTCGGCCGCGATGCTGGCCGGCATCGGCCGCACCGGATCGAACAGCGAGCCCGGGATCAGGCTGGCCCCGCCCGCGACCATGAGCACGACCATGGTCTCGCCCATGGCCCTGGACATGCCAAGGATCACGGCCGTGGATATCCCGGACAGGGCGGCCGGGACAATGACCCGGTAGATGGTCTGCCAGTGGGTCGCGCCCAGGGCCAGGGAGGCCTCCTTGAGCTCCGCGGGCACGGAGTAGATGGCGTCCTCGGAGATGCTGCAGATGGTCGGCACGGACATGAACGCGAGCATGATCGAGGCGTTCAATAGATTGAGCCCGGTCAAGAGGTCCAGCTGCTCCAGGAGAAAGGGCGCGAACACGACCATGCCGAAAAAGCCTATAACCACCGAGGGCAGGGCGGCCAGCATCTCGACCACGGGTTTGAAAAAGCCGCGCATGCGCGGGGAGGCTATCTCGGCCAGGTACACGGCGGTCGTGACCCCAAGCGGGATGGCGATCAGGGACGAGACCGCGGTCACCGCCACCGAGGCCGCGATCAGGGGCAGGATGCCGAAGTCCGGGGGCTCGGCGGTCGGATACCACTGGGTGCCGAAGATGAACCTCCCGACCGAGACCTGGTCGAAGATCGGCAGGCCCTGGCTGAAGAGAAAGACCATGATCATGCCGAGCACCAAAACGGAGACCAGGGCGGTGACGAAGAACCCGGCCCGGATCAGCTTTTCCTTCAAAAACCTCTTGTTCATCTCTCCATCCATGTTCGCATCTTCGCCGCTTCGGCCGCGGGGTCCGGTCTTTCGACCGGACCCCGCGGCCCGGCCCTGTCGGACAGGCCCCTAATACAGGGGCACGTAGCCGGTGGCGGCCACGGCCTTCTGGCCGTGGGCCGGATGCAGCACGTAGCGAATGAAGTCGGCGGTCTCGCCGCTCGGCCAGCCGTTGGTGAACATGAACAGGGGCCTGGAGATCGGGTACTGGCCGTTCAGGGTGGTCTCCTTGCTGCCCTGCACGCCGTTGACCGCAAGGCCCTTGACGGCCTTGTTCAGGTAGCCGATGCCGTTGTAGGCGATGGCGTACTTGTTCTTGGCCACGGCCTGGTCAGCGGCCCCGGCCGAGGGCGTCATCTGCGCGCCGGCGAACACGCGCTCCTTGTGCATGACCTTCTCGGCCCAGGTCTCGAAGGTGCCCGAGGACGAGTCGCGGGAGATGACCACGATCGGCCTGTCGTCGCCGCCGACATCCTTCCAGTTGGTGATCTTGCCCATGTAGATGTCCCTGAGCTGCTCGATGCTCAGGTCATTGACCTTGTTGCTCGGGTGCACGATGGGCACGATGGAGTCGTAGGCAATGGCAAAGGGCACCGGGTAGCGGCCGTTGTCCACGGCGAGCTCGATCTCCTTGTCCTTGATGAACCTGGACGCGTCGGCGATGTCCGTGTTGCCGTCGATCAGGGCCTTGAGCCCGTTGCTGGAACCGCCCCCGGAAATGGAGATGGACACCGCGGGGTTCTCCTTCATGTACGCCTCGGCGACCTTCTGGGCGATGGGCAGAACGGTTGTCGAGCCATTGATCTTGAGGCTTCCGGCCCAGGCAGGGAGCGAAAGGCCGAGCACCAGGGTCAGGGTCAAGGCCGCAAAAAAAGTCCTGTTCATTTTTTTCTCCTCTGTGTGGAATCAACATATGGCCATGACCCGGCATATACGCGGCCAGGGTTACAGGCCGGTCACGAAGCCATATATCCTGTGTTACGGCCCGTTGCGGCCCTGCGGCCATGGACTGCCCGCGCCTTGCCGTGTATGTTGATGGATGAAGCGTCCCGCGACCCTCACCCATCAACAAAGGAGCGTCTCCATGAAAACCCTGTTCAAGGCGGCCCTGATCGCCGCGGCCCTGGGCCTGCTCTGCCTGGGCCCGGCCCCGGCGGCCCAGGATACGGCCGGGGGAAAGAGCGAGACCCGGGTGCTCAAGCTGTCCTACACGCCCTCTGACATCGAGGCCCCGAAAAGCCCGCTCAAGATGGCCGTGGTCCCCTTCCTGGACAAGAGGGCCGACAGGTCCATCGGGCTCATCGCCGACAAATGCCAGGTCCAGGCCTCGCCCGAGGTCGGGGAGTGGATCGGCCGCGCCCTGTACCAGCAGCTGAAGCACAACGGCTACGACGTCAGCTACTTCGACGACCCGGCCAAGGTCGGCGACGACTTCGACTTCATCATCGGCGGCGAGGTCACCCGGTTCTTCTTCAGGCACCCGGCCATGCTCCAATACGACAGCGACCTGCGGGTGACCTTCGTGGCCGCCGGCATCTTCACCGGGGTCAGGGTCCTGGCCAGCGACGAGGGCCTGGACGTGACGAGCACCAAGAAGACCGTGACCTTCCGCAAGAAGGCCTGGGAGACCGAGCATCGGACCACGCTGAAGTCGGGTCTGGAGGACAAGATGGCCCAGGACGAGCTCAGGGACCTGTTCGACGACGTGCTCTCGGAGATCGTCTATCTGATGAACGAGGCCGCGGCCACCCAATAGCGCCATGCGGGCAGTCGTCTTCAAGGACCGCTCGGCGTCCCTGGCCATAAGGCCCGAGCCGGAGCCCGGCCCGGGCGAGGCCCTGCTCAGGGTCCGCCTGGCCGGGATCTGCAACACCGATCTGGAGCTGCTGGCCGGCTGTTACGGTTTCCAGGGAGTGCCCGGCCACGAGTTCGTGGCCCTGGTAAAGTCCTGCCCGGACCGGCCGGATATGGAGGGCAGGCGCGTGGTCGCGGACATAAACTGCGGCTGCGGCGCCTGCCCCCGGTGTCTGGCCGGGGACAGCCGCCACTGCGCCTCGCGCACGGTCATTGGCATCGCGGGCCGGGACGGCGCCTTTGCCGACTACCTGAGCGCGCCTGCGGCCAACCTGATCCCGGTTCCGGACGGGCTCAGGGACCAGGAGGCGGTGTTCGCCGAGCCGCTGGCCGCGGCCCTGGAGATCGGCCAGCAGGTCCACATCACGGCCAGACAAAAGGTCCTGGTCCTGGGCGACGGCAAGCTCGGCCTGCTCGCGGCCCTCGGCCTGCGGACCCTCAACCCGCGACTGGTCCTGGCCGGCCACCACCCGGACAAGCTGGCCAAGGCCGCGGCCCAGGGCGTTGTCTCCAGGCTGGTGCGCGGGGCCCAGGGCCTGGCGGAAATGATCAAGGAGTTCGGACTGTTCGACCTCGTGGTCGAGGCCACGGGCAGGGAGGACGGCCTGACCGACGCCCTCAAGTGCGTGCGGCCCGAGGGCGTAATCGCGGCCAAGACCACCTCGCGCAGGCCGACCCGCCTGGACCTGGCCAGGGTGGTGGTCAACGAGGTGACCATCCTGGGCTCGCGCTGCGGGGACCTGGCCCTGGCCCTGGACCATCTGGCCAACAAGCGGCTGGACGTGAACCCGCTCATCGAGGCCGTATACCCGTTCGGCCGCTTCGCCGACGCCCTGGAGCACGCCCGGCGGCCCGGGGCGCTCAAGGTCCTTCTGCTCATGAGCGAGTAGCCGGCTTGGGCCCTGCAAGCTCCTTGAGCAGCCTGGCCGCCTTTTCCCTTTCCGGGTCCAGGTCAAGGGCCCTTTGGGCGAACTCCCGGGCCTGGTCCCTGTTGCCGGACTTGGCGAGCAGAACGGCGATGTTGCAGCAGGTCGAGGCCGAGCCCTCCCAGAACCCGGGGTTGATCTCCAGGGCCTTGGCCAGATGCTGTACGGCCTCGTCAAAGAGTCCGCCCTCGGCCAGGGACAGGGACAGGTTGTACTCCAGCACGCCGTCGCCGGGTCCCAGCTCCAGGGCCTTGCGATACTCCTTGATCGCCTCCTGCCAGCGCCCCTGCTTGCGCAGGGCGATGCCCAGCTTGTTGAACAAAACCATCTGGGCCTTGCCGTAGGCGCCCTTTCCGGACTCCAGGACCATGCGGCTGTACTTCTCGGCCAGGGCCGGGCTGTGGGCCATGCAGGCGTCCGCGACCTTGGCCGCGGTCCGGGCCGCCGCGTCCCGGCCCTGCCTGGCGGCCAGCTTGAGGGCCGCCTGAAAGACCTCCTCGGCCTCGTGCCCGCGGTCCACGCGCAGGTACACGTTGCCCAAAAGGACCTTGCGCTCCAGGTTCAGCGGGCTGAGCTTGTCCAGCTTCTTCAGGGCCTTTATCTGCGTGGGCCGGTCCTCCTCCCACTGGGCCAGGCCGGACATCTTGACCAGGGGCTCCAGGAACCTGCCGGACAGCTCCGAGGCCCGCGTGTAGGCCTCCACGGCCCCGGGGTTGTCGCCCATGGAGTTGAGGGCGTCGCCCTTGAGGCTGTAGCCCAGGGGCCTTTCGGGGTGCTTTCTTATCAGCTCATCGCTCAGGGCCAGGGCCCTGGAGTAGTCGCCCTGCTCCAGACAGGCCCTGATCTCGCCGGACAGACCCTCGGCGGCCTGGGGCCTGGAGACCACGCCGGCGATCTTCTCGATCACCTTGGCGGCCGAAACCGGCTTGATGATGAAGTCCTGGGCCCCGAGCTCGTAGAGAAGGATCAGGGGGTCTCCCTGCACGGGCCCGGAGACCGCGATCACGAACTCCGGCCGGCACTCCCAGCCAGGGGCCCGCAAATGGTCGTTGGCCAAGTCCCCGTCCATCTCGGCCTCGATGAACAGAAATATGCGCTTTGCCTCCGCGCACAGCCTCTCGAAGGTCGCGGCCATGTCCTCGTACCTGGACAGCTCGGCCACGCACTCGAGACCAAGGCCCAGATAGCGCCTGAAGACCGACAAGAACAGCTTGCGGAAGGCCAGGTCCCTGGTGACCAGGACGAACGCGCCGCCATTGTCCACAAAGGACTTGACCTCGGCGTCGCACTCCCGTTCCAGCCTCTTTTCCTCGCTCATGTCCGCCCTTTTGCCTTCAGCATCGCCAATCCCCCGGGCCCGCCGGGCCGGGACCGGATCCAAAGGAATCAAGGCTATGCAAAAGCGGCCCGAAAATCAATTCCGGGAAAAGGCGCGGCAAGCGGTTGACCGGCGGGAGCGATTGATGTTTCCTGGGTCCGGAAACCGAACAGGAGGACGCATCATGCGCGAGCCGCACTGGCAGGAGATAGACAACGTCTACGCCGAGCTGCCGGGCTACAACTGCTTTGCCTGCTCCCCGCTGCACCCCTCGGGCTTCAGGCTCAAATTCTATCACGATCCCGCGGCGCAGCTGGTGGTCAGCCCGCTTTCCGGGGTCAAGGAGGAGATGGCCGGGTTTCCGGGCATAGTCCACGGCGGGTTCCAGGCCATGCTCCTGGACGAGGCCATGTGCTGGGCGGCCCTGCACTTTGAAAAACGGCTCGTGTTCACGGCCGGGATGTCGATCCGCCTGTCCAGGCCCATGCCCACGCAGACCCCCTGCCTGATCAAGGCCAAAATAGACGCCCCGGGCGCTCGGATGATCTCGGCCAGGGCCTGGATCGAGGCCCACGGGCAGACCGTGGCCTCGGCCCGGGGCGAACTGTTCGTGCCCAAGGCCGGGGACGTCCAGAGAAACCTGGGCCTGGACGAGACGCCGAAATGCCTGCGGCCGTACCTGAGGGCCTGACCGGCCTGTCCGCAAAGGCCGCCTACATGAAGGGCTTCTGCGCCCTGCCCCCGCCGTAGACCTGGTCCTGGCCCTCGGTCCAGCCCACGACCACTTCCTCGGACCCGGCCAGGGCCCAGTACTTGTGGGCCAAAAGCTGGATGGCGTCCATGTACTCCCCGCAGCGGTTGAGATAAAAGGCCAGGGCCCGGGAAAAGTTCTTGCCCACGATGCCGTCCACGAAGAGCTGGCTTATCTCCCTCTCGCGCTGGAGTATCAGCTGGGAGATAACCAGTATCTGGCGCTCCTCCTGGGGCATGGACTTGAGCACCCGGCGCAGGACGGTCCTGGCCTGGGGCTGGTACATCCAAAAGTAGAGCAGGTCCAGGACGTGGACCATGATGACCTTTTCCAGGTCCCGACCCTCCTCCAGGGGCCCGCCCACGGACTCCACCGGGGAGGCCAGAAGCTCCAGCAGGTCGGTCTCCGGGAACAGGCTCTCCAGCCGGGAGTAGGTCCCGAAGAGCTGGAACAGCTTGCTGTTGTAGTCCCACCAGCGCATGCGCATGTTGTGGGCCCGGTCGGCCAGGCCCTCGATGAACCCGGCCACGCAGTCCGAGGCCAGCTTGGAGATGACCGCGGCCCACTTCTGCAGGACCAGGTTCACCCCGAGCACCCCGCAGACGCCCAGCAGGCCGCCGGCGGCCCAGTTGAAGGCCACGGCCAGGGGGATGGACAGCACGCTCCTGAAGATGTTGCCCAGGGCCGCGCTCCGGGGCAGGCCGCGCAGGATGTTGTGGCTGAAGATGTACAGGCCGTTGGCCAGGGCCATGACCGTGTACAGCAGGACCGGGTTGGTGGTGGTGTTGACGTCCAGGCCGCGGTCCAGGGCCAGGGTCTTGACCAGGTAGTCGAGCAGGGGCACCGAGAATCCGGTCCAGAACAGGGAGTCGCACAGCCTCTCCCAGCTCACGTAGTCGTTCCAGCGCAACAGCGGCGAGCGCCTGAGCCCGCCGCCGCCCAGGACCGACTGGATTATGTTCCGAAGCCCGGTGATGGCGAACCATATGACCGCGCCGAAATAGGCCAGCAGCCACCAGTCCTTGGTCAAGAAAAAGGTCAGGAACGCGGGCATGAAGCCGACCAGGACCTTGAGGCTGTTCCGAAGCACGCTGTGCAGCCTCTTGAGCGAGAACCTCGGGGCCTCGTAGCCGCACTCCGAGGGCTCCAGGCACAGCCTTTCCTCGACCTGGGCCTGTCGGCCGCCCAGGGTGATGATGTTGCCGCAGTCCCTCAAGTGGGCGGAGTAGCCCCTGACCACCCAGTCCCGGCGCACCGGGCCGCCCAGGCGGCCGAGCACCGGAAAGGCGCCGGCCAGGTGGGTCAGGAGGCTGATCAGGCCCCCGCCCTTTTCCTGGGGCAGGAAGCTGGTCCGCAGGTGGGCGTCGGCGCTCACCGGAAGGCAGAGCCGCGAGCCGTTGTTGCGGTCGTCCTCAATCCCCCTGAGCCCCCGGGCCGGTATGCTGCCCTTGACCGCCAGGCCCATGCCGTGGGTCCGGCTGGAGCCGCCCGTGGACCCGCTGCCGATGCGCGCCCTGATCGGCGACTCCCTGTAAAAGGCGAGCAGGGGCGAGATGTTGCGCAATATCTCCTTGAACTTGAGCACCCGGTCCGCGGCCTCGGGCCCGGCCTCCCTGTCCACCTTCTGGATGAGCCTGCGGACATAGCGCTTGATCCTGATGATGTTGCCGCTGTTTATGTCCCGCTGGAGCTTGACCAGGTTGGGATCGAAGGTCGAGGGGTCCCGGACGTAGTTCTTGAGGTTGAAGACCTCCAGGTCGGTGATCATGCCCTGGCAGTCGTAGAGCAGCTCGAGCACGTCCTCCTCGCCCAGGCCGCTCAGGTAGAGCGTGACCTTGGGCCCGGACCTGAAGCCCTTGATCCGGGTCAAAAGGGCCTTGGGCTCCAGGGTCAAAAGCTCGGGCACGTCGTCGCCGTCCCTGGGCACCGCCGGGTCCGGCAGGTGCGGGTTGTGCGCCGGCAGGAGATACTCGTCGATGATGAAGTCCGAGTCCAGGCGGTTCATGTCCTGGACCAGCTTCCTTATCTCGGCCCGCTCCTGTTCGCCGCCCTGGCCGTACATCGTGCGCAGGTCCTCCAGCCTGGACTGCATGGCCGAAAAAAGGCTGTTGTGGATGTACTTGCCGAGATGCAGCAGGGACGGCTGGCCAGCGCCCACAAAGGCCCTGAAGCTCGCCTCGTCCAAAGGCTCCAGGTCCAGGCCGTAACGCCTGGCCATGGCCGGCCGGTGCCGCTCGTTGTACTCGGCCAGGACGCTGAACACGTACTTCTGCTGATAGGTCGAGACCTTTCGGCTCTCGGCCAAGAAGGCGCTGACCTCGGGCTTCTGGAGAAAGGCCAGAAAGTCCTGGTTGTCGGCGAAGCCCGAGGGGGTCCAGATGAGCTTGACGAACCGGCCCCTGAACCGGGCCGAGAACTCTATGCCGATGCGCACCTCGATGTCCATGATGGCCGCGGACTCCAAGAGCTCCCAGGCGACCTCGGGCTGGATGTAGTTGTAGTAGACCACGGTCAGGGAGCGCACGCCCTTGATCCAGGCGTCCATGATCAGGTGGGTGCTGGACTTGCGGCCCTTGGTGTTCGCGTCGTGGACATGGTCGTCAAAGGCGATCTGGTTCCAGTCCTCGGGCATCTCGAACAAGTGGTAGCGCCTCAGGGCCCGGCGTATGATCCTGGGCTTGCCCGAGATCGAGACCCTGAAGTCGTGGGCCAGCTCGAGCTGTCTGGCGTAGTCGCCCTTGGCGCGCACCAGGTCCTTCATGATCTGGACCAGGACCCTGGCCGTGTTCATGCGCAGGGCGCTGCGCGAGGTGTACAGGACCTCGTCGCGCAGGGCCCGCAGGGCGACCAGCCGGTCGTCCACCTGCCCGGCCTCCAGTGAGCCGAGAAGCCGGATGACCGCATAGGCGATGCGCAGGGCCCTGGGCGCGGCCATTTCCTTGATCCCGTGGGGATGAAGGTAGGGGGCCAGAAGCTTTTTCAGGCCGCTCAGGGACCTGTCCCCGGCAAGCACGTCGTTGACTATGCGCAGCAGGTCGTGGTCCCGCTGGTCAAAAAACAGCTTTGACGCCTTTGCGTAGTGGTTCATGGCCTCGCCTCACCCTCGTCGGCCCGGTCGCCTGGCTGCGACCGGGCCGCAACTGCAAAATATCAGCTTTGATTCCACAAATCTAGAGCAAAATGTTTCACAATCTTAACCCGCTTGGGAAAAAAATCACTATCGCCCGGGCCTCCAGGCTTGGTTGCGCTCGGACCATGTTTGATCTTAGTATGAATCACTAAGGAGCCCAGGTTCGGCAGGCCGCCCTGTCGAGCGGACACGCCCTCCCGGGCACCTGCAAGGCGTGCCCGGCGGCCTGCGCCTTGACCCGGACCTGCGGCCAAGGAGTTGCCCGATGAATGACGACCGGATCCTGGAGATGAGGAAGTTCGTCGCCCCGGAGTTCGTTTTCGGCAAAGACAGCTCGCTGTTGGCCGGCCAATACGCCAAAAACCTGTGCGTGAGAAAGGCCCTGGTCGTTTCCGGGCCGATAATCAAACGTTCGGGCTGGACCGACCGGGTCACGGACTCTCTGGCCGAGGCCGGCGTGGACGCGGTCCTGTTCACGGAGCTCTCGCCCAATCCGCGCGACTCCGAGGTCATGGCCGGCGCGGCCCTGTACGGGCAGGAGGGCTGCGACTCCATTGTCGCCGTGGGCGGCGGATCGCCCATGGACTGCGCCAAGGCCATCGGCGTGGTCTCCACCAACAAGAGGCACGTCCTGGATTTCGAGGGCGTTGACAACGTTCCCCGGCCCTGCCCGCCCCTGATCTGCATCCCGACCACCGCGGGCACGGCCTCGGAGGTCTCCCAGTTTTCGATCATCCTGGACTCCAAGCGAAAGGTCAAGATAGCCATCGTCAGCAAGGCCATGATCCCGGACGCGGCCCTGATCGACCCGGTCCTGACCACGACCATGGACGCCAGCCTGACCGCGTACACCGGGCTCGACGCCCTGACCCACGCCATAGAGGCCTACGTGTCCAACGCCAGCTCGCCGGTGACCGACCTGCACGCCCTCCAGGCCGTGCGCCTGGTGTCCGAGTACCTGGTCCGGGCCATCAGGGAGCCGGACGACCTGGTGGTCCGCGGCCAGATGCTCTTGGCCAGCCTTCACGCCGGCCTGGCCTTTTCCAACGCCATACTCGGGGCGGTGCACGCCATGGCCCACAGCCTCGGCGGACTGCTCGACCTGCCGCACGGCCAATGCAACGCCCTGCTCCTGGACCAGGTCATGGACTACAACTTCGACTACGCCCCGGAGCGCTTTACGGACATCGGCCGGGCCATGGGCGCGGACATCTCCCCAAAGGCGTCCAGGGAGCGGCAAAAGGCCCTGGTCCTTGGGGCGATCAGGGGGCTCAAGTCCGAAGCCGGGGTCAGCGAGACCCTGTCCGACCTCGGGGTCAAGCCCGCGGACATCCCGGAGCTCACGGCCAAGGCCATGGACGATCCGTGCATGATCACCAACCCCAGACAGCCCAGCAAAGAAGAGATCGCCCGAGTCTATGAAGATGCCTGCTGAAGACAAGGACCTGCTCGCGCAACGCCGGAAGCTCATCGGCCTTGGCGAGCGCTCCATAAGCAAGAGCTACTACCCCGAGCTCCAGCAGCGTCTGGACGAGCTGGAACGCTTCCGCTCGCTCATGGACCAGGGCAACGACGCCATCTTCCTGGTGGACACGGCCACGGGCCGGATCACCGACGCCACGGGGGCGGCCGAGACCATGCTCGGGGTCAGGCCGCAAAAGCTGATCCACAGGCTGTTCACGGACATCGTCCACCCGGAGACGGCCTCGCGCATCGAACGACTGTACAGCAACCCCCTGGCCCACAAGACCATGGAGACCCTGCTGATGCTCAAGGGCGGCGGGATCCACCCCCCGGTGCCCGTGGAGATGACCATCCGCATCGTGAGCGGGGGGGTGTTCAACAAGGCCGTGGTCGTGGCCAGGGACATCTCGGAGCGCAAGAAGGCCGAGGCGGCCCTCAAGGACTACCAGGAGACCCTGGAGCAGCGGGTCCAGGAGCGGACCAGGGAGCTCACCCTGTCCAACGAGCGGCTCCAGGCCGAGGTCAAGGACAGGCTGGCCGCCGAGGCCCTGTACAAGGAGGCCTCGGAACGCGCCGACGCCGCCAACAAGGCCAAGACCGAGTTTCTGTCCATGGTCTCCCACGAGCTGCGCACGCCCCTGACCTCGATCCTGGGCTTTGCCAAGATCATCGAAAAACGGCTGAACGAAAACGTGGTCCCGGCCGTGGGCCCGGAAAACGCCAAGGCCCTGTCCTCCCTGGGCATTGTCTCGGAAAACGTGGCCATCATCGTCTCCGAGAGCAGGCGGCTCTCGGCGCTGATAAACGACGTCCTGGACATCGCCAAGCTGGAGGCCGGCAAGGTCGAGATGCGCCTGGAGCCCCTGTCCCTGGCCCAGGTCGCGGGCCAGGCCCTGGCCGCGGTCGCCCCGCTCTTCAAGGACGGCGGCCCGGTCCTGAGCAAGGACCTGCCCGCCGACCTCCCGCCCGTGCTCGCGGACCGCGACCGGCTGATCCAGGTCCTGGTCAACCTGCTCTCCAACGCCGCGAAGTTCACGGCCAAGGGCGCGGTCACCTGCAGGGCCCGCAGGGACAGAAACATGGTCCGGGTGAGCGTCGAGGACACCGGGCGGGGCATGGCCGAGCAGGGCCTCAAGCTGATCTTCAAAAAATTCGTCCAGCTGGGCGATCCGATGACCTCCAAGCCCCACGGCACCGGCCTCGGCCTGGCCATCTGCCGGCACATCGTCGAGGCCCACGGCGGCCGGATCTGGGCCGAGTCCGAGCTCGGCAAGGGCAGCAGGTTCCACTTCACCCTGCCCGTGGCCCCGGGCTGAGGCGGGCCCGGCCCAGCCGGGCTTTTCATCCGCCCCGGCTTGGGGTATGGACCTCTCACCGATCACAAAACCACCGGCAAGACATGAAAAAACAATTCGGTCACCTGACCGTCCCGTTCAAGCGCATCCACATCGAGCTGACCAACGTCTGCGACTTCAACTGCGCCTTCTGCCCCAAGCCGCTCATGACCAGGCCCTACGGGTACATGGACACCGGGCTGGCCAAACGCCTGATCAGCGAGATCAAGGAGCACGGGCTGGCCGAAAAGATCACCTTCCACGTCATGGGCGAGCCCACCCTGCACCGGGACTTCTTCGAGATACTGGCCCACGCCCAGGCCGAGGGCCAGCCCGTGGGCCTGACCACCAACGCGGGCGGCCTGGGCCGGGCCGTGGGCCAAGAGCTGCTCAAATACGGGCTCAAGCAGCTGGACGTGTCCCTTCAGACCCCGGACAGGGAGTCCTTTGCCCTGCGCAGGGCCGGAGGGCTGAAGTTCGAGGACTACCTGGAAGGCATCATGTCCTTTTTCGCCAAGTACCGGGCCAGATGGGCGGACACGGTGTTCAAGTTCCGGTTCCTGAACACCACCTTCGCGCCCAAGAGCGTGGAAAAGGTCGCCGGCCCGATCAAGGTCATCTCCTCGACCGCCGAGCTGAGGCGGACATTCGCCTACTGGGCCCAGCGCATCTTCGAGATAATGAACACCGACCAGTCCCTGCGGGACAGGGTCATCGACCGGATCCAGGGCCTGGTCTCCTGGAAATGGCAGGTCGCCGAGGTCCTTCCCGGGATATTCTTCGAGACCTACATGCTCGCGGACTGGGGCCACGCCTTCACCGACGAGCCGGTGCTCGACGCCTGGGCCGGGTACTGCTTCGGCATGCGCGACCACTTCGCGGTGCTCCACAACGGGGACGTAATCCTGTGCTGCGTGGACTTCGACGGCAAGACCGCCTTCGGCAACCTGCGCGACTCCACGCTCAAGGAAGTTCTGTCAGGACAGGAGCTGGGCGAGATCATGGACGGCTTCCGCAGGTTCAAACCGATTCTGCCCTACTGCAAACGCTGCCTGGGCAGCAGGACCAGGACCGGCTGGCTGCTCAAGCCCCTGGCCGAGATCGCGGGCCTGCGCCTGCTCAAGCCGTACTTCTACAGGAAGATAAAGCTCTACGTCTGAGCCCGGCCGCTCATTGCTCGGGCGCGGCCTCGGGCATTATGAGCACCTGGACCCCCTTCTCGGCCAGCTGCCTGGACATGTCCGAGACGTTTTCCGAGGCCGCGGGGATGATGACCGTGCCCATGAACCCCTTGTCGACCTGGTCCCACATCTCCTGCTCGGTGCAGTAGGAGACCCTGGCCGAGGTCCTGGCGAAGTCGCAGGACGCGGCCGGGCCCTTTTCGGGCCTGAGCACGATGAGGTTCTGGCCGCTGTCGCGCTTGAGCAGCAGGCCGTTCACCGCGTCCAGGAGCCTCTCCGGCTCCAGGGGCTTGACCAGGGCCGCGTCGCCGCCCGCATAGACCGCGTCCTGGAGCACGGACAGGACCAGCACCGGTATGTCCTTGAGCCTGGGGTCGCCGCGCAGGCGGGCGATGGCCGTCCTGCCGTCCATGCCGGGCATCATGATGTCCATGGTTATCAGGTCCGGCCGGAGCCTGCCGGCCATCTCCAGGGCCTGCTCGCCGTCGTAGGCCACGGCCACGTCAAGGCCGTGGTCGCCCAAAAGCTGGGTCAGAAACGTGCTCGTGGCCTGGTCGTCCTCGACCACCAGGACCAGCGGGGTCCCGGTGCGCACAAAGACCGGCGAGCCCTCGCTCATAGCCGCGCCGAGCTCGGACCTGCGGCCCTGGCGGTCCGCCGGATGGGTGGACAACCTGAAGATGAAGGTGCTGCCCTTGCCGGGCTCGGACTCGGCCCAGATGCGGCCCCCGTAATGGCTTATTATCTCCCGGCAGATGGTCAGGCCCAGGCCCGTGCCCTTGGGCTTCTCGGCCAGGGTGTCCTCGTTCTCGGCCTGCTGGAACTTGAGGAATATCTTTTCCAGGTCCTCCTTGTTGATGCCCACCCCGGTGTCCGAGACCCGGGCCTCGATCACGCCCTGGTCGATCTCCGAGACGCTCAGCCTGACCACGCCGCTCTTGGTGAACTTGGCCGCGTTGTTCAGGAGGTTGATGAACACCTGGACCATGCGGTCCCTGTCGGCGCGCATCAGGGGCAGGTCCTCCCGCACCTCGACCTTGAGGACCACGTCCGGCTTGAGCGCGAACTGGCCGGCCACGGCGTTGACCGCCTGCTCCACGCACTCGGCCATGGACATCTCCACGTCGTGCCACTCGATGCGGCCGGACTCGATCTTGTTCAGGTCCAAGACGTCGTTGATCAGCCTTGTCAGGCGCTCTCCCTCGTGCTCGATGATCTCGAGGTTGTCCCTGATGCGCTCGCCCTTCCTGGCCAGCTTGGCGTCGTCCCCGGCCAAGGGGAGATAGGCGCCGGAGAAGTCCTTGTTTATGAGCTTGGCGAAACCCAGAATCGAGGTCAGGGGCGTGCGCAGCTCGTGGGACACCGAGGACAAGAACGAGGACTTGGCCTCGTCGAGCTCCTTGAGCCGCTGGTTGGCGAGCCTGAGCTCGCCGGCCTTGTGGGCCAGGTCCCGGGTCCGCTCCTCGACCAGGTTCTCCAGCCTGCGGTTCAGGTCGGCCAGATCGAGCTCCGCCTTCTTGCGGGCGGTCACGTCCTCGGCCGTGCCCTCGATGCACAGGGGCTCGCCGTTTTCATCCTCCAGCACCCGGGCCTTGAGCGAGACCCAGATGAGGTCGCCGTCGCGGCGCCTGAGCAGGGTCTCGAAGTGGTCCACCGAGCCCTTGTCCCTCAACATCTCCACAAACCGCTTGCGCTCCTCGGGGTGGACGTAGAGCTCGGTGAACAGGTTCTTGTAGTGCCTGATGACCTGCTCCGGGTTCTCGAAGCCGAGCATCTTGGCCACCGCGGGGTTGGCGCTCAGGAACGCGCCCTCGAAGCTGGTCTGGAAGATGCCCGAAGGGATGCCCTCGAATATGCCCCGGTAGCGCTTTTCGCTGGCCTGGAGGTTGACCCTGGCCCTGATGCTCTCCACGGTCCGCTCCTCTATCTTGGAGACCATGGAGTTGATGCCCCGCTGCAGGCCCGCGATCTCGTCCCGGCCCTGGACAGGCTCCACCCGGGCCTTGAAATCGCCCTGCTCGACCTTGCGGACGCAGTCCAGGGCCCTTTGAAGCCTGCCCACCAGGGCCCTGACCGAGAGGGTGAACATGAAGGCCGCGACCACGAAGGCGACCAGGGCAAAGGCCGAGACGTTCTGCAGAAACTCGTTTCGCTTCTCGAACATCTCGTGGCGGCTTATGGACAGGGACAGGAGCCAGTTCCAGGGCGCAAATGAGCGAAAGGCCCCGAAACGGGTCCCGTCCGAGGCCTCGAACTCCAGGACCCCGGCGTCCTGGCCGGCCATCTGGCTGAAAACGGCCTCGTTGATCCGGCCGGGCGCTCCGACCGTCAGGACCAGCCTGTTCGCGGTCAGGTCGAATATCTCCAGCCGCCCGGTCCGGCCATAGGCATAGTCGCTCAGCTCGTCGACCACCTCCTGCTCGGTCAGCTGGACATAGGCCTTCACCCCGGCCAGGCCGGACCGCTCCAGCAGGCCGTGGGCCCCGGCGACCTTGTCCGCCACGCTGCCCAACTCCTGGCACAAGAGGCGACTGTTCATGTCATAGGTGATGTCGTCGATGACCAAAAGGCCCACGATGATCAGGCACAGCGAAAGCAGGGCCATGACCGCCAGGGCAAAGGCGTTTATCTTGACCACCAGCTTCACGGCCGCCCTCCGGTTCCGGGCCCGGGCCCGCGTCCGATGATGGTCGCGTTCTTGAGCAGCGAACGGTCAAAGACTATGCCCAGGCGCTCGGCTATGCGCAGGTTGATTATCAGCCCGGCCTCCCGGTTGGTCACCACGGGGATCGAGGACGGCCTTGTCCCGTCCAGGATCAAGAGCGCGGTCCTGGCCGACCAGACGCCCTGCTCCTCCGGGACCTTGGCCAGGGTTATCAGGGCGTAGGGCGCCATCCAGTCGAGGCGCGCGCCGGTGGGGACGCGGGTGTTTTGGACGATGAACGCCTCGGCCTCGGCCGGGTCCCAGCGGTCTATGCCGGCGTAGTTGGACACGATGAGCATGTCCGTCTCTTTCTGGGCCGCGACAAAGGCCGCCTTGAACTCATCAAAGGTCCGGACCAAAAACATCTTCAGCTCGCCGTGGTAAAAGCGCTCGTTGTAGATCCTGGTTATCTTGTCCTCGGAGAGCGAGGGCACGGAAATGTAGGCGGTCCGGTCGCCCTTGGCGTAGCGCCTGAGGAGCCTCTTCATCTCCTCGGCCAGGTCGACCTCGATCATGCCCGTGGCGTTGGCGTAGGGATAGCCGTAGGCCGAGGCGTCCCAGTTGATCCCGCAAAAGACCACCGGCACGGGTCCGTCCTTGAGAAAGGGCTGCACCAGATACTTGGAGGCCGCGTCGTCCGAGGCGATGACCACGTCCGGGGCAAAGGACCTCACCGCCTCCAGGGCCGCAAGCCCGGCCCGGCGCTTGAACTCCTCGGACGGGTTGCGCTTGGTGTCCATGTGCAGGACGCGAAGCTCGACCCTGGTCCTGTCCAGGACCGACCTCGCGCCCTCGATGACCCCGTCGCTCCAGGCGTATCCGGCATTGTAGGAGTCGACGAAAAGGATCTTTTTCCCCTCGTATCTCCCGGCCCAGGCCGTGAGCGCGAAGAGCGCGAAAAGCGCCGGCGTCAGAACCGCGACGAGTCCCCTGCGCATTGTCCCGCCCCCAAAGAGCGCCGGAAACATCCGGCGCTCAGTGGTTGTTCGAGGAGGAAACCTTGTCGATGGCCACGGGCAGCTCCCGCCTTATCAGGCCCCGGACCTCCTCGATCCTGCGGAAGAAGCCCTCGTTGGGCGAGGTCTTCTCCAATATACTACAACTATAAAGCGGCGGCACCTTGTTCAGCACTATGGCCGCCACGTCCTGGATGCAGACGCTGCAGGTGCAGAAGTCCCTGTCGCCCTGCTCTATCAGGGAGTGCAGCTCCTCGAAGAGTATCTCCTCGGCCATGTTTTCGAGGTCTTCGTGGAAAAACAGCTCCTTATATCTTCCCATGGCTGCGAGCTCCAGGATGTTGGAAGGGCCGCGGGTTTCACGCATCCTACAATTGATAAGTTAAGCCCTATTGGAATTTTGGGCAAGGCCGGAATGGGCATGGCGGCCGCTCCGGGCCCGAGCTTTCCCAAACCCGCGAACCAGGGTATCCTGGGTCGGCGTCCCGGAGGTCAGGGGCAATGAAGCCAGCGCTCAGCATAGTCATTCCCAACCACGATTACGGAAGCTGCCTGCCCGGGCTGTTTGCGGCCCTTGGGGAACAGAGCCTCGGGCTTGAGCGCACGGAGATAATCTTCGTGGACGACTGCAGCAGCGACGGCTCCCTGGACCTGGCCAAGGCCCTTGGCCGCGGCCTTGCCTGCCAGGGGTTCGAGGCCCTGTCCTCGCCGCGCCGGGGTCGGCCGGGCCCGGTCAGGAATCTGGGCCTGACCAGGGCCAGGGGCGATTATCTGCTGTGCATGGACCCGGACGACCTGCCCGAGCCCGGGTTCATGTCCGCCTGTCTCAGGGCCCTGGCCGCGCGTCCGGACGCCGGCCTGGCGGCCACGGACTACTGGCACGAGGAGGGCTCCGGCCGCCGCCTGGTGGGCCTTCCCCAGTGGGACCCCGGGCTGTTGAGGGTCCAGAACGTCCTGTCCCCGTGCGTCATGATCCGCAGGGCGGTGTGGGAAAAGAGCCGCGGCTACAGGGACAACACCGCCTACGAGGACTGGGATTTCTGGGTCCAGGCCGCGGCCAACGGCTTTGCCGCGGCCCTGGTCAACGAGCCCCTGTTCCGCTACCGGGCCCATCCGGGCAGCTACTCCGAGCGCGCCCGGGCCGAGGACGGCCGGGCAAAGGCCATGATCGTGCTCAACAACCCGGAGTTCTTTCCCCTTGCGGTCCGGCGCTGGGCCGCGGCCCTGACCAATGGCGAGCCGTGGGCCCTGCCCTTTGGCCGGGGCCTGATCCCCGGGCCCGGGCAGGTCAGGACCATGCTGGACATCGCGGCCCGGGCCGCGGACCAGGTCCAGGGCGGACGCGGCCCGGAACAGACGCCGGGGCCAACGGGCCGCGCCGAACACGACAACTAGGACCGCGGCCGGCCCGAAACGCACCCCTTGCCTCGGCCCGGGCTATGGATTAGAGCACCCGGAAAGAGATGCAAGGAAAACAAGACATGATCAGCGACTCCGAAGACAAGGTCGTCCCCGGCCCTCGCGGGGCCGATCAAGGCGCGCCCCTGTTCCCCGAGACCTCGGCCCAAGAGCTTCCGGAACACCTGCGCAGGGCCCTGGACCGGGCGGGCTGGAAGGATCTGGCCCCGGTGCAGGCCCTGTCCATCCCGACCATCCTGGCCGGCCAGGACCTCATGGTCCAGGCCCGGACCGGGAGCGGCAAGACCGGGGCCTTCATCCTGCCCATCCTGCACAAGATCGACCCCGGCCGGGCCCAGTGCCAGGCCCTGGTGCTCACCCCGACCAGGGAGCTCGCCCGCCAGGTCGCGGGCGAGGCCGAGACCCTTTTCGGAGACACCGGGGCCCGGGTGATCGCGGTCTACGGCGGGGTCGCATACGGCCCCCAGGAGGAGGCCTTCCGCCGGGGCGCGCACCTGGTGGTCGGCACGCCTGGCCGGATCCTGGACCACCTGCTCAAGCGCAACCTGTCCCTGGAGGGGCTGCGCATGCTCGTGTTCGACGAGGCCGACCGCATGCTCTCCATAGGCTTTTACCCGGACATGAAGGAGGTCCAGCGCTACCTGCCGGGCCGCAAGGTGGACTCGTTCATGTTCTCGGCCACCTTTCCGCCCCAGGTCCTGCGCCTGGCCGAGGAGTTCCTGACCGAGCCGAAGTTCCTCAGCCTGTCCGGCAAGACCGTCCACGTGGCCGAGTCCGAGCACGTCTTCTACGAGGTGCCGGCCATGGGCAAGGAGCGCTGCCTGATGCGGGTCATCGAGACCGAGGAGCCGGTCTCGGCCATCATCTTCTGCAACACAAAGGCCCACGTCCACTTCGTGGCCGAGGTCCTGAAGCAGTTCGGCTACGACGCGGACGAGCTCTCGGCCGATCTGAGCCAGCCCCAGCGCGACAAGGTCCTGGCCAGGGTGCGCGAGGGCAAGCTGCGCTTTCTGGTGGCCACGGACGTGGCCGCCCGGGGAATAGACATCCCGGACCTGTCCCACGTGATCCTCTACGAGCCGCCCGAGGACACCGAGGGATACATCCACCGGGCCGGGCGCACCGGCAGGGCCGGGGCCAGCGGCACGGTGATCTCGCTCGCGGACGTGATCCAGAAGCTGGACCTCAAGCGCATCGCCGCGCGCTACGCTATCGACCTCCAGGAAAGGCCCCTGCCCGACGACAGCCAGGTCCAGGAGGTCGTCTCCCAAAGGCTGATCGCCCTGCTCGAGGCCCGACTGCGCAAACGCACGCCCCTTGAGCGGGAGCGCATGCGCCGCTACCTGGGCCTGGTCGAGAGGCTGGCCGCGGAAGGCGCCGGCACCGAGATAATGGCCATGCTCCTGGACGAGGCCTATCAACAGTCCAGACACCAAGCCCCCAGCCTGCCGTCCGGAGGACCGCCTCCGGAGGCCGAAAGCCCCCGCAGGCCGCGGCCCCGCAAGGGGCGAAGATATTAGCCGGCCAATGGGCTTTCATTCGGACCGACAAAAGGTTATTCAGACCACAATGGACGGCAACGATCGCTCGCCAAAGCCCGGCGCCCCCAGGCCCCCGTACATGGAGCGGCTGTGCGCCATAATGGACAAGTTCGGCATCTCCGACAACGAGGACTGGATCGCGGTCGTCCTGTTCGCCAGAAACCTGCTCAAGGCCCTGGCCTGCTTCACCGAGGACCAGAAAAACAACCTCCGGCAGTATGTGTTCAGGGAGGTCTCCAGGGACAACCTTTCGGACAAGCGCCTGGCCGCGGTGCTCCAGCGGCTGGAGGAGTTCATCCTCTCCAACAAGAAGACCGGCGAACTGGAGGTCCGACTCAGGGAGGAGAAGCGCTCCTCTGCGGCCATGATCAACGAGATCATGTCCGTCCTGGTGGAGGTCAGACAGAACAGCAGCAAGCGCGAGTCCGACCTGAACAGGTTCGGAGAGCAGACCGTGGCCGTTGTCCAGAGCGACGTGGAGCGCTCAGAGATGATCAACTCCATACGCGGCATGGTCGAAAGGCTCGTGGAGGAGGCCCGCGAGGAGGCCCGCTACTGGGAGAGCAGGGCCAGGGCCATGGAGCTCTGCGCGGTCTACGACCCCCTGCTGACCGAGCTGCGCAACCGCAGGGCCCTGGACGCCAATCTGGCCGTGGGCCTGAAACGGGCCCAGGCCGAGGGACGGCCCGTGTCCGTGATGATGATCGACCTGGACCACTTCAAGCGGGTCAACGACACCTTTGGTCATCAGGTCGGCGACGACGTGCTCAAGGCGGTGTCCAAGATCGTGGCCGCCCAGACCTCGAACTTCGGCGGCTTCGCGGCCAGGTACGGCGGCGAGGAGATCGTGGTCGTGTGCGAAGGCCTGGCCCTGGAGGAGGCCGTGGACCAGGCCGAGGCCATGAGGGCCGCGGTGGAGGCTTACGAGTTCCGCCTCCGGACCCAGGGCAGGATGTCGGACAGGCTGGGCATCACCATAAGCGTCGGCGTGGCCCAGATGTCGCCGGGCCATGGCCCCTCGGAACTCATCAGCGCCGCGGACAGGGCCATGTACCGGGCCAAGAACCTCGGCCGGAACCGGGTCGAGGCCATCCGGCCCAACGAACCTCCGGCCCCTTCGGCCTAGGCAGGACCGAGCCCCGCGCGCGGGCAGGTGTTTTGTTTTGGCAACCTCGTCCCCTATGATGTATTTTAAGAAAAAAAATTACTTTCAGATACGAGCAGGGCATGCGGAGAAAAAAGCGTTGAAACCCGGCGGCTCATCCCGGGCCAGGGGCCTGGCCCTTGCGCTGGCGGCCTGCGTTGCGGCCGCGCTTTTGTGCGTCCCCCCGGCCCGGGCCGAGATCCCCACCCACCGACACATACTCATACTCCATTCCTTTCACCAGGGCTTCGGCCGGACCGACCGGGTCATGGCCGGCATGGCCGCGCAGCTGGCCCAGGACGCGCCCGGGGTCGAGGTCCTGGTCGAGTACATGGACACCAAGCGCTTCGAGCCGAGGGAAGTTTTCCCGTTGCTCAAGGCCCTGTACGCCAAAAAGTACGCCGATCAACGGCCGGACCTGGTCCTGACCTCGGACGACAGCGCCCTGGACTTCATGCTCAGCGAGGGCGAGGCCCTGTTCCCGGGCGCGCCGGTGGTCTTCTGCGGGATCAACGACTACGCAATCAAGGAGGCCCGCATCGCCGGCCGCAAGAACTACACCGGCGTGGCCGAGGACGTCGATCTCCAGGCCACCCTGGAGGCCGCACTCGCCCTGCATCCCGCAACACGGCGGGTGGTGGTGGTCAGCGACTCCACGCCCAGCGGGGCCTTCAACCTCCTCAGGCTGACCGAGGTCCAGGCCGCCCTTTCCGGCCGCGCGGAGTTCGTCAACCTGTCCGGGCTCAGCGCCCCGGAGCTCTCGGCCGCCCTGGCCGACCAGCCCAAGGACTCGGTGGTCCTGTTCCTCAACTCCTTCCGCGACCGCCTGGGCCGTCATCTCAGCACCCGCCAAAGCCTGGAGCTGATCAACTCGTCCTGCGGGCTCCCGGTCTACACCTGCTGGGACGACTACGTGGCCTCCGGGGCCCTGGGCGGCAGGGTGGTCAGCGCCGAGCAGCAGGGCCGGGAGGCGGCCAGGATGGCCGCGCGCGTGCTCAAAGGCGAGGACCCGGCCGCCATCCCGGTCCTCCAGACCAGCCCCAATGTCTTCATGTTCGACAACAACAGGCTGCGCGCCTTCGGGGTCCGGCTCAGCGACCTGCCCGACAACAGCCTGGTCATCAACCAACCCGAGAGCTTCCTTGCCCGGCACCGTTACGCCCTGGTGGCCGGGCTGGTCCTGTTGATCATCCAGTCCATCTTCATCGCCCTTCTGGCCCTCAACAGGGCGCGCATGAAAAGGGCTGAAAAGGGCCTGCGCTCCGCGTTGGGCAGATTGTCCTCGTACATGGAGAACACGCCGCTCGGGATCGTCGAGTGGGACAAGAACTACCGGGTGCTCTACTGGTCCGACGGCGCGGAGCGCATCTTCGGCTGGAGCGCGCAGGAGATGCGCGGAAAGACCCTGGACAAGGCGGGGCTGGTGTTCGAGGCCGACCAGGAGCGGGTGGCTCGGGCGGCCAAAAGGCTGGTCAACGGCCAGGAGGCCCGCAACATCTGCGGCCAGAGGAACTACGCCAAGTCCGGAAAGGTCGTGGACTGCGAGTGGCACAACTCGGCGCTTGTGGACGAACGCGGCCGGCCCGTGTCGGTCCTATCCCTGATCCAGGACGTGACCTCGCGCAAGAGGGCCGAGGCGGTCATGAGGCTGCACCTGGACCGGCTGGAGGCCCTGCACTCCCTGAACCAGATGACCGGGGCCCCGATCGAGAAGATCGCTGAAAAGGCCCTGGACGACGCGCTCGGGCTCAGCCAAAGCCGGTTCGGGGCGGTCACCGTGTTCGGGGACGAGGCGGACGGCAAGCCCAGTCAGGCGATCTCGGCCAACGCCGCCTGGGACTGCCGGGTCAAGAACGGGACGGGCCACCTGCCGGGAAACGGCTCCGGGCTGTGGTCCAGGGTCATGGCCTCCCAGCTGGTCGAGATCATCAACGACTACGTCCCGGCCG
Organism: Desulfovibrionaceae bacterium; assembly: GCA_016932995.1. GTDB lineage: Bacteria > Desulfobacterota > Desulfovibrionia > Desulfovibrionales > Desulfovibrionaceae > JAFGBU01. Next base: position 112,947 of record JAFGBU010000010.1, read on the forward strand.
CGGACCTGCCCGAAGGCCACGCCCCGCTTCGCCGGGTCATGGCCGTTCCGGTCGTGGAGTCGGCAAAGACCGTGGCCGTGGCCGTGGTCGCCGGCAAGGCCGAGCCCTACGAAAACATGGACGCCCTGCAGCTCGAGCTGTTCATGTCCGGGTTCCTGGGCCAGCTGCGCAGCGCCAGGGCGCGCAGGGCCCTGGTCCAGGCCAAGGAGGCGGCCGAGGCCGCCAGCCTCTCAAAGAGCGAGTTTCTGGCCAACATGAGCCACGAGATACGCACGCCCATGAACGGCGTCCTGGGCATGCTCCAGCTGGCCATGCTCACGGACCTCGACGAGGAGCAGAAGGAGTACCTGGACATAGCCATGGAGTCGGGCAAGAGCCTGCTGACCATAATCAACGACATCCTGGACTTTTCCAAGATAGAGGCCGGCAGGATCGAGCTGGCCGAGGAGGACTTCGAGATCGAGGAGGTCCTGCGCACGACCACCGAGGCCTTCCGGAACCTCAAGGCCGAGGACATCGAGCTGGTCGTCTCCCTTGACCCCAGGGTCCCGAAAAGGCTGTGCGGAGACCCGGCCAGGATCAGGCAGATACTCTTCAACCTCGTGGGCAACGCCTTCAAGTTCACGGCCAAGGGCAAAATCGAGGTCAGCGTGAGCCCGCTTTCGCCGCAGAGTTCGGGCCGCACGCCCCTCCTGTTCATGGTCAGCGACACGGGCATCGGAATCCCCCAGGACAAGCTGGAGTACGTGTTCAACCCCTTTACCCAGGCGGACGGGTCCAGGTCCCGCAGGTATCCCGGAACCGGCCTGGGCCTGGGCATCGTCAAGAGGCTGGTCCAGCTCATGGGCGGAACCATAACCGTGGACAGCGAGGAGGGCGCGGGCACCACCATCTTCTTCGCCCTCAAGCTCAAGCCCTGCCGGGCCCCGGCGCAAGATCAGGAGCCGAGCGGGCAAAAGGTGGAGGACGTCCTGTTCGGCCTCAGGGTCCTGGTGGCCGAGGACAACCAGATCAACAGGATCACCGTGTCCAAGTTCCTGGACAAGATGGGCTGTCTGCACGAGTGCGTGGAAAACGGCAAGCAGGCCCTGGAGGCCCTGGCCGCGCGGCCCTTTGACTGCCTGATCATGGACCTCCAGATGCCGGTCATGGACGGGATCGAGGCCACCCGCCGGATCCGTTCGGCCAAATGGCCGGGCGTCGATCCCGGGCTGCCCATAATCGGCCTGACCGCGCACGCCATGGCCGGGGACGCGGAAAAGGCCCTGGCCGCGGGCATGGACGGCTACGTGACCAAACCCGTGGACATCAACGCCCTTTCCCAGGCCATGAGCGAGGCGCTCAAGGCCTGGACCGCGGCCTGAGCGTCAACCCTGGCCGTCCCTGACCCAGTCCTCGATGCAGGGCGGGGAAGGGCAGCCGTAAAAGGGCAGCCACTCGCAGATCGCGGTCAGGTTCACCCCGCCCTGGATCACGGACACCGGCCTGTCCGAGGACACCGTGACCACGATGACCTCCTCGTGTCCCGAGGTGAAGCGCACCGCCGAGTTGTAGCGCGCGCCCCGGGCCCGGTCCTCGCCCGGCGCGGCCTTGCCGTCCATGAGACAGGCGAAGCCGTGGAGCCGCAGGTCCGAACGCAGGTGCAGGGCCCCGTCCACCTTGGACAGGGACAGGGCCAGGTCCAGGTTCTCGTCCGCCCTCAGGTCCAGGGGCCGGTCCAGGTACTGGCCGGACATGCTCAGGCCGCGGCCGCCCAGGTCGATGACCACGGCGCAGCCGTGCTTGCGCTCGCCCGCGGCGTGCACGATCCTGGTCACGATCTGCATCAGCCGGTGCTGGTCCTCGTGCGTCAGGCCGGTCTCCAACAGCGCCTCCTCCAGGTGGACCAGGTTGGCCCTGCGGGTGCTGGAATGGAAGCTGCCGTCGGAAAAGCTGCACACCGGCGTCCCGCCCAGGAAGAGGAACCCGTGCCCGCCCCTGAAGTCGGCCACGATGGCCGATCCCGGCACCAGGTCCCGGGACACCCCGACCAGGCTCCTGCCGTCCGAGACCAGCTGGCGCGGGGAGAACTCAACGGCCTGGAGCAGCTTGCGCACGTGCTTGAAGTTCTGGATGCTCGGCCGCTCGTTATCGGGGAACCTGGCCAGAAAGGGCAGGCCGGAGATCTCCGAGGGCTCCACGAACACCAGCCTGCCCCGCGGCCAGGCCCCCTCCTCCAGGGTCTTGGACACGCCGAGGACCGCGTCCAGGATCGGGTAGACCCGCAGATTGGTGTCCATGCCCCTGATTCTTATGCGCTCGTCCACGATGTGGTCGCGCACCGCGTGCACGGCGCACTGCTGGAGCAGGAACCCGGCGCTCTCCAGGGTCAGCACGCTCTTTACCGCGTAGTTCTGGGAAAACAGGCGCACCGCGTGCTCGAGCCAGCGCTGGGTCGGACCCACCGAGCACATCTGCAAGTGCTGCTCGGTGAACCACATCTGGTAGGCCACGTGCCTGGATCTCCCGCCCAAGGCGATCAGGCCCGCGAGCTGAAGGTTCTCGTAGTGCGGGGCCTCCAGCAGCTCCACCTCGTCGCTTTCGCTGGGCCGGCCGCGCCAGTCCAGGGACTCGAGGTAGAACTCCTTGAGCTTGGGCTGGTGGCCGCGCATCAGGTCCTGGGGGTCGTAGATGCGCGGCCGGTCGCCATGGCCTATGGCGTATATCACCGCGGCCCGGCTGCGGTCCGAAAAATGGGACAGCCCGTCCCTGAGCCCGTCCAGGATGTGAAAGACACACACGTTTTCAAAGGCCCTGGCCAAGACCGCCCCCGGAACCTGGGTGTTCTCCGGCATGATCGGCGAATCCTGCCCAAAAAAAACCGCCTTGTCCACGCGCAAAAGCGGCGATTGACAAGCCAGGGGCCGGTTTCTATTGTCGAACCCGGTTTGTGGACAGCGACATGAGGAGCTCCGGCATGTCCCGAGACAATGTCCCCGCCCGGGTCGTCGAGGCCCTGAGGCTGGTTCTGGCCGAACACAAGGGCCCGGTCGGCCTGCACGAGCCCTGCCTGGCGGGCAGGGAGTGGGAGTACGTCAAGCAGTGCCTGGACACGGGCTGGGTGTCCTCGGCCGGCTCATTCGTGGAGCGCTTCGAGTCCATGCTCGCGCGGTACACCGGCGCGGCCCGGGCCGTGGCCGTGGTCAACGGGACCTGCGGCCTGACCGCGGCCCTTAGGCTGTGCGGCGTGGGCCCAAACGACGAGGTCATCGTCCCGGCCCTGACCTTCGCGGCCACGGCCAACGCCGTGGCCCACCTGGGCGCGGTCCCCCACTTCGCGGACAGCTCCCGCCAGACCCTGGGCCTGGACCCGGACAAGCTGGCCGAGCACCTGGACAGGATCGCGCTCCCGGGTCCGGACGGGCCGCGCAACAAAATCACGGGCCGGCGCATGGCCGCGGTGGTCCCGGTGCACGTCTTCGGCCACCCCGTGGACCTGGACCCCCTGGCCGAGGTCTGCGCGCGCTTCGACCTGGTCCTGGTCGAGGACGCGGCCGAGTCCCTGGGCTCGCTGTACAAGGGCCGGCACACGGGCAACTGGGGCCGGCTGGCCGTTATCAGCTTCAACGGCAACAAGACCGTGACCACCGGGGGCGGGGGAATGATCCTGACCAACGACCCGGAGCTGGGCGAAAGGGCCAGGCATCTGACCAGCACGGCCAAGAGGCCGCACAAGTGGGAGTACTACCACGACCAGCCCGGCTACAACTACCGCATGCCGAACATCAACGCGGCCCTGGGCTGCGCCCAGATGGAGCAATTGGCCGGGTTCGTGGAGCGCAAAAGGGACCTGGCCGAGCGCTATCGCCGGGCCCTGGCCGAGGTCCCGGGGGTCGAGTTCTTTGTCGAGCCCAAGTTCGCGCGCAGCAACTACTGGCTGAACGCCGTGATCCTTAAGGACCCGGGCCAGCGCGACCCGGTCCTTTCCCAGACCAACGCCGCCGGGTTCGCGACCCGGCCGGTCTGGACCCTGATGCACAGGCTGCCCATGTACGAAAAGTGCCCGAAGATGCGGCTGGACACGGCCGAGGACCTGGAGTCGAGAATCGTCAACCTGCCGAGCGGGGCGGGCCTATGAAACAGGACCTCATCCTGATCGGCGGCGGCGGGCACTGCAAGTCCTGCATCGAGGTCATCGAGTCCCAGGGCCGCTTCGCCGTGGCCGGCATCGTGGACCTGGCCGAGCGCCTGGGCCAAAAGGTCCTGGGCTACGAGATTCTGGCCACGGACCAGGACCTGCCCGGGCTGGTCAAGGACTACGGGCTGTTCCTGGTGACCATCGGCCAGGTCAAGAGCGTGGACCGCCGCAGGCAGGCCTTTGAGACCCTCAAGTCTCTGGGCGCGGAGCTGCCCGTGGTGGTCTCGCCCCTGGCCCGGGTCTCGCCCCACGCCGAGGTCAACGAGGGAACCGTGGTCATGCACAACGCCGTGGTCAACGCCGCGGCCAGGGTCGGCCGCAACTGCATCGTCAACACCTGCGCCCTGATCGAGCACGACGCGGTCATCGAGGACCACTGCCACGTGTCCACGGCCGCGGTGGTCAACGGCGGCGTGCGCATGGGCGAGGGGACCTTTTTGGGCAGCAACGCCGTGGTCAGGGAGAATGTATCCATCGGCAGGGGCTGCGTGGTGGGCATGGGGGTCAGGGTTTACCGCAACCTGCCGGCCGGGTCCCTGGTCAAGCATTGAGTTTTTTGCGGAGATTGCAAATCGTGTCCGAAAAGATATTCATCATCGCCGAGGCCGGGGTGAACCACAACGGCGACCCGGACCTGGCCCTGCGCATGGTCCGGGCCGCGGCCGAGGCCGGGGCGGACGCGGTCAAGTTCCAGACCTTCCGGGCCGAGAGCCTGGCAACCTCAAAGGCCCCAAAGGCCGAATACCAGCGCCTGACCACCGGCCAGGAGGGCTCCCAGCTGGAGATGCTCAGGCGCCTGGAGCTCGACCGGGCCGCGCATCAGGCCCTGGTCCGGGCCTGCCGAGAGCAGGGCGTGGAGTTCATGTCCACGCCCTTTGACCTCAAGAGCGTGGACCTGCTCCTCGGCCTGGGCATGCGCGTCTTCAAGGTCCCCTCGGGCGAGATCACCAACCTGCCGCTCCTGCGGCGGATCGGGTCCCTGGGCCGGGAGCTGATCGTGTCCACGGGCATGGCGGACATGGACGAGGTGGGCCAGGCCCTCAGGGCCCTGGAGCAGGCCGGCGCGGACAGGAAAAATATCACCCTGCTGCACTGCACCACCGAGTACCCCGCGCCCTTCGAGGACCTGAACCTGCGGGCCATGGCCGCCATGGCCCGGGCCTTTCCCGGGGTGCGCGTGGGCTACTCGGACCACACCCAGGGCATCGAGGCGGCCATAGCCGCGGCCGCGCTCGGGGCCCGGGTCATCGAGAAGCACTTCACCCTTGACAAAAACATGGCCGGCCCGGACCATCGGGCCAGCCTGGAGCCGGACGAGCTCAAGGCCATGGTCAGGGCGGTGCGCAATGTTGAAAAGGCCCTTGGAAGGGATATAAAGGGACCGAGCCCCGGCGAGGTCAAGAACAAGGCCGCGGCCAGGAAGTGCCTGGTGGCCGCCCGGGCCATAGCCAGGGGCGAGACCTTTTCCGAGGCCAACCTGGCGGTCAAGCGCGCCGGGGTGGCCGGGGTCAGCCCCATGCTCTGGGACCAGGTCCTGGGCCGGCCGGCCAAGCAGGACTTCGAACCGGACCAACCCATAGAGATTTAGGGGCCGCGCAGGCCCAAGGAGCCGAACCAGGCCATGTCCTCGAACTGGAAATCCGTATTGGTGTCCCCGGACACCCCGATCATAGAGGCCATCCGGATCATCGACGGCAGCGCCCTGCAGATCGCCCTGGTCGTGGACGGCCAGGGACGGCTGCTGGGCACGGTGACCGACGGCGACATCCGCCGGGGCATCCTCCAGTCCGTGCCCACGGACGCGCCGGTCAGCCGGATCATGTGCGACCGGCCCACGGCCGGGAGCGTGCACGACGACCGCGAGACCCTGCTGACGATCATGAAGCGCAAGGTCCTGCGCCAGATACCCATCCTGGACGACTCCGGCCGGATCGTGGGCCTGGAGACCATGATCGAGCTCATCCAGGGCCGGGACATGGACAACCCCGTGGTGCTCATGGCCGGGGGCCTGGGAAACCGGCTCCGGCCCCTGACCGAGGACTGCCCCAAGCCCCTGCTCAGGCTCGGGGACAAGCCCATCCTGGAGATCATCCTGGAGAACTTCCTGAACTACGGGTTCAAGAACTTCTTCATCTCGGTCAACTACAAGGCCGAGATGATCGAGGAGCACTTCGGGGACGGGTCCCGCTGGGGCGCGAGCCTGACCTACCTCCGGGAGGACCGGCCCCTGGGCACGGCCGGGGCCCTGGGCCTTCTGCCCGCGGGCCAGAGCCTGCCCGTGCTGGTCATGAACGGCGACCTGCTGACCAAGGTCAACTTCGCCCACCTCCTGGAGTTCCACCGGGAGTCCGGCTCGGCCGCGAGCATGTGCGTGCGCGACTACGGCCTGCAGGTGCCCTTCGGCGTGGCCAAGGTAGAGAAGGGCCGCCTGGTCGGCCTGGAGGAAAAGCCCTGCCACAACTTCTTTGTCAACGCCGGGATCTACGTGCTCAACCCCGAGGTCCTGGACCGGGTGCGGCCGGACACGGCCATAGACATGACCACCCTGCTCGAGGGCCTGGTCAGGGACGGCGGCGAGGTGACCGTGTTCCCGGTGCGCGAGTACTGGCTGGACATAGGCAGGCTGAGCGACTATGAGCAGGCCAAGGGCGAGTACTGCCAGCACTTCAACGACGAATGACCCGCCCGGCGAGCCTGTCCATGCCCGGTTCAAAGATCGACCTTAGAAACCTGCTCAACCCGGCCAAGTTCCTGCCCGCCTACCTGGAGCGCAAGGACCGGGACCCCTTGGGCCTGGCGCCCTACTCCGTTGAGTTCCACCTGACCTCGACCTGCAACTACAACTGCTGCCACTGCTCCTACGGGACGCGCAACAGGGCCGGGACCTTTGTCCGGCCCAAGCGAATCGAGCTTTTGCTGGAAGATTTGACCGGGCCGCTCAGGCCGAGGGGGGTCTACTTCTCGGGCGGGGGCGAGCCGACCACGCTCAAGGGCTGGGACGGCTACATCCAGCGCCTGGCCGACAGCGGCGTGCGCACCGCCCTGGTGACCAACGCCTCGCTTCTGGGCCAAAGACACCTGCCCGCCCTGGCCAGGCTCGACTACCTGGCCGTGTCCATCTACAGCCCGAACCAGGAGACCTACAAGAAGATCACCGGCGGCGACAGGTTCGCGGCCCAGTTCGAAATCCCGGCCATGGTCAAGGCCGTGGCCCCAAAGGTCACGGTCGGGGCCAGAAACGTGATCAACCCCCACAACCACGCCCAGGTCCCGGACATCTACCGCCTGGCCATGCAGGCCGGCTACGACTACGTGATCTTCATCCCGGAGATCGACTACGAAAAACGCGGCCTGGCCCTGAGCGCCCAGGAGGTCGAGACCCTGCTGGACATCTGCCCCAGGGCGGACGCGGACCCGGCCAAGACCAACCTGACGGGCCTGGTCGCCAACCGCTTCGGGTACTACCGCGACTTCCAGGACATCTGCGGCCAAATCGACTGCCTGGCCGCCCGGCTGCGCACCAACGCCTTCGTCAACTACGACGGCGGGGTCTACCTCTGCCAGCCGCTGATCGGGAACCAGGACTACTGCGTCGGGAACATCAATGAAAAGCGCCTGGCCGAGATATGGAACTCAAAGCGCCACCAGGCCGTGGTCGAGGCCCTGAGCGGCCGCTGGCGCGCGGGCCAATGCGAGAACTGCCGCTCCGGCTCGCACAACCGGGCGGCGCTCGAGTACCAAAAGGCCCCGGAAAACACGCCCCTGACCGTGCTCAAGGACAGCTTTTTGTAGCCCATTTTGATCTTGATGCTTGGGAACGGCGCGCTTTTCGGCTTTTTCCTGCGCTTCGCCCTAATCCGAACCCTTGGCCCTGAGCAGGCACTCGCAGAGCGCAAGGTCAAGGGGCGTGTCCACGTCCAGGCCCCTTTCCCGGGGCATGACCAGAAGCTCGGTCTCGGCCTCGCGCACGAACAGGCCCTGGGAGCGCAGAAACTCCGTGGAGTTGACGTACACCGCGCCGTTTATGAAGTAAAAGCGCTCTGTTCCGTAGTCCTGACGCCGGTGGACCGGTTTTTCCGGCCGGGCCAGAAAGCCCCAGGTCCGGCCCGAGGTCCTGAGGCACTCAAAGGGGTGCTCGGCCAGCTCGTGGACCGTGACCAGGCTCCGGGACCCGGACTTGAGAAAGGCCGCGACCGCGGCGTCGATGTCCGCGGCCAGGCGCAAAGGGCAGGTCGGCTGGAGCAGGGCCACGGCGTCCGGGACATAGCCCTGCTCGGCCTCCAGCCAGTCCAGGCCGTGCAGCACGCAGTCGATCACCCGGGAGTCGTCCGCGGCAAGAGAGGCCGGCCGCACATACGGGGAGTGCAGGCCGAGGGCCCTGCAGACCTCGACTATCTCGGCATCCTCGGTGGACAGAAAGACCCTGTCCAGGGCCCGGCTCTTTAGGGCCGCGTCCACGGTGTAGCTGATGAGCGGCCTTCCGGCCAAATCAGCCAGGTTCTTGCGCGGGATGCCCTTGGAGCCCCCGCGGGCGGTGATGAAGCCCAGGACCCTTGCGGACATCTAGATTTCCTCGGCGATGCGCAGGCACTTTTCCGCGATCTCGGCGATGCGCTCATCAGTCATCTTGACCATCACCGGCAGGGCCACGGCCCGCTCCAGGAGGTCCGCGGACCTCTGCCACTGCTCGCGCCAGGAGTCCCTGTACCAGCCGTATCTCTTAAACATGTAGCCCCAGTGCTTGGCAAAGTGCCAGCGCATGGCGTCGGGCACGTTCTTGGTGCCCAGGCCCTCGCGCTTGAGCCCATCCACGAACCCGGCCGCGGCCTCGCGGTCGGGCAGATAGAAGATCAAAGAGTCCCCGAGCTCGCCCGGGTCGAGGATGGTCCGAAACTCGAAGGGCAGGCCCTTGAGCAGGCCCATGAGCCTGGCCTTGTTCCTGCGCTGGGCCTCGAGGATCATGTCCAGCTTTCCGAGCTGGACCAGGCCGATGGCCCCCTGAAGCTCGGTCATCCGGTAGTTGAAGCCGTTGCCGATGGCCCCCTCCTCGCCCCGGCCGACCGTGCCGCTGTACTCGTGGCCGTGGTCGTGAAAGGCCCTGGCCCTGACGAACAGATCCTGGTCCCTGGTCACGACCATGCCGCCCTCGCCGGTGATGATGACCTTTCCGGCGTCGAAGCTGAAGGCCCCCATGTGGCCGATGGTCCCGAGCGGGGTCCCCCGCCAGGCGCCGCCGCAGGCCTGGGCCGCGTCCTCCAGGACCAAGAGCCCGTGGCGCTCGGCCACGGCCATTATCCGGTCCATGTCCGCGGGCGCGCCCATCATGTGCACCGGGATCACCGCCCTGGTCCTGTTGGTCAGGGCGGCCGAAAGGGCCTCGGGATCCATGTTCAGGGACCTGTCCACGTCCACGACCACCAGGTCCGCGCCGGTCTGGATGACCGCCTCGGCCGTGGCCACGAAGGTGAAGCAGGGGATGACCACCTCGTGGCCCGGGCCGATCCCCAGGGCCTCCAGGGCGACCCTGAGCGCGGCCGTGCACGAGGACACGGCCTGGGCGTGGGGCGCGCCCATGCGCGCGGCAAACGCGGCCTCGAACTCGCGCACCCGGTAGACGCCCTTGCGCATGGCGTCAAAGCCGTGGGCAAAGAGTATCCCGCCGTTGAGCTCGAAGAGCTCGTTGATGGCCCGCCGCTCCTCTTCCCCGAAAACCTCGAAACCGGGCATTGCCTCTCCTTGTCTCAGTCTAGGTGTTTCATCAACAGCCTGGGCGCGTCCTCCTCGGCGGAGAAGGGCACCGGGTTCTGGTCGAACGCGGCCTGCAGGGGGAGCATCAGGGCCGCGACCTGGTCGGCCTTGTCCCTGGCCAGGCCCCACTTGGCCAGGGTGCGCGGGACCCCGAGTCCGTCGGACAGCTCCCGCAAAAGCAGCGCGAAGCGCCGGCTCTTTTCCCGCTCGTCCAGCTCGGGCCTGCACTCCACCAGGTCCAGGAGCTCGGCGTAGTCGGTGTAGCCGCGCTCCACGTTATACTCGACCACCGAGGCCAGAAAGATCGCCCCGCCGATGCCGTGGGGGACCTTGAAGTGCGCGCCCAGGGGATAGGAAAAGGCCCCGGCCACCCCGGACCCGGAGTTGAACAGCCCGGCCGCGGCCAGATAGCTTCCCAGAAGCAGGAGCTGGCGCCGGTCGCGGTTCTCGGGATCGTCCTTTAAGCAGGGCAGGTTCTGGTACAGGATGCGGAAGGCCTCCTTGCTGTAGGCCCGGGTCAGGACGTTGTGCTGCCTGCAGCTGAAGCTCTCCAGGGCGTGGGTCATGGCGTCCATGCCCGAGGACAGGGCCGCGTCCTGGGGGCAGCTCATGGTCCACTCGGCGTCGAGCACGGCCCAGTCCGCGTTCATGAACCGGCCGTTGATGCCCAGCTTCCTGCGCTCGGCCTTGTCCGTGAACACCGCGTTGATGGTCACCTCGCTGCCCGTGCCGGCCGTGGTCGGGACGCAGACCGTGGCCACCGGGTGCAGCCTGACCTTGTCAAAGCCCCGGTAGTCTATGCCCCGGCCCGGGTTGGTCAGCAGCATGGCCACGGCCTTGGCCATGTCCATGCACGAGCCCCCGCCGATGCCCAGGACCAGCTCGAAGTCGCCCAGGCTGCGGGCGTGGCCGGCCACCTGGTCCAGATAGTCGTAGTCGGGCTCCTCGGTGCCGCGCAGCTGCTCCACGTGCAGCGAGCCCGCGGCGAGCTCGATGATCTCCCTGATCTCCCTGAAGTAAGCCGAATGCTTGGCGCAGCCCTCGTCAACGAGCATGAGCACCCGGGAAAAGCCCCGGTCGCGGACGAACCCGCCCAGGCGCCGGGACGCGCCCAGGCCGTAAAAGACATTGGTGTGCAGCTGAAAAAAGAACTCCTCGGACATGACGCGGCTCCCCATCCGGTTTGAAAAAACCCCAAAGGCCTTGGCGCACAACAGTCGTGGTTAATATCATTCGGCCCGGTTATCAACGAAAACATGCGCCCGGCCGGGCCCGGGCAGGGGCGGCTTGATAATGGCTCCGGGCTCAAGTATGAGGCCCGAAAGACCACGGCGCGCCAGCCAGGGAGGGCCTTTTGTCGACCGTTCCCCTGTCCAGGATCAAGAAGGCCAACATCGACACCTGCACCCTGTGCAACCATCGCTGCGTCTTCTGCCCCAGCCACCGGGCCCGGGCGCTAAAAAACACCCTGTCCATGGACGACTTCCGCCTGGTCCTGGACCAGGTCTGCGGCCAGGCCGAGATCAGCGAGCTCGGGCTCTCGGCCAAGGGCGAGCCCCTGCTGAACAAGGACCTCGAAAACATGGTCGCCTTGGCCAAGCGCGGGCGCAAGATTCCCTACGTCTACATCAGCACCAACGGCGCCCTGCTCCACGGCCCGAGGCTGGCCGCGCTCCTGGACGCCGGCCTGGACAGCGTAAAGTTCTCGATCAACGCCTTTGACCGCGAGGGCTATCGCCGGGTCCACGGCAGGGACGACTTCGACCTGGTGCTGGAAAACCTCGGCCTGGCCATCAAGGAAAAGTCGCGCCGGCCGTTCAGGATACTGGTCTCCGCGGTCACTGAGCTGCCGGACCGGGTGATCCGCGAGCGCCTGGAGGCCCTTTTGGGCCCCGGAATCAAGGCCCTGGACCACATCTGGCACTACGGCCGCTGCTACATGCCCGGGTTTCCGGAACCGCCCGCGCCCCCGGACGCGGCCTACAGGCCCTGCCCCCTGATCTTCAACGAGATATACGTGGACGCCAACTGCGACCTGATGGCCTGCTGCGTGGACTACTTCGGGGAGCTCAGGTTCGGCAACCTCAAGGACCGGCCCCTGTCCGAGCTCTGGGCCGGGCCCGGGTTCGAGGCCTTAAGGCGCATGCACAGGGAGCGCTCGCTGCCCGAGGGCCACATGTGCAGGCTGTGCCTGACCCACAGCTTCAGGACCCAGGACAAGACCTGCCTGGAAGACTAGCCGACGCCGAGCCGGACTGTCCCCGGAGCCTGGCCAGCAGGTGGGCCGGGAGCTTGGCCTTGCCCACGTAGGAAAAAGGCACCCGACCCCGGTACAGCCTGCGCACCGCGGCCATGCTGCCCAGGGCGGGCAGGTCCTGCGGCAGGTCGAGCAGGCCTTGGAGGCAGTCCAGGTGCTGCTCGAACGAGTCCCGATCCGGGTTGGCGTAAATCTTGGAGCGGACCGCCTCGTAGTCGGCCTCGGAAAAATCCGCTCCCTCCAGGCCCTGCTCCAGAAACGGCCCCAGCTCGTCCGCGGACCCGAGCCTGAGCGAACAGGTGCTCACGATGTCCGTCTGGATGGCGTCCAGCCTGCGGAACCGGCTGCCCGAGGGCAGGTACAGGCCGGGCCTGTGCCACAGGGCCAGCTCCATGCCCACGGACGAGCCGCGCATGACCGCCAGGTCGCAGAACTTGTAGGCCCAGGAGGTGTCCTTCTCCTCGATGGCCCTGAGCCCCCAGCGCTCGGCCGAGGTGCAGCCCTTGTTCTCCGGGTCGAAGCCGTGGCCGTAGAACTTGTACTCCCAGGGGTGCATCTTGAGCCCCAGGTTCAGGCCCGCGGCCCTGACCGCCTCGACGATCTTGCCGAAGCTTAAGTCCAGGGCGTCGAGGCGGTCCGGGAGCCAGAGGACCAGGGGCCGGTCCGGGTCCAGGCCGTACTTGGCGAAAAAGGAGGCGCGGTCGCTGACCCGGGTGGTCCAGACATTGGGCAGGGGCTCGTAGAAGATGTTTCCGGCGAAGAATATGCCCTTGGCCGCGGGCAGCAGGCGCGAGGACCGGGACCTGGAGTACTCGACCTCGAACCACAGGGTCAGGGGGTGCTGCATTATGCAGAAGTCGGCCCCGGAGTAGGAGAAGTCCATGAGCAGGCCGCCGAGCTGGGCGGTCTTGGCCCCATGGCGCTCGCGGACCAGCCGGATCATGTCCGGGACCTCAATGTCCCGATAGGCGTCGAACAGGCACAGCCTGGCGGGGGTGTCTTCCAGGACGGCCCGGATATCCCTGCGCGAGAGGACCAGGACGCCGAGGCCCGCCAGGCTGTCCACGTCCTGGGGGGACACGTCGATGCCCAGCTGCAGGCCGCGGGTGGGGTCGGTGCCGATGAGCACCAGGCTGCGCAGGCCCCTGGCGGCCAGGCCCTGGTGCAGGCTGATTATCTTGTGGTAGCTGCCGCCGTGGACATTGGCCAGCACGGTGAGGACGTCAAGGTTGCCCGGGCCAGGCATGGTCTTCTCCCGGACCTCAGGCCAGGTCATGGAAGCCCTTTTTGAGGATCGAGCCCAGGTCCGCGGCCTTGAGCGCGTCCCTGATCCTGGCCGAGGTGCCCTGCTGCTCAAAGGGGCTGCTCATGCCGGAAAGCCCGCGCCTGAAGCCCTCGGACAGGGCCAAATCAAGGGCCGCGGCGATCTCGGCCGCGGACGGCCCGCAGTCGATGACGTTCTCGGCCCGCAGCCTGCCCTTCTGGCGGTCCCCGACATTGACCACCGGGACCCTGAAGCTCGGGGCCTCGACTATGCCGGACGAGGAGTTGCCGACCACGACACAGGCCCGGCTCATGGCGCTCAGGTACCTGAGCTGGCCCAGGGAGGCGAAGGCCGCGGCCCGGCCGGGGTTCGCGGCCGCATACTCGTCGATCATGCGGTTGATTGCCAGGCCCCCGGGGTCCGCGTTGGCCTTGGTCAGGACCAGGCCCAGGTCCGGGACCGAATCCAGGGCCTCCAAGAGCTCCGCGAACCTCTCTTCGGCCCGGCCCGGCTCCAGGCTCGGCGGGTGAAAGGTTACCAATGCGAAGCGGCCTGCCAGGTCAAGGCCCAGGTCCGCCTCCAGCTCCTGCCTGGAGAGCAGCTTGAGCCTGCGGATGCTCTCGACCCCCAGGGCCCCGACATTGAAGACCCGGTCCGGGTCCTCGCCGAGCTGGACGACCCTGCGGCGGTAGGCCTCGGCGCAGGTGAAGTGCAGGTGGCTGAGCTTGGTTATGGCGTGCCTGAAGGACTCGTCCGCTGAGCCGAAGCTGGCCTCCCCGCCGTGGATGTGGGCCAGGGGCAGGCCGCACAGGGCCGCGGCCAGGGCCGCGGCCAGGGCCTCGTAGCGGTCCCCGAGGATGACCACGATGTCCGGCCGAAGCCGCGCCAGGGCCGCGCCGCAGCCCGAAAGGCACAGCCCGGCCGAACGGCAGAGCGCCTCGGCCGAGTCCGAGCCCAGGTCCATGTCCACCCTCTCGGATATCTCGAACCCGTGGGCCTCGATCTCCAGGTAGGTGAGCCCGAAGTCCGGACAGAGGTGCGTCCCGCTGACCAGGATTTGCAGCCCCAGGTCCGGGTCCTGGCGCACGGCCTCCATGAGCGGCCTGAGTATGCCGTACTCGGCCCGGGTCGCGGTGAAAAAGCAGATCCTGCGCATGGCTTGCCCCGGTTTGACGACCGGTCAGGTCTCCTGAAGCCCGGGCAGGCTCAGGCCCATGTAGTCGTAGCAGGTGCGGCAGAGCGCAAGGGCCTGGTATTTCCTCTGGGCCAAGAGCCTCCTGTAGCCCTCCATGCGCTCCGAGACCCAGCACTCCTGAAGCGATTCGCTCTTGAGGTCCCCGGCGAGCATCAGGTTGTCGAAGTCCCGGCAGCAGGCCGAGACCGTGCCGTCCCAGTTGACGGTCAGCTTGTCAAAGACCTCGGGGCAGAACTTGGGGTGCCTCTTGACCACGCTCTCCTTGGGCATGAGCCTGGCCAAAAGCTCCTTTTCCGAATCCGTGAAGTCTCCCTGGTCCGGGTCCACGGTGTCGAAAAAGGTCCGGCCCACGGTCACCAGGTCGGCGTACTCGGACATCTCCCGGCGAAAGGCGCGCACCTGGTCGGCGCTTTCGTAGGTGATTGTTGTTGATATGTGCAGGAAGGGCAGGGGCCGGTCCCCGCGCAGCTCGCTGAAGGCGCGGACCTTGGCCCTGAGCTGGTCGAAGTAGTCCCGGTTGCGCATCTCGCGGAACGACTTGCGGTCCACGCCCTGAAAGGAGAACTTCATGCTCTCCAGGCCCATGTCCACCAGGGCCCGCATCTGGGCCCGGTCAATGAGCCCGCCGTTGGTGCAGAAGTGGACCATGAGCCCGGCCTGCTTGGCCTGGTCCACGAACCTGAGCCAGTCGGGGTGCAGGGTCGGCTCGCCCCAGCCGATGACCCGCACGGGAATGGCCGGGCCCTTGAGCTCGGAGACCAGGCGCTCGAAGACCGGCTCGGCCATGAAGCCCTTGGCCTTGTTCCTGAGCGGGACCCTCTGGGCGCACATCAGACAGCGGAAGTTGCAGTTGTTGGTCAGCTCCAGGTCCACGTGCGTCGGCCAGGCCGGGAGGTTTTCGACCTTGTCCTGCGGGTCGCGCAGGTTGCAGGCGTCGTAGACGGGCTGAAAGGGGTTTTTCCTCAACTCGCATCTCCATGCCCGCGCCGGGCGCGCGGCTTTGAAATCCTTAGTCCCGGCCGGCCCCGAGGTCAAGGCGGCCGGCCGGGGGACCGGAACAGTGCTCAATCCTGCGGGCCGGCCGCCGCAGCATCCCGGGCTCCGCAGTGAACCAGGCGGCCGGACCTCTTGCGCCTCCGTACCCGCGGGCGCGGCCCTTCTCCTGGTCCGGGTCCAGGCCCAGAAGACGCCCCAGGGGCGGCCAAAGGCTTTACATGGCAGGCTATCTTTTATTTTTATGAAATAAATGCAAGAACATGAAGGAACGGGGCCTTGGCGCTCAATTTTCCTTGAGCACGTCCAAAATGCCTATGCGCGAGGCCTGCCAGGCCGGGTAGGTCCCGGCCGCAAGCCCCAGGGCGACCGAGCCGGCCAGGGTGGCCGCAAGGAGCAGGGGCTCGATCACAAAGGGCAGGCCGCCGAAGACGCAGACCCCGGCGACCACGGCCACGCTGGCCAGGACCCCGGTCAGTCCGCCGCAGCCGGCCATTATCCCGGCCTCGAACAGGAACTGGCGGATGATGTCCAGCCTGCGGCCGCCGACCGCCCGGCGTATGCCTATCTCCGTGCGCCTGCTCCTGACGATGAGCACCATTATGGACAGAATCCCCAGGCCGCCCACGGCAAAGGACACCGAGGAGGTGATCATGCCCAGGGTCTGGACCAGGTCCAGGGCCTCGCGCTGGAGCTGCATGGCGTCCTTGCCCGAGAGCAGGCTGAAGTCGTCCTTTTCGCCGGGCCCGAGCTTGTGGCTGCGGCGCATGACCTCGGCGGCCGCGGCCTTGACCATGGGGATGTCCGCGGCCTTGTCCAGGCGCAGGAACACCCCGCTTATCCAGATCTGGTTCGAGGCCCGGCGCATGTAGGTGGACAGGGGCACGAAGACCTGCTCGTCCTGATCCGCGCCGGAGAGGTCCTGGCCCTTGGCCTCCATGACCCCGACGACCTCGAACCCGGCCTTGTAGATGTAGACCGTCCGGCCGATGGCCTTTTCCGGTTCGCCGAA
Source organism: Desulfovibrionaceae bacterium (assembly GCA_016932995.1). Lineage (GTDB taxonomy): Bacteria > Desulfobacterota > Desulfovibrionia > Desulfovibrionales > Desulfovibrionaceae > JAFGBU01. Next base: position 129,593 of record JAFGBU010000010.1, read on the forward strand.
CAGCCGCTCGGCGATCTTCAGCCCCAGCACGCAGACCTTGGCCCGGGCGTCCTCCTCGGCCCGGCTGAAGAACCGGCCCAGGCCCGCGTGGTGGCTGCGGATGTCCGGATACTCCGGCCAGGTCGCGGTGACCTGGCAGGTGACCGTGTTGCGGCCGCTCCTGATGGGCATGGACTTGGTGATCAGGGGCGCGCCCGAGATCACGGACGGGACCTGGCGCATGAGGGCCAGGGCGTCGGACACGGTGAAGTTGCTGGCCTCGGCAAAGAGCCTGACCCCGCCCCGGCCGTGAAACCGGGACTGACCGGCCATGACCGCGAACAGGTTGGGGCCCAGCTTTTCGGTCTCCAGCTCGGCGCTCTTGACCATGCTCTTGGCCACGTGCTGGACCCCGGTGAAGGCCAGCGCGCCCAGAAACACCCCGAGCATGGCCAGCACGGCCCTGAGCTTGTGCGTGGCCAGGGAGGAGACGGCTATCTTGAGGTTCAGAAACATCAGCCGCCCTCCGGCCGGAGCGCTGCCGAGCCGCCCAGGTCCCCCAGGACCCCGCTCTTGGCCGACAAGTCCCGCATCAGGGACAGCTCGGCCCTGGCCCGTATCCTGGACATCTCCTCGGGGCCGTAGCGCTTCTTGAGCTTGAACAGGTTGGCCCTGGCGTTGGCCGCGCCCACCGGATCGCGGCGATTGGCCCGGCCGGTCCTCTTGAGGTGGCCCACGGCCAGGTGTCCCTGGTAGGCCGCGGTCTTTCCGGCCAGGGCCAGGCGCAGGTCCCGGTCCAGGTCGTCGAACTGGGACGGGGAGAGCCCGATGTCGAACCCCCCGTCCCTGACCAGGTCCGAGGTCCTGAACAGGTGGCAGCAGCCGGTCACGGACACGCAGGGCCGCAAATAGTCGAACTGGCCCAGGTCCATGACCTGCAGGTGGAGGTCCGTGACCGGGCCGGGGTCCTGGTCCTGGGACCCGGACGCATACTCCGGCCTGGGCTGGAGGTCGGCGCACTGGATCACGCTCTTGGCCGCCGCGTCCACGACCTTGCAGCCCCAGACCGAGGCCTCGGGGTACTCGCGCGCGGCCAGGCCGAGCCTGGCCAGCCAGTCCGGGGGCACCAGCGCGTCGTCGTCCACAAACGCCGCCCAGGGCCGCTGCCGGACCTCGGGCAGGCTGATCAGCCAGTTCCTGGCCGCGGGCGCGCCGATGTTCACGGGTAAAACGATCCTGGCCAGGACCTCCGGGCCGAGCCTGGCCTCCCAGGCGTCCAGGACCCGGGGCGTGTCGTCCCGGCTGCCGTTGTCCAGGACCACGATCCTGACCCCGCTCAGGTCGCTTCGGCCGAGCGCGGCCAGGCAGCGCTCCAGGTCGCGGGCCTTTTCGTGGCTGTACACGAGCACGGAGACCCCACCCTTGAGCACAACGGTCTCGCGGTCCAGGCCCCTGGCCAGGTCAAAGGCCCTGAACACCAGGTTGACGTTCCACGGCCTGGCCTTGAGGGCCGCAAGCCAGCGGGCCAGGGCCTGGTCCCGGTGGCCGAGCCTGTGCCGACACAGGCCTTTTTTTTCGTTGATCCCGGCCAGAGGCAGGGTCTGGGCCGCGCCGGAGTAGAGGTCCAGGGCCCTCTCGAAGTCCCCGGCGTGGGCGCAGAGGTCGGCGGCCACCATGAGCCGGACCGGCTCCAGGGCCCCGGGCCAGGGCCCCTGGAAGTAGGCCGCGGCCTCGGCCGGCCGTCCCTGGGCCAGGGCCAGGCCGCACAGGGCCTGCAGGTGGCGCAGGTTGAGCGCCTCCCGGTCCAGCTCGGCCCTCAAGAGCTCCAGGGCCGCCTCGGGGTCCTGGCGGCCGAGTATCCTGGCCAGTCTCGGGCAGGGCGGCCCCCAGGCCTTGGACACCGCCTCCAGGGCCAGGGACAGGCCCGGGCAGGGCGTCTGCCCGGCGGACACGGACAAGACCTGGGCGGCCAGTCCGCCGTCCAGGGGCTCGTGCTCCCAGGCCGCGCAGAGCATGTCCCGGGCCAGGTCCATGAGCGCCGCGCCCTTGGGGGCCTTTTTCTGGACCAGGGCCAGGGCGTCCCTGGCCATGCCCGCCAGGTGAAGCCTTCCGCAGCCGCCCAGACAGAGCTTGGCCAAGATGTCGCCGGGAAGCTCGCGCCAGTCGAAGTTCATGCCAGCCCCCCTGTGCCTAGCGCGCCGCAAGGACCTGTTTGACAGGGCCGAGGACCTTGGGCGAGAATGCCTGGCAAGGTATCAACTTTGATCAAAAACCGCCACAAGGAAGCCGGCCCCGGGCCGCGCCGCCTGGCCGTGGTCATCCTGCACTACGGCCGCGCCGAGCTGACCGCCCGCCTCCGGGACCAGATACTGGAAACCGACCCGGACTGGTCGGACCAAGTCCTGGTCCTGGACAACCACGCCCCACAGCCCTTTGACCGGGCCTGGAAGAGGCTCGGACAAAACCTGTTCTGGGCCGGGGCCCTTGAGTACGCCCTGGCCGCGCTCGGCCAAGAGGGGTTCAGCCACGTCTGGTTCCTGAACAACGACCTGATATTCGCCTCCGCCCCGCCGCACCTCGGCAGGGCCTGGGCCAGGCTGGCGCGCCTGGAGGCGGCCCTGGGCCCGGTGGGCCTGTACTCGCCCTCGGCCCTGCGCAACCCCTACCACCCGCAGATGGTCCAGGACCCGGCCATGCAGTACCGGACCGCGACGCTTGTGGACGGCATCGCGCCCCTGCTCAGCCTGGCCTGCGTCCGGGACCTGGGCGGCCTGGACCTCCGGGGCAACCCCTACGGCTACGGGGTGGACCTGTTCCTGGCCCTGTCCGCGGCCAGGGCCGGCTGGCCCGTGGTGGTCGATCACCAGGTCGCGGTGCGCCACACCTACCACAGCACGGCCAGGACCGTTGACGGGTTCATGGAGCTTGCGGCCGCAGCCGAGGCCGCGTACCTGGAAAAACGGCTCGGCCCGGACTACGCGGCCCGGCTCGAAGAGCTGAAAACGGACTTCGCGGACCACCCCGAGATCCAGCCCCGGGCTCAGGCCGCGGACTCCAGGGCCTCGAGGACAAAGGCCCGGACATAGGTCGGCCGCTCGTCGCAGGACCTGGTCCCGGAACCGTAGCCGACCCTGGCGATCACGCCCGCGGGAAGCCGGCCAAAGGAGTCGGCCAGGCGCCTGACAAGGGCCATGCCCGTGGGCGTGGCGGCCTCGATGCCCAGGTCCGTGGAAAAGGTCGGTATGCCCTTGGCCAGCTCGGCCACGGCCGGGGGCGGGACAGGGTGTCTGCCGTGGGCCATGTCCACGAAGCCCGAGCCCAGATTCACGGCCGAGCAGACCACCCTGGCCGGGGCCAGGCTCTCGACCAGGACCAGGGCCCCGACCACGTCGACCACGGTGTCCACGGCCCCGATCTCGTGGAAGTGGACGCGCTCCACAGCCACCTGGTGGACCTTGGCCTCGGCCCGGGCCAGGTCCTCGAACACGGCGCAGGCCCCCTGCCTGACCGGGTCGGAAAGCGCTTTGCCCTCGACCATGGCCTTGAGGTCGCGCAGGTGCCTGAGCGGCTGCTCGCTGGTCTGGCGCACGTCGACGAACCCCGTGCGCACGCCGGACACCATCCTCTCTTCCAGCCTCAGCTCGAAGCCCTGCAGGCCGATTCGTTGAAGCTCGCTGCGGAGCAGGTCGAAGGGCGCGCCGGCGTCCACCAGGGCGGCCAGGAGCATGTCCCCGCTCACGCCCGTGGAGCAGTCCAGAAAAAGGGTCTTCATTTCTCCCCCTGCATGTTGATTACATGGGCCAGGTACCCGGCCCCGAAGCCGTTGTCTATGTTCACCACGCCCACGCCCGGGGCGCAGGAGTTGAGCATGGTCAACAGGGCGGCCAGGCCGCCGAAGCTGGAGCCGTAGCCCACGCTGGTGGGCACGGCGATGACCGGCGGGGCGCAGACCCCGGAGACCACCGAGGCCAGGGCCCCGTCCATCCCGGCCACGGCGATCACCGCCCTGGCCGCGCAGAACTCGTCCATGACCGCCAGGAGCCTGTGCACCCCGGCCACGCCGCAGTCCAGGTGCCGGACCACGGCGCTGCCCAGGAACTCTGCGGTCTGGGCCGCCTCCTCGGCCACCGGCAGGTCCGAGGTCCCGGCGCTGACGACCACGATCTTGCCCCTGGGCTCGGGCCTGGGGCCCGGGTCGTGGATCAGGAGCCTGGACAGCGGATCAAAGATCACCTCGAGATCACGGCTGACCCGCTCCAGGTGCCCGGCGTCGGCCCTTGTTCCCAGTGCGCGGCCCGTGGCCCGGGCCAGCTCGGCAAAGGCCAAAACGACCTGGTCCGGGGTCTTGCCCTGGCAAAAGACGACCTCCGGGTGGTTGGTGCGCAGCTGCCGGTGGTGGTCGATCTTGGCCGCGCCCTGGTCCGCGAACGTCTCGCGGACCAGGTGCCGCTTGAGCTCCTCCCTGGACAGCCGGCCGCCTTGAAAGGCGTCGAGCAGATCGTCGAAGCTCACCTGCCGCGCCCCCTGATCACCACCTCCGGGCAGCCGATCCTGCGGGCCGAATCGATCAGCCGTTTTTTTGCGCTCACGTCGAGATCACCGCCGGCGCTTAACATATCGACTATCATCACCGTGTCCTCATCACGGACCTTGGCCCCTTCCAGGCCCTCAGCCCGGAGCAGGTCCTCCAGCCTCTCCACCCGTTGCAGCCGCTCCGGGCTGAGGGCCAGGCCCCTGGCCACGCGCGTGGCCAGGCAGCTCTGGGCCGGGGCCGCGGCGCTGGGCAGCCCGAGGCCGGCGGCCAAGCGCCTGACATCGTCCTTGAACAGGCCGATCTCGGCCAGGGGCGAGCGCACCCCGAGCTCCCCGAGGGCCCGCAGGCCGGGCCGCATCGGGTCGTCGTCCGCATTGGTCCCGTCCAGCACGGCCACGCCCTTGAGCATGGTCAACATGCGGCGCTTGCAGTGGTAGCAGCGGTCCGGGCCGTTGCGCGCGATGTCCGGGTCGGCCAAAAAATCCGCCTTCCTGACCTCGTGGGCCAGGTCCATGGACCTGGCCACCCGGCCGGCCCTGTCCAGCTCGCGCGCGGACATCAGCCCGGTGTCCACGGTGACCGCCAGCAGATTGTCCCCAAGGGCCTGTTGCCCGGCCGCGGCCACCAGGCTGCTGTCCACCCCGCCCGAGAAGGCGACCACTGCCCGGCCAAGGGGCCTGATGGCGTCCACGAGTCTCGAAAATCGGATCATGGCCGAAAATTGTCCCAACAGGGCCCTGGTGTCAAGAAATGTCCGGCCCGGCCGCAAGGGTCTCGATCACCCGGACGGACCTCCACCGGCCCTGCCTGAACCTCCGCCAGAGCACGGCCCCGAGCACGAACACGTAGGCCGAAAGACAACACCAGGCCGCGTACAGGCCAAGGCCCAGGACCTTGAGGGTCAAAAACAGGGGCAGGGCCATGCAGCCCACAGAGGCCCAAAGCACGGCCAGCATGGTGAACCGGGTGTCCCCGGCGCCCTTGAGGGCCCCGGAGCAGACCAGGGCGAAGGCGTCCAGGAGGCTGTACAGGGCCACGAACCTGAGCAGGACCCGGCCCGTGGCCGCGATGGGCGCGTATTCCTCCGGGCCCAGGTCCCGGGTCCTGAAAAGGCCCATGAGCCAGTCCGGGAAGGCCAAAAACACGAAGGCCATGGCCGCCATGTAGATCAGGGCCACGCGCAGGGTGTTCCAGGTGGAGCGCGCGGCCAGGTCCGGGAGCCCGCGGCCCATGGCCTGGCCGACCAGCACGCTCGCGGCCATGGACAGACCGACCATGGGCAGAAAGGACAGGTGGTTGATGGCGATGACGATGTTGCTGGCCGCCAAGGCCTCCCGGCCCAGGCCGCCGACCACGAACACGAACAGGGTCACAGCCAGCATGTCGATGAACAGCTGGGCCCCGCCCGGGGCCCCGAAGCGCAGAAGGCGCAGCAGGAGCTCGCGGTCCAGGGCCCTGTTTCTCCAGACCGCGAAGCGGGCGTTGTTTTCCTTGGTGAAGATCAGGGCCGCGAAAAGCCCGAGGCTCACGGCCCACGAGGCCACCGTGGCCAGGCCGGCCCCGGCGATGCCCAGCTCCGGGAAGAACCAGGCCCCGTTTATCAGGGCGTAGTCCAGGGGGATGTTCAGCCCCGCGCCGATCAGGTTCACGATCATGACCGGCATGGTCAGGCCCCGGCCGGAAAAGAAGCAGGACAGGCAGGCCGAGGTCACGCCGAGGCCGGAGCCCATGGTCAGGATGAAGTAGTACTCCGCCTCCAGCCTGCGGACCTCGGGCGGGTGGCCTGAAAGCGAGAACAGGGGCCCGGCCAGAAGGGCCAGGCAGGCAAGGGCCAGGCCCGCGAACAGGCAGAACCACAGGCCCTGCCAGAGCGCGGCCCCGACCCTTTCCCGGGCCCCGGACCCGACGTACTGGGCCACGAACACGGCCACGTACTCGGCCAGGCCCAGAAAAAAGGCCGTGAACAGAAACGAGGCCAGGCCCGCGGGCAGGCTCGCGGCTATGGCCTCCAGGGAGTAGCGGCTCAAAAAGATGCGGTCCGTGAACTGCATGACCGTGATCGAGCCCAGGCTGACCACCAGGGGCAGGCCCACGGCCAGGACCTGGCCGTACCCGCCCGGGGACCCCCGTCCGCCCGCGTTTTGGCGCATGAAACCTCTCCTTGTCCGAGGCGGAACCTTCACCCCTGGCCGGGATGCTGTCAACCGGCGATAATCCGGCTTGCATGGAGACAAAATCCTGCTATATTCGTAGCTATCCGTCTCCAGTTAGAGCAGGAAGGAGGTGCTGGCCATGGGTCCGAAATATCCCAAAAGCAAAGCCTGGAGCCCGTATGCGGCCGGGGCCCTGGCCGGGCTGCTCCTGGCCCTGTCCGTGTTGGTGGCCGGAAGCTACTTCGGGGCCTCGACCACCTTTGTGCGCTCGGCCGGCCTGATCGAGCAGGTCGTCTCGCCCGGGCACGTGGACTCCCTGGAGTACTTCGCCAAAGAGGTCCCGAAGATAGACTGGCAGTTCATGTTCGTGATCGGGATATTTCTCGGCTCCCTGGTCAGCTCCCTGAGCTCCGGGACCTTCCGGGTCCAGGCCGTGCCCGACGCCTGGCGCGAACGCTTCGGCGCCAATCCGGCGACCAGGGCGGTGGTCGCCTTTTGCGGCGGGGTCATCGCCATGTTCGGGGCCAGGCTGGCCGGAGGCTGCCCCAGCGGCCACGGCCTGAGCGGCCTGGCCCAGATGGCCCTGAGCGGCTACGTGGCCCTGATCTGCTTCTTCATCGGGGGCGTGTTCGTGGCCCGCATACTCTACAGGGGGAGGTAGGCCATGGACCTTGTTTACGGGCTGGTCACCGGCGTGCTCTTCGGGCTGCTCATGCAAAAGTCCGAGGTCCTGCGCTACGACAGGCAGATCGGGGCCCTGAGGCTCAAGGACATGACCATCGTCAAGTTCATGCTCACGGCCGTGATCGTGGCCATGGCCGGGATATACGCCCTCTACGACCTCAACCTGGTCAAGCTGTCGATCAAGGGCGCGAGCCTGGGCGGCCAGATACTGGGCGGCCTGATCTTCGGCGCGGGCTGGGGGCTTCTGGGCTACTGCCCGGGCACCTCGGCCGGGGCCCTGGGCGAGGGACGCTGGGACGCGGCCTGGGGGATCCTGGGCATGCTCCTGGGCGCGGCCGTGTTCGCGGAGATGTACACCTCGCTCAAAAACACGGTGCTCGCCTGGGGAGACCTGGGCAAGCTCACCCTGCCGGGCGTGCTCGGCCTGGGCAACTGGGTGGCAATAGCCGGGATCTGGGTCCTGGCCCTGGTCCTGTTCTGGTGGTTCGAGCAGAAAAGACTCTAAGGCGGGGCCTCCAAGAGCCAGGGGGCCCGCCAAGGCCTTTCGCCCGGCGGGCCCCCTGGTTCCCGATCCTGATCAAGAATCCCCTTTCGCGGCCTGGTCCCCCGGCCTTGGGCCGGATCCTTCGGGCCCAGGCCCCGGGGCCTGGGCCCGGCCGTTTCTGACCAGCTCCCTGACCAGGTACGGCTTGGCCCCGGTCACCGAGTCCAGGGTGTTCTTCAACAGCTCCAGGATAAAGCCCAGGGAGATGAAGCCCAGGGAGGCGACGTAGAACAGGATGGCCCCGAAGAACGGCGGCCGGGTGCCCATGTGCTCGCCCAGAAAGAACTTCTCGTAGAGCAGCCAGGCCATGACCAGGGAGGCCGCGGCGAAGAACAGCAGGCTTATCCTGCCGAACAGATACAGGGGCCGCTGCTTGAAGGAGTTCTGGAACCAGAGCATGACGATGTCGAAGAGCACGTCCACGGAGCGGCCCAGGCCGTAGTGGCTCTGGCCCGCGAACCTGGGCGGGGCCGAGGTCGGCACCTCGGTCACCGCTCCGCCCATGCCGTGGACCAGGGCGGGTATGAGCCGGTGCTGGCCCTCCCTCAGGTTCAGGCTGCGGGCGACATCGCCCCTCAAGCAGGACAATCCGCCCATGTCGTGGGCCTGGCACTTGCTCGTGGCCCGAAGCAGCCAGTTGGCGACCCGGCTCGGCAGACGCCTGAGGATCAAGGACTCCTCCCTGTTGCGGCGCAGGCCCGAGACCAGGTCCCAGCCCTTGCGCATCTCCTCTATGAGCAGGGGGACCTCCTCGGGCCGGTGCTGGAGGTCCGCGTCCATGACCACCACGTACCGGCCCCGGGTGTGCTGCAGGCCCGCGTAGATGGCCGTGCACTGGCCCCTGTTCCTGGTCAGGAAGACGCCCAAAATGTTCGGGTCCTTGGCCGAGAGCTCGCGGATGATGTCCCCGGTCGAGTCCGTGGACCCGTCGTTGACCAGGACCAGCTCAAAGCTCACTCCCATGCCGGACAGGGCCGCGCTGATCCGGCGGTGAAACTCGCGCACGCACAGCTCCTCGTTGTGCATGGGCGTGACCACGCTGACCTCGACCGCGTCCTGCCTCTTCTTTGCCATGCCTAGCCCTGCGCCTTGGATTTTTCACGGCCCAATCGGCCGTAGTTGGTGAGCTCGGCCCCCAGGTCCCTTAAGACCCCGGTCCAGGCCGGGTCCGACAAGAGCCCGTACTCGTCCGCCCACTGGCCGGACACGCGCATGGGCCCGAACTCCGGGGGCAGGGGCGGGTCTCCGGGCTGGGCGAGCCCCGGATGGCAGACCACCTCGATCAGCCCGGGCCTGTGGCGTTCAATATACCGCCTGAAGGCCCCGGGCAAGAGCGCCCGGCCCTGGTCGGCCACGCCCCAGACCAGATCGGGCCAGCCGACCCCGGGCGTGGGGCGCTGAAACAGGGCGCAGGCGGACAAGAACTTGGCCCTGATCCCGCCCAGGTCGAGCCGCAACAGCGGGCTGCGCTCCCTGGGCCTGCGCACCCATTTGATCCCGAAGCGCTTGGCCGTCCTGCAGGCCGCGGACATGAGCCCGGGCCAGGCGTGGACGTGCTTCTCGCTGTCGCAGTGCGTCGGCCTGACCCCGAGGTCCACGATCCTTTGGATCTGCCTGGACCACTCGCGCTCCACCTGGCCCATGTCCACCCTGCCGAGCACATATCGCGCAAGCAGCTTGGCGTAGCCGCCCAGAAACAGGCCGTCCGGCCCGACCAGGCTGGAGACCTCGGCCGGGGGGCCCAGGGGCCTGCCCCTTAAGATGTTCAGGTGCGCGCCGAGACCCACCCCCTGGACCCGGGCCGCGGCCTCCAGGTCCGGGCCGTTGGCCAGCAGGCTGGACGAGGTGAGCACCCCTGATCCGGCCAGGGCCTCGACGGCCCGGCGCACGGCCGGGTGCAGGCCCAGGTCGTCCGCGTTGACAACCACAAACATGGCCGCACCCTACGTCAGAATCCCGGGCCTGGCAAAGGCCCGGGCCCGGCCCGAGCGCCCGGCCGCTCGGCCCGGACCATGGTCAAGGCCCTTTTTCCTTGAGCTCCGGTTGCCTTCCGGTTAAAAACATGGTCAGCTATGTTTATATCCAACAGGTCAAGATAGCGATGGAAACGCCCGGCAACACATCCGCGGCCCTGGCCGCGTCCAACCTGGCCAGGCTCGTGTCCAGGGCCCTGGCCGCCAGGATGCTCCCGCACGGGGTCCTGCCCGCGGCCCTGCCGGTGCTCTCCCGGCTGTGGGAAAAAAACGGCCTGACCCAGAACGAGCTCTGCGGCCTGGTCGGGGTGGAGCAGCCCACAATGGCCAAGACCCTGGGCAGGATGGTCCGCGACGGCCTGGTCTGCCGCGAGCCGGACCCAACAGACCGGCGCAGGGCGAACATCCTGCCCACGGACCGGGCCGAGGCCCTGAAGCCGGTCCTGCGGCGCGCCGAGGACGAGGTCAACGAGATCATCTGCAAGGGCATGACCCATTTCGAGCGCGAGCTGTTCGTCAGGTTCCTGCTCCAGGCCTGCGAGGGCCTGCAAAAGGACCTGAGCGAGCCCTTCCTGCTCCTGGTCGAGGTGCTTGAGGACGGCGGCCGGGGCGGGGACCGAAAATGACCTGTCTCTGATTCCTTGCAAAGCGCGGTTGCGGCGGGTAAAACCTTTTGTCCGGGCCCTGGGGCCCATTGATCGCCAGCTATCGGGACGGTGATGAGGCGCTACAAAGAGGTGTTGGTCGGCGGCAAGGCGGTGCGCAAGCACGTCCGGGACATTGAAAAGGACCGGGCCATAATGCGCCTTTTGCCCGGCCAGGGCCTGGACATCTACGAGGCCAGCGCCGGGCTCGGCGGGCTGGCCCGGGTCCTGGCCGACGCCGGGCACAGGGTTGTGGTCTCCAACTTCCGCAGCCTGGGCCTGGAGGGCCTGGACGAGCGCGAGGCCGACCTGAACCGGGACCTGCCCTTTGCGGACGGGCAGTTCGACGCCATCGTCTGCCGGGAGGTCATCGAGCACGTCGAGTCGGCGCCCCACACCCTGAGGGAGTTCAACCGCTGCCTCAGGCCCGGCGGCCGCCTGGTCCTGACCTTCCCCAACCGGCTGCACATCCGCTCCAGGTTCTACCACCTGCTGACCTGCTTCTACCGGGGCATGAAGTCGCCCATCAACCTCGACGTGCCCTTTGGCGAGGCGCACATCAATCTCATCGGCTATCCGGAGATGGACTACTTCCTGCGCCACGCCGGGTTCAAGGTCCTTGGGGTGGACACCGCCCAGACCCAGGTCTCCGACTACCTGCTCCTGGCCCTGGCCCCGCTGTTCAGGCTGGTGACCATGTACTACCTCCTGGAGCACAAGAAGCGCGCCCAGGAGCACGACAAGACCAGGCCCGAGAACAGGGCCTACAACGCCCATATGGCCAGGGTCCTGACCAGCAGGCCGGTGTTCATCGGCAAGGGGCTGATCGTCTCGGCCCAAAAGGGCCCGGGCGCCGAGTTCGGCCCCGGGCGGGCGGGTTCGTGAGACCCCTGGGGCCGCCGCAAAGAGACCGCTCCTGGGCCTGGGCCTGGGCCATAATCCTTGCGGCCACGGCCGTGAGGCTGTGGTTCGCGGCCTCGGGCCAGCTGAACCTGGTCCAGGACGAGGCCCAGTACTGGGACTGGACCAGGCGGCTGCAGCTGACCTACTACTCCAAGGGCCCGCTCATCGCCTGGTACATCTCCCTGTGGACCAAGGTCCTGGGAAACACCGAGCTCGGGGTCCGCTTCGGCTCGATAGTCATGTCCCTGCTGACCCAGGCCGCGCTGTTCATCGGCCTGGCAGGGCTCATGAACCGGCCCCGGGCCGGGCTGTGGGCCCTGGCGGTCTACAACACCATGCCGATCATCGGCGCGTACTCGGTGTTGATGTCCACGGACAGCCTGTTTCTGTTCTTCTGGACCGGGGCGGTGTTCTGCCTGTACGCGGCGGGCAGGTCCCGCGGTCCCGGCCGGGCGGTCAGCCCGGCGGCCCTGGCCGGGCTCGGCCTTTTCCTGGCCGGGGGGGTCCTGTCCAAGTACACCATGCTCGGGTTTCCCGCGCTCGCCGCGTGCTACGTCCTGCGGCTCAAGATCGGGCGCTCGGCCCCAAGGGGCCTGGTCATCGGAACCCTGGCCGCCCTGGCCGCGGGCCTGTTCATCGGGTTTCTGCCCACCCTGATCTGGAACATCCAAAACGAGTTCGTGGGCTACAGGCACGTCCTGCACCTGGTCGGGGTCTCGGGGGCCACGTCGGAGGCCTTTTTCAAGCCCAACCGCTTCCTGGAGTTTCTGGCCCTGCAGACCGCGGTCATCTCGCCCTGGTGGCTGTTGTTCATGTTCTACGGGGGGGCAAAGGCGCTCAGCGCGGCCCTCGGCCGGCGGCCGAGGGCCTGGGGGGCGGACAAAGACCAGTCGCTTTTGCTGGCGCTCTTTTTCTGGCCGGTGTGGGGGCTCTTTCTGGTCTGGAGCCTGCACGCCAAGATTTTGTCCAACTGGACCATCGTCAGCCTGGTCACGGGCGCGGCAATGGCCGGCCTGGCCCTGGAGGGGCTCGCGTCGCGCAAAAAACGCCTGCCGGCCCTGGGCTGGGCCTCGCTCATCCTGGGCCTTGCGGTCTTCTTGGTCCTGCACTTCGGCCAGGGCCTGCCCCTGCCCGCGCAGTACAACCCGGCCCAGCGCCTCAAGGGCTGGCAGGACCTGGGCGCCGAGGTCGGCAGACTGGCCGGGTCCAGGTTCGAGGACCCGGCCCGGGTGTTCTACTTCAGCGACCTGTACGACCTGACCGCGGCCCTGGCCTTTTATGTGCCCGGTCAGCCGAGGACCTTTTGCGTCTGGGCCGAGGACAGGCGCATGAACCAGTACGACCTCTGGCCCGGGCCCGAGGACAGGCTCGGCTGGGACGCGGTGTTCGTGCGCAAGCGCTTTGCCGACGGCGTGCCCGAGGAGGTGAAAAAGATGTTCAGGCGCATCGACCCGGCAATCAAGTTTCAAACGACGTTCAATGGCAACCCGGCAAGAAAGTTCACTATTTTTTGCTGCCACGGGTACACCGGCTACTGGCCCCGCCAGGAGGGCGGGGGGTTCTAAAAAAATCAAAAAAAAACTTTTCCCGAAAATCCCCCAAATGCCCTTTCTCCGTGGCCGGATGCAGGGCTAACGCACGTGGCTCTCAATTTAACTTTTCAGCCGGGTTTTGTTAAGATTCCGAAATTGAAAACGATGTACTTCTTTGACAAACGTTGACTAAGCTGGACATATATTGTACTCGGCAGGACAAGCTGGTATCTGAGTGAAATGGATAGTACTCCCAAGACACCAGCCCTGTACACGGTGCGCGAGGTGGCCGAGGCCCTGAGGGTTCATAGCCGGACGGCTTACCGGCTGATAACCCAGGGAGACATCAAGGCCATCAAGATCGGCAGTCAGTGGAGGGTGCCTGAGAGGGCGTTGATGGACTATATAGAGTCCGGATGGCGCAAGTCCCTCAGGGAAAAGCCGCGGGCCGGGAAGGGTCCGCGGCAGCTCAAGCTTCCCATGTGATCGTGGCCGCAGTGAGTCGAGGTGTAAAGATGCCCAAGAAATCAGTCTCGCCCGGGGCCGAGGAAGGCAAGTGGGTGCATGAGGTCAATCTGACCAACGACTATGGTCAGGACATCCGTTTTGTCGGCCAGTTGAAGTCCGAGGACATGCATTTCAACAGCCACAGCGGCGTGCTCACGGTGGAGAAGGTTTACGACATGGGTGACGGGCGCAGGGCCTACGGCGTGATTTCGGCCATCGGCTCGACCCGGGAGCGCAGGGCGTACATCATCGAGGAGCTGGGCGACCGTTGCCGGGTCTCCAACGGCTCCGTGGAGCTCGAGCTGGACACCGAGGAGCTGTTGTACTTTCTGTCCCTGGCCCTGGAGTCGGAGAGCTCGCGGGCCAGCGGGCAGGGTTTCTCGCACATGTTGGGCAGGCTGGCCGCGAACCAGTAGGCGGGAAGTGGAATTTTTCGAGGGGGCCTCCGGCCCCCTTTTTTTTGTTGTTGGCTGCGCGAGGCGGGCCGGGCCAAGGCCCGCTGAGGGATCGAGGTCCTCTTCCTGCGCCGGGCGGCCGGGGCCGATCGCCCAACAGGAGCAGGGTCCCTGTTTTTCAGCCGCCCGGAACCCAGGCCCCGGAGGGGGCCTCTGGCCCCTTTTTTTTGTTGTTGTCTGCGCGAGGCGGGCCGGGCCAAGGCCCGCTGAGGGATCGAGGTCCTCTTCCTGCGCCGGGCGGCCGGGGCCCAAGCCCTAGAGGGGACCTTTGGTCCCCTCTTTATTCCTTGCCGCTCGGGGCCTGGGGGAGCATCTGGCCGGTGGACTCCATCACCGCCCGCCAGTAGTCGCAGTTGGTGTTCAGCTTCTTTCTCTTTCTGGTCACCAGCTTGAGCGGCAGGTGGACGTATCTGGACTGGAGCCTGGTAACCACCATGCCGGTCTTGCCGGCCATGGCCGCGTGCACGGCGTTTTGTCCGAGGAAGCCGCAGTATACGCGATCATAGGCATTGGCCGGCACAGAGCGGATGATGTAGCTCGGGTCGATGAACTTCAGGGTGATCTCGATGTCTTTTTTCTTGAAATAGTCCTTGATCGAGGAGGTCAAGAGGTCGCAGACGTCGCAGAGCACCGGGTTTCCGGAGGCGTCGGTCTGTTTTGATATCCCGCACAGGTTCTGGCCCGCGCCCTCGGCGCAGAGGATCACCGCGTGACCTCTTTTTTCGAGTCTTCTTTCCAGGGCCGGGAGCAGGCCGTTTTGGCCTTCGAGTTCGAACAGGTGTTCGGGGATCAGGACGAAGTTCACCTCTTTCAGGGCCAGGGCGGCCTGGGCGGCGATGAAGCCCGACTCGCGGCCCATGACCTTGACCAGGCCGATGCCGTTGAAGGCGCCGGTGGCCTCCACGTGCGCGCACTGGATGGATTCGGTGGCCTTTTCGACCGCGGTGTCGAAGCCGAAGGACCGGGTGATGAAGCTGATGTCGTTGTCGATGGTCTTTGGGATGCCGATGATCGATATCTTGGTGCCGCGCTTTTTGATCTCATTGACCAGGTTCTTGGCGGCCTTCATTGTGCCGTCGCCGCCGATCATGAACAGCACGTTGATGTTCATGCGCTCCAGGGCGTCGACCACGGCGTCCGAGGGCTGGGGGCCCCTGGAGGAGCCCAGGACCGTGCCGCCGAACTGGTGGATGTCGGCCACGGCCTCGGGCGTGAGTTCCACCACCTCGTGTCCGTAGGCCGGGATGAAGCCCTGGAGCCCGAAGCGGACGCCCAGGACCGAGGCCACGTGGTAGTTGTGGTGGGCCTCCATGACTATGGCCCTTATGACGTCGTTGATTCCCGGGCACAGGCCGCCGCAGGTGACTATGGCGCACTTCACCTTGGAGGTGTCGAAGTACAAGAGTTCCCTGGGGCCGGCCTTTTCAAATTGAAAGGGCCGGGGCGCGGCCGCGAGCTCGGAGAACTCCTCGTCCGAAAGGTGCAGGGTGACGGTTTCGGAGTCTCCGGTGAAGCGGCACTTGGGCAGGGGCGTGGGGATCTTGGCCTTGCCCAGGGCCTCTATCTTCGTGTCGTAGAGGCCGGAGCCGGTTTCTTTCTTGGCCATTCATCCTCCGCTTTTCCGGTGTCTTGTGCGCTGGTCGCGTCAGGGGGCGGGTTTATTCTTATATAACAAGTTGTCGTGAGTAAAGGCGGGCCGGGCCGCTCAGGGCAGCTCGCCCTGGCCCAGGTCGATCCACTCCGGGTCGGTGTCCATTCTCAGGTTGTTTCTGGCGGGCAAGAGCCCTGGCCTTGGTTCGAGGTCCTGGCTTGCGGGGGCCTGCCTCCACCAGAGGAAAAAGCCCTTGTCCTTGACGTAGCGACAGTTCAGGGCCTGGTACCCGGCCTGGAAGACCCTGTCGTACAATATGTAATCGACACCTCTTACCTTGTGCAGGCCGTTCCCGTTTCCGGGCACAGGGACCCAATCATTGGCCAGGGCCTGTTCGCAGGGCCGGCCGTTCGGCACGCCGTAGTATCTGATGACCCCGTCGATGTCCCTCAATTTAAGCACGTTTTTTGATTTCGAGAACAGCAGGCGCAGGCTCGGGGCGATCATTTTCCGGGTCACGGACCACTCGGTCAGGCCGGTTCCGAAGTACAGGTTGTCGTCGGCCAGAAAGAGCCTGGGGGCCTCGAGGCCGGCGAGCTCCTCGGGGTTTGCCGGCCTTGCGTGGACGATGTTCCAGCAGGCCCGGCCGGTCTTGGCCCTGGTCAGGCTGCAGATGTTTTCGCTGATCAGGGCCTGGTCAAAGGGCCCGCCGGGCACGGTAAAGGACCTTGTCCTGGGCCCCAGGCCCAGGGAGCAGATATGGACCTCGCCGCTGGGCATGGCCGCGGCGACCAGGCCCTGGTTTGCGCTAAGACCCATGGCCAGGGGCCTGGAGCCCAGGGACAAAACCCTTTGAAGGGGCCCGGCGGGCGGTCCGATCCACAGGCCGTGCCGCGCGTCGAGCAGGACAAGCCGGGGCGTCTTGCCGGACAGCCCGAGCCAGGCAACCGGGCCGGGGCAGTCGGGCTCGATCTTCAGGGCCGCCTTTTCGGGCTCGTTCAGGTCAAAGAGGTATATGGCCGGGCTGTCCGTGGCGCAGGCCGCGAGCCAGGGGTTGTCCGGGGCAAAGGCGAGTCGGCCGACCCGGGCCCTGTCCGGCAGAAAGCAATGCTGGCGCGGCCACTTGCTCCAGACCAGGATGTCGCCGTTCCACATGGCCGCGGCCAGGCCGTCGATGTTTCCGGAAAAGGCGGTGACGTTTTCGGCGATCGCCGGGCTGGCCGGGCCCGGGGCGAGGAGGTCAAAAAAAAAGCCTTCGCTCCCCTGGGGCGGCGGGGAGTAGAGGTTTGCGGGCCGCCTGGCGCGCATCAGCTCCAGGGCCTGGGTCTTGAGGGCCGGGGTGGTGCTCGGCCGGTCTTGGGAAAAGCGGTCCACATAGCGCTCCCCGACCCCTGGCCGGGCCTCGTCCGCAAGGTCTTCCGCAAAGGCCGCGCGGCCTGCCGAAAGGAGCGCCTGACCCAAGACAAGCGTTGCAAACAGGGCTCGCAAAAGCATCCGTCCGAGGCCTCGCCCCGGGCCCCTGGCCCTGACTAATTCAACTATCCTCAACATGTTTTGTCCGGTTCGGGCTGAAACCTCGGCCAAAGAGAAAAAATTCTGCTAGCCCAGCCAGTTGCAGACCTCGGGCCGGGGCATGGAGGCCACGGCCTGGGAGAGGTCCTCCACGCCGGCCGCGGCCGCGCCGACCTGGCCGACCACCACGCCCGCGGCGTAGTTGGCCAGGATGCCTGCGGTCAGGAGGTCCGCGCCCGCGGCCAGGGCCAGGCCGAGGGTGGCGATGACCGTGTCCCCGGCCCCGGTGACGTCAAAGACCTTGCGGGCGATTGTTGGAATGTAAACCACCTTGCCCGGGCCCAGAAACAGGGCCATGCCCTCGCCGCCAAGGGTCACGAGCAGGTTCCTGCAGCGCAGGGCCTTGAAGATGGCCAGGCCGGCCCTGATGATGTCCCGGCGGTCCTCGATGAGCACCCCGGAGCCCTCCTGGGTCTCCTTCTTGTTCGGGGTCAGGATGTCCACTTCCTTGTATTGCTTGAAGTTCCTCAGCTTGGGGTCAACGAGAATCAGGGGCCTTTGGGCCTGGGCCTGGACCTCGGCCCGGAGCCTGTCCATGAACGCCTTGGACACCAGGCCCTTGCCGTAGTCCGAGAGGATCACCACCCGCTGGCCGGGCAGGTCCCGGCGGATGAGGTCAAAGAGCTGGTCGAGCCTGGCCCTGTCCACGGCCGCGGAGCTCTCCCGGTCCACCCTGACGATCTGCTGGCCGCCGGCCATGACCCTGGTCTTTCTGGTCGTCGGCCTGGCCGGGTCTCTGAGCAGCCGGGCCTCGACCCCGGACTGCTCGAACAGGAGACGAAGCTGGTCAGCGCCCGGGTCGCCGCCGATCAGGCCGTAGACGCTCGGCCTGCCGCCCAGGGAGGCGATGTTCCGGGCCACGTTCCCGGCCCCTCCGGCAAGGAGGTGCTCGGACTGGACCCGGACCACGGGCACCGGGGCCTCGGGCGATATCCTGTCCACCTCGCCGACCACGTACTGATCGATCATCACATCGCCGATGATCATGACCTTGCGGCCGGACATCCCCTGGATCATTTCAAGCAGATTGTTTTTGAATTCCATATGAATGCCTTGGAGATGAAGACCTCTTGAACCGCCCCGCGCCCGGCCTGCGGCCGGGCTCTCGATCACCACGCGATTGCCGGTTAATCACGGTCAGTGGTCAATGGTCACCCCGAACAGGCCGGCAAGGCGCATCAGGTCGCTCTCAGTGTCGAAATGAAAGGTCACCTTGCCCTTGTCCGGCAGGCCGGAGACGCGCACCCTGACCTCAAAGGCCCGGCTCAGGCCCTCCTGGAGGCCGAGGAGCCGGGGGTCGGCCTTGACCGGCCCGGACTTGGCCCGGACCACGGCCCGGCCGCCCGCCCCGGACAGGGCCGGGGCCTCGGGCAGGGCGCCGTGCTTCTTCCAGTGCGCGGCCTCGGCCTCGGCCTGGCGCACGGACAGGCCGTGGTCCAGGAGCCGCTGGTAGAGCCCGGCCCGGACTTGGTCATCGGTCACCGAGACCAGGGCCCGGCCGTGGCCCGCGCTCAGCCGGCCCTCCTGGATGTCCCTTTGCATGGCCTCGGGCAGGCCCAGGAGCCGGACCGCGTTGGTCAGGGCCGGCCGGCTCTTGCCCAGGTGGGCGGCCAGCTCCTCCTGGCTGAACTCGAAACGCTCCAGGAGCTGCTGATAGCCCTTGGCCTCCTCTATGGGGTTCAGGTCCTCGCGCTGGAGGTTCTCGATGAGGGCGATGGCCAGGCTCTCCCGGTCGGACAAATCGCGCACGAGCACGGGAATGTCCTGCAGCCCGGCCAGGCGCGAGGCCCTGAACCGGCGCTCCCCGGCCACCAGCTCGTAGCTCCCGGCGCCGTCCGGCCGGACCAGGACCGGCTGCAGCACGCCCTTGGACTTGATGGAGGCGGCCAGCTCGTTCAGGGACTGCTCGGAAAAGTTCTGCCTGGGCTGAAAGCGGTTCGGGCGGATGGCGTCCAGCGACAGCATGCGCACCTCGGACCCGGCCTCGGCGCGGTCACGGCCCGGGCCCCCCAAAAGCGCGTCAAGCCCCCTTCCCAGTCCACGTACCCCTGTAGCCATGTCCCCTCCAGATAAGGCGGTCTTGCGACCCGGCCTTGCTAGGCGCGGGCCTTGTGTCTATATTCAACGGGTCAAGGCAAAAGATCGAAATCATCCCCCTGCGGAGGCCCCATGAGCAACGACCAGGTCACTGAACTGTTTGACAAGGACGGCAACCTGATCGGCGCGATCCTGGGCCCCCGGGCCTGGAACGCGGCCAAGCAGACCGTGTGCAAGGCCCTTGGCCTGAGCCCCGAGCCGGCCTTGAAGGAACCCCCTGAACCCCTTGCCGACTGGGAAACGCTAAAGCAATACTGGGACTTTCCTTATCCCGTGGACACCGATGTCCGGTGCCCTGAATGCGGCAACTCCACTGCGGACTGGTCCGCGGACGAGCCCCGCAGGTTCAGGCTCACAGGCGCCAACCTCGGGGGGCTTGTGGCCTTCAGGTGCCAAAAATGCCGGGCCAAGATCATCAAGCGGCACTTCAAGGACAAGATCGAGACCGAGTCCGTTCCATTCCAGCCGACCAAGGACATAAAAAAGGAATCCGGCCTGGCGCGCTGATCCCGACCCTGCCGGCCCATGGCTACGAGGCCTTGGCCTGGGCCCTGGCGGTCTTGCTCCTGGCCACTTCCTGGGCCAGGGCCAGATACGCGACCGACCCCGCGGACTTGATGTCGTAGGTTATCACCGGCTTGCCGAAGCTCGGGGCCTCTGAGAGCCGAACGTTCCTGGGCACGATGACCTCGAAGAGGTGCTGGGGAAAGGCCTTGCGCACCTCGTTTTTTACCTGCCAAGACAACCTGTTGCGCTGATCGTACATGGTCAGGACCACGCCGAGCACGTCCAGGTCCGGGTTCAGGCGCTTGCGCACCAGCTCATAGGTCATGAGCAGCTGGGCGATGCCCTCCAGGGCGTAGTACTCGCACTGCAGGGGCACGAGCAGCTCCCTGGCGGCGCACAGGGCGTTCACCGTGAGTATGCCCAGGGACGGCGGGCAGTCGAAGATGATGTACTCGAACTCCTGGTCCAGGGGCATTACCAGGTCCCGGACATAGTATTCGCGGCCGAGCTTGTCCACGAGCTCGACCTCTGCGCCGACCAGGTCCTGGGAGGCCGGAACAAGGGACAGGTAGGGGATGGCCGTCTTGTACACGGCCTTGCGCACCTGGGAGGGCTCGAAGAGCACCGAGTACAGGTTCACCCGCCTGTCCCCGGGATAGAAGCCCAGGCCGCTGGAGGCGTTGCCCTGCGGGTCGCAGTCCACGAGCAGGACCCGCTTTTCCATGACCGCCAGGGAGGCGGAGAGGTTGACGGCCGTGGTCGTCTTGCCCACCCCGCCCTTTTGGTTCGCGACAACTATTCTTCTGGACACTGTCGGCGCCTCCGGTTTCTCTGGACCTGACGCGGCCCGGCCGGGCCGTGACGGTTTCACGTGAAACCTGCCGCCCCTGTTTCACGTGAAACCAAAAACAACTTGGGGGAGAACTTATTCTGAAAAGCGCCGGAAATCAAGGCAACCGGACCAGGCCCGGACCGAAAAAACCCGCGCCCTTTCGGCCGGATGCAAAAAACGAAAAATTTTTCTCAGGCCCGGTAATAGTCGAGGTACCAATCCACGAACCTGGAGATGCCCGTCTCGATGCTGGTTGCAGGCCTGAACCCGATGTCCCGGACCAGGTCCGCTATGTCCGCCTCGGTCTCCGGGACATCGCCCGGCTGCATGGGCAGGTAGTTCTTCCTGGCCTTTTTGCCCAGCCGGTCCTCCAGGACCTCGATATACCGCGACAGGTCCACGACATTGCTGTTGCCGATGTTGTAGAGCTTGTAGGGCGCGGGGCTCGATGACGGGTCCGGGGCCTGGCCGGACCAGTCCGGGTTCGGCCTGGCCGGCCGCTCGGTCACCCGCGCCACGCCCTCGACTATGTCCTCGATATAGGTGAAGTCGCGGCGCATGTGGCCGTGGTTGAAGACATTGATGGGCTCGTCCGCAAGTATGGCCTTGGTGAACAGGAACAGGGCCATGTCCGGCCTGCCCCACGGGCCGTACACGGTGAAAAAGCGCAGGCCCGTGCACGGCAGGCCGAAGAGGTGGCTGTAGGAATGGGCCATGAGCTCGTTGGACTTCTTGGAGGCCGCGTACAGGCTGACCGGGTGGTCCACGTTGTCGTGGACCGAGAAGGGCAGCTTGGTGTTCAGCCCGTAGACCGAGCTGCTCGAGGCGAAGACCAGGTGCGCGACCTTGGCCCGGCGGCAGGCCTCCAGCACGTTCAGAAAGCCGACGATGTTCGAGTCGATGTACGCCCTCGGGTTCTCAAGGCTGTAGCGGACCCCGGCCTGGGCCGCCAAGTTGACCACGTGGCTGAAGCCGTGCTTGTCAAAAAGCAGCTGCAGGCCCAGGGAGTCGTTCAGGTCCAGGTGGGCGAACACAAACCCGGAGTGGCCCTTGAGCAGGGCCAGCCGGTCCTTTTTTATGCCCACGTCGTAGTAGTCGTTGAGGTTGTCCAGGCCGACCACGTCGTGCCCCAGGTCCAGAAAACGCCTGCTCAGGTGGAAGCCGATAAATCCGGCCGCGCCGGTGACCAGTATCTTCATGCCCATCTTCAGTTTGTCGTGCGGGGAGTAAGTCCCGGCCAGGTTGAGGGGTGATTACGCCTTGTCGTCGCCGTCCTCGCCGCGCACCGCCTTCAACCCCAGGCGAAAGAGGTCCAGGGGTATGGGCAGCACCGTGCTCGCCTTGCTCTCGGCCGACATCTCGCGCAGGGTCTGCAGGTACCTGAGCTGCAGGGCCTGGGGGTGCTTGCCGATGATCTCCGCGGCCTGGGCCAGCTTGTCCGCGGCCTGGTACTCGCCCTCGGCGTTGATCACCTTTGCCCGGCGCTCGCGCTCGGCCTCGGCCTGCTTGGCCATGGCCCGCTGCATGTCCTGGGGCAGGTCGATGTACTTCACCTCGACCGTGCTGACCTTGATGCCCCAGGGGTCGGTATGCAGATCCAGAATGGTCTGTATCTGGCTGTTGACCTTGTCGCGGTGCGAGAGCAGCTCGTCAAGTTCGACGCCACCACATACGCTACGAAGGGTGGTTTGGGCAAGCTGCGATGTGGCGAACATGTAGTCCTCGACCTCGATGATCGCCTTGATCGGATCCACGACCCGAAAGTAGACCACCGCGTTGACCTTGACGCTCACGTTGTCCCTGGTGATCACGTCCTGATTGGGCACGTCCAGGGTCAGGATGCGCAGGGAGACCTTGGTCAGCTTGTCCACCAGCGGGATGAGGATGATCAGCCCCGGGCCCTTGGCCCCGATGATCCGGCCGAGCCGGAAGACCACGCCGCGCTCATACTCGTTCAGGACCCTGAGGCTGGATATGACGATCAACACAAGGATGACCAGGGCGGGCAAAAGCGAATACATGGCTTGCTCCTATTTGGTTGCGTCTTCCGGCCGACCCGCCGGCCCGACAAAAAGGGTCAGGCCCTTCACGGCCTCTATGACCACCTGGCCGCCGACAACCGGCCCGGCCCAGCCCGATCCGGCCCGGTCCGGCCCGGCCGTCGCGGACCAGATCTCCCCGCGCACAAAGACCTTGCCCCGGTCCCCGGCCCATTCCAGGACCACGGCCTCGAGCCCGACCATGGCGTTCTGGCCCAGGGTCGAGGCCCCGGACTGGGCCTTGGCGACCTTGAACACGACCAGGGCGACCAGGCCGGAAAGCACGAGCGCCGTGGGCAGGGTGGTGCCCAGGGACAGGGGCTCGAACCCGGACTCGGTCCGGTACAGGATGACCGAGCCGATGAACAGGCAGACCAGGCCGCCGACGCTGAGCATCCCGTAGCTGGTGACCTTGATCTCCAGGCCGAAGAGCACCAGCCCGAACAGGATGAGCAGCAGGCCAGCGATGTTGGTCGGCAGGATGGACAGGGCGTACAGGGCCATCAGCAGGCAGATGCCCCCGAACACGCCCGGGAACACGGCCCCCGGGGTGGTCAGCTCGAAGAACAGCCCGGCCAGCCCGCCCAGGAGCAGAAAGTAGGCCACCTGCGGGTGCAGGAGCCAGGACAAAAACAGGTAGCGGAACCCGGGCTCGTGCTCGACAAGCCTGATCTCGGCCTCTGAAAAGGATATCCTCTTGCCGCCATGGCCCACGCCCCGGGCCCCGGCCTGGGCCAGAAAATCCAGGGGCGTGGCGACGACGAAGTCCACGACCCGCAGCTTGAGGGCCTGGTCCGCGCTGACGCTCACGCTCTTTTCCACGGCCTCCACGTACCACTCGGCGTTTCTGCCCCGGGACTCGGCCACCCCGCGCACCAGGCTTACGATGTCGTTCTTGACCTTCTCGGCCATGGTCCCGGTGATGTCCCCGCCCCCGACCTGGACCGGCGAGGCCGCGCCGATGGTCGATTGCGGGCTCATGGCCGAGACGTCGGCCGCAGCGACCAGAAAGACCCCGGCCGAGGCCGCCCTGGCCCCGGAAGGTCCGACCCAGACCCCGACCGGGACCGGGGAGTTGAGGATCATCTTGACCATCTCGCGCATGGACTCGCCCAGGCCGCCCGGGGTGTCCAGGCGCAGCAAGAGCATCTGGAAGCCCTGGTCCCGGCACCTGGCCAGGGACTCCCTGAGCAGGTCCTCCTGGGCCGGGGAGATGGCCGAGGCCATCTGGACATAGAGGACCTTGAACACCGGGGCCTGCCCACTGTCCGGCCCATTGTCCGGCCCGCTGTCCTGGCCCTGGCCGGCCAGGGCCGGGGCAAGCCCGACCAAAAGGGCCACAACGCAGGCAGTGATTCGAAGCGCTTTCATCCCGGACCCCCGAGACTATGAACATATAGGGCTATTGACCGCTGTTCAATGTCTTTTGTTCTATCCGGGAACAGGCGGCCCGCGCCGCCGGGCGCAAGGGCCCCGGTCCTAAAGGCCCAGGGCAAAGAGCGGGGCCGCGGCCTTTGCGCGCTCCTCTTCGGACATCTCCAGGAGCAGGGCCGGGTCGGGCAGGGTGATGACCTTGATCCGACCCGCGGCCCCTGAGGGTTCCCCGGACCCAAGCACGAGGTCGGCGTCCTCCCCGAAAAAGGCCACCACTGGGACCCCCAGCTCAAGGCAGCCGCGCCAAAAAAGCCTCGGGTTCTCGACCAGATTTCCGCGCACAGGCTCGGTGCAGGGCCAAAAGGCCGTGGTCCCCTTGGGCCAGCCCAAGGCCCCGAGCAGCCCGCGG
The DNA here is from genome assembly GCA_016932995.1 of Desulfovibrionaceae bacterium. Classification (GTDB taxonomy): domain Bacteria; phylum Desulfobacterota; class Desulfovibrionia; order Desulfovibrionales; family Desulfovibrionaceae; genus JAFGBU01. Next base: position 153,922 of record JAFGBU010000010.1, read on the forward strand.
AACAGGGCGGCCCTGGCCGGATCCGGGCTGCCGCCCAGGTCCCGGCCGAGCAGATGGTAGGTCCAGACGATCCTCGCGGACTTGGGCGCGCGGCGAAGATACTCGTCCCAGGGCGCGGGCCAGGCCTCGGGCCCCCGGCCCGGGCCAGAACCCCGGCCGGGCCGATAGAGGTATCGCAGACCCGCGGCCAGCCAGGGCCGCAGGCGCTCGCCGGCGTCTAGAGCTGAAGCAGAAGGTCCCATATGCGCCAGGCGACTTCGGTCTTGGGCAGCTCGGGCCACTGCTCGATGCGGCCGGCCGCGTCCGCGACCACCACCTTGTTGGTCATGGTCCCGAAGCCGCTGCCCTTGACGTTGATGTAGTTGCCGACAATGAGGTCCAGGTTCTTGGCCTTGAGCTTGGTCTTCAGCGAGGCGTTCAGGGACGAGGTCTCGGCCGCAAACCCGATGAGCCTCTGGCCTGGCCTTTTGCTTGCCCCGAGATCAAGGAGGATGTCCGGGTTGGGCAGAAACTCGATGCTCAGCCCGGCCTGGGCCTCCTTTTTCTTGAACTTCTTGCGGCCAAAGGGTTTGGGCCTGAAGTCCGCGACCGCCGCGCACATGCAGGCCGCGTCCATGTCCGGCCAGAGGTCGCCGACCGCCTCGAGCATCTCCCGGGCCGAGGCCACGCGCACGACCTTCAGGCCCTCGGGGAGCCGGGTGTCCACCGGTCCGGCCACGGCCACGACCTCCGCGCCCCTGAGCCAGGCGGCCAGGGCCAGGCAGGTCCCCATGATCCCGGTCGAGGGGTTGGACCAGAACCGGGCCGGGTCCCAGTGCTCCCTGGTCGGGCCCAGGGACACGAGTATCTTCTTTCCGGCCAGGTCGTTGGGCGAAAGGGCCCTGAGCACCGCGGCGTGGATGTCAAAGACCTCGGCCAGCCGGCCGGCGCCCTTGTCCCCGCAGGCGACCCCGCCGCAGGCCGGGCCCACGCCGATGAAGCCGCGGCCAAGCAACTTGGCCCAGTTCTCCCGGGTCGCGGGGTTCTCCCACATGGCCGGGTTCATGGCCGGGGCCACGATCTTGGGCCCTGAAAAGGCCAAGGCCTGGCAGGAGAGCATGTCGTCGGCCAGGCCCGCGGCCAGCTTGGCGATGATGTCGGCCGTGGCCGGGGCCACGACCAGGACGTCCGCGTTTTTGCCCGGCTCCAGGTGGCCGAGCCGGTCCGGGGAATCGAACATCCCGGTGTACACGGGATCAGCGCCCAGGGCCTCGAACAAGAGCGCGGACAAGAACCTCTGGCAGCCGCGGGTCAGGGTGGCCGAGACCGCGCAGTTGTTCTCAAGCAGGCGTCTCAGCAGGTCCAGGGCCCGGTAGGCGGCCACGCTGCCCGTGACGCCCAGATGGACCCGCTTGCCGAGATAGCCCGTGAAGCAGAGGTTGTCCGCCCTGTCCCGGGACATTACTTGGGCAGGTCCTGTTCGGCAACGCCCGAGCGGCGCTTGCCGCTTGCCGCAGCGCCGTTTTCCCTGGCCTCGACCGCAAACACCCTGAGCTTGACCTTGAACCCGTCCACGATCTGCACCATGCAGCTCTTGTTGAACTTCTCGAAGATGAGCACCGACTTCTCGCCCTTGAGCGCGGCCACGGCCTGCCAGTTGTCCTTGGGCATGTTGTTCGTGAAGAAGTTGATCACGTCGGTGACCACCACGCGGCCCTCAAAGACCTCGAGGCTCACCCGGAACTTCTTGGTGTCCATGGTGTAGCTCTCGTCGTCGACCCTGGCCATCTCCTTGGGGATGAGGATGTCGTCGAACTCGTAGTAGAAGTTCGGGGCGTCATAGGTCGCCTGGACCGCCTGGTCGCCGCCCTGGGGGGTGTCCTTGGCCGCGCCGGTGCCCTTCCCGGCGCAGGAAGCAAGGAGCGTCATCAAAACAACCATGATCAGCGCGTGAAGAGAAATTCGCATGCCCTCCTCCTCAAGGAATCGTTGATGTCCGGCGCCTAAGCGCCCATGCAGCTCTCCGGGCTTATATATCAGGACCGGCCCAAAGCTCAAAGCCCGGACGCCCTGCCGGGGCAGGAGGTCTAGCGGCCGCCCAGGCTCTCCAGCTTGTGCTTCAGGGTCTGATCCAGGTCCTTGCGCTCCCTGCGCAGCCTCTGCAGCTCCTCCTCCAACTGCCTTATCCTCTCCGGATCGGCCGGGACAGGGGGCAAAAGGGGCTCCTCGCCGGGCCGGGAGCGGACATCCCGGCTCGGGGCCGGGGACGCGGCCCCAGGCGCAGCGGCGCGGCTCCTCCTGAACTCCTTCTGGCTCCTGGCCAGGAGCACGAAGGCCTTCTTGAGCTTGCGGATCTCCTCGCGCAGGTCCTCGACCTGGCGCTTCTGGTCCGCCACGAGCTCAAGGTGGCAGGCCAGGCGCTCCAGGACCTGGGGCAGGACTGCCCCCTGGACCGCAGGGACGGCAAGCCCGCCGGGTCCCGGGCCCGGGACGTCGATTACCCGGGGCAGGTCCTTGGCCAGGGTCGCGGCTATCTCCGGGGTCAGCAGGCCGTCCCGGTACAGGCCGAAGACCCGCCTGAAGACCTCGACGCTGGGCAGGGGGTATCTGGTGGTCCGGCCGACCTTTTTCCCGCCCAGAAACTCCCTGAACAGGGACGCGTAGCGTCTGGCCGTGGGCGCGGGTATCCCCGTGGTCCTGGCTATCTCGGCAACCGACAACCATTCCATGCCTTGGGTTAGTATCACGATATCACTGCAAATCAAACCATTTGCACCGGCCGGGCACGCCGCATGCAACATGCTGCAATGATTAAACAAACCATCGAGGGACAAGGCCCGAAACAGGCCCGTGTTGCCCTGGCCCGGGCCAGGGCGTATACATTGCCTCCCATGCAGCCCCAGGACAAGGACCCGCGGCCGGACGCGGACGACTTCAGGCTCGAGAGCTACCGCTACCGCCTGCCCGGCCGAAGCATAGCCCAGCGCCCGGCCCAAGCCAGGGACCGCTCAAGGCTCATGGTCCTGGACCGGGCGGCGCGGGCCACGCGCATCAGGACCTTCCCGGACCTGGTCGAAGAGCTCCCCGAGAACTGCCTGGTGGTGGCCAACAACTCCCGGGTCGTGCCGGCAAGGCTGAGCGGCCGCAAGCCGAGCGGCGGCCGGATCGAGTTCCTGCTGCTCACGCCCCTGCCGCTCCTGGAGATCGAAAAAACCGCCCAGGGCCGCAGCCGGGCCGTGGCCCAGGGGCTGTTGCGGGCCTCCAAGGCCCCGGGCCCGGGCCTGCGCCTGGACTTCGGCCCGGACCTGTCGGTCACGGTCCGTGAGCGCCACGACTTCGGCCGCTGCCAGGTGGACCTGGAGTGGTCCGGGGACCTGGGCTCGATCCTGGAGCGCAGCGGCAGCATGCCCCTGCCGCCCTACATCCAGCGGCCGGCGGACCGCGAGGACCTGGCCCGCTACCAGACCGTGTACGCGCGCAGGGACCGGTCCGGCTCGGTGGCCGCGCCCACGGCCGGGCTGCACTTCACCGAGGACATCAAAACGCGCCTCGCCGGGCGCGGGGCCGAGTGGGTCGAGCTGACCCTGTACGTGGGCTACGGGACCTTCAGCCCGCTGCGCTGCCCGGACATCCGCGGGCACCTCATGCACGAGGAATACGTCGACATCCCGGAGCAGACCGCGGCCAAGGTGGCCCAGGCCAGGCATGAGGGCCGTCCGGTGCTCGCCGTGGGCACGACCACGGTCCGGGCCCTGGAGGGCGCGTACGCGGCCCTGGGGCGCATCAGCGGGTTTGCGGGCATGACCAATCTGTTCATCACTCCGGGCTTCGAGTTCAAGGTCGTGGACCATGTGCTGACCAATTTCCATTTGCCAGAATCTTCGCTGGTGATTATGGTTTCGGCTCTGGCCGGCAGGAAAAACATCATGGCCGCCTATGAACAGGCCCTGGAAAACGGCTTCCGTTTCTTTTCGTACGGCGACGCCATGCTCATCCTGTAAACAGCCCGGGCCCGGGGCCCGTTTTCCGGGCCGGGCCCGGGCAGGACCGGCCCGCTTAAGGCCGTCATATTCTCAAGTGGAGGAGGGGGAGATGTCCCGAATCGTGGTTCTGGAGGACCGCTGCAAGGGTTGCCTGCTGTGCGTCGCGGCCTGTCCCGCGGGCATCATCAGACAGTCCGGGCGGTTCAACCAGAACGGCTACAAGGTGGTCGAGGTGCCGGACGAGGACAAGGACAAATGCACGGGCTGCGCCTCCTGCGCCATAACCTGCCCGGACGTGGCCATCAGGGTCTACCGGTCCAAGAAGAAGGAGGCGGCCGATGACTAGGAAGTCGCCTGAAAAGATATTCATCAAGGGCAACGAGGCCATCGCCCGCGGGGCCATCGCCGCCGGGTGCAAGTGCTTTTTCGGCTACCCGATCACGCCCCAGAACGACATCCCGGAGTACATGTCCCAGGCCCTTGTCGAGGCCGGGGGCGAGTTCGTCCAGGCCGAGAGCGAGGTGGCCTCGGCGAACATGCTCCTGGGCGCCGGGGCCTGCGGGATCCGGGCCATGACCTCGTCCAGCAGCCCGGGCATCTCCCTGATGCAGGAGGCCATCTCGTACATGGCCGGCAGCGAGATACCCGCGGTCATCGTGAACATGAACCGGGGCGGCCCGGGCCTCGGGGACATCGGCCCCAGCCAGGGCGACTACTTCCAGTCCACCCGCGGCGGCGGGCACGGCGACTACCGGACCCTGGTCCTGGCCCCGGCCTCCTGCCAGGAGGCCTACGACCTGATCATCAAGGCCTTTGACCTGGCCTTCAAGTACCGCAACCCGGTCCTGATCCTGGGCGACGCCATCCTGGGGAACATGAAGGAGGCGGTCAGCCCCTGGAAGCCCGCGCCGGTGGACCCGGCCGAGGCCGCGGACTGGCGGCTGGAGGGCGCAAAGGGCCGCGGCCCGAGGCTGCACAAGTCCCTGTACCTGCACGAGGGCGAGCTCGCGGGCCAGAACAAGCGGCTCCAGGAAAAGTACCTGGCCATGCAGGCCGAGACCGACTTCGAGCTCTACCGGACAGAGGACGCCGACCTGGTGGTCTGCGCCTACGGGTCCATCGCCCGCATCGCCAAGAGCGCGGTGCGCAAGCTGCGCAAGGAGGGCCTCAAGGTCGGGCTCTTCCGGCCCGTGAACCTGTACCCCTTCCCGTCCGGGCCCCTGGCCGAACTGGCCGGGCAGGGCAAGCGCTTCCTGACCATCGAGCACAACCTGGGCCAGATGGTCGAGGACGTGCGCCTGAGCGTCAGGGGCCTGGCCGACTCGGAGCAGTTCAGCGTCTATCCCGGCAACCTGCCCCTGCCGGACGACTTCGAAGAGCCCATCAAAAAAGCCCTTGCGGGGAAATGACATGCAGGCACAAGAGAGACTCGTTTTCGACAGGCCCAAGGTCCTGGCCGACATCCCGACCCACTACTGCCCGGGCTGCCAGCACGGCGTGGCCCACAGGCTGGCGGCCGAGCTCATAGACGAGATGAAGCTGGCCGAGAAGACCATCTGCGTCACCTCCATCGGCTGCTCGGTCTTTCTGTACAACTACCTGCTGGTGGACTCGGTCGAGGCCCCGCACGGCCGGGCCCCGGCCACGGCCACCGGGGTCAAGCGCTCCAGGCCGGACAAGTTCGTGCTCACCTACCAGGGCGACGGCGACCTGGCCTCCATCGGCATGGCCGAGATCATCCACTGCGCCAACCGCGGGGAGCGGGTCTCGGTCATCTTCGTGAACAACACGGTCTACGGCATGACCGGCGGCCAGATGGCGCCGACCACCTTGATCGGGCAGAAGACCACCACCTGCCCGGCCGGCCGCAGCCGCGAACACGAGGGCATGCCCATCCGCATGGCCGAGCTCATCGCCCAGCTCGGGGGCACGGCCTACTCGGCCCGGGCGGCCCTGAACACGGTCAAGAACATCCGCAGCGCCAAGAAGGCGATGAAAAAGGCCTTCGAGGTCCAGACCAAGGGCCTGGGCTTCGGGTTCGTGGAGCTTCTGGCCACCTGCCCGACCAACTGGCGGCTGGACCCGGTCAAGGCCAACGAGCGCGTGGCCGGGGAGATGATCCCCTACTTCCCGCTCGGGGTCTTCAGGGACCAGACCGCGCCCGCCAAGGGCCCGGCGGAGGTGGAAAAATGAGCAGATACACGGACGTCATCATCGCCGGGTTCGGGGGCCAGGGGGTCCTGCTCATCGGCAACCTGCTGGCCTACGCAGGCATGAGCCAGGGTCTGAACGTGACCTACATCCCGGTCTACGGCGTGGAGATGCGCGGCGGCACGGCCAACTGCACCGTGGTCCTGTCCGAGGACGAGATCGGCTCGCCCATCATCCACAGGCCCGAGGGCCTGATAGTCATGAACCGGCCCTCCCTGGACAAGTTCCAGCCCAGGCTCAAGGACCATGGGGTCCAGATCGTGAACAGCTCGCTCATCGACCAGGAACTGGCCGAAAAGGACCGGGTGCGCTCGGTCCTGGTGCCGGCCAACGAGATCGCGGACCGGATCGGAAACACCCGCATGGCCAACATGGTCGCCCTGGGCGCGTACGTGAAGGCCACGGGCTTTCTGCCCCTGGAGGCGGTGATAACAAGCCTGGAAAAGGTCATCTCCCCGCACTACAAGAAGCTGATCCCCAAAAACGCCGAGGCCATCCGGGCCGGCGCGGAGTGCGTGAAATAGGGCCTGGGCCATGAACGCGCTGCTGATCAACCCCGAAAGCCCGGAGACCTTCTGGAAGCTGAGCACTCTGTGCGGCTTAAGCGGCAAAAAGGCCCTGCTGCCGCCGCTCGGGCTGATCACGGTGGCCGCGCTCCTGCCCCGGGACTGGAACCTCAGGCTCGTGGACCAGGAGGTCCAGGACCTGACCGAGGAGGACTGGGCCTTTTCGGACATCGCCCTTGTCTCCGGGATGATCATCCAGCGCGAGGCGATCCACGAGACCATCAGCCAGGCCGGACAAAGGGGCGTGCCCGTGGTCGTGGGCGGGCCGTACGCCAGCATCATGCCCGAAGAGGTCCTGGCCCGGGGCTGCGACTTCCTGGTCCAGGGCGAGGGAGAGCACGCGGTGCCGGCCCTGGTCCGGGCCCTGGAAGCCGGCCGGACCAGCGGCGTGTTCAGGGGCCAGCGGCCGGGCATGTCCGAGTCGCCCCTGCCCAGGATCGACCTTGTGCGCATGCAGGACTATGTGACCATGCCCCTGCAGATCACCCGCGGCTGCCCCTATGACTGCGAATTCTGCAATGTCTCGGCCCTTTACGGCCGAAAGCTCAGGACCAAGGACCTGGACCAGGTCCTGGCCGAGATGGAGGCCCTGTACCGGGCCGGCTGGAGGAGCGAGGTCTTCATCTGCGACGACAACTTCATAGGCAACAGGAAAAAGGCCAAGGTCCTGTTGGCCGCGATGTACGACTGGCTGAAGAAAAAGGACATGCCTTTCAACTTCTGGACCCAGGCCTCCCTGGACCTGGGCCAGGACCAGGAGCTCATGGACCTGATGACCAGGGCCAACTTCGCCCACGTGTTCATCGGCGTGGAGTCGAGCGAGCCCGAGGTGCTGGAGGCGGCCAACAAGCACCAGAACACCGCCCGCCCCCTGGCCGAGAGCATAAACACGATCACCAAGAACGGGCTCACGGTCATGGCCAGCTTCATCCTCGGCCTTGACCGGGAGAGCCCGGGCGCAGGGGAGAGGATAGTCTCCCTGGTCAATCGGACAAACGTCCCCCTGGTCATGGTCAACATCCTTCACGCCGCGCCAAGCACCAGGCTCTGGGAGCGCCTGAAGAAGGAGGGCCGGCTCATCGAGGAAAAAACCCAGGGCGACTCGCACGTCGGGGGCATGAACCTGGTCCCCCAGCGTCCGGCCAAGGACATATACAACGAGCACATGCAGGCCTGGGACCGGCTGTACGACAGCGCCGCGTTTCTCAACCGCCTGCGCCGCTACTACCAAACCATGCGCCCGACGCGGCGGGCCCTGGGCCGGGAGGATCAAGGGCCTGTAAAAAGGACCCGGGCCCCCCTGGGCCAGACCCTGTCCAACCTCAGGTCCCTGATCCTGCTCTGCTGGGCGCTCGGCGTGCGGGACCGGAACAGGGCCCTGTTCTGGAAATGCCTTCTGGCCATCCGGCGGGACAACCCCTCAAGAATCATACGCTTTCTCGCGGACTGCGGCACCTGCTACTCGATCATGACCTACAAAAACACCCGGCTCCGCGGACTGCACAAAAGGCTCATGGCCGAGCAGGACGTTGACCGTCCGGCCGCGACCGGGGCCGAGCATGCCTGACTCCTACGGAATCATCGGCCACCCCCTGGGCCACAGCCTGAGCCCGGTCCTGCACAACTGGGGCTTCCGGGAAAACGGCCTGGACGCGGTCTACGAGGCCTGGCCCGTGCGGCCCTTTGAGCTGGCCGGGTTCATGGACCGGGTGCGCAGGACCCCGATCCTGGGCCTGTCCGTGACCATCCCCCACAAGCGGGCGGTGATGGCCCTTCTGGACGGCCTGGGCCCCAGGGCCGAGGCCGTGGGCGCGGTGAACACGATCTTCTGGCGCCGGGACGAGCTGCTCGGCGAGAACACCGATGTCCTGGGCATTGCCGGGCCCCTGCGCGGCCTGGGGCTCAAGGTGGGGACGGCCCTGGTCCTGGGCGCCGGAGGCGCGGCCAGGGCCGCGGTGGCCGGGCTCAGGGAGCTTGGCGCAAAGCGCATCCTGGTCGCCAACCGGACCAGGTCAAGGGCCGAGGCCCTGGCCAGGGACCTCGGGGCCGAGGCCGTGGACTGGGAGCACAGGGCCGGGCTCGGCGCGGGGCTGATAATAAACGCCACGCCCCTGGGCCTGGCCGGGGACATGGAGAACCTCTCGCCCTGGCCCGATGACGCCCCCCTGGCCGGGGCCGTGGTCTTCGACCTGGTCTACAACCCCTTGAGGACAAGGCTCCTGGCCCGGGCCGAGGCCCAGGGCTGCATGACCGTGTCGGGCCTGGAAATGTTCGTGCACCAGGGCCTGGCCCAGTTCGAGATCTGGACCGGCAGGCGCCTGGACCCGGACGCGGCCAAGGCCCTGCTGCTCAGGGCCCTTGGGGGCTGATCTTAGGAGGCTGTTGATAAACAACCTCCGCGCGCCAGGACGGCGCGCCCGGAATCATTGGAAAGCAATGATTCCGGAGAGTTGGCGAAACCGCGCTTTCGCCAAATCGAGTTGAAAAAGTCCAGGACGGACTTTTTCAACATTCTGTTAGGGAATCTTCGGGCTAGCGCACGTAGACCTTGAGGCTGTCCCCGGGCCGGATGACGGCCCGCTCGTTCAGGGCGTTCCACTCCATGAGCGCGTCGGCCGAGACCCCGAACCGCTTGGAAATGGACCACAGGTTGTCGCCCTTGCGCACCTGGTAGCGGACCAGGGTCTCCTTGACCTTTTCCGCCTCCTTGCGGGCCAGGCGCGTGGCCTGTCCGCCGCCGTCCGGGACATAGACCTTCTGCCCGACCCTGAGCCTGGTGCGCCGGTTCATGCCGTTGGCCTTGAGCAGGGTGTCCAGGCCGACCCCGAACCTGCGGGAGATGTCCCACATGGTGTCGCCCCGGCGGACCACGTAGTTGCCGCGCTTGAGCGCCAGGGAGCGCACCTTGCCGGCCTCGGCCCCGGCCTCGGCCCCGGCATCGGCGCTGAGCACGGGCCTGGAGGACTCCCTGCCCGGGACCATGACCCTCTGCCCCGGCCTGAGCAGGTTGGAGCGCGTGTTGTTGACCATCTTGAGCACGCTGACCGGCACCCCGTAGCGCCGCGATATCCGGTACCAGCTGTCCCCGCTGCGGACCGCATGGCAGATGTATCCGGCATACGGCCTGGAGCCCGGGCTCTTCAGGTAGGCCAGGACCAGGCCGACCTTTTCCCTGGGCACGTGGGCCACGCAGGTCGTGTCCGGCGGGCTGACCTGCCTGCGGAAGGCCGGGTTCAGCCTGTGGAAGTCGTCCCAGCGCATGTCCCCGGCCTTGGCCAGGGCCAGGAGGTCCGTGCCGCCCGGGACCTCGAGGTCCTCGAAGTCCTCGGCCGCGTCCCAGTTCACGGGCTCGAAGCCCAAGGCCTCCAGGTTCTGGAATATCTTGGAGATGGCTATGAACTTGGGCACGTAGTTGCGGGTCTCCTTCCTGAGCTTGGCCCGGCCCCTGAGGCGGTGGTTCTCGGCCGCGAGCTCGAAGAAGTCGTTGGCATTGGTCTTTTCCAGGGCCCGGCTGATCTTGCCCTCGCCCGCGTTGTAGGCGGCCAGGGCCAGATACCAGTCCCCGAACTGGGCATAGAGGTCCGAAAGGTATTTGGCCGCGGACTCGGTGGCCAGGCACGGGTCGCGGCGCTCGTCGATCCACCAGTCCGAACGCAGGCCGTACTTGCGGCCGGTGAAGGGCATGAACTGCCACATGCCCGCGGCCCCGGCCCAGGAACAGGCCCAGACATTGTAGCCGCTCTCGGCAAAGGGCAGAAGGACCAGGTCCTGGGGCAGGCCGTGGCGGGTGAAGGCCTTGCGCACATAGGGCAGGTAGGGCTCGGAGCGCTTCAGCCACTTGGCGAAGGTGTTGCGCGCCGTGTGGGTGAAAAAGGTGAAGTAGCGCCGGACCTCCTTGGTGTCGTGCAGGTCCAGGTCGAAGTCCAGTCCGAACCGGGACTTGAGCACCTCCTGCTCGGTTCCGGACAGGGAGCTCCGGTCCTGGTTCGGATCAGTGGACAGCTCTCTTTCCAGGGGCACGGACCCGTCGCCCTCCTCGGACAGGGTGGCGTTGGCCTCGAGCTGGGACAGGGAGGCCTTGGGGGCGCACGAAAACAAAAACAAGAGCCCGGCCAAAAGACAGAGGAGCCAGGTCGTCTTCCCACCGCCGCGTCTCAAGGGCCCTCCGCTGGAAGCGCTTTTGAAAAATTTTAGAAAAAATCTAAAACCCTTTCTTGTCCAGCCATTAGCTAACCCAAGTCCGGGTCGATTGCAAGACCGGCTAAGATGGAATAGACAGGCCGGACATGGAACGGCGATCAAGGGCGGACAAGGCCGCGGACATGTCCTGGGTGAGCGGCAGAAAGCCGGTCAGGGAGCTCTTGGGCTCGAGCCCGGCGAGCATCGACCTGGTCCTGGTGGCCAAGGGCCGCAGGGACACGGCCCTGGAGGACATCATCCGGGCCTGCCGCGGCCGGGGCGTGCGCTTCAGGCTCGCGGACAAGGCCGCCCTGGACAGGGCCTGCCAGGGCAACCACCAGGGCGTGGCCGCGCGCTGCGCTGCCCTGGAGTACGTGGATCTCAAGGAGCTCATCGACCTGACCCCTTCCGCGCCCCTGCCCCTGCTCGTGGCCCTGGACCAGGTCCAGGACCCGGGAAACGTGGGCGTCCTGGCCCGGACCATCTACGCCCTGGGCGGGGCCGGGCTCATCGTCTGCGCCCATGGCGGCGCCTTTCTGGGCCCGGCCGCGGTCAGGTCCAGCGCCGGGGCCCTGACTCGGCTGCCCGTGGCCAGGGTGACCAACCTGGGCCGGGCGGTCACGGACTGCGCCCGGGCCGGGCTGTTCACCTACTGCGCCCAGGACCGGCCCGGCGCGGTCAATGTCCTGAAGGCCGGGCCGGCCATGCCCGCGCTGCTCGTGCTGGGCAACGAGGAAAAGGGCCTGCGCCCCGGGGTGGCCAAGCACTGCGCCGAAAGCCTGTTCATCCCCCTGGCCAGGGACTTCGACTCCCTGAACGTGGCCCAGGCCGGGGCGATCATGGTCGCCGAGTTCTCCAGGCGCACAGCCTCCTGAAGGCGCGGCCCAGGGGCCGTTCAGCGCACGTAGTTGGGGAGATTCAGGAACAGGTCCCTGGTGTAGGTGGTCATCTTGTCCATGATCCAGGGAAAGGCGATGAGCAGCGCCAAAAAAATGGCGACGATCTTGGGGACCATGGTCAGGGTCATCTCCTGGATCTGGGTCGCGGCCTGAAGCACGCTCACGATGATGCCCACGACCATGCCTATGCCGAGCATGGGCAGGGAGATGATCAGGGCCATCTCGATGGCCTGGCGGGCGAAGCCGACTACGAACTCCGGGGTCATGTCCCTATGCCCTTCGGGCGCACCACCGCCCGGGTCACATGAAGGTGTTCACCACCGAGCCGATGAGCAGGTTCCAGCCGTCGACCATGATGAACAGAAGTATCTTGAACGGCAGCGAAATCATCACCGGCGGCAGCATCATCATGCCCATGGACAAGAGGATGCTGGCCACGACCATGTCCAGGATCAGAAACGGGATGTAGATGAGAAAGCCGATGGTGAACCCGGTCTTGAGCTCGCTGATGGTGTAGGCGGCGATCAGGAGGATGGTCGGCACGTCCTCCCTGGTCTTGGGCCGCTCCTGCTTGGTGATCGAGTAGAAGATGGACAGGTCCTTTTCCCGGGTGTGCTTGAACAAAAACTCGCGCATGGGCACCTGGGCCTTGGACAGGGCCTCCTTGAACCCGATCTCCTCGTTCAGATAGGGCTGCAGGGCCTGGTCGTTCATCTGCTTGCCCACCGGAAACATGATCACCAGGGTCATGAAGATGGCCAGGCTGGCCAATATCTGGTTCGGCGGCATCTGCTGGGTGCCCATGGCCTGCCTGAGGAAGTGGAAGACGACGATGATGCGCGTGAACGAGGTCATGGTCAGCAGGATGGCCGGGGCCATGGCCAGGACCGTGAACAGGAACAGTATCTCCAGGAGCACGGAGACCTGCTCGGGCTCGGCCTGGCCCGCGGCGAGCTTCATGGTCAGGGTCGGTATGCTCGGCCCCTGGGCCAGGGCCAGGGCCGGGGCGAAAAAAAGACCCGCGAGGCAGAACAGGATCAGGGCCCGGCTAGCGTTCATCCTTTTTCCAGTTCAGAAGCTCGGCGAAGTCGCTGGGCTCCTCGGGCAAGGTCTTGTCCGAGGAGTCCTCGGCCAAGAGGTTGACGCTCCCCTCGGTGACCCCGAGGACCAGTATCCGGTCCAGGACCCGGACAACGGCCACGCTCTGCCTGTTGCCGAGCACAAGCCGGCCCAAAAGCACCGGGGTCTCCCCGCCCCTGCCCCTGGCCAGGCCCCTCGGCCCGAAGCGCCTCAGGAGATAGAAGCCCAGAAGCAGGACCCCGACCAGGACGCACAGCCACATGGCCATGTTCCAGTAGGCGGCCCAGCCGGTGTCCGGGACCTGGACCGCGGCCTTGCCCGCGGCGTCGGCCATGGTCCCGAGCATCGAGGTTGCGTTGCCCGCGTCAGCCAAGCTGCTTGACCCTCTCGATGGGACTGATGATGTCCGTGAGCCTGATGCCGAACTTCTCGTTTATGACCACGGCCTCGCCGCGGGCCACAAGCTTTCCGTTGACGTATATCTCCAGGGGCTCGCCGGCCAGCTTGTTGAGCTCGACCACCGAGCCCTGGCCGAGCTGGAGAAGCTCGTTGATCAACAGCTTGGTCCGGCCGAGCTCCGCGGAGACCTCCAAGGGGATGTCCAGGATGAAGTCCAGGTCGCGCCTGGTGCCCTCGTGGGCCGTCTTGGCTTCCTGGGTGAGGTCCTTGAACTTGGCGTCCTTGACCTTGGTGTCCAGGAACTGTTTTTCCTTCTCCTTCTTGAGATCGGTCTCCTCCTGGTCCGCCAGGGCCGAGGCCCACTCGTCGGCCAGGGCGTCGTCCGCGGCGGCAGCGGCGACGGCAGCGTCCTCGGCGCCTCCGCCCTCGGCCCCGGCCTCGGCCTCGCCCTGCTCGCCCAAGGCCTCTGCCCACTCCTGGGCCAGTTGATCCTGGTCCTTCTCTTCTTCGGCCATGACTACACCCCTCTGATGCCTGTTGCAGGACGCCGGACCGGCTCCCGCCGGGCCCGACGCCGGACCTCAAGCCGGGCCCCAAGCCCTTTCTGCAAAAAGCATGCTATTGAATGACCATCTCCGTGATGTACACCCGCAGGACCTTGCCGTTGCCCACGACCTGGTTCAGCCGGTCCACGATCTCCTGCTTGAGCTTGATCTTGTCCTCCACCGTGGACAGGCCCTCGTAGGTCTTGCTGGACAAGAGCAGGAGCATCTTGTCCTTGATCTTGGCCTGGGCCCGGTCGAGCTCCTTGCGGGCGTCGTTGTCCTTGACCTCCACGTCCAGCCCCAGCTTGAGATAGCGCCTGCCCAGGGGGTCGGCCAGGTTGACCAGAAAGGAGGGCAGGGTCACGATGACCCCCTCGACGTCGGCCTTGGGCTTGACCGCCTCGGCCTGTCCGGGGGCCGTTGAGGGCCCGGCGGCCTCGTCCGGAGACTTGGCGAAGAACTTGAGGTAGGCGAACCAGCCGCCGCCCGCCAGGGCCGCCAAGAGGACCCCGATGATTATCCACTTGAGCAGGCCCTTCTTCTTTTTCTTCTGTTCCCCTTCAGGGGAGAGATGTTCTTCGGCCACGGCTAGTCACCACCTTTCTTGGGTTCGATCGCGCCAATGGTTCCCGGCCCTAGAGGATGTAGGCGCCCAGTTTGAGGGCCGTCTTCATGTATATCTCCACCCGGCGGTTCGTCTGTCTGCCCTCGGGCGTGGCGTTGCCGGCCAGGGGCAGGTTCGGGCCGTAGGCGGAGACGGAAAAACGCTGGTTGGGCACGCCCTTGGAAACGAAAAATTCGAGCACGGACAGGGCCCGGTCCCCGGAGAGCTCAAAGGCCCGGTCCGGGGCCTCGGCAGCGTCCGAATAGCCCCGCAGGTTGACCGGGGCCCGGGTGGCGTTGAGCAGGGGCACCAGCCGGCCGAGGATGGCCTTTCCCGGGGGGGTCAGCTCGCTTTGGCCCTCAACGAACAGCATCTTGTCGGAAAGCGCGAGCCCCACGCCCTCGGGCCGGGCCAGGACCTCCAGGTTGCTCATCAGCTCGGCCCGGTTGACCTCCTCGGGCAGGGACTGGTCCGGGAAGAGCAGGTCCTTGATGCGGTCCTTTTTGTCCAGGATGTCCCAGGGCCGCTCCATGAGGTCCACCACCAGACGCTCCTTCTTGGCCGTGACCCTGCCCGCGCCCCTGCGGGCCAGAAGGCCCAGGTCCCCGGTGCGCAGGGTCACCGTGGTCAGGACGCTGTTGTCCATTGACGACATACTGAGCAAGAGCACGAAAAATGTCAAAAGAAGGGTCACCAGGTCGGAAAAGGTGACCATCCAGGTCGCCAGGGGCGGGCAGTGCTTTTTCTTCTCCCTCTTGGCCATGGCGAAGACCCCTAAGCCCTATTGCCGGGGCAGGGGGTTGAGCCTGAACTCGAACCCGTTGATGTCAATGGCCTCCGGCGGCCGATCCATTCCCTTGACCTCCTCCCTGATCTCGGTCCGCTCCCGCGAGCTCCGCTTGTCCAGGACCAGGTCCACCCTGCGGTTCTTGACCCGCTCCTCGGGGTCGTTGACGTTGTAGTGCGGGTGGAACTTGCCGAAGGCCTCCAGCCGGAGCATGTCCGGGTCCATGCCCCGGTCCAGGAGAAACCTGTAGACCGAAAGGACCCGGGTCAGGGAAAGCCGCCAGGAAAGGTCCGGGAAGCGGTCGTCGTCGCCGACCCTGAAGTCCTCGCCCAGCTCGTCGCGCATGTCCGAGGTGTGCCCGGCCAGGAGCAGGGGGTACCTGATCCTGGTCAGCACGGGCAGCATGACCTCGAGCAGCTCCCGGCCGCGGCCGGTGATGAGGCTCGAGTCGGGCTCGAAGAGCACGTCCGCGTCTATGGACAGGACCTGCACGAAACGGTTGGACTCGAAGCGGATGTCCTGCTCGGCGTTCTCCCAGAGCATGTCCTTTAAGAACTCCAGGTCCTCGTAGCCCTCCATGGGGCCCGGCTCCACGGTGCGCTTGGTCTCGGTGCGGGTCAGGACGTCGTGGCTCTGGAGGCCCCAGCCGAAGGTGCCGATGATCGAGCCCAGGACCACCAGCTTGCGCCTCTCGTCGACCTTGGCCATGCTCACCAGGAGCACGAAAAAGGTGAGCATGAGGGTCATCATGTCCGTGAAGGTGATGAGCCAACCCGGCATCTCGGGGCAAGCGCCCCGGCACTTCTTTTTCTTGGCCATTGGCCCGCCCCTGGTTAGTCGACGGCCTTGCGGTCCTTGGGCGCCAGATAGCTGTTCAATTTCTCGGCGATGATCCGCGGGTTCTCGCCCTTGGAGATGGACAGGATGCCCTCCATGATCATCTCCCGGATAAGGACCTCCTCCTTGCTCCTGGTCTTGAGCTTGCCGGACATGGGGTTGAAGACCAGGTTGGCCAGAAGCGCGCCGTAAAAGGTGGTGATCAGGGCCACGGCCATGGCCGGGCCGATGGTGCTCGGGTCGCTCATGGTCTGGAGCATCTGGACCAGGCCGATGACCGTTCCGATCATGCCCATGGCCGGGGCGATGGTGCCCATGACCGCCATGAGCTCGGCCCCGATCTCGTGTCTGCCCTCCAGGTACTGGACCTCGGTCTCCAGGATGTCCTGGATGGCCTGGGGCTCAAGGCCGTCCACGGTGAGCTGCAGGCCCTTGCGCATGTAGTCGTCGTCTATCTCCTTGAGCAGGGGCTCCAGGGACAGGATGCCCTCGCGCCTGGCGCGGTTGGCGTAGTCCATGAAGTTGGTGATTATTTCCGCGGGCACGGGCAGGCTGGAAAAGAACGTGTTCTTGACCACGCCGATGACCCCGAGCACCCGGCCGAGCGGGTAGTTGACCAGGGAGGCGCCGATGGTCCCGCCCACGACGATGAGCGCCGAGGGGATGGAGACGAAGATCATCAGGCTGCCGCCGGTGACGATGCCGCTGACGACCAGCCCGAAGGACATGACTATCCCGATTATGGTCGCAAGATCCATAGCGCTAGCTCACAAAGCTCACGTCTTGCCCAATTTGCAGGGCCTCGGGCCGAAGATGTCCGTTCCTATGCGCACCAGGGTGGCGCCTTCGGCCACGGCCTGCCGATAGTCCGCGGACATGCCCATGGACAGATGCCCGAGCCTTTGCCCCAACCTCGCCTCCAGCCCGTCCCTGAGCTCCCTGAGCCTGGAAAAATACGGCCTGGAGAGCTCGGGGTCCTCGAAAAACGGCGGCATGACCATGAGCCCGGCGAGGCGCAGGCCCTTGAGCCCGGCCACCTGCTCGGCCAAAACCGGCAGATCGCATTCGGCCACGCCCCTCTTGTGTTCCTCTCCGCCCATGCCCACCTGGATGAGCACGTCCTGGCGCACCCCCAGCTCCAGGGCCCTTTTGTGCAAAACCTGGGCCAACTTAAGCGAGTCCAGGCTGTGGACCAGGTCGAAACGCCCGGCCACGAACTTGGCCTTGTTGCTCTGCAGGCCGCCGATGAAGTGCCAGGACACGTCCAGGCCCGCAAGCTCGGCCTGCTTGTCCCTGGCCTCCTGGACATAGGACTCGCCGAAGCGAACCTGCCCGGCCCTTGCGAGCTCGGCCACGTCCGAGGCCGGGTGCAGCTTGGACACCGCCACCAAAAGCACCTCGGCCGGGTTCCGGCCCGCGCGGCCCGCGGCCTCCTCGAGCCCTGACCGGACCCGGGCCAGCCGCGCGGCCAACTCCCGTCCCCTCTCGGAAAACATCTCTTCAGCCATATCGGTCCGGCCCTTGTTTAACTTAACGAACAATACCGGAAAGAACAAAACCGCGGTCTAGATGCCCAGGCCCAGGCCGCGCAGAAAATGCGGGTCCTCCTGCCAGTCGCTGCGGACCTTGACCCAGAGGTCCAGCCGGACCCTGGTCTCCAGCATCTCCTCCAGGTCCCTGCGGGCCTGGGTCCCGACCTCCTTGAGCACCCGGCCGGCCTTGCCGATGACCATGGCCTTGTGGTTCTCCCGGCAGACGTAGATCACCGCGGCGATGTCCACGCGGCCCTCGCCCTCGTCCCAGGACTCGACCTCCACGGCCACGGAGTAGGGCAGCTCCTGCCTGAGCAGGAGAAAGAGCTTTTCCCTGACCGTCTCCGCGGCCATGAAGCGCAGGGGCGCGGTGGATATCTGGTCCTCGGGGAACATGGCCGGGGCCTCGGGAAGAAGCGAGACCAGCCTTTCCAGCAGCCGGTCCGTGCCCTCGCCGCTCAGGGCCGAGACCGGAAACAGCTCGGCCCCGGGCAGGGCCCGGCCCAGGGCCGCGAGCACGGGCAGCAGCCCGGCCTTGTCCCTTATCCGATCGACCTTGTTCACGGCCGCGAGCACCGGCCGGCCGGTCTGGGCCACGGGCCCGGCCAGGGAGTCCAGGTCAGCGGCCAGGGCCCCGGGCCGCTTGGCGTACAGGGCGCCGTCCAGGACCACGAGGATCGCGTCGGCCCCGGCCAGGGCGTTCCGGGCCGAATCGGCCAGAAAGCGGTTCAGCCTGCCCCCGCGCCTGTGCACCCCCGGGGTGTCCAGAAAGACCACCTGGGCCTCGTCCGTGGTCAGGATGCCGGTGATGCGGTTGCGCGTGGTCTGGGGCCGGGGCGAGACAATGGCCACCTTCTGCCCCAGATAGGCGTTCATGAGCGTGCTCTTGCCCGCGTTTGGCGGGCCGATCAGGGCCGCCCAACCGAATCTGTGTCCAGTCATAAACAACCTATCCCCGACAATAAAAAAGGCTCCCGTGGAGCCATCTTCACGCAAAAGACCCTCGGAGTCCAGGGGCCGGACAGGGCTCAGTCCTCGTGCCTGCGAAACCCGCAGCCCTTGCGCGGACAGGCCACGACCACCCCTGTCCTGGCGGCCCTTCTCACCAGCACCGGGTGGCCGCATTCCGGGCACGGCCCCTCTACCGGCCAGTCCCACAGGGCGTAGTCGCATTCCGGATAGCGGCTGCAGGAGTAAAAGACCTTGCCGTTCCTGGAGGCCTTTTCCACCAGCTCGCCGCCGCAGCCCTCTCTCGGGCACTTGACCCCGGTGGGAAAGGGCCTGGCGAACCTGCACTTGGGATACGCGGAGCAGGCCACGAAGCGGCTGTTGTTCCTGGCCCTCTTGACCACCAGGTCCGCGCCGCAGTCCGGGCACTTGCCCACCACCTCGGGCCCGGCCTGCTCGCCGAGCACGATCTCGCCCTCGGGCCCGCGCTGGAAGTTCTTGACGTTCCTGCACTCCGGATAGCCCGAGCAGCCCAGGAACTCGCCGTTCTTGCCGCCCTTGACCACCATGGGCCGGCCGCACTTGTCGCAGGCCAGGCCCGTGTCCTGGTCCCTGAGCACCAGCCCGCCCTTTTCGTCGCGGGTGAAGTTCCTGATGTTCTTGCACTCCGGGTAGCCCGAGCAGCCCAGAAACTCGCCGTTTCTGCCGAACTTGACGACCATGGGCCGGCCGCACTTGTCGCAGGTCACGCCCGTGTCCCGGGCGGCCCTGACCATGTCCCGGCCGGCCTTGTCCAACAGGGGGTAGAACCCGGCCGCGAAGTCCGCGATCAGGTCCATCCAGTCCTGCCTGCCCAGGGCCACCTCGTCGAGCTTGGTCTCCATGGACGCGGTGAAGCCCACGTCCATGAGCTCGGAAAAGTGCTCGCTCAGCTGGTCGCTGACCAGAACGCCCAGCTCGCTGGGCGCGAAGCGCCGCTTTTCGAGCCGCACATACTCCCTGTCCAGCAGGGTGGAGATGATGGCCGCGTAGGTGGACGGCCGGCCGATGCCCTTTTCCTCCAGCTCCTTGACCAGCCCGGCCTCGGTGTACCGGGCAGGGGGCTGGGTGAACTTCTGCTCGAAGCCGAGCTCTTGGAGCCTGAGGACGTCCCCCGGGGCCAGCCCGGGCAGCTCCGCGGCCTGGTCCTTGGCCTTGTCCTCGCCCTTGCCCATGACCTCCAGAAAGCCCGGGAAAAGGAGCCGTTCGCCCTTGACCCGCCACAGGGTGTCCGCGGCCCGGACCAGGACCAGGGTGTCCCAGAACACGGCCTCGGCCATCTGCGAGGCCACGAAGCGCTGCCAGATCAGGGTGTAGAGCCTGAGCTGGTCCCGGGGCAGGAAGCGGGCCGCCGCGTCCGGGGATATCCCCACGTCCACCGGCCTGACCGCCTCGTGGGCGTCCTGGGCCGAGCCCTTGGCCTTGAAGGTCCTGGGCTTGGCCGGGCAGAATTCCTTGCCGTAGCGCTCCAGTATCAAGGCCCTGGCCGCGTCCTGGGCCTCCTTGGCGACGCGCGTGGAATCGGTGCGCATGTAGGTGATCAGCGCGGTGACCCCGCTGTCGCCGAGCTCCACGCCCTCGTAGAGCCTCTGGGCCAGGGACATGGTCTTCTTGGCCGAGAACCCGAGCCGGTTGCTGGCGTCCTGTTGCAGGGTCGAGGTGATGTACGGCGGGTTGGGCGCGCGTTTGCGCTTCTTCTCCTCGACCTTGTCCACGATGAACTCGGCCCCGCGCAGGACCTGCTCCAGGGCCTCGGCCTGGTCCCTGTCGGCCACCGGATCGGCCCCGGGCTCCACGGCCTTGCCCCCGCGCTTCCACAGGCCGACCCAGAACTCGGGCGGCTCGGCCGCGGCCAGGCGGGCGGTGAACGGCCAGTACTCCCGGGGCTCGAAGGCCCGGCGCTCCTTTTCCCGCTCGACCACCAGCTTCAGGGCCACGGACTGGACCCGGCCCGCGGAGATGCCGCGCTTGACCTTTTTCCAGAGCAGGGGGGAGAGCTTGTAGCCCACCAGCCGGTCCAGGACCCGGCGGGCCTGCTGGGAGTCGAACAGGGCCCGGTCCAGGGGCCTGGGGCTGGCCAGGGCCTCGCGCACGGCCCGGGCCGTGATCTCGTTGAAGCTGATGCGGCTGATGTTCTGGTTCTTGTCCCTTATGAGCTCGGCCACGTGCCAGGCAATGGCCTCGCCCTCGCGGTCCGGGTCCGGGGCCAGAAACACCCGCTCGGACTGGGACGCGGCCTTCCTGAGCCTCTTGACCACCTCCTCCTTGCCCTTGATGACCTCGTAGCGCGGGGCAAAGCCCTGGTCCTCGTCCACGCCCAGGTCGCTGACCGGCAGGTCGCGCACGTGACCCACCGAGGCCGCGACCTTGAAGTCGCGGCCAAGGAACTTGCCGATGGTCTTCACCTTGGCCGGGGACTCGACGATGATCAGGTCCTTGGACATAACGAGGCCTTGCATAGCCAGCTAATCGGCGCATGGCAAGTCCGGCAAGCCCTTTTGGCCCGGGGGGTCAGAACGCGCCCAAAGGCGCGCCGGACAAGGGCCGCAGGCCTCGGGGCCCGGGCCCGGGCCAAGGCTCTAGTCGGCTTTTTTCCAGTCCCTTTCGCGGATCTCGGCCCGCTTTATCTTGCCGCTGATGGTCTTGGGCAGGGCCTCCACGTAGTCGATGAGGCGCGGGTACTTGTAGGGCGCGGTCTGCTTCTTGACGTGCTCCTGCAGGGCCGAGGTCAGCTCCTCGGAGGGCGAAAAGCCCTTGGCCAGGACCACCGTGGCCTTGACCGCCTGGCCGCGCACCGGGTCCGGCGCGGCGGTGACCGCGGCCTCGACCACGGCCTGGTGGGTGATGAGCGCGCTCTCGACCTCAAAGGGCCCGATGCGGTATCCGGAGCTCTTGATCAGGTCGTCGGTGCGGCCCAGGAACCAGAAGTAGCCGTCCTCGTCCATCCAGGCCTTGTCCCCGGTGTGGTAGTAGTCGGCCTTCAGGACCCTGGCCGTGCGCTCGGGCTCGTCCAGATAGCCGTCGAACAGCCCCAGGGGCCGCCCGGCCCCGAGGTCGATGCAGATCTCGCCCTCCTCGCCCGGCCCGCAGACCCGGCCGGCCTCGTCCAGGAGCACGATGTTCCAGCCCGGCGCGGGCCGGCCGATGGACCCGGGCTTGGGCCTCATGCACTTGAAGGTCGCCATCTGCAAACAGGTCTCGGTCTGGCCGTAGCCCTCGTATATGGGCAGGCCCAGGGCCTTTTCCCAGGCCACGAACACCGACTCGTTCAACAGCTCGCCGGCCGTGGTGCAGTGCCTGAGCCCGGACAGGTCCCACTTGGAGAGGTCCTCGCGGATCAGGAAGCGGTAGACCGTGGGCGGGGCGCAAAAGGTCGTCACCCCGTGCCCGGCGATCATGTCCAGGAGCCTGGCCGGCTCGAACCGGCCCCGGAAGTCCCAGACAAAGACCACCGCCCCGGCCATCCACTGGCCGTAGAACTTGCCCCAGACCGACTTGGCCCAGCCCGTGTCGGACAGGGTCAGGTGCACGTCGCCCGGCTCCAGGTCGTGCCACAGGGCCGCGGTGGCGTAGTGTCCCAGGGGATAGCTGTGGTCGTGGAGGACCATCTTGGGCATGCCCGTGGTCCCGGAGGAAAAGAAGATGACCATGGGCTCGCGGCCGCCGGGCGAGTCCGCGGCCCTTGCGAACCCCTCGTCCGCGTCCCTGACCAGGGCCTCGAAGTCCAACCAGCCGTCCATGGCCGGCCGGTCCCCGGCCTGGACGAGCACCTCCAGGTCCCGGCACTCGGCCCTGGCCTCCTGGACCCGCCCGGCCACGGAGTCCTCGACTATGCAGGCCCGGACCCGGGCGAAGTTGGCCCGAAACACGATGTCCTGGGCCGTGAGCAGGGCCGGGGAGGGGATGGGCAGGGCCCCGATCTTGGCCAGGGCGAGCATGCTCACCCAGTACTCCACCCTGCGGTACAGGATGAGCATGACCCGGTCGCCGCGGCCGATCCCCCGGCCGACCAGGGCGTTGGCCAGGCGGTTGGATGCGTCCCGGAAGTAGCCGAACCCGTACTCGCGCCGCGTCCCGGCGTCGTCCACGTGGATCATGGCCAGCCGGCCGGGGTCCTCGTCGGCCAGGGCGTCGGCCAGGTCAAAGGCGAAGTTGAAGTTCGCGGGCGCGGTGACCTTGAAATCCCTTATCAGCTCCTCGTATGAACGGGGTCTGATCTTTTCCGGCTTGAACATACAGCCCACCTCGTCTCGGCCCTGCAGGGCCGGTTTCCGGCCCAAGGCCTACAGGATGACGTCCAGGAACTCGGCCGGGTTTCCGTCCAGGCCGCGCAGGGCGTGGCGGTTCTGGGAGTCGAAGTACAGGCTGTCCCCGGGCTCCAGGACCAGGACCGTGTCGCCTATGCGCGCCTCGAGCCGACCCTTGAGCAGGTACAGGAACTCCTGGCCCGGGTGGCTGTTGTAGGCCAGGTCCTTGTCCTCCACGGCCGGGGCCTTGATCAGGAACGGGGTCATCCTGCGGCCGCTGAACTTGTAGGCCAGGTCCCTGTAGTCGTAGGTCTTGCGGCGGTCCACGGACAGGCCCTGGCCCCTGCGCACCAGCGAGCAGCTGCGCAGCCTGGACTCGTCCCCGGAGATGAGCACGGTCAGGTCCACCCGGCAGGCCTGGGAGACCTTGAGCAGATAGCCGACTGGTATCTCGGACTCGCCGGACTCGAAACGGGCCACGTCCTCGGCCGAGGCCCCGACCCTTTGGGCCATGTCCTCTAGGTCGAAGCCCATGGCGTCGCGCAGGCCCCTCAGCCTGGGCGCGATCTCCTTGTAAGCCTGTTCCATGATCGTCTCCTTTTGTTCAGGACCCGGGGCCGGCTACTCCATGGCCTCGGGAAAGAGCCGGGCCGCCTGCTCCCTGAGCTTGTACTTCTGTATCTTGCCGCTCGCGGTCATGGGGTAGGAGTCCACAAAGGCGACGTACCTCGGTATCTTGTGCCAGGATATCCTGCCCCGGCAGAAGTCGCGCACGTCCTCGGGCTCCAGGTCCGCGCCCGCCTTGGGGATGACGAAGGCCCCGACCTCCTCCCCGTACCTGCGGCTGGGCACGCCCACGACCTGGACGTCGGACACGCCCTCCATGGCGTACAGGTACTCCTCTATCTCCCGGGGATAGACGTTCTCCCCGCCGCGGATGATCATGTCCTTGAGCCGGCCGGTGATGGACAGGTAGCCGTCCTGGTCCAGGACCCCCAGGTCCCCGGTGTGCAGCCAGCCGTCCGGGTCCACGGCCCGGGCCGTGTCCTCGGGCAGGTTGTAGTAGCCCTTCATGACGTTGTAGCCCCGGCAGACCACCTCGCCCTGCCCGCCCGGGGCCACGGGTTGGTTGGTGGCCGGGTCCACGGTGCGGACCTCGATCCCGGGCATGGCCCGGCCCACGGTCTCGGTGCGGCGCCTGAGGTCGTCGTCGGTCCGGGTCTGGGTGAGCACGGGCGAGCCCTCGGTCAGGCCGTAGCAGATGGTGATCTCGCGCTGGTTCATGCGCCCCATGACCCGCTTCATGACCTCCACCGGGCACGGCGATCCGGCCATGATCCCGGTGCGCAGGGAGCTGTAGTCGAAGCGGCTAAACAGCCTGTGCTCCAGCACGGCGATGAACATGGTCGGCACGCCGTAAAGGGCCGTGCACCTCTCGTGGTCCACCGAGGTCATGACCAGGACCGGGTCGAAGGTCTCCAGGACGACCAGGGCCGAGCCGTGGCTGACCGCGGCGAGCACGCCCAGGACGCAGCCGAAGCAGTGGAACAGGGGCACGGGCAGGCAGACGCGGTCCCCGGGCCCCAGGCCCTGGTTCTCGCCGATCCAGAAGCCGTTGTTGGCGATGTTGCGGTGCGTGAGCTGCACGCCCTTGGGGAACCCGGTGGTGCCCGAGGTGTACTGCATGTTGACCACGTCGCCGGGCTTAAGCTCGGCCTGCCTGGCCCGATACCGGTCCTCGCCGGTCATGGCCGCGAGGGCCAGGACCTCGGCCAGGCTGTACATCCCGCGGTGCTTTTCCTGGCCCAGGAAAAACACCCTTTTCAGGTGCGGAAACCTGTCGCACCTGAGAAAGCCCCGCTGCCGGGTCCTGAGCTCGGGCGCCAAATCGTAGACCGTGGACAGGTAATCGTGGTCCCGGTAGCCGTCGATGAGAAAGAGGTTCTCGGTCTCGGACTGGGCGAGCAGGTACTCGAGCTCGGCCTTGCGGTACTGGGTGTTGACCGTGACCAGCACGGCCCCGATCTTGGCCGTGGCGAACTGAAGGGCCACCCAGTAGGGCACGTTGGTCGCCCAGATGGCGACCTTCTCGCCCCTTTCCAGGCCCAGGGCCATGAGCCCCCGGGCCAGATCGTCGACCAGCCCGCCGAACTCGCGGTAGGTCAGCCTGAAGTCGCGGTCCACGTAGACCACGGCGTCGTTGTCGGGATATCTCTCAATGCTCTCGTCCAGTAGTCGGCCCAGGGTGATGTCCCTGATGGCGGCGTCTTTTTTCATGGCCCGCCCCGGCTAGTCCGGAAAGTACACGACCGCGTAAATCTCGGCCGGGCCGTCCCCGGCGCAGGACACCCGGTGCGGGACCACGGAGTTGTAGTAGACGCTGTCCCCGGGCAAGAGCAGGTGGGTCTCGGCCCCGTACTCCACGCGCACCTGGCCGGACAGGACCACGATGAACTCCTCGCCCTCGTGGCCCAACGGCTCGGCAACCGGGCCGGGCCTGTCGGGCTCGGGGTTGATGGTGATGAAGAAGGGCTCCATGTGGCGGTCGGTCTTGCCCCGGCCCAGGGAGTAGAAGCGGAGGTTCTCCGGACGCGGGCCGTCCTGGTGGGTGGTCAGCTCCTGCCTGCGCTCGCTGCGCCTGACGATCAGCGGGTCGCGGCTGACCTGGTCGTCGAGAAAGGTGCCCAGCCGGACCCCCAGGGCCCGGGCGATCTTCATCAGCGGGCCCAGGGACGGGTGCGCCTCGTCCTGCTCAACGGCCCTCAAGAACTCCTCGGACAGCCCGGTCCGGCCGGCCATGTCCGCGAGGCTCAACTTCTGGTTCTCCCTGTAGGCGCGTATCCTGGCCCCGACCCTGCCTGACATGTCCGCCTCCGTGTGCCCTTTTCCGATTGAAAAACCCTGTGCGCGCAGCGGGCTGCAAGACCAAAATGACTGCCTTTAACCAAATAAAAACCTTTTGTCATCCGCGACAAAAAGCCTGTGAAACAAGATTGTTACATGATGTTTTCCGTTCTGTGGCCGCTGTTTTCCTTGCAATGCCTTATGCTCCGGGCTACGAATAAAAATGCGGGGGTCGCACCCCATAGCGAGGCCAACGTGAACCTAGACATGCAACCGGGCGGCTCCGCCCCAACCGAACCCTTGCCGAACGACGAAAACCAGGGCTCCAGGATAAAGGGACTGTTCTCCCGCCAGGCCCAGGAAAAGGTCGGCACGGGCACGACCACGCGCGTGAACAAGGGCAAGACCTATCTGTTCGCCCAGGAGCGCGGGGACGGCAGGGTCGAGATCCAGCCCTTAAACGACAACAACGTCCCGGCCGGGCCAAAGACCGTGCTCTCCAAGGACCAGTTCCTGGAGGAATTCAGGCCCGAGCCCGAGTACTACCTGCTGGAGGTCTTTCCCAGGATACAGGAGCTGGAAAAAAGGATCGAGAAGGGCGAGGAGCAACGCCGGAAGGGCGCCTATTACAGCGCCGAGTTCGAGTTCAACGGCGCGCTCGAGGTGGACGTGGAGAACGTCCGGGCCAACTTCGGCCTGGGCCTGACCTACCTGTCCAAGGGCCAGACGGACAAGGCCGACGACATCCTGGGCCGGCTCGTGCGCCTGGATGCGGCCTTTGCCGCGGAGCACAAGCACCTGTTCAACGAGTTCGGCATCAGCCTGAGGAAGTCGGGCCTGCACGACCAGGCCGTCCAGTACTACTCAAGGGCCATGGAAATGGCCGACCACGACGAGAACCTGCACTACAACCTGGCCAGGGCCCTGTACGCCAAGGGCGACCTGGCGGGCTGCGCCGAGCACCTGAACGCGGCCCTTGAGATCAACCCGAAGATGTCCGAGGCCAAGAAGCTCCGCAACCACCTGGACAAGCTGACCGCCCAGGCCTGATCAGCCGCGCCTGCGCGCCAGCCAGGAGTAAAAGAACTCGCCCAGCCGGGTGTCCGGGGGCGTGGCAAAGGTCCGCTCCGGGGCTGCGTCCGGCGTGCGCTCCAGAAACCCGGCCCTCAGGCTTTGGTTCTCGCCGGGGTTGAGGGTGCAGGTGAGCACGGCCATGACCCCGCCCGGGGCCAGGGCGGTCCAACAGTTGTCCAGGATCCGGGACTGGAGCGCGACCAGGCCGCGCAGATCCCGGGGCCGCCTCTTCCACTTGATGTCCGGCCGCCTGGACAGGACCCCCAGGCCCGAGCAGGGCAGGTCGAGGACCAGGCTTCGGACCTGGCCCGAGAGCGGCGCGGCCGCGTCGGCCCGGGCCCTGAAGACCAGGGCCTTTGGGACCTCCCGGCCGAGGGCCCTGACCCGCTCCGGGTGCGGATCGCTGGCCAGGACCGGGTCCAGGCCGAGGCCCAGGAGCAGGCGCGTCTTGTTCCCCCGGCCGCAGCAGGCGTCCCAGACCGGGCCCTGCCAGCGCTCGGGCCCGAGGGCGACAAGGGCCTGGTGCGCGGCAAAGCTCTGCCTGAACACGACCCCGGCCGGCGCGGCCTCAAGGGCCCGGGGCCGGGAGCCCGGGGCAAAGGCGAACGCGGCGCCCGAGCGCTCAAGGCAGTCCGGGTCCCGGGCCAGGTCCGCGGCCAGGCCGTCCGGCACAGGCCCGGACATGTCCAGCCACAGGCCGAGGGCCGGCGGACGGCACTGGGCCGCGAGACAGGCCTCGGCCGTCTCCCGGCCAAAGGACTCGACCCAGAGCCTGACGATCCACTCCGGACACGAGTAGTAGCGGCTCAGAAAGGCCGTCTCCGAGGCCCCGGCCCGGTAGAACTCCGGCTCCCGGGCCTCGGCGGCCAGGTCCGCGGCCCGCCTGAGCACGGCGTTGGCCAGCCCGGCCAGCCGGCCCCTGGTCAATGTTTTGACGTGCTCCACGGCCCAGCTCACCGAGGCGTAGGCCGGGACCCGGTCCAGGAACAGCAGCTCGTACACCGCCAGGCCCAGGGCCAGGGACGCGGCCCGGGGCACGGCCGCCGGGTCCCTGAGCAGCCGGGACAGGACATGGTCCACCCGGCCCTTGAGCCGGAGAAAGCCGTAGCACAATTCCGTGGCCAGGCGGGCGTCGCGTCCGGCCAGCCCGGAGCGGGACAGGACCGAGTCCAGGGCGGCCTGAAGGTCGGTGGCCTTGAAAAGGGTTCGGGAAAGGCATTCAAGGGCCGCGGCCCGGGCCGCGGGCAGGGATTTATCCGGCCGCGCCATCGCCCACGGCCTCGGCCCCGGCGGCCTGGCCGCTGGAAACGACCCGGCCCCTGGGCCCGGCCTTGGCTTCCCGGTCCTCGGTCTCGGAGGGCAGAAACGCGGGATCGAGGAACTTCAGCAGGGCCTCTTCGACGTCCTGCAGGGCGACCTGGGTGTCCAGGCAGGGCCCGTGCGGCCGCATGTTGAGCACCCCATAGGCCGGCAGGGGGTAGACGTCCTGGATGCCGCTGGACAGGTCCCGCTCGCAGGCCACGGCCACGATCATCTTGGGCCGGGTCTGGACCACGATGCGCCTGGCTATGGTCCCGCCGGTGGCGATGGCCAGGTGCACCCCGTACTTCTCCTGCAGGTCCAGGAGCCCGGCGATCGGGCACTTGCCGCAGCGCTTGCAGTTGTGGATGTTGTAGGTCAGCCGCCTGTCGCAGCGGCTGTTCTGCAGGCAGTGGGGCATGAGCAGGAGTATCTCCTCGGGCCGGTATCTGGCCGCCTCGGAAAGGACCAGCTCGTTGTTCACGTTTATGAACGAGGAGCGGATCTTTTCCTTGGACATGCCCAAGAGCCTTCCCAGCAGGGTGATGAGCGGCAGGAAGAGCTTGATGCTCATGCCCCTGAAGCGGCGGGCGAACGGGAATGTCCGGCCGAGCAGGACGTTCAGGACCAGGCCCAGGGAGGACCAGGATAAAAAGACTATCAGCGCGCCGACCGCCGCGCCCAGGACCCAGCCCGCATAGGGGTGGATGTTCGTAAGGCCCACGTAGGGCACGACCCACAGGAGCGCGAGGAGCACGCAGATGAGAAAGTTGGTTCCGGAAATAAGGCCTATGAACAGCCTCTTCCTGGCCTTGTCCTGCATGTGAGCCCTTCTTTGATCCGAGGCGCCGCGCCCGGGCCTAGCCCTTGAGGTAGCCGTTGCAAAAGGCCTTGGCGCTCATGGTCCTGCCGCCCTCGGGCCGGACCTCCGGGACAAGGTATATCCTGTCCGCGGCAACAATGGCCAGAAGCCCGTCGCGCTCGCCCAGGATGGTCCCGGGCCCGGCGTCTTTGGGCGCCTCGTCCCCGACCCTTCCCGGGGCAATGGCCAGGCGCATGTCCCTTTTACCATCCGGGGACCAAAAAAAATAGGCCCCGGGCCGCGGATGCACGGCCCTGACCTGGTTGTGTATCCGCCCGGCCGGCAGGCTCCAGTCCACCAGGCCGTCCCGCCTGGTCAGCTTGGGCGCGTAGCTGGCCAGGGAGTCGTCCTGGGCGACCTCTGTCAGCCGGCCCTGGGCGAGCCTCTGCAGGGCCTCGACCAGGCACTCCCCGCCCATCTCGGCCAGCTCGTCGTGGATGGTCCCGGCGTGGTCCTGGTCCCCGATGCGCAGGGCGCGCTGCAAGAGGATGGGGCCCGTGTCCAGGCCGGCCTCCATGCGCATGATGGTCACCCCGGTGACCTGGTCGCCGTTCTGAATGGCCCTCTGGATGGGTGCCGGGCCCCGGTACTTGGGCAGGAGCGAGGCGTGGACATTGACCGGCATGAGCCGGGGCAGGTCGAGCACGGCCTGGGGCAGGATCAGCCCGTAGGCGGCCACGGCCAGGATGTCGGGCCCAAGCTCGGCCAGGGCCCGGACCTCGGCCTGGTCTTTGAAGTTCTCGGGCTGGCGCAGGACAAGCCCCCGGGCCAGGGCCAGGTCCTTGACCGGCGGGGGCGCGGGCCTCCGGCCCCGGCCCGCGGGCCTGTCCGGCCGGGTGTAGACCGCAACGACCCCGCAGCCGTCCCAGGCCAGAAGCCGGTCCAGGATCATTGCGGCGAACCCGGAGCTGCCCATGAACACGACCCTCAACTCTCGCCCTTCTCCCTCTGCCTCTGCAGTTTCCTGACCTTCTTGTCGTAGATTCCGCGCTTGAGGCGGCTGGCGTGGTCCAGGATGAGCACCCCGTTTAGGTGGTCGACCTCGTGCTGGATGATGACCGCCTGATAGTCCAGGGCCTCGAACTCGACCGGCGCACCGTCGCGGTCAAGGGCCCTGACCCTGATCCTGTGGCTGCGCCTGATGGCGCACTTGAAGTCGGGCACGCTCAGGCAGCCCTCCTCGGACTCGACCTCGCCCTCGCGCTCCATGATCTCCGGGTTGACGAGCACCATCAGGCCCTTGCGCTCCTTGGGGCCCGTGGGGTCCACGGTGATCAACCTGAGGCCCTTGCCCACCTGGGGCGCGGCCAGGCCCACTCCGTCGTCCTCGTACATGGTCTCGACCATGTCCGTGACGAGCTGCTGCATCTCGGGTCCGAACTCGCCTATCGGCTCGGCCCTGAGCCTGAGCACCGGGTCCGGATATATGCTTACCGGAAGCTTCATCTTCTCCTATTGATCCTGTTTGATCTCCCTGAGCCGCAGGCCCAGCTCCCTGAGCTGCCTGGCCTCGACCCCGGCCGGGGCCTCGGTCAGCGGACAGGCCGCCTTCTGGGTCTTGGGAAAGGCGATCACGTCGCGGATCGACCTGGCCCCGCTCAAGATCATGATAAGCCTGTCCAGGCCAAAGGCAATGCCCCCGTGGGGCGGGGCCCCGTACTTCAGGGCCTCGAGCATGAACCCGAACTTGGCCTCGGCCTCGGCCTCGGCTATGCCCAGGGCCCTGAACATGGCCCGCTGGGCCTCGGCCGTGTGGATGCGGATGGAGCCCCCGCCGATCTCGTGGCCGTTGAGCACCAGGTCGTAGGACCGGGCCAGGGCCCCGGCCGGGTCCGTGTCCAGGACCTCCATCTGGCCGGGCTGGGCCGAGGTGAACGGGTGGTGCCGGGCCATCCAGCGCTTTTCCTCCTCGTCCCACTCGAGCAGGGGAAAGTCCGTGATCCAGAGCGGGGAAAAGGTCCCCTCGGGAACCAGGCCGAAGCGCTCGGCCAGCCTGACCCTCAGGTTGCCCAGGGCGGTGTTGACCACCTCTGGCGGGCCGGCCTGGAAAAATACGATGTCCCCGAGCGCAAGGCCCAGGCGCTCGGTCAGGCCGGCGCGCTCCTCAGCGGACAGAAACTTGGCTATGGGCGACTGCCACTCGGCCTCCTTGACCTTGATCCAGGCCAGGCCCTGGGCCCCGTAGACCCGCACGAACTCGGTCAGGTCGTCGATCTCCTTGCGCGAGAGCACGGCCCCGGCCGGCACGCGCAGGGCCTTGACCAGCTCGGCCCGGGCAAAGAGCTTGAACTCCGAGCCGCGGACCAGGTCCGTGCACTCCTTGAGCGTAAGCCCGAAGCGCAGGTCGGGCTTGTCCAGGCCGAAGTCGCGCACGGCCTGGGCATAGGTCATGCGCGGAAAGGGCTCGACCAGGGACAGGCCCAGGGTGTCCTTAAACAGGGCCCGGACCAGGCCCTCGGCCAGGCCCATGACCAGCTCCTCGTCCACGAAGCTCATCTCGATGTCTATCTGGGTGAACTCGGGCTGGCGGTCGGCGCGCAGGTCCTCGTCCCGGAAGCACTTGACGATCTGGTAGTAGCGGTCCAGGCCCGAGACCATGAGCAGCTGCTTGAACAGCTGGGGCGACTGGGGCAGGGCGTAGAACTCGCCCGGGTTCAGGCGGCTGGGCACCAGAAAGTCCCGCGCGCCCTCGGGCGTGGACCTGGTCAGGACCGGGGTCTCTATCTCCAGAAAGCCCTGGCCGTCCAGGTAGCGGCGCACGCTTCGGCAGGCCTTGTGGCGCAGGACCAGGTTCCGGGCCAGCCTGGGCCTGCGCAGGTCCAGGTAGCGGTGCTTGAGCCTGAGCTGCTCCGAGGCGTCCACGCGGTCCTCGACAGGGAAGGGCGGGGTCTCGGACAGGTTGAGCAGCTTCCACTCGTCGACCACGACCTCGATCGCGCCCGTGGCCAGGTTGGGGTTGACCATGCCCTCGGGCCGCTCGCGGACCTGGCCCTTGATCGCGATCACGTACTCGACGCGCAGGGCGTGGGCCCGCTCGTGGGCCTCGGCGTTGCGCTCCGGGCTGAAGACCACCTGGGTCAGGCCGCAGCGGTCGCGCAGGTCGATGAAGATGAGCCCGCCGTGGTCGCGCCGGAACTGGACCCAGCCCATGAGGCAGACCCGCGCGCCCAGATCCGACAGGGACAGCCCGGAGCAGTCGTGGCTGCGCCTCCAGCCGCCCAGGTCGTCTATGGTCCGGTACTCGTCGTATGTTCTCTCTTCGGGTTTTGTGTCCGACATTCAAGCCTTCCGTATGCTGGTTCGTTGTTTCAAGGCCCGCGGCGCGGGGCCTGCTAGCGGCCCGGGCCGCTCGGCGAGGGAAAAAACCTGTCCAGCTTGTCCAAGAGCGTCTCCCGGCCCACGGACTCCTGGCCGTGGCCGGTCATGTCCTTGACCAGCACGGTCCCGGCCTCGAACTCCTCAAGGCCGATTATCAGGCAGGTCCGGGCCCGGTTCTTGTTGGCCTGGCGCAGCCTGCTCTTGAGGCTGGCCGCGCCGTAGCCGAGCTCGCCGCCCAGGCCGCGCTCCCTGAGCCGCTGGGCCAGAAGCGCGGCCTGGGCCTCGGCCCGATTGTCCAGGACCGCCAGATAGAAGTCCGGCTCCGGGTCCAAGACCGGGTCAAGGAGCATGGCCAGGCGGTCCATTCCGCAGGCAAAGCCGATCCCGGGCACGTCCGGGCCGCCCAGGGCGGCGACCAGCCCGTCGTAGCGGCCCCCGCCGGCCACGGCCGACTGGGCCCCGATCTCGCCCGAGCAGACCTCGAACGTGGTCCGCTGGTAGTAGTCCAGGCCGCGGACCAGCCGCGAATTCAGGGAGTGCTTGAGCCCGGCCGCGGAGATCATCTCCAGGACGGCCTCGAAATGCCTCCGGCACCCGGCGCAGACATGGCTGCTCACGGCCGGGGCGTCCTTGACCAGGTCCCTGCACCCGGGCACCTTGCAGTCCAGGACCCGCAGGGGATTGGTCTTAACCCGGCGGCGGCAGTCCTCGCACAGGGCGTTGACATCCAGGGACCCGAAGAACCCGGTCAGGGCCTCGCGGTACGCGGGCCGGCACTCGGCGCAGCCCAGGGTGTTGAGCTCGAAGCTCAGGTCGTCCAGGCCCAGGGAGCCCAGAAAGGCCGCGAGCATGAGCAGTGTCTCGGCGTCGGCCTGGGGCTCGGCCGCGCCGAAGGTCTCGGCGTTTATCTGGTGGAACTGGCGCTGGCGGCCCATCTGGGGCCGCTCGTAGCGGAACATGGGCCCGAAGGTGTAGTAGCGGCTGACCCGGCCGGGCTGGTGCAGCCCGGAGTCCACAAAGGCCCGGACCACCCCGGCCGTGGCCTCGGGCCGCAGGGTCATGGACCGGCCCCTGCGGTCCGGGAAGCTGAACATCTCCTTGCCGACTACGTCGGTGTCCTCTCCGATGGACCTGGCGAACAGCTCGGTCCTCTCCAGGACCGGCACGCGCAGCTCGCCGAACCCGTAGCGGCCGAAGACCTCCCGGGCCCGCTGCTCCATGAGCGCGTACTTTGCGCTCTGCTCGGGAAAGAGGTCGTTGAAGCCCTTTATCTTCTGTATCCTGGCCATGGCCGACCGTCCAAAATGTTTGCTTGTCCTTGGAAACGATTCTGGTTAGACCATAGCCCGCTGGTTGTCAAAACAGGGCCCGGGCAAGGGCTTAAAAGGGGCGGTGTCAGGGGCCTAGCAGCCCGGGCCGGGCTCGGTCTTCCAGGCCATCAGCGGGGTCAGGGGCCTTTCGCGCTCGAAGTCCACGCGCATGGCCGTGAACGCGCCCACGCAGGCCGGGTAGATGATCCCGTTGAGGTACCTCCAGGGCAGGGTCGGCCGCCAGGTGGCCATGGGCCCGGGCAGGACCGAACGGGTCGGGCCGGGCTTGCAGCCCGTGGCCGCAAGGACCAGGGAGCGCATCTCCGGCCAGGTGAACCACCTGGCCCGGCGCAGGGTGCCGGCCGCGGTCCTGGGCGTGGGGCCGCTCGGCCGGCCGTGGGTCAGGTAGTACACGGACCAGCGGTTCAGAAACCCGATCAGCACGCCCCTGGAGGCCACCCGGGCCGCCTCCCTGAGCACCGCGGCCGGGTCCCTGCAGAACTCGAGCACGTTCCAGAGCACCGCATAGTCAAAGGCCCGGTCGTCAAAGGAGGTGTGGTCGCCCGCGCCCAGGTGGATGTCCGCCCTGTTGCCCAGCCTGGCCCTGGCCGCGCCGAGCATCTCCCGGGACTGCTCCAGGCCGCTGACCTCAAAGCCCATCTCCCAGAGGGCCTCCAGGAAGATTCCCGTGCCGCAGCCGATCTCCAGGAGCCTGCGGCCGCGCCTGGGCCAGGCCGCTATGAGCGCATGCAGAAGCCTCTTCTCGATCTCCAGGGCGAACCGGCCCGGGCCGGTCTCGAACCACTGCTCATAGTGCTTGGCGTCCCAGGTCAAATCTCCCCCTTCGGCGCGCGCGGGTCCGGATTCTCAAGGCAAGCTTATAGATTTAATTGGGACCGCCGCGCGCGTCAAGGAACCCGGACCGGTCCCCGGGGCTTTGAAGCCCGGGGGATATGATGTATGCCTTGGCGAGCCAAACCATTGGAGGAAACATGGCCCTTGTCCACGGGTTCGCCAGGCTTTTCAGCCGACGCGTCGAGGAGACCGCCACCCTGGCCGAGGTCTGGGAGCACGCGGCCACGGGCGCGCGGCTGCTGTCTTTGATCAACGACGACGAGAACAAGGTCTTCGGGATCAGCTTCCGCACCCCGCCCGGGGACTCCACGGGCGTGGCCCACATCCTGGAGCACTCGGTGCTCTGCGGCTCGCGCCGCTACCCGGTCAAGGAGCCCTTCGTGGAGCTGCTCAGGGGCTCCCTGCAGACCTTTCTCAACGCCCTGACCTTTCCGGACAAGACCTGCTACCCGGTGGCCAGCGCCAACCACCAGGACTTCGAGAACCTGGTCGAGGTCTACCTGGACGCGGTCCTGCACCCCCTGCTCGCGGAGAACACCTTCCGCCAGGAGGGCTGGCACTACGCCCCAAGGGACCAAGGGGACCAGTTGAGCTTCATGGGCGTGGTGTTCAACGAGATGAAGGGCGCCTACTCCTCGCCGGACAACCTGCTCTACGAGTGCTCGCAGCACTCGCTGTTCCCGGACACGACCTACGGCCTGGACTCGGGCGGCGACCCGGAGCGCATCCCGGACCTGGGCTACGGGCAGTTCCTGGACTTCCACCGCAAAAACTACCACCCGTCCAACAGCTACGCATTTTTCTACGGCGACTTCGACCCGGACCGGCGGCTCGAGATCCTGGACGCGTATTTCCGCGGGTTTACGCGCACCGAGCCCAAGACCGAGGTGCCCCTTCAGCGGCCGTTCAAGGCCCCGGCCAGACTGGTCAGGGGCTACGCGGTGTCCGAGGGCCCGGACCAGGCCAAGGCCATGTTCACGGTCAACTTCTGCCTGCCGGAAAACGGCGAGCCCGAGACCTGCCTGGCCCTCAACATGCTCGCCCACATCCTCATCGGCCTGCCCTCGTCCCCGCTGCGAAAGGCGCTCATGGACTCGGGCCTGGGCGAGGATTTGGCCGGGGTCGGGCTGGAGGCGGACATCCGGCAGATGTACTTCTCGGTCGGGCTCAAGGGCGTGGGGCCCAAGGACCTGGACGCGGCCGAGGCCCTCATCTTCTCGACCCTCGCGGACCTGGCCGGACAAGGCGTGGACAAGAGCGACATCGAGGCGGCCGTGAACAGCGTGGAGTTCGAGCTGCGCGAGAACAACACCGGGTCCTACCCGCGCGGCCTGTCCCTGATGTTCAGGGCGCTCGGCGCCTGGCTCTACGGCCGCGACCCGGTGGCCGTCCTGGCCTTCGAGGCCCCGATCTCGGCCATCAGGGCCCGGCTGGCCGCGGGCGAACCCCTGTTCGAGGACCTTTTGCGCCGCCACTTCCTGGACAACCCGCACCGCAGCACCGTGATCCTGACCCCGGACCCGGACCTGGAGGCCGGCCGCAGCCAAAGGGAGTCCGAGCGCCTGGCCGAGGCCGGCGCGGCCATGGGCCCCCAGGGCCTGAATGAGGTCCGGGACCTGGCCCTGGACCTGACCAGGCTCCAGGCCGAGCCCGACGACCCCGAGGCCCTGGCGGCCATCCCCAGGCTGGGCCTCGGCGACCTCAGGGCCCAGGAGACCGATATCCCGGTCGAGGTCCTGGCCGGGCCCTGCCCGGCCCTGGTCCACGACCTGAAGACCAACGGCCTGGTCTACCTGGACCTGGGCCTGGACCTGGGCCCGGTCCCGGACCGGCTCCTGCCCCTGGTCCCGGTCTTCGGCCGGGCCCTTGTGGAGATGGGCACCGAGCTCACGGACTTTGTCGGCCTGTCCCGGCGCATCGCGGCCAAGACCGGGGGCGTCGAGCCCCAGACCTTTGTCACCCCGGTCCGGAACGAGCCCGGCCGGGCCGCGTCCGGCCGTGCCGCGGCCAGGCTGTTTCTGCGCGGCAAGGCCACCGCGGCCAGGCTCCCCGAGCTCGCGGACATCCTCGGCGAGGTCCTCTCAAGGCCCAGGCTGGACAACCGGGAGCGGCTGCGCCAGATCGTGCTCGAGGCCAAGGCCAGGTTCGAACAGCGGCTGATCCCGGCCGGGCACGCGGTGGTCGCCTCCAGGCTCAGGGCCAGGATGGGCGAGGCCCAGGCCATGAACGAGCGCATGCACGGCCTGAGCGCCCTGTTCAGCCTCAGGGACCTGGCCGGCCGCGTGGACCGGGACTTCGGCTCGGTGCAGGCCGATCTAGAGGAGCTGCGCGGCCTGCTCCTGACCGGGCCCAACCTGCTGGTCAACGCCACCCTGGAGGCCAAGGACCTGCCCGCCCTGGAAAAGGAGCTCCTGGGCCTGGCCGAGCGCCTGCCCCAAGGGGCCCCGGCCCCGGCCCCGAGAGGACCCCTGGACCTGCCCGAGCGCGAGGGCCTGAGCATCCCGGCCCAGGTCAACTACGTGGGCAAGGGCGTCCGGGCGTCCGGGCCGGAGTTCGGGGGCGCGGCCCTGGCGGTCTGCAAGCACCTGCGCACCGGGTATCTCTGGGAAAGGGTCCGGGTCCAGGGCGGGGCCTACGGGGCCATGTGCCTCATGGACCGGCTGGACAACAGCCTGTGCCTGGTCTCCTACCGCGACCCGCACCTGGGCAGGACGGTCAAGGCCTTTGACGGGCTGGCCGGGTTCCTGCGCAACCTGGACATTTGCCGCGACGAGCTGGAAAAGAGCGTCATCGGCGCGCTGGGCGAGATCGACGCCTACCTGCTGCCCGACGCCAAGGGCTTCGAGTCCATGGCCAGGCTCCTGAGCGGCCAGGACCTGGCCTACAGGCAGACCCTCCGGGACCAGGTCCTCTCGACCCGGCCCGGGGACTTCCGGGTTTTTGCCGAGGCCGCGCAGGAGCTCGCCTTGCGGGGCGCGCTGGTGGTCATGGGCGCGGCCGAGGCCCTGGCCGGGTCCGGCCTGGACCTCGGCCTGACCAGGGCCCTGTAGGGGAGGGACATGAACCCTTCGTACCTGGACCTGGGCCGCGAAGGGCTGAAGGCCCGGGCCCGGGCCGCGGTCCAGGGTCTTGAGTCCTGCGCCATGTGCCCCAGGGCCTGCGGCGCGGACCGGCTGGCCGACGAGCGCGGCTTCTGCGGGATCGGCCGGCGGGCCGTGGTCGCGAGCTACAACCTGCACTTCGGCGAGGAGGCCCCCCTGGTCGGCCAAGGCGGGTCCGGGACCATATTCTTCGCCGGCTGCAACCTGGGCTGCGTGTTCTGCCAGAACTACGAGATCAGCCACGACCCCGAGGCCGGGGCCCAGGCCGGGCCCGAGGAGCTGGCCGGGGTCATGCTCGAGCTCCAGTCCCGGGGCGCGGAGAACATCAACCTGGTCACGCCCTCGCACGTGGCCGCCCAGGTCCTGGAGGCCCTGGTCCTGGCCGCGGACAACGGCCTGCGCCTGCCCCTGGTGTACAACACCAGCGCCTACGACGGCCTGAAGACCCTGCGCCTCATGGACCGGGTCGCGGACATCTACATGCCCGACGCCAAGATGTGGGACCCCAAGGCGGCCGAGACCTACCTGGGCGCCGCAAACTACCCCGAGGCGGCCCGGACGGCCATCCGAGAGATGCACCGCCAGGTCGGGGACCTGGTCCTGGACGGCCGCGGGGTGGCCGTGACCGGCCTTCTGGTCAGACACCTGGTCATGCCCGGGGGCCTGGCCGGGACCGGGCAGTGGATGGAGTTTCTGGCCACCGAGATATCCAGGAACAGCTACCTGAACATCATGGACCAGTACCGGCCCTGCGGCCTGGCCCGCGAGCACCCGGCCATCGACCGGTCCATCACCCCGGCCGAGTACGCCGCGGCCCTTGACCAGGCCAGGGCCCGGGGCCTTGCGCGCCTGGACGACAGGTCCGAGCGCCTGGTCTTCCGGCTGTGGAAGAATTTACATTAAAGCAAAAAAATCCTGCCCCGGACCACAAACAGGCTGTTTTTTGACAAAATTGTTTTCAAAAAAGAATCTTTTTCGGTCTTTTTTGCTTTTTGTGTAAAAATCCTCGGCCTGTTCTTTTGTCCCGGACCGGCCGTTTCCGTGCAACAAGTTGAAATATTTGGTTTTGCGCGCTTTGGCATCGGTCTTGTTTACTGTTCCGGGCCGGGCCTGCGGGCCGCGGGACAACGAAAAAACGGAGGGCGATTATGGAAATCCCTGTGTTCAATTGCAAGAACGCCGACGATGTGCTCAAGGCGGTCAAGGACTACGACGTCAGCTTTCTCCAGTATTGGTTCGTGGACCTCTTGGGCCAGCTGAAGAGCTTTCAGATCACGCCCAAGGAGCTGGAGACCTCCTTTGAGGAGGGAATGGGCTTTGACGGCTCGTCCATCCAGGGCTTCGCCCGCATCGACGAGTCGGACATGGTCGCCATGCCCGACCCGACCACGTTCCAGGTCTGCTCCTGGCGGCCGACCGAGCGCCCGGTGGCCAGGATGTTCTGCGACGTGGTCAACCCGGACGGCAGCCCCTACGCCGGGGACTGCCGCTACGCCCTGAAGCGGGTCTTGGCCAAGGCCGCGGAAAAGGGCTACACCTATTACGTCGGCCCGGAGCTCGAGTTCTTCCTGTTCGCCAACGACAAGGGCACGGAGGTCCTGGACAGCGGCGGCTACTTCGACGCCCCGCCCCTGGATTTGGGCAACAACATCCGCCGGGAGATCATCTTCGCCCTGGAAAAGATGGGGGTCGCGGTCGAGTACAGCCACCACGAGGTGGCCCCCAGCCAGCACGAGATCGACCTCCGCTACCAGGAGGGCCTCAAGATGGCCGACACGGCCATGACCTACCGGGTCGTGGTCAAGGAGGTGGCCCGCAAGCACGGCTGCTACGCGACCTTCATGCCAAGCCCATCTTCGGCGAAAACGGCTCGGGCATGCACGTGCACCAGTCCCTGTTCAAGAACGGCCGCAACGTGTTCTTCGACCCCGCGGACAAGTACCACTTGAGCGCCGAGGGCAAGAGCTACATCGCCGGCCTGCTCAAGCACTGCCCGGAGATAGCCTGCGTCACCAACCAGTGGGTCAACTCCTACAAGCGCCTGGTGTCCGGGTACGAGGCCCCGGTCTACGTGGCCTGGGCCCGCCGCAACCGCTCGGCCCTGATCCGGGTGCCCATGTACAAGCCCGGCAAGGAGACGGCCACGCGCATGGAGCTGCGCTGCCCGGACCCGGCCGCCAACCCCTACCTGTGCTTCGCGGTCATGCTCGCGGCCGGGCTCAAGGGAATGGAGGAGGGCTACAAGCTGCCCGCCCCGGTCGAGGAGGACATCTTCCACATGGACGCCAACGCCCTCAAGAAGCACGGCATCACCGCCCTGCCCGGCAGCCTGTACGAGGCCGCGGAGAAGATGTTCCAGAGCGAGCTGGTCAAGGAGACCCTGGGCGAGCACATCCACCAGAAGCTCTACGAGAACAAGCTCGAGGAGTGGGACCGCTACCGCATCCAGGTCAGCGAGTACGAGTTGAAGAACTACCTGCCCCTGCTCTAGGCCCGGACCCTGAGACAAAAAAGCCCCCGTTCGGGGGCTTTTTTCGTCCTCATCAATGGCGAGCCCATTGTCCGAGACGGTCGGGGGTTGGAAGACGGCCTTTGTCATTCGGCCCGCAGGCTGGAGGGAACCGGGCAAGGAAAGCTGGCGGCACGACCGCCCCTTGCTCTGGAACTCCTGCATCGCGGTCGATGCGAACGATCAACCAGAGTCAAAAATGCTTGTTCAAGCGCACGCGGGGCGATGTTCCGCTGTGTCCGGAGCCACGGCGAGCCGCAGGCCCACCGCCCTCAATACGGCCGTCAGGGTCTTGAGCCTTGGATTCCCCTTCGGGGACAAGGTCCTGTACAGGCTTTCCCTTTTGATGCCGGCTTCGCGAGCCACCTCGGCCATGCCGAAGGCCTCGGAAACATGCCTGAGCGCGATCAGAAGCACCGCCGGTTCGTCGGTCTCTTCCATGGCGGCCTGGAGGCATTCCGCCGCAAAGGCGGGATCGGCACGAAGTTCGCGCACCAGGGCCTTGTCATGGCTGACGCTTGCACGGTCAAGGCTGCTCTTCATGGTCGCGACCTACTTTTGAAATCCTTCAACCAAGCCGCCGCCCTCTCGATGCCGGCGTCCTGGCTCCGCTTCTCGCCGCCGCAAAGAAGCAGGAGTATCGTCTTGCCAAGCTTCCCATAATACACGCGGTAACCCGGGCCATAATCCACGCGCGGTTCTGAAACCCCGTCCCGAATCGCTTTGCGGTCCCCGAAATTCCCCGCGGCCAGGCGATCTATCCTGGCGGCGATCCGCGCCCGCGCCCGGATGTCCTTCAAATCGGCCAGCCATTCAGTGACGACTTCCCGGCCATCCTCGGTCCGGTAGCGGCGGACTTCATTCATGGGCAATATTTAACTTTTAAATCACAAAGCGTCACGGCATCGCGCGACATGTCCCTGCGCGTTTCTTGGAAAAATAAACTTTTCCCCCGAAAAACATACTGGATTCACAGAGATAGGCTCCGGCTCACCTTGCGCGCAGGCCCTCCAGCCTGGAGTCCACGACCATGGGGTTGGGGTGGCCGGCCCTCACCGACTCCAAGAGCTCTATGGCCCTGGGGATGTCCTGGGCGTACTCGTAATAATCGGCCAAGAGAAACACGGCCATGGCCCTCAGGTCCTCGGGCGCGGCCTTGATCTCCAGCAGGCCCTCCAGGGTGGTCTTGGCCTTGTCCCAGTCCTGGGCCAGGATATATGTCTGGGCCAGGTCGTAAAGGCACCTGGCCCGGTGCTCGCCCTCCACGGACCGGGAGGCGCAGCCCTTGAGCAGGTCCACGACCAGGTCGTGCTTTCCCTGGGCCCTGTATATCCTGGCCATCCTGATCCGGGCCTCGACGACCATGTCCTGGGGCGCGTCCCGGACCTCCAGGCACTTCTCCCAGGAGGCCAGGGCCTTGGCCCGGTCGCCGCGCTGCTCGTAGAGGTCGCCGAGCCTGAAGAGCATCTGCCAGGCCAGGTCCGGACGGTTGCCGAACTCCAGGTACATGGCCTCCAAGAGGCCCAGGGCCTTGTCCTGGTCGCCCTTCACGTTCAGGGCGATTTCCAGGAGCCTGTTCCAGGCCTCGAGCCGGCCTTCGCCCTGGGGCGCCTGTTGCAGATAGCGCTCATAGGCGCTCTCGGCCTCCAGGTAAAACCCCCGGCCAAAGGCCTCCCGGGCCGCAGCCAGGTCCCTCTGATCCGCGCGGCCGGCCGGGCCGCATCCCGGGCACAGACAGGAAAGGATCAGCAAAAGGACTAGGCAGGCCCGGTACATGCGCTTCAGGTTCGCCGCTGGTCCAGCTGGTTGTCCAGGATCAGGTCGAATCCGCTGACCTTGGCCTCGTCGCTGGCCAGCCTGACCAGGCGCACGCCCTGGGTGGCCCGGCCCACGAGCCTGATCTCGGACACCGACATCCGGATGATCTTGTTCTCCGAAGTCAAGAGCACGATCTCGTCCTTGGGCCCGACCATGATCGCGCCGAGCACCTTGCCCGTCTTTCTGGTCAGGCGCATGTTGATTATGCCCCGTCCGCCCCGGGACTGGAGCCGGTACTCGTCCAGCCTGGTCCGCTTGCCGTAGCCGCCCTCGGAGACCGTGAGCATCTGGGGCCGGGACTCGTCGCCCGAGACCACCCCGGCCACGACCCGGTCGTCGGGCCTAAGGGCTATGCCCTTGACCCCGGCCGTGCTCCTGCCCATGTGCCTGACGTCCCGGCAGCTGAACCGGATGGCGATGCCCTTCTCGGTCACCAGCAGGACGTCCGCCTCGTTCGTGACCTCGCGCACGGCCATGAGCTCGTCGCCCGGCTTCAGGTTCACGGCCCTGATGCCCGTGGTCCGGCAGTTGGCGTACAGGTCCGTGGCCGAGCGCTTGACCATGCCCCGGCGGGTGACGAACAGAAAGTACCTCTCCCCGGAGAACTCCCTGAGGGACAGGGCGGTGGCGATGTACTCGTCCTTTTCCAGGGGCAGGAGGTTGGCCATGTGCACGCCCTTGGCGTACCGGCTGCCCTCCGGGATCTGATGCGCCTTGAGCTGGTACATGCGGCCCAGGTTGGTGAACAGGATCAGGTACTGGTGGTTGGTGGTCAACAAAAAGGTGTGCACGAAGTCGCCGTCCCCGGTCTGGAGGCCGGCCACGCCCTTTCCGCCCCTGCGCTGCTGGTGGTAGTTGGAGAGCAGGGTGCGCTTGATGTAGCCGCGCTTGCTCAGGGTGATGACCGCCTCCTCGTCGGCGATCAGGTCCTCGATGCAGATCTCGTTGGGGTCCACGTCCAGGATCACGGTCTTGCGCGGGGTGGCGTAGGCCCTTTTGACCTCCTTGAGCTCCTCGCGCACGACCTCCTTGAGCACCGCCTCGTTCTCCAGGATGCTCTTCAGGTACTCGATGAGCTTGATCAGCTCCTTGTACTCCTCCAGGAGCTTCTCGCGCTCCATGTTGGTCAGCCTCTGCAGGCGCATGTCCAGGATGGCCTGGCACTGGACGTCCGAGAGCCCGAAGCGCTCCGTGAGCCTCTGCTTGGCCTCCTGCGCGGTCTTGGAGGCCCGGATCAGGCGCACCACCTCGTCGATGTTGTCCACGGCCACGCGCAGGCCCTCGAGGATGTGGGCCCGCTTCTCGGACTTGTCCAGGTCGAAGCGGGTCCGGCGCAGGATGACCTCCCGGCGGTGGTCCAGGAAGTGGACGAGTATCTGCTTGAGGCTCAGGAGCGTCGGCCTGTTCCCGGCCACGGCCATCATGTTCATGCCGAACGAGGTCTCAA
The DNA here is from genome assembly GCA_016932995.1 of Desulfovibrionaceae bacterium. Classification (GTDB taxonomy): domain Bacteria; phylum Desulfobacterota; class Desulfovibrionia; order Desulfovibrionales; family Desulfovibrionaceae; genus JAFGBU01. The sequence continues at coordinate 197,194 of JAFGBU010000010.1, forward strand.
GGGGCGTGTACTTGTAGAGGCTGTTGATGATGATGTCCGGGATCGCGCCGCGCTTCAGGTCCAGGACGATGCGGATGCCCTTGCGGTCGGACTCGTCGCGCAGGTCCGCGACCCCGTCGATCCTGCGCTCGTTGATCAGCTGGGCGATCTTCTCCACCAGGCTCGACTTGTTCAGGGCGTAGGGTATCTCGCTGATGACCACGGCCTGGCGGTTGCCGCGCTTCTTCTCCTCGACCTCGACCACGCCCCGGATGCGCACGCTGCCCCGGCCCGTGACGTAGGCGTCCTCAAGGCCCCTGCCGCCGTAGAGCACCCCGCCGGTGGGGAAGTCCGGGCCCTTGATGTGGGCCATGAGTTCGGACACCGCACACTCCGGATTGTCCAGCAGGAGCAGGATGCCGTCGGCCAGCTCGCCCAGGTTGTGGGGCGGGATGTTGGTGGCCATGCCCACGGCGATGCCCGAGGAGCCGTTGAGCAGCAGGTTGGGGACCTTGGCGGGCAGGACCTCGGGCTCCTGGAGGGTGTTGTCGTAGTTGGGCCTGAAATCCACGGTCTGCTTTTCTATGTCCGCCAAGAACTCGCTGGTCAGCCTGGACATGCGCACCTCGGTGTAGCGCATGGCCGCCGCGGCGTCGCCGTCGATGGACCCGAAGTTGCCCTGGCCGTCCACCAGGGGGTCGCGCATGGAGAAGCCCTGGGCCATGCGCACCAGGGCGTCGTAGACCGCGGAATCGCCGTGGGGATGGTACTTGCCGATCACGTCGCCGACCACGCGGGCCGACTTCTTGTAGGGCCGGTTGTAGCTGTTGCCCAGGTCGTGCATGGCGAACAGGATGCGCCGGTGCACGGGCTTGAGCCCGTCGCGCACGTCCGGGATGGCCCGGCCGATGATCACGGACAGGGAGTATTCAAGATAACTCTTTTTGAGTTCTTCCTCGATGCTGATGAATTCGCTCATGTACTACAGACTCCTCAAGCGGCCATGAAATATTGACACCATTTTATAATAGGGTTATTAATTTTTTGGAGGCTTTGTCGGCGCAAGTCGGCATTGCCTTTTTTTATTGCTGCTGCTCCAGTGGTCTCAAGTCGGATATGTGCGTCAAACTCCAGACCACGAAATCCTCCTGCCCGTTGACTTGCCTGCGACTCCGGTGGCGCAGTTGGAGCACAAACTCGGCAAGCCGGGCAAGCTCCGCTCGCGCCGGTTTGGCCATGGCCCCGAAACGGACGCCCCAGCTAAGGATATAGGCCACGATGTCCGTGAGCTGGATCAACGTGGTCAAGTCGCTGTGCACGAAAAAAGGTTCGGGAATGATGCGCGAGGCGCGCATTCTTCCTTTGACCGTCTTCTGAAAGTAGGCGGACATCTGGTCCACGAGAATATGGCTTTTCGACTTATCCAACTCATCGAAGACCACGACGCCATAGCTGGTCCGGTCCTGATCCTCGAGAAAGTAAAAGAACCTCTCGAAAAGAAAGGAATAATCTTTCCGAAGATAGTTGTCTTCGGGCCGCTCGGCCTCCACGTCCACTAGGCTGGCGAAGACCTTGGCCCGATGTTGGGAACACAATTCCAAAAGGTGCTCCACAAAGGCCAGCTTGGCCTGCCCCAGAGCGGTCAACTGCCGTCGCGAGGCGCCATCGCCCTGCAATAGACATGCGCGTGCCAGTTCCCTCCGTTCTTCCTCGGCAATTGTACTCAGTTGGCCCGCCAGGGAGAACGTTTTCTTCTTGAGCAACTTTTTTCCTTTCAATTCCAAGAAACCGTCCGTGACTCGCTGCCCGAAAAAACGTTCTTCCGCTGACCAGACTCCTTGGATGAGGTTCCATATTTCCCTGTCCTCGACGCACAGCCCGGCCAGCACCTCATAAGGCGCGTACTTGCGGTCGTGGCCGCTCTCGTCGATGAAAAGGAAATAGCCCATGTTTTGTTCTAGATATCCAGTTCCTCGACGTTCAGGGCGTTTCTCTCGATGAACGCCCTGCGGGGCTCGACATTGTCGCCCATGAGGTCGCTGAAGATGTCGTTGGCCTCCACCGCGTCCTTGATCATCACCTGGAGCATGGTCCGCTTGTCCGGGTTCATGGTCGTCTCCCAGAGCTGCTCCGGGTTCATCTCGCCCAGGCCCTTGTAGCGCTGGATCTGGAAGCCCTTGTGGGCCTCGCCGAGCGTGGTGTCCAAAAGCTCGAACAGGCCCCGGACCGTTGCCTGCTCCCCCTTGGCCTGGAGGACGAAGTCCCGGCCCCCGCAGGCCGAAAGGGTCCGGTTGTAGGAGTCGTAGGTCTTCTTGTAGAGCTTGGAGTGGAAGAACTCGACCCCCAGGCTGGTCTTGTGGCCGTTCTTGTTCTCGAAGACCACGTAGTTCCTGGTCTCGGTCTCGTCCTCCTCGGTCCGGTAGGAGACCTTGTAGCCGTTTTCGGCCATGGCCGCGGCAAAGCCCTCGGGGTCCCTCTTCTCGGCGAAGAACTTGTAGGACAGCCGGGTGTGGTGGTTCATGAGGACCATGAACAGGTCCTCGTCGATACCCATGTTCACGGCCTCGCCGAGCATGTTGCGCACGAAGCGGATGTTCTCCAAGAGCGTGACCAGGGCCTTGGACCCGAAGGTCTTGCCGCTTTCGGCCACCACCTTGACCTCCTTGCTGGCCTGCTCGAGCAGAAAGGACAACAGCTCGGGCTCGTCCTTGATGAACCTCTCGAACTTGCCCTTGTGGACCCTGAACAGGGGCGGCTGGGCGATGTACAGGTTGCCGCGCTCGATGAGCTCCGAGTACTGGCGGTAGAAGAAGGTCAGCAGCAGGGTGCGGATGTGCGAGCCGTCCACGTCCGCGTCGGTCATGATCACCACCCTGTGGTACCTGAGCTTGTCCAGGTCCTTTTCCTCCTCGCCCACGCCCACGCCCATGGCCGTGATCAGGGCGCGGATCTCCTTGTTGGAGATCATCTTGTCGAACCTGGTCTTCTCCACGTTCAGTATCTTGCCCCGCAAGGGCAGGATGGCCTGGTTCCTGGGGTTGCGGCCCTGCTTGGCCGAGCCGCCGGCCGAGTCGCCCTCGACGATGAACAGCTCGGACTCCCCGGGGTCGCGGCTCTGGCAGTCGGCCAGCTTGCCGGGCAGGGAGTGGTCGGCCAGGGCGCCCTTGCGCCGGACCAGGTCCCTGGCCTTGCGCGCGGCCTCCCGGGCCCGGGCCGCGTCCACGACCTTCTCGATGATCTCCTTGGCCTGCTTGGGGTTCTCCTCGAAGTACTGGGACAGCTTTTCATAGACCAGCCCGGTCACGATGCCGGATATCTCCGAGTTGCCCAGCTTGGTCTTTGTCTGGCCCTCGAACTGGGGCGAGGGCAGCTTGACGCTGACCACCGCGGTCAGGCCCTCGCGCACGTCGTCGCCGCTCAGGGTCTGGACCAGCTTCTTGGGCAGGTCCGCGGTCTTGATGTAGTTGTTCAGGGCCCTGGTCAGGGCGGTCTTGAACCCGACCAGGTGCGTGCCGCCCTCTATGGTCCGGATGTTGTTGGCAAAGGTGTAGACGTTTTCCTTGTACCCGACGTTGTACTGGAGGGCGAACTCGGTGACCGCGCTGTCGGTCTCGCCGATTCCGTAGATGACCTCGGCCAGCCCGCCCAGGCCGGTGTTGATGTCCTCCACGAAGCTGACTATACCGCCCTCGAACTTGTAGACCTCGCCCTCGTTGGCCCGCTCGTCGAAAAAGTCTATCTCCAGGCCCTTGTTCAGGTAGGCCAGCTCCTGAAAGCGCTTCTTCAGGATGCTGAAATCGAACTTGTTGGTCTCGAAGATGTCCTCGTCCGGCCGGAAGCGGATGGTCGTGCCCGTGGACGAGGTGTCGCCGATGACCTCCAGCTGGGTCACCGGCGCGCCGCGCTCGTACTTCTGGCGATAGGTCTTGCCGTCGCGCTTGACCGTGGCCTCCAGGAACTCGGACAGGGCGTTGACCACGGACACGCCCACGCCGTGGAGCCCGCCCGAGACCTTGTAGGCGTTGTGGTCGAACTTGCCGCCGGCGTGGAGCATGGTCATGACCACCTCCAGGGCCGGCTTCTTCTCCTTGTGGTGCATGTCCACGGGGATGCCCCGGCCGTTGTCCCGGACCGTGACCGAGTTGTCCATGTGCAGGCGGATCTTGATGCTCGAGCAGTGGCCGGCCATGGCCTCGTCTATGGAGTTGTCCACGACCTCGTAGACCAGGTGGTGCAGGCCCCGGGCGTCGGTGGACCCGATGTACATGGCCGGACGCTTTCGAACCGCCGAGAGCCCCTCGAGTATGGTGATGCTGTCGGCGGTGTAGGTGTTCTTTTCGGTCATCTAGGCGTTTTCCTCGGTGTAATAGGTCTCTTCCTGAATGAGCATGGGCATGATTATGACCTGGTACTCGGGGTCCTGGGCCCCGGTTACCCCGCACGGGGCCTCGGCCCCGGTGAGCACGAAATCGACCCTCTCGGAGTTGAAGTGGCTCAGGATGTCGATCAGGTTCCGGGTCGGGAAGGCGATGCGCTCCAGGGCCCCGGAAAAATCGGCCCCAATGGTCTCGGTGGCCGTTCCGGTCTCCTGGCCCTGGCCGTGCATGACCAGGTTGCCGTCCTTGAACATGAAGTGGGCGCAGCGGTTGGTGTCGGTGTTGAATATGGAGATGCGCTCCAGGGACTCGATGAGCTCCTTGCGCTCCGCGGCCAGCCTGGAGACGTTTTCATCCTCGAGCTTGGCCAGGAAGTTTTTGTAGTTCGGGTACTGGTAGTAGCTCAGGGGCAGGCTGAAGGTCTCGCGCTTGTCCTCGGTGCGGAAAAAGAGCCGTTTTTCGCTGATCGCCAGCTCGATCTCGTCCGCGGTCAGCCACTTCTTCAGCTCGGCTAAATACTTCTTCTGGACGAGTATGCCCTCCGGGGGAAGCAGGGCGTGGACGTCGTCGTTGAAAAAGCGGTGCATGGCGAACTGGTGTCCGTTGAGCCCGCAGACCTCCACATACTTGTCGCCCTCGTCCGCGGCCGAGGGCCTCATGTACATGCAGGCGATGGCCTCCATGCTGTCCTCGTCGCTGATGCAGAACGATATCCGGTCAATGACCTCGTGCAGGAAGTCCCCGGACCAGAACACGGTCTCGGAGGCGGGAAACTCGGACATGTTCTGAAACCACTCCGGATCGTTGACCGGGAGCTTGTAGCGCCTTGCGCCCTGTTCCACGATCACGTTCTGGTTCTCCGGATCGGTCTTGATGGTCAGCTCTCCGGAAAGCCTGCGCACCAGGTCGTAGAAGGCCCGGCCCTGGATCCCGGCCAGGCCGGGTTCGTGGATATCGGCGCGGTAGGAGCCGCAGAACTCGAGGTTGGAGTCCGTGGACATGACCCTGAGGCCCTGATCCCCGCCCTCCAGCCAGATGGTCCTCAAAAAGGCCGCCCCGGTCTTGGCCGGGATGATGTTCGCGGACTTCTGCAGGCCCTCGATGATCTCGTCTCTGTCCACCTTCAAGAACATAACTTACTCCTTAGTTGACCATGTTGGCCTTGATCGTTTGTTCCTATCAGAAATAAGTTTTTGATTTTAATTCAAAATTATAAAAAAGTCCCGGTTCGTAACAGGCCGCTCCGAAAACATCGAGACCTGCCCGCTCAGTTGCCGCCGGACAACAGACACCTTTTCTTCAAATCTTTCAACAGCCGTTTCAAATCCTTGTCATCGTCTTTTATTTGTTCGATTTTTTTGACCGAATAGAGGACCGTGCTGTGGTCCTTGCCCCCGAATATCCTGCCCAGGGCCGGAAAGGACAGGCCCAGAAGCTCGCGGCACAGGTACATGGCCACCTGCCTGGCCATGGCGATGTTCTGGTGGCGCTTGGTCCCGGTTATCTCGCTCACCGGCACGTTCATGGCCTCGGAGACAAAGGACATGATCGCCTTGTGGGTCAGGGCCTCGGCGCTGGCCTCCTCGGTGCCGCTGATGAGCTGCTGGAAGTTCTTGTCGCCCATGTCCTTTTGGACCAGCTCCCGGTAGGCGAAGAGCTTCAGCAGGGTGCCCTGCAGATACCGGAAGTCCTGGAAGCGCTGGGCCAGGGTCAGTATCTGGTCCTTGGTCAGGGGGATGTTCTTGATCCGGCACTTTTCCTTGATGAACTCCACCCGGACCTCGAGGTCCGGCGGCTTCAGGGTGACGATCAGGCCCCATTCCATGCGCGAGAGCAGGGTGGCGTCAAGAAAGGTGTAGGTCGAGGGCTTGTTCGGGCAGCAGAAGACCATCTGCTTCTTGTTCTCGTAAAAGTGGTTGAAAAGGATGATTATTTCATTCTGAAGGCCGCTGTACTTCTGGATCTGGTGGAAGTCGTCGATGAGCAGGTGGTCGAAGCCGAAGATGTGGTTCCTGGCCTTGAGCACGTCGTCGCCGTAGGTCACGCTGTAGATGTTCTTTATCTCGTCCATCGAGGCCAGGAGTATCTTGGCCGGCGCGGCGTTCTTGCTGATCTCGTTGGCCACGGCCTTTATCAGGTGGCTCTTGCCCGTGCCGTTCTTGCCGCAGATGATGAACGGATTGAAGATCGTGTCGCTCTGCTTGGCCACCTCCCTGGCCGAGGCCAGGGGAAAGTAGTTCTTCTTGTTCACCAAAAAGGACTCGAAGGTGAACTGGTTGTCGAACGGGTAGTCTATGCGCTTGGTCTTTTTTACCTTTTCCTTTTCATCGGCCCTGGAAAGGCCCATGGAGGTCTGGTAGTTGATGGCGTAGCCGCGGCCCATGAACCGGACCACCTCGTCCTCGAAGCGGTCCTGGACCTCGCTCCTGAACCACTCGGCGAAGTAGGAGTGGGGAAAGGAGATGTTGATGTGCGAGTTGTCCTTGCTCAGGGTCAGACCAAGGGGGTCGAACCAGCGTTTGAGCTCCTGGTCCGTGCAGGTCTGCAGCAGGTGTCGTCTCAGGTCTTGTTTCACGTGGGTCTGTGTCTTGGGGGCCGGCCGCACTGGCCGCTGGTTTTGGAGTTAAGACCTTGTCAATCCTGGAGAAACAAAATATGGGTCCTGGCCGTTCCAAGCGTCGTTGTCATGAGCTGATGATATAGCCTAAAATCGTCTCCAAGCCAAGGCCGCGGGGTACTGCCGGGCTGTTGAAAAGGCGTTTGCTTTTGTCCTGGTTTTCGGCCACTATGCGGTCCTTGGCCCAACGGGGACGAGGTTTTTGGAGGTATTAAATGACCGGGTTCAAGGTCAACAAGACCATCCAGGATATCAACAAGCGCATCAAGGCCGGCAAGGCCGTGGTGCTCACGGCCGAAGAGATGATCGAGGTCGTGCGCCGCGAGGGCAAGGTCAAGGCCGCCCGCGAGGTGGACGTGGTGACCACCGGGACCTTTTCCCCGATGTGCTCCTCGGGCATGCTCTTCAACTTCGGCCAGGAGCCCCCGGTCATAAAGGCCTCGCGGGTCTGGCTCAACAGCGTGCCGGCCTATGCCGGGCTGGCCGCGGTGGACGCCTACCTCGGGGCCACCGAGCCCGCCGAGGAGGACCCCCTGAACAAGGTCCATCCCGGGCGTTTCCGCTACGGCGGGGGCCACGTCATCGAGGACCTGGTGCGCGGCAAGGCCGTTCACTTGAGGGCCAAGGCCTACGGAACCGACTGCTATCCCCGAAAGGAGCTCGACAAGGACGTGACCCTGGCGGATTTGCCCGACGCCTGGCTGCTCAACCCGCGCAACTGCTACCAGAACTACAACTGCGCCGTGAACCTGACCAGCCGGACCATATACACCTACATGGGCCCGCTCAAGCCGAGCGCCCACAACGCCAACTTCGCGACCGCGGGCCAGATATCGCCGCTGTTCAACGACCCGTTCTTCAGGACCATCGGCCTGGGCACCAGGATATTTCTCGGCGGCGGGACGGGCTGGGTCCTGGGCGCCGGGACCCAGCACAACCCCAAGCCCCCGAGGAACGACAGGGGCATACCCCTGGTCCCGGCCGGGACCCTGATGGTCAAGGGCGAGCTGAAGCGGATGCGGCCGAGGTTCCTGCGCGGGGTGAGCCTGTTGGGCTACGGCTGCTCCCTGGCCGTGGGCGTGGGCGTGCCCATCCCCATGCTCAACGAGGACATGGCCTGGTTCGCCGGGGTCTCGGACGCGGACATCACCGTGCCGATCAAGGACTACGGGTACGACTGCCCAAACGGCCTGCCCCGGGTCCTGGGCCGGGTGACCATGGAGGAGCTCAAGTCGGGCGAGATCACCCTGAACGGCAAGAAGGTCCCGACCGTGCCGGTCACCAGCTACCTCATGTCCCTGGAGATCGCCGAGACCCTGAAGAAGTGGATCCAGGACGGCGAGTTTCTGCTCACCGAGGCCCAGGACAGGATCGAGAGCAGCTAGCCGGCCCTTTCAAGGGCTAGTCCCAGTCCTTTTTGCGCAGCCAGCGATAGGAGCGCATGCCGTGGACCATCTCGGCCAGGCCCGCGGGCATGGTCCGGACGAACGCGCCCAGGGGCCGGGACCCGGCGTGCTTGAGGATGAGCATCAACACCCAGCGCAGCCGGTTGGAGTAGTCGAGCTCGGGCATGATCATCCGGCGCAGCCTGTCCCGGTAGCTGCGGACCGGGTCCGCGCCCGTGGCCAGGGCCTGGGCCACGGCCTCGCCCGCGTAGCGGCCCGTGGTCAGGGCGTAGAATATGCCCTCCCCGAACAGCGGCTCGACAAAGCCCCCGGCGTCGCCGGCCAAAAGGACCCGCTCCCGGGCCGGGCTCTTGACCGCGTTGCCGTAGGGCAGGGGGTGGCCCCTGAGCTTCAGCCCGGTTTGGTCCTTGACCCCGAGGAAGTCCAGGAACTCGGCGAACAGGTCCTGGAAGCGCGAGTTGCAGCGCAGCAGGCCGCAGATGCCGAGGATCAGCTTGTCCCTGTTCGGGAAGACCCAGGCATAGCCCGCCTCGCTGAACCCGACGTAGAGCAGGGGGTGGTCCGCGTCCAGGGGCGCCCGGTCCCGGTCCAGGCTGACCTCGATGGTGGCCGCCAGGTTCTTGACCCAGGCCCCCCTGTCCACGGCCAGGGCCCTGCGCAGCACGCTGTTGGCCCCGTCCGCGCCGATCACGAACGCGCCCCTGAAGCTCTCCCCGGACGCGGTCCGGACCTCGCCTGCGGCCGGGTCGCAGCCGATTACGGCCCGGCCGGGCAGGATCCTGGCCCCGGCCGCCTCGGCCTCGCGCAAAAGCCGGAGGTCGAAGACCTCCCGGTTCACGAAGTGGAATGGGTACTCGGCCCGGCCCGAGGCCAGGGGCCGGGCTTTGTGGAAGATGGAGTACCTGTCGGCCGCGAATTCGAGGGCCTTGGTTTCGGACAGCCAGGAGGCGTCCTTGCCGAAGGTCTTTTCCAGGGCCTGGATGGTCTTCCAGGTCAGCAGCCCGCCGCAGAGCTTGGGCCTGGGAAACGAGGCCCTGTCCAGCACCGCCACGTCAAGGCCCTGTCCGGCCAGGACGCGCGCCGCGGCGCTTCCGGCCGGGCCGCAGCCCACGATGACGGCGTCGAAGGAGTTTTTCAAGCCGAATACCCGGTCGATCAGGCGGTTGCAACGATCACCCGCAACACTTATATATGGATCTCGGGTTACGCAAGACGAAACCGCGGGGGCGGCCTTGTCCGATTGCAGAGTCATACGCGCCCTGGTCTTCGATTTCGACGGCACCCTGGCCCGACTGACCATCGACTTCGAGCTCATGAAGCGCAGGATAGCCTCGCTGGCCGCGGTTTTTTTGCCCCACAGGCCGCAGCCCAACTCCGTGCCGGCCCTGGAGTGGCTCGAGGAGCTGGCCGCCCGGGTGGCCGAGACGGACAAGGGCCTGGCCAGGGAGTTCCATTGCCGGGCCAGGCTGGCCATAACCGCCATGGAGCTGGACGCGGCCAGGGAGGCCGAGCTCTTTGTCGGGACCAGGCCCATGCTTGAGGGCCTGGCCCGCCGGGGCCTGGCCTGCGCGGTGATCACCAGGAACTCCACGGCCGCGGTCAAGGTCGTTTTCCCGGACATCCATGAGCACTGCCGGGCGTTCATCGCCCGCGAGGACGCGCCCAGGGTCAAGCCCCACCCGGAGCACCTCTTGTCCGCCCTGGACAGGCTGGCCGTGGACCCGGGCCGGGCGCTCATGGTCGGCGACCACCCCATGGACATCGAGACCGCCAAGCGGGCCGGGACCCTGAGCGCGGGCGTGGCCAGCGGCAGGGTCGGGGAAAGCGCCCTGCTCGAGGCCGGGGCGGACTTCGTGGCCCCGGACTGCGCCGGGCTGGTGCAGATGCTCGACTCCCAAGGCCTGCTCCCGGACCCGAACCAGGGGGCCGGGCAGTGAAGAGGGTCAAGCGCAGGGACCTTGCGCCCGGCATGTACGTGGTCCGCTACGGCCTGGGCACCCCGGACGACCCCTTTGTCAGCGTGGAGAGGGCCATCCTGGTCCCCGAGGACGTGGCCCTGCACGTGCCCGCGGATGCGCGCAACCTGGTCATTGACGAGTCCTTCAGGCCGCCCACCGGGGTCTTGGTCGGCCGCCTTCCCGTGGACGTGCCCCTGGAGGAGGAGCTGCCCCAGGCCGAGAGGCTTTACGGCGAGGCCGTGTCCTACGCCCACGGGTTCATGGACGACGTGCGCAGGGGCCGGCCCATCGACTACCGGACCTCCCTGCCCCTGGTGGACGGCTTCATCGACAGCGTGTTCCGCAACCGGAGCGCCGCGGCCGCCATCTGCAAGCTCAAGCACTTCGACGAGTACACCTATTCGCACAGCATCAACGTCGGGATACTGGCCGTGGTCCTGGGCGAGCGCCTGGGCCTTGAGCGCGACGTCCTGCGCCTGCTGGGCATCGCCGGGGTGTTTCACGACGTGGGCAAGGCGCGCATGCCCCTGGAGGTGCTGAACAAGCCCGGCAAGCTGGACGAGAAGGAGTTCGCGATCATGCGCCGCCACCCCAGGGAGGGCTTCGAGCTCATGAAGGACCAGGAGGGGCTGCCCCCTCAGGTGCTCAGGGCGGTCCTGTCCCATCACGAGCGCTCGGACGGCAACGGCTATCCGGACGGGCTCAAGGGCGGCCAGATCAGCAGGTTCACCCGGGTCATCAGCGTGGTAGACGTCTACGACGCCCTGACCAGCCGCCGGGTGTACAAGGACGCCATGCCCCCGGGCAAGGTCCTGAGCCTCATGTACCGCTGGCGGCTGTCGGACTTTTCGGCCCAGGTGGTGGAGAACTTCATCAAGGCCCTGGGCGTCTACCCGGTGGGCAGCTTTGTCCGGCTCTCCAGCGGCGAGTACGGCGTGGTCGTGGGTCTGAACCAGGACAACCCGCTCCGGCCGCCGGTCAAGAAGGTCCTGGACAGCGACGGCCGGCCGGTCGAGCCGGTGAGCGTGACCCTGTCCGAGGTCCCGGACCCGGGAGACGGCCTGAGCATCCGGGAGTGCCTGAACCCGGACGACTACGGGGTGGACGTGTCCAGGCTCGTGGCCTGATGCCTAGACCTTGATCAGCTTGTACTTTCTGGTGCCCAGGCCGAGCTTCTCGGCGTAGTCCAGGCCCATGGCCCTGGGCGCGTGCGGGCGCAGGGCCAGGAACTTGTCGTCTCCGGGCCTGGTCTCTTTGGGCAGGGCGCCCTGGTACAGGCAGGGCGCCTGGTTGACCAGGTCCAGGCTGGCCTGGTCCACGGCCACCGGGTCCGTGGAGGCCAGGACCCCGAGGTCCGGGCAGACGGGCGCGTCCGTGAAGCCCATGCAGTCGCAGTCCGGGACCACGTCGATCACGAAGTTCAAGTACAGGCAGGGCTTGGACTTGGTCTGGACCACGGCCGCGGCGTACTCCATCATGCGCTCCAGAAACTCCCGGACATCGGTCTTCCAGTTGATCTGCAGGGCGTTGTGGCGGCAGGCCAAAAAGCAGGCCCCGCAGCCCACGCACAGTTTTTCGTCGAGCCGGACGCGTTTTTCCTTGTCCAGGCCCAGGGCCCCGGCCGCGCACATGCGCACGCAGGTCCCGCAGCCCACGCAGTGCTCCCGGACGACCGTGGGCCCGGTGGTCATGTGCTGGTGCATCTTGCCCTGCTTGCTGGCGCAGCCCATTCCCACGTTCTTGAGCGCCCCGCCGAACCCGGCCAGCTCGTGGCCCTTTACGTGGCTCACCGCGACCAGGAGGTCGGCCTGGGCGATGTCCCCGGCGATGTAGGCGGTCCTGACGTGCTTGCCGTTGACCTCGACCTCCTGCTGGTGCTGGCCGCGGATGCCGTCGGCGATGATCACCGGCGCGCCCAGGGCCAGGGGGTCGAAGCCGTGGGCCGCGGCGAGCATGGCGTGGGACACGGCCTCCCCGCGCTGGCCCACGTAGAGCGTGCTGGCGTCGGTCAGAAAGGGCCTTGCCCCGGCCTTTTTCAGGAATGCGATCAGCGGCCTGAGCCACAGGGGCCGGAGAAAGCCGGTGGTCCCCTGCTCGCCGAAGTGGATCTTGACCGCGACCATGTCCCCGGACCCGAGGTGCTCGTTGACCCCGCTGGCCTTGAGCAGCCTCTTCATGCGCAGCTCGTACGGGGCCTTGAGGCTGGAGCGCAGGTTCCAGTAGTAGACGCTGTTCGGCATGGGCCTCTCCTTGGATTTTCGACCCCCGCCCGCTCGCGCCGGACCGGGTCCGTGAGCCCTGCTTACCAGAAAGCGCCCCGACGCGGTAGTTGAATCCGGCCCGCCGGTGCCGTAAGACAGGGCCCTATGAACGTCCTTGTCCTGGACAACAACGACTCCTTCACCCGCAACCTGGAGCACCTCCTGGTCGAGACCCTGGCCGCGAGAATCGAGGTCGCGGCCTTTGCCGACGGGGTGCGCAGGGCCCTTTGCGCCGCTCCGGACCTGATCGTGATCTCGGCCGGGCCGGGCCGGCCCTCGGACTACCCGGGCTACGGGCCGGTCCTGGACTCCGGCCTGCCGGTCCTGGGCGTCTGCCTGGGCATGCAGATCATGAACGAGCACTTCGGCGGCCGGACCGACCGGCTGCCGGGCTGCGTGCACGGCCGGGCCGAAGCCATTGACTTTCTGGGCCGGCGCCGGGTCGTGGCCCGCTACCACTCCCTGTACTTGAGCCGGGTGGCCGAGGACCTGGAGGTCCTTGCGGCCAACCACGCGGGCGTGCCCATGGCCGTGCGCCACAGGACGCGCAGGCTCTTGGGCTACCAGTTTCACCCGGAGTCCTTTTTGACCCCTGACGGCGGATACTTCATTGAGCACGCGGCCCGATTTTTCGGCCTGTCTTGACCCCCGGGCCTTTGTCCGCCTGGCGGCCGTCCTGGCCCGGGACCCTGGGGCCGACCTGTTCCTCTCCGGGGCGGGCCTGGCCGGGGAGACCCTCGGCCTGGCCGGGGTCCGGCCGGTCTCGGAGCTGATCGTGGGCCCCCGGACCCGGACCCACGAGCTGAAGGAGTTCTGCTTCTCGGGACCCGGTCCGGCCCTGGGCTTTCTCGGCTACCCATTCGGCCTGGGCCTGCGCGGGCTTGCGGGCTTCAAGACCAGTTTGTTTCCCCTGGGACACCTAAAAAAGTACGCCGCGATCCTGCGCCACGAGCGGGGCGCCCACAGGCTGGACCTGTTCTGCGCGGACCCTATCCTGCGCCGGGAGATCGTCGACCTGCTCGGCGTCGGCCCGGGTCCTGGCCCGGAGCCTGGCCTGGAGCCGGTCCATGACCCTGGCGGCCCGGCCGCCCGGCCCGAGGCCCTGCAACAATCCCTAAGCCGGGAGGGCTACATCCGGGGGGTCGAAAGGGTCCTCGAGCGCATCCGCGACGGCGACGTCTACCAGCTGAACCTCTCGATCAGGTTCTCGGCCGCCCGGCCCGACCTGGACCCCGCGGACCTCTTCTTTCATCTCTTGTCCGCCAACCCGGCCCGGTTCTACGCCCTGTTCTCCAGCGGCCCGAGGCGGCTGGTCTCGACCTCGCCGGAGCGCTTTCTCAGGGTCGCGGACGGCCGGGTCCTGTCCCAGCCGATCAAGGGCACGCTTCGCTTCGACCCGGCCGAGGGCCCGACCCGGGCCCGGGTCCGGGAGCTGCTCGCCTCGGCCAAGGAGGACGCCGAATTGTCCATGATCGTGGACCTGGTGCGCAACGACATCTCCAACAATTGCGAGTACGGCTCGGTCCGCGTGGACGGCCACAAGTCGGTCTTTGCCGTGGACAACCTGCTCCAGATGTACTCCAATGTGCGCGGCAGGCTGCGGCCGGACCGGACCTGCCTGGACCTGCTCCCGGACGCCTTTCCCGGCGGCTCGGTCACCGGCTGCCCAAAGGGGCGCGCCCTGGAGCTCATCGAGGACCTGGAGCCGCACTGCCGGGACTTCTACTGCGGCTGCTTCGTGATGATCATGGACGAGAGGAACATGGACTCCTCGGTGGCCATCAGGACCGCCTGCCACGACGCGGACACGGGCGAGCTGTGTTTTTACGCCGGCAGCGGCATCGTGGTGGACTCGGACCCGGACCGGGAGTATCGCGAGACCCTGGCCAAGGCCGAAAAGTTTCTGGAGTTGACAAGGACATGATCCACTATCTGGACGGGGAGTATCATGCCGGGCCCCTGGCCCTGGACCCGGCAGGGCCGGGCTTCAGAAGCGGCTGCGGCCTGTTCGAGACCCTGTTTTACAACGGCCGCCTGGTCTGCCACCTGGAGCGGCACGTTGAGCGGCTCTACGCCGGGCTCAAGGTTTTGGGCCTGGGGTTTCGGGCCCGGGATTTCGGGCCCATCGCGGCCCGCCTCCTGGAGGCGAACGGGCTTGTGGGCCGCGCGGCCAGGCTGAACATCTTCTGTTTCCTGGACTCCGAGACCGGCCCGGTCCGGACCCTGGCAATGGCGGCGCCGTATGACCCGGACCCGGACAGGACCTTCAGGCTCATGGTCTGGCCCGAGCGGCATGAGTCCTGGCTCTGCGGGCACAAGACCATGAACCGGCTGCACTTCTTCCTGGCCCGCAGACAGGCGCGGGAGTCGGGGTTTGACGACGCCCTGGTCCTGGACGGCCGGGGCCGGATTTTGGAGACGACCACGGCCAGCCTGATCTTCCAGCGCGACGGCCGGTTCCTGGAGCCTGCCCCGGGGCCCAGGCTGCCGGGCATAGCCGCGGCCGTCGCCGGGACGCTTCTGGATGTCCGGGCCGAGCCCCTGGGCCTGGACGAGGCGGCCGCGTGCAGCCACGCCTATGTCCTGAACTCCCTGATCGGCATGCGGCCGGTGCGCGCCCTGGGCGGGCTGGAGTTCGCGGTTGACGAGCGGACCTGCGGCCTGGTCTCCAAAGAGCTGCTCTTGACCGGGCCCTGACCCCGGTCCTGACCCCGGGCCCTGCTTATTTGTCCAGGAACACCGCGCCCTGGGCGGCCGAGGACACCCTTTCGGCGTAGCGCCTGAGAAACGGCGAGGATATCTCCTTTTGCCTGGGCCTGAACTCCCTTGCCCGGCGCTTGAGCTCGGCCCGGTCCAGGTCCAGATCGAGCCTGCGGCCCGGGATGTCGATGTTGATGGGATCGCCCTCCCGGATCAGGCCGATGGGCCCGCCCGAGGCCGCCTCCGGGGAGATGTGCCCGATGGCCGCGCCGCGCGTGCCGCCCGAGAAGCGGCCGTCGGTCAAAAGGGCCACGTCCCTGTCCAGGCCCATGCCGGCGATGGCCGAGGTCGGGGTGAGCATCTCGCGCATGCCCGGCCCGCCCCTGGGGCCCTCGTAGCGGATGACCACCGCGTCGCCCGCGGCTATGCCCTTGTCCAGGATGACCCGGACCGCGTCCTCCTCGCAGTCGAAGACCCTGGCCCTGCACCTGCGGCGCATCATGTCCGGGGCCACGGCCGACTGCTTGACCACGCAGCCGTCCGGGGCCAGGTTGCCGCGCAGGATGGCGATGCCGCCCTCGGGGCTGTAGGGGTCCGAAAGGGGCCGGATGACCTCGTGGTTCAGGACCCGGGCGGCCAAAACCTCCAGGTTTTGGCCCAGGGTCCGGCCGGTCACGGTCATGACCCCGAGGTCGAGCAGCCCGGCCTTGTTCAGCTCGCTCATGACCGCTGGGATGCCCCCGGCCGCGTTCAGGTCCTCCAGGTGGTGAGGACCGGCCGGGGAGAGCTTGCACAGGTTGGGGGTCCTGCGGCTCAGGTCGTCGAAGATGTCCAGGCCCAGGTCCAGGCCGGCCTCCCTGAACACCGCGGGCAGGTGGAGCACGGTGTTGGTCGAGCAGCCCAGGGCCATGTCCAGGGTCACGGCGTTTTTGACGCTCTTCTCGGTGACGATGTCCCTGGGCCGGATGTTCTTTTCCAAGAGGTCCATGACCCTCTTGCCCGCGGACTTGGCCAGCCGCACCCGCTCGGCCATGACCGCGGGCACCGTGCCGTTGCCCGGCAGGGCCAGGCCGATGGTCTCGGACAGGCAGTTCATGGAGTTGGCCGTGAACATGCCCGCGCACGAGCCGCAGGTCGGGCAGGCCGATATTTCCAGGGCCTCCAGCTCGTCAGCGGTCATGTCCCCGCGCCTGGCCCTGCCCACGCCCTCGAACACGCTGATCAGGTCCACGGACTTGCCGCGGAACGAGCCGGCCAGCATGGGCCCGCCCGAGACGATGACCGCCGGGATGTTCAGCCTGAGCATGGCCATGAGCATGCCGGGCACGATCTTGTCGCAGTTGGTCACGCAGACCAGGGCGTCGAAGGGATGGGCGGTGGCCATTATCTCTATGGAGTCGGCGATCAGCTCGCGGCTGGGCAGGGAGAACTTCATGCCCTCGTGGTTCATGGCCAGGCCGTCGCACACGCCGATGGTCGGAAACTCCAGGGGCACCCCGCCGGCCATGCGCACCCCGTCCTTGACCGCCCTGGCCAGGGGGTCGAGGCGCACGTGCCCGGGGATGACCTCGTTGGCGGCGTTGCACACGCCCACCAGCGGCCGCTTGAGCTCGCAGGGGGCCAGGCCCATGGCGTAGAGCAGGGACCTGTGCGGGGCCTTTTCCAGGCCCTTGGTCATCTTGTGGCTTCGCATGTCACGGCTCCTTTGCTTGATTTTTCAACAGGACTTGAAACCCCGGGCCCGGGCTTGTCAAGGCCGGATGCGGTCGGCCTAGCCGCGCACCGCCACCCAGCTGCTGAGCACGGCCACCAGGGCCACCGACCCGAGCAGCAGGCCGGCCTGCTCCAGGGGCAGGAAGTCGACCCTCAAAAACAGGGGCGGGAAGTTGAGGCTGTTTTTCACCGCCTCCTGCACGACCTTGAGCAGGATCAGGGACAGCAGGCCCCCGGCCAGGCCCTGCACCGCCCCGCCCGCGAGCAGGGGGCAGCGGATGAACCACGGCTTGGCCCCGACCAGATAGAGTATCTCGACCTCGTCGCGCCTGGAGACCAGGTTGAGCTTCATGGTGTTGCCGACCACCAGGGCCACGACCAGGCCCAGAAACCCGATCACCGGCCAGACCACGGTCTTGCTCAGGTCCATCCAGCCCCGGGCGAGCTCCATCTGCAGGGGGTTGTAGTGGACCTTGTCCACCCCGGGCAGGGCCTTGAGGGCCGCTATCCTGTCCCTGGTCCAGGCCCGGGGGTCCTCGCCCTTGGGCAGGGACAGGGAGACCAGGGCCGAGGCCGGGAGCGGGTTGCCGCCCTTGAGCCAGGAAAAGTCGCCGATCTCGCCCAGGGCCCCGGCCAGGTCCTCCAAGGCCTGGTCCGGGGTGAACAGGCGCAGGTCCTTGAGGCCCGGCGTGTCCTTGAGCCCGGTCCACTGGGCCCGGACCGCGTCCATGTCCGTGCCCGGGGCCCAGAAGACCTGGACCTGGAGCTGGCCCCTGTTGCGCAGAAGCTCCTGATCGACGTTGTAGAGCAGGAGCATGAACAGCCCGGCCAGGAGCGAGACCATGGTCACGGCGGTGAGGGTGAACACCTGGGCCCAGGGGTGCAGGCCGAGGTCCCTGACGCCCCTGAGCAGGAGCCTGGGCAGTTGGGCGCTCATGACCCGACGGCCTCCGCGGCCTTTTGACCGTCCACGGTCATGCCCTGGGAAAGGTGCAGGACCTCGGCCTCGGGCACCAGGTCGATGAGCGTCTTGTTGTGGGTGGCCATGATCACCGAGGTCCCGTAGGTGTGGAACTGCTTGAAGATGTCCATCAGGTGCCAGGCCAGGTCCGCGTCCAGGTTCCCGGTGGGCTCGTCGGCCAGGATGAGCTCGGGGTTGACGACCATGGACCGGGCAATGGCCACGCGCTGCTGCTCGCCGCCCGAGAGCCGCTCGCAGGGCTCGTAGCTCTTGTTCTCCAGGCCCAGGGCCCGGATGATGGCCCGCACCCGGCGCTCCAGCAGGGGCCGGCCCATGCCCCGGACCTCCAGGGCCAGGGCCACGTTCTCGAACACGCTGCGCTCCGGGAGTATCTTGAAGTCCTGGAAGACCACCCCGACCCTGCGCCGCAGGTCGGGAACCTGGCGCCTTTTCAGCCGGCCCAGGTCAAAGCCCGCGACCACGGCCCGGCCGCGGATCAGGGGCAGGGCCCCGTACAGGACCCTGAGCAGGGTGGTCTTGCCCGCGCCCGAGTGGCCGGTGAGAAACAGGAATCCGCCCTTGGCCAGGCTGAAGGAGACGTCCTTGAGCGCCCATTGGGACCCGAAATTGTAGGACAGATGCTCGACGCGGACCATGGCCGGGATAATGCCCCAGGCCGCGGGTTTTGTAAAACCCCGGCCAGGGCCGGGGACGGCCCTGATCCGCCGGGGGAACAGTTCTCGTTGTCCTTGACAACCGGCCTGGGGGGATAGTTGCCTGGCGGGTTTTTTATTTGTTTGATATACGGCTGGCAATAATTGAAAACCGATCCTCAGCGAACCAGGCCGCGCCAGTATCCGCGCGGCCGGAGCAAGTGGGCATGAAAGAGGCGTCCAAGGAAACCGCGGGCCCCAAGGAGGGGCCGCCCCTAGACCTGGCCCCGGGCCTCAAGTGCGCCTTTTCCTCGCGCAAGACCATACGCATCGGCGCCGGGACCACGACCAAGAAGCAGGCGGTCAAGACTTACTGGTACGGCGAGCTGGCCGAAGGCGAGACCTTCAGCATGCGCCGGCTGAACAGCTCCAACCTGCCCTCGGGAAAGACCACCTCCGTGCCCAGGGAAAAGGCCCTCAAGGCCTTTTTCCCCGAGGTCGAGCGCTACCACAGGCTGGTGGAGCCGGCCATGCGCCGGCTCAACAAGTCCCTGGCCAGGGCCGACCGGCACCTGAGGCGCGGCGAGAACTTCAGCGCCGAGATGGAGTACCAGAAGGCCCTGGACATGGACGAGGAGAACGTCCGCGCCCTGTTCGGCCTGGGCCAGGTCTACCTGCGGCTCAACGACCACAAGCGCGCGGCCAAGGTCTTCAAGGACCTGGTGGCCCTGGACGCGACCTTTGAGGAGCAGCACAAGCACCTGTTCAACGCCTTCGGCATAGAGCTCAGAAAGGCCGGGCTCTACGCCGAGGCCGTGGAGTACTACTCCAGGGCCCTGGAGTTCAGCCCCAAGGACGACCACCTGCACTTCAACAAGGCCAGGTCCTGCTTCGAGCAGGGCGACTGGCAGGCCAGCGTGTCCGGCCTGGCCGCGTGCCTGGACCTGAACCCGGACTGCGGGCCGGGCCTGAACCTCTGCCGGTTCATGGCCGGGCTCGGAGGCGACCCCGAGGCCTGCGCCGAGCAAGGCAAAAACCCCATGCCCGAGGGCCTGCTCAAGGACCTGGAGCAGCTCGTCGCAAGGACCCTTCGGACGCGGCAGGACCCCCTCGCGCCCGGGGTCGAGGACCCGGGCTAGGGGCCGGGGGCTGTTGACGCCCTGGCCGCGAAAAAACTAAGGATGGGTGCATGAGACCGCCGAACCTGATCTACGGGCTGGAGGACCGGCCGCCCCTGTGGGCCAACTTCGTCCTCGGCTTCCAGCACGTGAGCCTGGTCGCCATCTCCTTGATCCTTCCCGTGTTCATCGTCCGCCACGCCGGGGGCGGCCCGGAGCAGGCCACGTTCATGGTCAGCATGTCCATGCTCGCGGCCGGCCTGTCCGTGGTCATCCAGGCCTTCAGGGCCGGGCCGGTGGGCTCGGGCTACCTGTGCCCGGCGCTCTGCGGGCCGTCGTATCTCTCGGCCTCGCTCTTGGCCTCCTCCGTGGGCGGCCTGCCCCTGGTCCTGGGCATGACCATGTTCGCCGGCCTGGTCGAGGCGGCTTTTTCCCGCGTCCTGCATCGCCTCAGGGCCCTGTTCCCGGCCGAGGTCACCGGGACCATCGTGTCCATGGTCGGGATCACCGTGGTCAAGATCGCGGGCCAGAACTTCCTGGGCTTGGGCCCGGACGGCCGGGTGAGCGTCGTGGAGCTCGGCCTGGCCGCCTTCACCCTGGCCTGCATGGTCGGGCTGAACGTCTGGACCAGGGGCAAGCTCAGGCTGGCCTGCATAGTCATCGGCATGGCCCTGGGCTACGCCGCGTCCTACGCGGCCGGGGTGCTGACCCCGGCGGACATGGCGGTCCTGGGCCGCGAGCCCCTGGTCTGGTTCCCCCTGACCCGGCACCCGGGCCTGGCCTTTGACCTCGCCCTGGCCGGGCCGTTCGCCATCGCGGTCTTGTGCTCCACGTTCAAGAGCGTGGGCGATTTGACCACCTGCCAGAGGATAAACGACGTCCACTGGAAGCGGCCGGACATGCACAACGTCCGCCGGGGACTGCTGGCCGAGGCCATAGGCAGCGCCGCGTCCGGGGCCCTGGGCGGCATGGGCCAGTCCACCTCGTCCTCGAACATCGGCCTGTCCATCGCCACGGCCAGCACCAGCCGCAGCATCGCCCTGCCCACCGGGATCATCCTGGCGGTCTTGGCCTTCTGCCCCAAGCTGGCCTCGATCTTCGCCATCATGCCCCGGCCGGTCATGGGCGCGACCCTGATCTTCTCCCTGGGGTTCATGATCGTGGCCGGGATCCAGATCATCATGTCCAGGATGCTGGACAGCCGGAAGACCTTTGTCATCGGCCTGTCCATAATCTTCGGGCTGATGGTCGACCTTCTGCCCGCGGCCTTTGCCGACGCCCCGCACTGGCTCAGGCCCGTGGTCTCCTCCAGCCTGTCCGCGGCCACGGTCTGCGCCGTGCTGCTCAACCTGGTCTTCCGCATCGGGATCAGGACCCGGGCCGAGATCGAGCTCCTGCCGGGCGAGCACTTCTCGGAGAAGATATTCGCGTTCATGGACTCCTGCGGCCGGGCCTGGGGCGCCAGGCCCGAGGTCGTCAAGCGCGCCGCCGGGGCCATGACCGAGTTCATGGAGGCCGCGGCCCACGCCCTCGACGTCTCCGGGCCGGTGCGCATGCAGGCCGCCTTTGACGAGTTCAACCTGGACGTCGCGGTGCGCTACCAGGGTCCGGCCCTGCCCCTGCCGCTCAAGCGGCCGGACATGGCCGAGGTCCTGGAGGAGCCCATGGCCTCGGCCGCCCTGGCCGGGTTTTTGATCAAGGGCCTGGCCGACCGGGTGGTCCAGTCAGAGGACGCGGCCGGCCGCCTGCTCCGCATCCACTACGACCATTGATCCGGGACTTGCCCGGTCTCAGCTCAAGAACCCGGCCAGGCCCCGGCGCACGAGCATGACCGCGAAGGCGGCCAGGACGAGGGAGGCGATCTTGGACAGCACCCTGGCCCCGGAGTTGCCCAGGAGCCGGAGCAGGAGCGCGGAGAACACGAGCGTCGCGCAGGTCGTGAGCATGACCGCGGACAGGGCCAGGGCCGGGGTCCAGAACCCGTGCCCGCCCCTGAGAAGGATCACCGCGGTCAGGAGCCCGGGCCCGGCGATGAGCGGCACGCCCAGCGGGACCGCGCCCGGCCGCTCGACGCCGGCCCCGGCCGGGGCCGGCTCGCTGCCCACCAGGTCGCGCAGGGCGATGACGAAGAGCAGCGCCCCGCCCGCGACCATGATGTCCTGGACGCGGATGCCGATGAAGCCCAGAAGCTCGGGCCCGACGGCCAAAAAGACCACGGCCGCGGCCCAGGCCGTGGCCACCGAGGCGTAGACCGCGCGCCTGAACGCGGCCTGGTCCAGGCCCCGGGTCAGGCCCAGGAACACGGGCATGATCCCGATCGGGTCCACGGCCACGAACAGGGGCACGAAACAGACCCAGAAGGCCTTCATGATCCCTCCGGACCAGGTCCCTTTTTCAAGCCCGACCCGCGCCGTTGCCTAGCCGCAGGTCGAGAACCCGCAGGCCTTGCACACATGGCAGCCCTCCTCGAAGACCAGATCCCGGCCGCACTCCGGGCAGACCTCCCTGAGCAGGGAGTTCTCGCCCGCGGCCAGGTTCTCGCCCTTGAGGTAGCGGCTCTCCAGGACCCAGGCCACGGCGTCGGGGATGGACTGGAGCAGGTGCTTCTTCTGGAACCGGGGGTGCTCCCCGCCGATGCCCTTGAGCTGGGAGACCACCTCGCGCACCCCGACCCCGCTGCGCAGGGCCAGGGACACCAGCCTGCCGATGGCCTCGGCCTTGGCGGTTATGGACCGGCCGGACTTGCCGATGGTGGCGAAGACCTCGAAGGGCTTGCCCTCGACCTCGTTGATGGTCAGGTACAGGGCGCCCAGGCCGGTGTCCACCTTCTGGGTGAAGCCGTAGACCAGGTCCGGCCGCTGCCTGACCTTGGAGGCCTTCTTGACCGCCTCTTCCCCGGCCGCGGCCCCGGCGTTCAGCACCTGGCTGGTCCTGCACCCGTCGCGGTACACGGTCACGCCCTTGCAGCCCAATTCGTAGGCCTTCCAGTAGATGTCCCGGATTTCCTCCTGGGTGGCCTGGTTGGGCAGGTTCACGGTCTTGGACACCGCGTTGTCCGTGAACTTCTGGAACGCGGCCTGCATCCTCAGGTGCCAGACGGGCTTGATGTCCATTGCCGTGACGAAGGTCCGCCTGAGCTCCTTGGGCAGGTGCTTGAGGTCCTTGACGCTGCCCGTCCTGGAGACCTCGTCCATGAGCTTCTGGCTGTGGGCCTTGGCGGCCTTGAGCGCGGCCTCGAAGTGCGGGTTGACCTCGAGGAGCCTGTCGTTGTCCATGACCTTGCGCACGAAGCTCAGGGCGAAGAGCGGCTCGATGCCGCTGGAGCAGCCCGCGATGATCGACAGGGTCCCGGTGGGCGCGATGGTCGTGACCGTGGCGTTGCGGTACGGGCCCAGGTTGCGCTTGGCAAAGACCGAGTCCGGGTAGGCCGGGAACGGGCCGCGCTCCTTGGCCAGGGCCTTGGACGCGCTGCGCGCCTCGGCGTTGAAGAACTCCATTAGTTTTTCGGCCAGCTTGATCGCCTGCTCCGAGTCGTAGGGCACGCCGAGCTGGAAGAGCAGGTCGGCCCAGCCCATGACCCCGAGCCCGATCTTGCGGGTCTTGGCGGCCATGTCGTTGATCTGGGGCAGGGGGTAGCGCGAGGCGTCGATGACGTTGTCCAAAAAGCGCACGGCCAGGTGGATGTCCTGCCTGAGCCGGTCCCAGGCCACGCCCGGCGCGGGCTTGGTCTTGGCCGCGGGGTCGTGGTACAGGCCCAGGTTGATCGACCCCAGGTTGCAGGCCTCGAAGGGCAGCAGGGGCTGCTCCCCGCAGGGGTTGGTGGACTCGATCTCGCCCAGGTCCGGGGTCGGGTTGTCCCGGTTGATCCGGTCCAGGAACACCACGCCCGGGTCCCCGCACTCCCAGGCCTTGCGCGCCAGGAGCTCGAAGACCTCCCTGGCCTTGAGCCGGTCCTTTTCCCTGCCCGTGTGCGGGGCGATCAGGGCGTAGTCCCGGTCCTTTTCCACCGCGCGCATGAACTCCTCGGTCAGGGCCACGGACAGGTTGAAGTTGTTCAGCTCGCCCTCGCGCTCCTTGGCCCGGATGAAGAGCAGGATGTCCGGGTGGTCCACGCGCAGGATGGCCATGTTCGCCCCGCGCCTGGTCCCGCCCTGCTTGACCTGCTCGGTGGCGGTGTTGAATATCTTGAGGAAGGACAGGGGCCCGGAGGCGATGCCCCCGGTGGACCCGACCCGGCTGTCCTTGGGCCTGAGCCTTGAGAACGAGAACCCGGTGCCGCCCCCGGACTTGTGGATCAGGGCGGCGTGCTTGACCGCGTCGAAGATGCCCTCCATGGAGTCCTCGATCGGGAGCACGAAGCAGGCGGCCAGCTGTCCGAGGTCCGTGCCCGCGTTCATGAGCGTGGGCGAGTTGGGCAGAAAGGCGAACGAGGTCATGAACTCGTAGAACCGGCGGGCCAGCTTGGCCGGGGAGAGGGGCGAGGCCCCGTACTTGGCCTCCTCCGCGGCCACGGCCGCGGCCACCCGCCAGAACATCTCCCTGGCCGTCTCCTTGGGCCTGCCCTGGCCGTCCTTGCGCAGGTAGCGCCGGGTCAGGACCGTGGCCGTGTTCTCGTTGAGCGCGGGCTCGGGGAGGTCGGCCGGGGTCTTGGGCTTGGTCATGGCTGAGCCTTTGTTTTTTTGGTTGAACCCTGGCCCCGGGCCTGGGGCGCGGCCGCAGGGTCCGTATTTTTCAAGATACCGGATTCGCCCGGCCAAGGCCAGGGGAATGTCCGGGCCGAGGCCGCGGCGAGTTTGCCTGCCGCGAGTTTACCTCCCATGGGAATTGCACTACAAGGGGCCGAGGTCCGCAAAGGGGAAACGCCAGGTTCAAAGGGGAGCGCATGCGCATCGCGGAGAGACTGCTCAGGATAAGGCCCTCGGCCACGCTTGCGATCAACGCCAGGGCCCAGGATCTGAGGGCCGAGGGCCGGGAGATCATCAGCCTGGCCGTGGGCGAGCCGGACTTTGCCACCCCGGCCCATGTCTGCCTTGCGGCCAAAAAGGCCCTGGACCAGGGCCTGACCCGGTACACCCCGGTGCCCGGCGTCCCCGAGCTGCGCGCGGCCGCGGCCGGCTACTACCGAAGGTTCTACAGCGCGGCCGCCGGACCCGAGCACATCATCGTCTCCAACGGCGGCAAGCAGGTCCTCTACAACCTGTGCATGGCCCTGCTCAACCCCGGCGACCAGGTCCTGATCCCGGCCCCGTACTGGGTCAGCTATCCGGACATGGTCATGCTCGCCGGGGCCGACCCGGTGATCGTGCCCAGCGCCCCGGAGAACTCCTTTCTGATCGGGCCGCGCGACCTGGAGGCCGCCTGCACGCCCAGGACCAGGCTCCTGATCCTGAACACCCCGTCCAACCCCACGGGCTGCCACTACGACCAGGCCCGGCTGGAGGAGATCGCGGACTGGGCCCGCGGCCGGGGCGTGTTCGTGATCTCGGACGAGGTCTACGACCGGCTGGTCTACGAGCCGGCCGAGCCGGCCAGCCTCTCGGGGTTCTGGAGCCGTTGGCCCGGCGACGCGGTCGTGGTCGGGGCCCTGTCCAAGAGCTTCTGCATGACCGGCTGGCGGGTCGGCTTCGCCCTGGCCCACGAGGACCTGGTCAGGGCCATGTGCAAGGTCCAGGGCCAGAGCACCTCGAACGTCAACTCCGTGGCCCAGTGGGCGGCCGTGGCCGCCTTGAACGGCCCCTGGGACCTGGTCGAGGACATGAAGGCCGCGTTCGTGCGCCGCCGCGACCTGGCGCACAAGGCGGTAACCTCCTGGGGCGCGCCCTGTCCCAAGCCGGACGGGGCCTTCTACCTGTTCCCGGTCGTGGACCGCTTCTTCTCCCCGGACGCCCCGGACTCCACGGCCCTGTGCGCCAGGATCCTGGACCGGGCCGGGGTCGCCCTGGTGCCGGGCGCGGCCTTTGGCGACGACCGCTGCCTGCGTATTTCCTACGCCGTGGCCGACGCGGCGCTCGAACAGGCCCTGGAACGGATCGCAGGGGTCCTGAAGGGCCTTTGAGCCGATCGGCCGCAACAAGAACCAAAAGGAGCAAGCCATGAGCGCCGACATCCTGGACTGGACCAACGCCGGACTTGGGGACCTCGACACCGCGGCCTACCGGGCCCGGGCGGCCGAGATGGCCGACCGGCTCAAGACCGAGGTCGGGGCGGGCAGGCTGCCCTTTCTGGGCCTGGGCTACTGGCCGAAGCTCGACAAGGACCTGGGGGCCATGGCCGGCTGGCTGACCGGGTTCGAGCACATGCTGCTTCTGGGCATCGGCGGCTCGGCCCTTGGAGCGCGGGCCCTGCAAAAGGCCTTTTTCCCGGCCCAGGACCAGCCCGGCCACAACGGGCCCTGGCTGTGGATCGCGGACAACGTGGACGCGCGCAGCATCGAGGCCTGCATGGCCAAGCTGCCGCCCGAAAAGACCGTGGTCGTGGTGGTCAGCAAGTCCGGGGGGACCATCGAGACCGTGGGCCAGTACTTCATCGTCCGCAACTGGCTCAAGGCCCGCCTGGGCGCGTCCTGGAAGGACCACGCCCTGTTCGTCACCGACCAGAAGATAGGTTTTCTGCGCCGCGAGGCCGCCTCCCTGGGCATAAGGACCCTGGCCGTGCCGGACAACCTGGGCGGCAGGTACTCGGTGCTCTCGGCCGTGGGCCTGGCCCCGGCCCTGTTCATGGGCCTCGACCCCGCCCGCCTGGTCAAGGGCGCGGCCGAGGTCGCCGGGCCCCTGGCCTCGGCCGGGCTGGACGCAGAGGCCCTGTCCGGGCACCCGGCGTTCGGCCTGGCAATCTGGGCCGCGGCGCTCATGGACAGGGGCTTTGACGAGCTGATCTTCTTCTCCTACCTGCCCCTGTGGGCCTGCTTCGGGGACTGGTTCGCCCAGCTCTGGGCCGAGAGCCTGGGCAAGCAGGGCAAGGGCAGCCAGCCCATCCCGGCCGTGGGCGTCACGGACCAGCACTCGGTCAACCAGATGTTTCTGGACGGCAGGCGCAACAAGGCCTGCCTGTTCCTGACCTGCCCCTCCCTGCCCGCGGGGCCGCGCTTTCCCGAGGACCTGGCCGACGAGTTCGCCTATGTCCGGGGCAGGGACCTCGGGGACCTGCTCCAGGCCGAGGCCCTGGGCACGCGCATGGCCCTGACCACGAGCGGCGTGCCCCTGGTCGAGGTCCGCCTGGACCGCGACGGCCAGGAGGCGGCAGGCAAGCTCATGGCCCTGCTCGGCGCGGCGACCATCCTCACCGGCTGGCTCATGGACATCAACCCCCTGGACCAGCCGGCCGTGGAGCTGGGCAAGCGGCTGGCCAAGGCGCGCATGGGCGCGGCCGGCCTGGAGCGCGAAAAGGCCGACCTGGAGGCCTTTCTCTCGGCCCAAAGACAGGAGCAGGGGTTCTGACCTTGGTCCCCAGAGAGCACGGCGAGTCCGCCCGGCCCCTGCAGTTCGTCAAGGTTTTGTCCTGGCTGTTTCTGCTCTTGATCATCGGCTCGAGCCTGGGCCTGTCGGTGCTCATCTCCAACTACGCCGAGAGGACGCTTTTGGCCAAGCAGAAGCAGTTCAGCCTGCTTCTGGCCGAGAACCTGAGCCACCAGATATACACCCGCTTCGCCTGGCCGACCATTGTCGGCTACGGCAAGATCAGCCTCAAGAACAAGGAGCAGTTCGCCCGCCTGGACCAGGTCGTGCGCTCGACCATCCACAGCTTCCACGTGGTGGACGTGCGCATCTACGACCTGGAGGCCAAGGTCTCCTACTCCACGGACCCCGAGGTCCAGGGCCGGTCCGGCCTGGCCGGGTCCGAGTTCAGGCGCGCCCTGGAAAAGAACGAACCGGCCTTTGAGCTGGCCAGCAGCATGTCCTGGTTCAGGGCCCTGTTCCAGTTCAGCCTGAGGCCCGGGAGCATGGTCCTCAAGGCCACCTACCCCCTGAGGGCCGAGCGCGTGCCGGGCGCGGGGATCGAGAACCCGCTCATGGGCATCCTGGAGTTCACCCAGGACATCACCGAGGACTACATGGCGGTGATCAACTTCGAGCGCCTGGTGGTCGGCTCGAGCCTTCTGACCTCGCTGATTTTGTTCTTCGTGATCATGACCATCCTCAGGCGGGCGGACCGCCTGAACCTCCAGCGGCTCAGGGAGAAGGAGCGCCTGGAGCGCGAGCTCCTGGAGCAGGAGAAGCTGGCCGGCATGGGCCGGGTGGTCGCGGGCGTGGCCCACGAGATCAGAAACCCCCTGGGCATCATCCAGAGCAGCTCCGAGCTGGTGCTCAAGAAGCTTCGGGCCGAGAACAGCCCGCACGCCCGGCTCCTGGAGGCGGTGCACGAGGAGGCCAAGCGGCTCTCGCGCACGGTGAACGACTTTCTGGACTACGCCCGGCCCAAGAAGCCCGGCCAGGACGACGTGGACGTGTCCAGGGTCCTGGACCAGGTCGCGGTGTTCCTCAAGACCGAGTGCGAGAAGCACGGCGTGGCCCTGGTCAGCGAGCTGTCCCCCGGGGCGGTGGTCAAGGGCGACAAGGACCTGCTCTACCGGGCCTTCTACAACGTGGTCTCCAACGCCATCCAGGCCCTGGACGGCCCGGGCGAGATACGGCTCTGGGCCGCGCCGGAGCCGGGCGGGGTCCGGGTCTCGGTGACCGACACCGGGCCGGGCTTTCCCCGGGAGCACATGGACAACCTCAAGGACCCCTTCTTCACCACCAGGGACACGGGCACCGGCCTCGGCCTGGCCATCGTGGGCAGCATCCTGGAGAGCCACGGGGCCAGCCTCTCGCTCTCCAACGCCGAGGGCGGCGGGGCCAGGGCGGAGATATTCTTTCCCGCGGCCTGAGCGCCCGGGCGGCGTGTTGCAATTGCCGTCCGTTTTGGTAGGCTCTGCCTGCCCGAATCTGCACCAAGGAACCGACCATGCCCGGCGACATCCTGGTCCTCGACGACGAGAAGAACTACCTCCTGGTCCTGGAGTCCATCCTCTCGGACGAGGGCTACAAGGTCACGGCCCTGTCCGATCCGGAGATGGGCCTGGCCTTCCTGGAGGAGTCCGAGGTCGACGTGCTGCTCACGGACATGAAGATGCCCAAGCTCTCGGGCCAGGACGTGCTGGAGCACGTCAAGAGGGGCTACCCGCACATCCCGGTGATCATCATGACCGCGTTCGGGAGCATCGAGTCCGCGGTGGAGGCCATGCGCGTCGGGGCCTTTGACTACATCACCAAGCCCTTTGCCAACGAGGAGCTTCTGCTCTCGGTGACCAAGGCCATGTCCTTCGCCAAGACCCAGCAGGAGAACATCCTCCTGCGCCGGCAGGTCCAGGAGCGCTTCGGCCCGGACAACATCGTGGCCCGGGGCAAGCCCATGCGCCAGGTCCTGGAGATGGTCCAGAGGGCCGCGCCGAGCAAGAGCACGGTGCTCATCAGCGGCGAGTCGGGCACGGGCAAGGAGCTCATCGCCCGGGCCATCCACAACCTCTCGCCGCGCAGCAGCGGCCCCTTTGTCTCGGTCAACTGCATGGCCCTGAACCCCGGGGTCCTGGAGTCCGAGCTCTTCGGCCACGAAAAGGGCTCGTTCACCGGCGCGGTGTCCAGGCGCCGGGGCCGGTTCGAGGCCGCGGACAAGGGCACCCTGTTTCTGGACGAGATCGGCGAGCTGTCCCCGGACCTGCAGGTCAAATTGCTGCGCGTGCTCCAGGAGCGGACCTTCGAGCGGGTGGGCGGCGAGGAGCCGGTGGAGGTGGACATCCGCATCGTGGCCGCGACCAACAAGGACCTCCAGCAGGCCGTGGCCAAGGGCGAGTTCCGCGAGGACCTGTTCTACCGGCTGAACGTGGTCAGCGTGGAGCTGCCGCCCCTGCGCGAGCGGCGGGAGGACATCCCCTTTCTGGCCGATCACTTTTTGGAGAAGTTCGCCAGGGAGAACGACAAGCCCGTGAGCGGCTTTTCGGCCGCGGTCATGGACTACCTCACGGCCTTTGAGTGGCCCGGGAACGTGCGCCAGCTGGAGAACATCATCGAGCGCTGCGTGGTCTTGGGCTCGGGCGAGGTCATCGAGGCCGAGGACCTGCCCCCGGAGATCAAGGACGAGGAATCGCAGTTCAAGAGCGCGGTGGACCTGCTGCCCGCCAAGCTGGACCTGGCCCAGACCCTGGAGAAGATCGAGGCCGCGGTCATCCGCCGGGCCCTGGCCAGGAGCGGCTTTGTCCAGGTCAAGGCGGCCGAGCTTCTGGGCGTGTCCAAGAGCCTGCTCCAGTACAAGCTCAAGAAGTACAACATCTCGGCCAGGTAGGCCCGCGTCCGCGGACAGGCGCCTTGCAACCCGGTTTTTTATGAACCCCATTCAGGACTACGTCGCCGCGCTCTTGGCCTCCGAGCGGCTCGGGCCGCAGGTGGTCCACCATCGCTTCCTGCCCGGCGCGGAGGCGCGCTTCGCCGCGGCCGCCAGGCCCTGGCCAGCGGCCCTGCAAGACCTGCTCAAGGCCAAGGGCCTCGGGCGGCTCTACAGCCACCAGGCCCGGGCCGTGGACCTGGTGCGCTCGGGCAGGCACGTGGTCCTGGCCACGCCCACGGCCAGCGGCAAGACCCTGGCCTACGCCCTGCCCATAATCGAGCAGTGCCTGGCCGACCCCGGGTCCAGGGCCCTGTACCTGTCCCCGCTCAAGGCCCTGGCCCAGGACCAGCTCAGGGCCTTTTCCGAGCTGGTCGCGCCCCTTGAGGACCGCGCCCCGAGCGCGGCCGTGTACGACGGCGACACCTCGGACCACCGGCGCAGAAAGATCAGGAACGACCCCCCGAACCTGGTCCTGACCAACCCGGAGATGGTCCACCTCTCGCTTCTGCCCCACCACGGGGCCTGGGCCGGGCTGTTCGCCGGGCTGACCCACGTGGTCGTGGACGAGGTCCACACCTACCGCGGCCTGCTCGGCTCGCACATGGCCATGGTCCTGCGCCGACTCTTGCGCGTCTGCGGCCACTACGGGTCCAGCCCGACCCTGGTCTTCTGCTCGGCCACGGTGGGCAACCCGGCCGAGCTCTGCGGCCTGCTCAGCGGCCTTGAGGTCGTTGCGCTGACCGAGTCCGGCGCGGCCCGCAGCGGCCGGCACATGGTCTTTGTCAATCCCCTGGAGGGCGCGGCTAGGGCGGCCATCCAGCTGCTCCAGGCGGCCCTGGCCAGGGAGCTTCGGACCATCGTCTACACCCAGTCGCGCAAGCTGACCGAGCTCATCGCCATGTGGGCCAGGCAGCGCTCAGGGCCGTACGCGGGACGCATCAGCGCCTACCGGGCCGGGTTCCTGCCCGAGGAGCGCCGGGACATAGAGGCCCGCCTGGCCTCGGGCGAGCTCCTGGCCGTGGTCTCGACCAGCGCCCTGGAGCTGGGCATCGACATCGGCGGCCTGGACCTCTGCCTCCTGGTCGGCTACCCGGGCACGGTCATGGCCGCCATGCAGCGCGGCGGCCGGGTGGGCCGCGGCCCGCGCGACTCGGCCGTGGCCCTCGTGGCCCAGGAGGACGCCCTGGACCAGTACTTCATGCGCCACCCCGAGGACTTCTTTTCCAGGCCCCCGGAGGACGCGGTCCTGAACCCCCACAACCCGGTGGTCATGGCCAGGCACCTGGTCTGCGCCGCGGCCGAGCTGAGCCTCAAGCTCAACGGCCCGCTCCTGGCCGAGCCCCAGGTCCGGGACCGGGCCCTGCAAATGGCCGCCCAGGGGGAGCTGCTCATGAGCGAGGACGGGCTTGAGCTCTTCTCCCTGCGCAAGCGGCCGCACCGGGACCTGGACCTGCGCGGCGCGGGCAAAAGCCTGCGCATTAGGACCGTTGGCCCGGACCCGGGCCGGGAAGCGGCCGAGGGCGAGGAGATCGGGACCATCGACGGGCACCGGGCCTTTCGCGAGACCCATCCCGGCGCGGTCTACCTGCACCGGGGCCGGACCTGGCTGGTCCGGGACCTGGACCTGGCCGCGGGCGAGGTGCGCGCGCGCCAGGCCAGGCTCGGCTACTACACCCGGGTGCGCGGCAACAAGCAGACCGAGATACTGGAGACCGTGTCCGGGCAAACGGTCTTCGGGACCAGGGTCTTTTTCGGCCGGCTCAGGGTCACCGAGAGGGTCACCGGGTTCGAGAAGCGCGCGGTCAGGGGCGGCCGCTGCCTGGGCGTGAGCCCGCTCGACCTGCCGCCCCTGGTCTTCGAGACCGAGGGCCTGTGGTTCGAGGTCCCGGACCGGGTCAGGCGGCTGACCGAGCAGAACTGCCTGCACTTCATGGGCGCGATCCACGCCCTGGAGCACGCGGCCATCGGCATCCTGCCCCTTTTGGTCATGACCGACAGAAACGACCTGGGCGGGGTGTCCACGCCCCTGCACCCCCAGGTGGGCACGGCCGCGGTCTTCGTGTACGACGGCGCGCCCGGCGGGGCCGGGCTGTCCAGGCAGGCCTACTTGAAGGCCGCGGAACTGCTTGAGGTCACCCTCAAGGCGGTCAGGGAGTGCCCCTGCGAGCTGGGCTGCCCGTCATGCGTGCACTCGCCCAAGTGCGGCTCGGGCAACCGGCCCATGGACAAGGCCGGAGCGGTCTTTGTCCTGGAGCAGATACTGGGCTCCGTCCCGGAGCGGGACCAAGGGCCGGTCATTGCCCGGCCCAAGGAGCCCGAGCCGGTCGAGGGGCCCGGCCCCGCAAGGTTCGCGGTCCTGGACCTGGAGACCAGGCGCTCGGCCCAGGAGGTCGGGGGCTGGAACCGGGCCGACCTGATGGGCCTGAGCGTGGCCGTGGTCTACGACTCCACGAGCGGGGCCTTCAGCGACTTCGGCCAGGACCGGGTGGACGAGCTGGCCGCGCGGCTGGAGGGCTTCGACCTGGTGATCGGCTTCAACCTGCTGCGCTTCGACTACAGCGTGCTCTCGGGCCTGAGCGCATACGACTTCGCCTCCCTGCCGACCCTGGACCTCTTGGCCAGCATCCATTCCAGGCTCGGCTACAGGATAAGCCTGGACAACCTGGCCCGGGCGAGCCTGGGCCGGGGCAAGACCGCGGACGGGCTAAAGGCCCTTGAGTGGTGGAGGCAGGGCCGGCTGGACCTGATCACCGAGTACTGCCGCCAGGACGTGGCCGCGACCCGCGACCTGTACCTGTTCGGCAGGGACAACGGGTTCGTGCTCTTCACGGCCAAGTCCGGGCAAAGGGCGCGCGTGCCGGTCGACTGGTGAGCCCCGGGCCCGCGGGTCCTTGACCCAGGGGTCTTTTGGCGGCTATCCGGATCTTCAAAGGATTCCCGACAGGAGGGGAGATGAGCGAGATCTTCGGGCAGAGCGTCCGGTTCCACAAGATGCAGGGCTGCGGGAACGACTTCGTGGTCATCGACAACCGCGGGCTCAATGTGCCTGCCGCGGACATGCCCGACTGGGCGGTCAAGGTCTGCCGCCGGGCCTTTGGCGTGGGCGCGGACGGGCTGTTCTTTCTGGAGCCCGCGCCAAAGGACTCCGGGCTCGACTATCGCTGGCGGTTCTTCAACTCCGACGGCTCCAGGCCCGAGATGTGCGGCAACGCCTCGCGCTGCGCGGCCAGGCTGGCCCACGCCCTGGGCCTGGCCGGGGAGGTCCAGGTCTTCGGCACGGACGCCGGGCCGATCAAGGCCCGGGTCTTTCCGGGCACGGACCAGGTCAAGGTCCAGCTCCCCAGGCCCAGGGACGTGCGCCTGAACCTCGAGCTCGAGGTCAACGGCGAGGCCATGTCCGTGCACTTCGCCAACACCGGCGTGCCCCACGTGGCGGTCTTTGTCCGGGACGTCTCCCGGATCGACGTGCCGACCATCGGGGCGGCGATCCGCTTTCATCCCGAGTTCGCCCCGGCCGGGACCAACGTGAACTTCGTCCAGGTCAAGGACCCGGCGGCCATGCTCGTGCGCACCTACGAGCGCGGGGTGGAGGCCGAGACCTACGCCTGCGGCACGGGCGTGTCCGCGGCCCAGGTCCTGGCCAACGCCCTGGGCCTGACCGGCCCGGAGGCCAGGGCCACGACCTCGGGCGGGGAGACCCTGGCCGTGAGCCTGGAGAGCGGCGAGCTGTTCCTCACCGGCTCGGCCCAGCTGGTGTTCTCGGGCGAGCTGTTTCTGGAGCCCCTGGGCCTGAAGCTGCCCTGAACCCGGGGTTCGGGCCGGGAGACGCGAGCGGGGCGGGCCGGGTCTTCCCGGCCCGCCCCGCTCGCGGAATCGAAGCCCTTGGCCTCAGCAGTCGTGGAAGTCCTTGTTTATGTACAGGCAGAGGTCAAAGAGGTTGTTGACCATCTCCTCGACCAGGTCTTCGGTCTCCATGTCGCAGCCCACGGTCTTGTTGATGATCTTTGAGAACAAGAGCCCGATGAGCTGATCGTCGTAGTGGGTCCAAATCTTGTTGCCGGCCGGGAATTTCCTGTCGAAACCATAGTAGTACATGCGTTCGAAGCTCCGGGGAGTTGGACGTTCCGGGCCGGACGGGATCGGCGCGCCGCCCTCAGGGGCTGTATCGACACGGCCGGGCCCGGACTTTAGCCTTTGGGGCCCGCGGCCGGGCGCAAGGGGCGGTTTTTAAAAGGCTGATCAACGCGAGGGGATGCAGGCCGCCTGAGAGGGTCCCTAGGCCTTGTTGGCCTCCTGGTTGATGTAAAAGGCCACGGCATAGAGGTGGTGCGAGAAGTCCACGTACTCCACCGGGATGTTGGCCGGGACCTCGAGGCGGGCCGGGGCAAAGGTGACGATGCCCCGGACCCCGGCCTCGATCAGGAAGTTGGCGGCGCGCTGGGCCCTTTCCGGGGGGGTGCTGATGAAGCCCACCTCCACGTCCAGGGAGGGAACGACCTCCTTGATGCGGCTCAGGCACATGACCTCGATGCCCTTGATGACCAGTCCGATGCGGTCCGGGTCGCAGTCAAAGGCGGCCTTGATGACAAAGCCCTTGCGCGGGATGTCGCGGTGCTTCATGAGCGCCCGGCCGAGGTTTCCCACGCCGACCAGGGCGCAGTTCCATACCCGGTCAATGCCCAGGGAACGTTTTATGGAGGTGATGAGCTCCTGGATGTAGTAGCCCACGCCCCGGACCCCGAACTCTCCGAAGTAGGCCAAATCTTTGCGTATTTGCGAGGAATTCACCGAGCAGGCCTGGGCCAGCTTTTCGGACGAGACCACCTCCACTCTGTCGCGGCGCAGGCTTTCAAGGACCTGCACGTAAACCGCAAGGCGGCCTATGGTCGCCTTTGGTATTCGCTTGCTCTTCACCTTGGCCCTGCCTTTTCGCCCCGCGCATGTGAAATTTTTAACATGAGCTGGGGAGAAAAAAGGAGGCCAAAAGGGGCCTCCTTTTTTTTACCGACCTTGATATTCCTGAACGGCTCTAGGCTCCCAAGGGCTTGACGAAGAGCAGGATCAGGTTGACGACCAGGGCGTAGATCGCCAGGGACTCGATGAAGGCCAGGCCCAGGATCAGGGTGACGGTGATCTTGCCGCCGGCCTCGGGGTTGCGGGCGGTGCCGTCGCACGCGGCCTTCAGGCCGACGCCCTGCCCGATGCCGCACAGACCGGCCGCGACGCCCATGCCCAGGGCGGTCGCCCAGGCGGCGTAGGGGCCGACGACCAGGGTGGCGGCCGCCTCGTCAGCGGCAAGGGCCGCGGTGGCGACGAGAACCATGGCCAGCGTGTTCAGAATCACTTTCAAGGACTTGCTCATTACAGATTCCTCCTAAACTATTGTTTTGGTGCGAAACCATTTCCCCGGGTTTAGTGGGCGTGCTCCAGGGCCCCCTTCAGGTAGATCATCGGCAGGATGAAGAAGATGAAGGCCTGAATGGTCTTGGCCAGCAGGAACAGGAAGTACATGGGTATGGTCGAGAACACCGGGGCCAGGAAGAACAGGAGCATGAGCACGATCTCCTCGCCCTTGATGTTTCCGAACAGCCGCAGGGTCAGGGACAGGGGCCGCGACAGGTGGCTGACGAACTCGATGATGAGCATCAGCGGGGCCAGGGCGGCCATGGGCCCCATGAAGTGCTTGATGTACCCGAACCCCCAGCGCTTGATGCCCAGGAAGTTGTAGTACAGGAAGACGAAGACGGCCATGGCCGCGTTGGTGTTCACGTTGGCCGTGGGCGCGTCGCAGCCCGGGATCAGGCCGATGTAGTTCATGGTCACGATGAACACGAACAGGGTGCACAGGACCGGGAAGACGGTGCGGCCCTGCTCGCCCACGTTGGTGACCACGAAGTCTTCCAGACCGTTGATGACGATCTCGAAGAAGTTCTGAAGCCCGCCCGGAATCAGGCTCAGCCGGCTGCGCACGAGCACTCCGCAGAGGAACAGGATGGTCATGGCCATCCAGGTGTACCAGACGTGGATCGGGATATGCACTCCGAGGGCGTTGTTTATGAGGTCGAAATACAGCAGCGGATGCATTTTTTCCATTGTAGTTACGCCTCCTTGGCTTTTTGCCTGAAACTGACGGCCCCCCAGAGCGCCGCGTTGGCCAGCACCGTGGACAGGCCTGCGAGCAGCCCGGTCACCGGGGCGCTGAACCAGACGATGAGCGCGTACAGGGCGAGGCCCGCGAACAAGAGCCTCAAGTAGAAGAAGATCAGCAGGGGGACCACGCCCCCCTTGCGGACATGGATCAACTGCTGGAC
Organism: Desulfovibrionaceae bacterium; assembly: GCA_016932995.1. Lineage (GTDB taxonomy): Bacteria > Desulfobacterota > Desulfovibrionia > Desulfovibrionales > Desulfovibrionaceae > JAFGBU01. The sequence goes on from JAFGBU010000010.1 coordinate 233,606, forward strand.
CACCTTGGCCAGGGACCACAGGCCCAGGGTGATGAGCAGCGCGCCGGCGGCGTAGGAAAGGGCCCAGGGGGACAGCCCCATGGCCGCGCCGAGCAGCACCGAGGACAACCCGGCCAGGTATATCTGGTTGCGGACCAGCTTGCGGACCTCGATCTGGACAAAACCGCGCCTGTACAGGGCGGTTTCGAGCCAGCCGTTAATCCTGGTCGCGCCTTGAATCATCCGTTTCGGGCCCCTTGTCCCGGTTTTCCCGCCGCTGGAACCTCTTGGCGTCCAGGTAGACGTTCCTGAAGCCGGCGGCGATGCCGATCGCGAGCATGCCCATGGTCAGCCAGGGCCAGGTGTTCCAGTCGAACCACTTCTTGGCGTAATGGTCCATGACCCAGCCCAGGCCGAAGCCCACGAAGGTGCCGGACACCATGTGCAGGCCAATGGTCCCGGCCACGTAGAGCAGGTCCGCGATGTCGCTATACTTTTGCTTATTGAAAAAGAGCATGCACCGTTGCCCGCCGGGAAAGCCCGGCATACCCCAAAAAAAGGGTTCGTGCAATTGTTCACAAGTGCAGGACTCTTATCACAGGCCAAAGATTCACGTCAACGTGTTTCGGCCTGCCGAGGGAAAGAAAACTCGACCCCCGGCCTCGGCCCGGGGCCCGGACCGGTAGTGACAAACCGGCCCCAAGGCCGTACATTTCGAAATGGGCTTGCCTGGGCCTGGGAAAATGGGTACAGCCCGCCATCGACATGCCTGAAAGCACTCGGAAAAAAACGGCGCGCCGCGCCGGGGAGTTGGGCCCGGAACGGCTTCGGGCCTCGCTGGACCCCATGAAGATTCCCTTTGAGGACAGCCGAGAGGTGCCCGCCAAGGACGGCTACGCCCTGTTCCAGCCCAGGGCCCGCCAGGCCCTGGACCTGGCCCTCAAGATCAAGGGCAACGATTTCAACGTCTTCGTGGCCGGGGAGGCCAACCTCGGCCGGACCTACTTCGCCAGGGGCCACCTGGCCCCGGCCGCGGCCAAGGCGCCCACCCCGCCGGACTGGATATACGTCCACAACTTCGACGATCCGGACCGCCCCATTGCCTTGTCCCTCGAGCCGGGCCGCGGGAAGCTGCTCAAGGCCACCCAGGCCCAGGTGATGCAGGACATCCGCGAGGAGATACCGGCCGGCTTTGAGCAGGAGTCCTTCCACAAGGAGCACGAGGTCCTGCTCAAGGGCTTCAACGCCAAGCGCGACAGGGTCATGGGCCGCATGGAGGACTCGGCCGGCAAGGAGGGCTTCAGCCTGGCCATGGACGACCACGGCGGCCCGACGCTCTCGCTCATAGTGGACGGCAAGGTCCTCGGGGACAAGGACTTCGAGGCCCTGGACCCGGCCCGGCGCAAGCGGCTCAAGGAAAAGGGCGAGGAGCTTTTGGCGGGCATGAGCGCCTGCCTCCGGCGCATGGCCAAGGACGAGAAGGACCTGCGCCAGGAGGAAAAGCGGCTGCGCCGGGACACGGCCAAGGCCGTGCTGGACGAGCACCTGGGCAGGCTCAGGGCCATGTGCCCGGCTGGCGACGACTTCGCGGACTACTACCTAGCCCTGGAAAAGGAGATCTTGGAAAACGTGGACCTGTTCCTGACCAGGGACCCCTGGTCGGGCCACGGGACCCAGGGCCCCGAGCAGAACCCCGGCCTGGACGACCTGTTCGGCCGCCTGGAGATCAACCTGTTCGTGGACAACAGCCGGACCCGGGGCGCGCCCGTGGTCGTCTGCGAGCACCCGACGCCCTTCAAGCTCCTGGGCAGCATAGAGCGCGAGGCCGAGATGGGCGCCCTGCACACGGACTACACCCTGATCAGGGCCGGGGACCTGCACCGGGCCAACCACGGATTTCTGATCATCAACGTCCAGGACCTGCTGGCCAATCCGGGCTCCTGGGAGGGGCTGCTCAGGGCCCTTCGGCTCGGCCAGGCCCGCATCGAGGACCCGGTCGATCCGGACCAGGCCAGGACCAGGACCATCGAGCCCGATCCCGTGCCCCTGGAGATACGCATAGTCCTGGTCGGCACGGACGAGACCTACGAGACCCTGCTCTATCACGACGACCGCTTCCAGAAGTACTTCAAGCTCAAGGCCCACCTCCAGGCGGACACCAGGCGCAACGCCCAGGGCGTCAGGAGCTACCTCACGGTCCTGGCCAGGATCGTGCGCGACGCCGGGCTCATGCCCTTCACCAGGCGGGCCCTGGCCGGGCTCGTGGACTTCTCCTCCAGGCTGGCCGAGGACCAGAGGCGGCTGTCCCTGTTTTTTCCGCTCATCCGGGAGCGCATGGTCGAGGCCTCGGCCCTGGCCGCCCAGGGGGCCAGGCCGGTCGTGGAGGCCGAGGACCTGTCCCGGGCCATCGCGGCCAGGGACTTCAGGGTCAACCTCTTTGAAGAGGAGTACATGACCGAGTACGACCGCGAGGTCATCAAGGTGGCCACGGGCGGCTCGGCCGTGGGCCGGGCCAACGGGCTCTCGGTGACCCTGTTCGGGGACTACGAGTTCGGCCTGCCGCACCAGATATCCTGCACCGTGGGCGTGGGCCACGGCGGGATCCTGGACCTGGAGCGCGAGGCCCAGCTCGGCGGGCCGATCCACACCAAGGGCATGATGATCATCAAGAGCTACCTGACCGGCCTGTTCGCCCAGGACAAGCCCATCGTGCTCACCGGCAGCCTGTGCTTCGAGCAGAGCTACGCCGGGATCGAGGGCGACTCCGCGTCCGGGGCCGAGCTGGCCGCCCTGCTCTCGGCCCTGTCCGGCCTGCCCATCAACCTTTCTTTGGCCTTCACCGGCGCGGTCAGCCAGTCGGGCGCGGTCATGGCCGTGGGCGCGGTGAACCGCAAGATCGAGGGCTTTTTCGAGGTCTGCCGCAGGCGCGGCCTGTCCG
>JAFGBU010000011.1 GCA_016932995.1 Desulfovibrionaceae bacterium
GTCATCGAGACGACCTTCAAGGAGGAGACCGAGACCGACCTGTTCGGCGAGCAGGTGGTCCTTTGCGGCGGCCTGACCGAGCTGGCCAAGGCCGGGTTCGAGACCCTGGTCGAGGCCGGGTACCAGCCAGAGGTGGCCTATTTCGAGTGCCTGCACGAGCTCAAGCTCATCGTGGACCTGATGTACGAGGGCGGCATGGCCAAGATGCGCCACTCGATCAGCGACACGGCCGAGTACGGCGACTACACGCGCGGCCCCAGGGTCATCAACCAGGACGTGCGCCGGGAGATGAAGAAGATCCTCACCGAGATCCAGCAGGGCGAGTTCGCCCGGGAGTTCATCCTGGAGAACCAGTCCGGCAAGGCCCACTTCAACGCCATGCGCCGTTTGGGCAGGGAGCACCAGATCGAGAAGGTCGGGGCCGGGCTCAGGGGGATGATGAGCTGGCTCAAGAAGTAGGGCCCGAACAGGCCGTATTTGCGGGCCGCCCCTTGGGGCGGCCCTTTTTTCGCGCCTTGGGCTAGATATTCTCGCGGCAGATGCTGAGTTTTATGTCCAGGACCGGGGTCTGGTCTATGGCGTCCAGGGGCTCGACATGGAGCCGGTTGCCGCTGACCTCGAGTATCCTGACCGGGTGCAGGCCGATGGGGTTGGGCCTGGCCGGGGACCGGGTGGAGAAGACCCCGCGCAGGGGGTTTTCGGGCCTGCCGCGGGGCCGGACCTTGAGCACCTCGCGGTCGGCCTCGTGCAGCCAGGTCAGGATCAGGACCTCCTGGCCGGGCGCGAGCCCGTCCATGGCCTCCTGGTACTGGTCCTTGACCGTTATCCAGGCGTCCGGCGCGCCCTCGTGGCCCTGCTTGGGGCACTTGGCGCGCTCCCGGATGCTCGAGCTGATCGTGCCTATGGCCTTGAGTTCCATGTCCATGGCTCTGACTCAGGTTTTGAAGTGGTCGAAGCCCCTTGTCCGGATCGGTTTTCCGGCCAGGCGCAGGCCCGGCTTGCGGCTGACCCGGCCGATGGGCGTGAGCTCCGGGACCCTGGCCCGGACCAGGCGCAGGCCCTCGGCCGGGGCCGCGCCGAGCAGGGCGTAGTCGTCGCCCCCGGAGATGGCCAGGTCCAGGGGGGAAAGGCCGTTTTTACGCGCGAAATTGATGACCTCCTGGTTCAGGTCCGCGGGTTTTATGTCCAGGTCCGCGCCCAGTCCCGGGCCCAGGAAGCGCGGCAGGTCCGCGGCCAGTCCGTCGGACAGGTCCATGAGCCCGCGCACCGTCTCGCAGGCCGCAAGGGCCAGGCCGTGGGCGATGAGCGGTTTCGGCCTTAGCAGGGCGGCCGCGGCCGCGGGCCAGCGCGACACGGCCCTGCGCCCGGACCGTTCCAGGGCCAGGAGCCCGGACTTGGCCAGGCCCAGGTCCCCGCACACGAACAGGGCGTCGCCCGGGCAGCAGCCGCCCCGGGCCAGGAAGCGGCCGTTCGGCGCGGCGCGGCCCCAGATTGTCAGGCCCAGGCCCAGGACCGGCGAGCGGCTCAGGTCCCCGCCGGCCAGGGGGAGGTCGAACTCCCGGGCCAGGGCGGCCATGCCGGACAAGAGCCGGTCCCAGAACCTCTGGCCCAGGCCGTCCGGGACCATGAGCTCCAGGGCGAAGCCCATGGGGCTGGCGCCCATGGCCGCCAGGTCGCTCAGGTTCGCGGCCAGGGCCTTGTGCCCGATGTCCTCGGGCCTGAAATACGAGCGCCTGAAGTGGACGCCCTCGATCAGCAGGTCGGTGCTCAGGCAGACCTTGTCCGGGCACAGCAGCACGGCGCAGTCGTCGCCCCGGCCAAGGGCCAGGTCCGGGTGCGCGGTCGGGAAGTGCCGGTCTATGAGGGCCAGGAATCTCTCTTCGCTGTCCAGGGCCATAGGGCGCGCCTTTGCCGGGGTCTGCCCGGCGTCTGGCTCATAGCATTTCCAGGTAGTCCCCGACAATGACCTTGAGCCCGAAGCCCGGGAAGTTGACCCGGAACTTGTTGGGCGGCACCTTGGCCACTATCTTGCCCTGGCCGAATATCTTGTGCCGGCAGTAGCCCAGCCTGGCCGGGTCCACGGGCCCGGGCCGTGATCCCTGGTCCGGGTCCCGGTCCCTGTCGGCCGCGCCGCCCGCCGGGCTCACGCCTCCGGCGTAGGACTCCTGCCAGCGCTCCACGCTGCCCGGGGGCAGGTCCAGGAGAAAGGGGCAGGGCGCAACGGTCTCGCTGAACCCGCTGAAGCGGCTGAACACCGTGGCCGGCGAGAACAGGCTCAAGGACTCCTTGGCCCTGGTGCAGGCCACGTACAGGAGCCTGCGCTCCTCCTCCAGGTCCTCGTCCCTGGACATGGCCTTTTTGGACGGAAAGCGCTCCTCCACCAGGTCGATGACCAGCACGGCCTTCCATTCCAGGCCCTTGGCCGAGTGCACGGTGGACAAGACCAGGCAGTCGCTGCGGTGGGGCTCGGCCTGGGTGTCCGGGTCCAGGCACAGGTCGGCCAGAAAGGTCTCCAGGTCGCTGTATGCGGCGGCTATCTGGGCCAGTTGGTCCAGGCCGGCCTGGCGTTTGGGGTGGTCGTCCGGATAGCGCTCGGCCATCTTGGGCGCGTAAAAGGCGTTGATCCGCTCCACGGCCCGGGCCGGGGACGGGTTGGTCCGGCGCAGGAGGTCGAGCTCGGCCAGAAGCTCGGTCAGGTCCGGGTGCTTCTTCCTGGCCTTGGCCAGGTAGTCCTGGTCGGGGTTGAGCACCGCGCGGACGATTCTGCCCGTGGTCTTGGGGCCCACGCCCTTGACGTGGGCGCAGACGCGCTGCCAGGCCACCAGGTCCGAGGGGTTCCTGGCCAGGCGCAGGTAGGCCAGCACGTCCTTGACATGGGCGGCCTCGTGGAAGCGCGCCCCGCCGTACTTGCGATAGGACAGGCCGAGCCTGGTCAGGGCCACCTCCAGGGGGTAGGACTGGTACCCGGCCCGGAAGAGCACGGCGATCTCGTGCAGGGGGTACCTGCGGGCCAGCTCGATGATCCGCTCCAGGGCCAGCCGGGCCTGGGACTGGTCGCTGAGCGGGGTGACCAGGCGCGGTTTTTCGCCCCCGGACCGCTTTGTGTACAGCCTTTTTTCGAACTTGTCCCTGGCCCCGGACAAGATGGCGTTGGTCACGTCCAGGATCGGCTGGGTGGAGCGGTAGTTGCGCTCCAGGGTGATCACCCGGGCGTCCTTGAATATCTTGGGAAAGTTCATGATGTTGGCCACGTTGGCCCCGCGGAAGGCGTATATGGACTGGGCGTCGTCGCCCACGGCCATGACGTTGCCCGCCTCCCCGGCCAGGAGCCGGACGATGCGCGCCTGGACCAGGTTGGTGTCCTGGTACTCGTCGACCATGAGGTAGCCGTGCCTGGCCCGCAGGACCCGGCGCAGGGCCTGGTCCGAGGCCAGGAGGGCCTCTAGCCCGAAGAGCAGGTCGTCGTAGTCGAGCAGGGCGTGCTCCTTCTTGAAGCGCCCGTACTCCCGGGCCAGGGTCTCGATGTCCCCGGCGAACGGGGTCAGGTGGAAGGCCTCCTGCTCCAGGACCTGGGCAATGGCGAGCTCCTTGTTTCTGGACTTGGTGATCAGGTCGGTGAGCGTGGACTTCTTGGGAAACGAGCGTTCGCCCTTGCCCAGGCCGAGGTCGGTCTTGATCCGTCCGACCAGGTCCTCGGAGTCGCCGCGGTCGAGCAGGCTGAAGCCCCCGGCCATGCCCAGGCCAACGGGATTGCGCCTCAAGACCGAGTAGGCGAAGGAGTGGAAGGTGCCGCCGCTGGCCCCGGCCAGGGGCTGTTTGAGGATCTCTTCGGCCCTTTTGAGCATCTCCTGGGCCGCCTTGCGGGTGAAGGTCAGGAGCAGGATGTCCTCGGCCGGGACCCCGTGTTCGACCAGCCAGGCCAGGCGGTAGACGATGGTCCTGGTCTTGCCGCTCCCGGCCCCGGCGACCACGAGCAGCGGGCCTGTGTCGTGGCGCACGGCCTCCAGCTGGGCCGGGTTGAGCTCCTTTTCAAAATCTATGGGCATATCAGGGCCTTGTCCTTGTCCAGGAGGCCGAAGTATTCAAGGACCAGGGTCCCGACGTCCCGGACCCTTTCAGGGGCCCTTGCGGGCCCGGAGTCGTAAAAAAAGACGTCCTCGGCCGTGTGCGCGCCGGTGCGGCCGAAAAGTCCGAAGACCTCGCTGCGGTCGAACTTGGCCTTGAGATCGAAGCCGGGGTTGGCCAGGCAGACCAGGTCCGGGGCCCTGTCCAGCAGGGGTCCCTGGTATATCTCGGCGGCCTCGTACACCCGATTGATGACCCGCTCGTTGTTCCAGGTCAAGGCCGCGAGCCCGTCGATCAGCAGTTTCTTGACCTTTTGGGCCCCGGCGCGGTCCAGGCCGCCGCGCGCGAAGCGCGTTCGGGTGTGCAGATACACGCGCCCCGGGTCCAGGGCAAAGGCCTTGGAGCGCGGGTCGATCCTGCCGGCGTCCCACTCCCCGCCCGGCCCGGGGAGCAGGCGCAAGAGCCCCCGCTCCACCAGCCAGTAATTTATGTCCACCTCGGTCTTGAGCCTGGTGAAGCCGTGGTCGGCGAGCACGATCAGCCGTTTGGGCTCGGGCAGGGCCTCGAAGCGCTCGAGCATCCGGCCCAGGACCGCGTCCCAGCGTTTGAGCAGGTCCATGCAGGCCGGGTGTCTGGGGTGCTCCGGGTCGACCAGGGCGTGGAACAGGAAGTGGAACAGGCGGTCGGTCTCGGTGAGCACGAGCACGAACAGGTCCCAGGACAGGTCCGGCCAGAGCAGGTCCACGGCCGCCTCGCGGCCGCGCAGGGTCAGGCCGAGCTCGGCCAGCAGCCGATCCGGGTCCCTGGCCGCGTTTTTGGTCTCCGCCTCCAGCCGGTACCCGGCCCGGCTCAGGGGTCCGGCCAGAAACCCGGGGTACACGGCCCGCAAAAGGTCCTGGGCCACGAACCCGGCGACCATCATGCCCCGCAGGGGCCTGGCCGGATAGGTGTTCGGCAGGTTGACCACCCGGCTGACCAGGCCCTTGCGGCCCAGGCGGTCGAAGATGGTCGGGACCGCGACCTGGCCGGAGTCGGTCAGGCTGAGCTGGTAGCTGCTCGGGTCCATGCGGCTGAACCCGAACACGCCGTGCTCGCCCGGGCCTGTTGCGGTGTAGAACGAGGTCCAGTTGACCGGCGAAATCTCGGGCAGCTCGGCGCGGATGGCCGAGGCCCCGGGGGAGCGCGCCAGGCGGCCCAGGTTGGGCAGTTGGTCCGAGAGGTCCCTGGCCAGGCCCAGGGGCAGGCCGTCCAGGCCGAGGACCAGGCATCTGGCTCGCTTGGCCATGGGCTAGGGGAGGATCTCCAGGTCGTACTTGGGCACGAATCCCACGGGATTGTAGGACAGCTTGGCCCTGCGCAGGCCCGGGTCGCCAAGGTCCTGCTCGCGGTTGACCAGCGCGTACTCGGAGGCCGAGTTTTGCAGAAACATCTGGTTTATGGCCTGGTATGCGCCCCTAAAGGCGATGTCCGCCTTCTCGAAGTGGATCACGACGGTCTTTTTCCGCTCCAGGCACTCGGCCACGGTGTAGGCCACGACCTTGCCCTTGACCCTGATGGCCGCGCCCATCAGGCACTTGATGCGGTCGAAGTCGTGCAGCACCCGGGCGATGGCCCGGTTTTCGGCCCCAAGCGCCTCTGAGGGCTCGTGGCCCTCCTCCCACCAGTGCCGCCACTCGGCCTGCATCTCCAGGACGTCCTCCACGCAGTCCAGGTCCATGATCTTGTACTCGAAGTCGTAGCCCTTCACGAACTGGTTGAGCAGGTTCTTTTTTTTGTGGAACTTGTTTCCGGAAAGCTCGATGAGCTCGGGCACGGAGTATAGGTAGTCCCAGTGCTCGCGGCACTCGCGCAGCCCGATTTCGGGCCCCAGGGCCCGTTCCAGGGCCTTGGCCAGGGTCTCGGGTATCCTGGTCAGGGACGCGCCTTGGCCGAGGGCCGGGCAGGCGGTCCAGTCCGTAGTCTCCCAGGGCCCGACCGGGCACCAGTAGCGGACCTCGGGGAGGGTCTGGCGGACCCAGGCCAGGCCGTTGGCGAACGACCACTCCAGGCCGTAGTGTTCGGCCCAGCCCCAGAGGTTGGCGAACGAGGAGTCCGAGGTCCGCTCCGGGCAGCGGGCCAGCAGCGCGTTGTACTCGTTCATCCTTTCGATGGACAGGGGCTCGAACTCAAGACCCATCGGAGCTCCTTCTGGCCCTGATCATGCTGAAGCGCCGCCAGTTCCTGAAGGCGAAGAAGTAGAGCATTACCAGAGACTGCGCGGCCTGTGAACAGAGCATGGATATCCAGACCCCGCTCGCCCGGCCCATGACCTCGTGGCCCAGGACATAGGCCAGGGGCAGGCGCAGAAGCCAGGTGGAAAGGCCCATGATGGCCAGGTTGAACAGGGTGGCGCCCGCGCCGTTGAAGGCCCCGGCCAGGACCATGGTGGTCAGGGTGAAGGGGATGGCGGCCATGTTGTAGAGCAGGTAGTTGACCGATTCGGCCTGGACCTGGACGCTCGGCGCGAGAAAGGAGACGATTGGTCCGACCACCAGCCAGAGGCCCAGGGTCAGCGGGCAGACAAAGGCCAGTCCGATCAAGAGGATGCGGTATCCGAAGCGCTTGGCCTCCTCGGGCTTTCTGGCCCCCAGGTAATGGCCGACCAGTATCCCGGCCGTGAAGTTGAAGGCGAACGCGGGCAGAAAGAGTATGGACTCGATGCGCACGCCCACGGCCATGGCCGCCAGGGCCGTGACCTCGCCCGCGGGCAGGCTGGCGGTGATCGCGAACAGGGCCAGGTACCCGGAGTGCCAGACCAGGTGCATGAGCCCGGACGGCCAGGCGACCTTGAACAGGTAGGGCAGGGCCTTTTTGGTCCAGCGCCAGGGCGCGAAGCTCTCGCGCTTGATGAAGCTCTGGCGCTTCAGGATGAACAGGGCAAAGGCCGCGCCGGCCGTGACCGACCAGAAAGTGGCCCAGGCCAGGCCCTTGTAGCCGAGCCTGGGCAGCCCGAACATGCCCAGGCCCAGGCCCAGGTCGCCCATGGTGTTCAGGACGGTGATGATGATCATGCAATACAGCGGGAACATGACCTTTTTCTGGGCCCTGAAAATGGCGTTGCACACGATCAGCAGGTAGTAGGCGGGCAGGACGTAGAGGTAGATTTCCAGGAACTCGTCCGTGACCCCGAGCATCTGCTCCGGGACCTGGAGCAGGCGCAGCAGGGCCTGCCTGAACGGCAGGCCCAAAAGCGCGAAGAGCACGCCGAGGATCAGGGCCAGCTCCAGCAGAAGCCCGGTGTAGCGCCGGACCCGTTTGTATAGCAGGGCGCCCATGGACTGGCTGATGGCCGCGACCCCGCCGTTGGCCACGGCCATGGCCAGGACCAGGAAAAAGAACAGGGCCTGGGTGATGATGCCCAGGCTGGCCTGGACCTGGCTGTCGATGCGCCCGGCCGCCCAGACGTCCACGAAGCCGATCAGGAAGTGGAAGACCATCATCAGCATCTGGGGCCAGGTCAGGGTCCAGATGGCGTGGTACGGCGATCCGGACATGCTGGAGTCGGTCAGGACGTCGGACATGGTCTCCCGGCAGGGCGTTCAGGGTTGGCGCGCGGCGGCGCGCGGTCGCTTGTATTTAGTCACTCAACGGCCCGTGCCAAGGCCTGCTTGCTGTTTTTTTCCGCTCGCCTTTTGTCCGGGACTTTGTTTTATTGGATCAACACAAGCGGATGCGCACCCGAACCAAGGAGGCATGATGAAATCCGGCGGTCCCGCTCTGGGCATGCGCCTCAGGCTGTGGCTGGAAACCGATGCCGGCGTGGCCCTTGGGCCCGGCAAGATCAGGCTCCTGGAGCTCATCGCCGGGCTCGGCTCCCTGAACAAGGCGAGCAAGGCGATGCACATGTCCTATCGGGCGGCCTGGGGCAAGATCAAGGCCGCGGAGAAGAACCTGGGCCAGGCCCTGATCTCCAGGGACCTGGGCCGCAGGGGCTATCAGCTCACCGACCTGGGAATCGGGCTCGTTGAGGCCTACAACAAGTGGCGGGCCCAGGTCCGGGGCTTTGCCCAGGAGAGCGCGGAGCAATGCTTTTCACGTCCGGTCAAGGTCTTGGGAGGTGCCCAGGACCGGTATGAAGATGCGGACGAATGACCTTTTGAATTTAAAGTTTTACTTTAATTAAGTAACTAACTAATTTAAATAAAAAGTTTTTTAAGACAGTCAGGCCAGCCCGATCTGGGCCGCGATATTGGTCATGGCCTGGATGGCGATCTGGAAGAGGTCGTCCGGCTCCAGGCCCAGCCTCTGACATTCCAGGATCATGTCCCGGTTGACGTTGGCCGCAAAGGCCTTTTCCTTCATCTTTTTTTTCAGGCTCTTGGGCTTCATGCCCGCAAGGCCCTGGGGCCGGACCAGGGCGTTGGCGTGGACCAGGCCGGTGACGCTCTCGGCGCAGCGCAGGGCGAAGTCCAGCTCGCTCTCGGGCGCGTCAAGCCCGTTGAGCTCAAAGGCGTGGGCCCGGATCGCCCTCAGGGCCTCTTCGGGCAGCCTGGCGGCGAGCTCCCTTGCGGCCTCCAGGCCGTGGCCCTCGGGCCGGTCCCTGGTCTCGGGGTAGTCCAGGTCGTGCAGCAGGCCGACCAGGCCCCAGAGGTCCTGGTCTTGGCCGAGCCTCTGGGCCAGGCCGCGCATGATCGCCTCGGACTCCAGGCAGTGGGTGAGCAGGTTGGGCTCCGGGTTCTTGGAGCTCAGCAGGTCCAGGGCCTCCTGGCGGGTCATCCACATGGCGCATCCCTCCTGATCGGGCCTTTTTCAGTACAGCCAGCATGAGACCAGGCCGCGCTCGCCGACCGATTTCAGTTCGGGCGGGGTCGTTCGGCAGACGTCCAGGGCCTTTTTGCAGCGCGGGTGGAACGGGCAGCCCGGCGGCGGGGCCGATGGGCTGGGCAGGTCCCCCGTGAGCCGGACCGGCCTGGCCGCGCGCTCCGGGTCCGGCACGGGCACGGCCGAGAGCAGGGCCTCGGTGTACGGGTGCAGCGGGGCCTTGAATATCTCCTCGCTTCGGGCCAGCTCCACGACCCGGCCCAGATACATGACCGCGACCCGGTCGCTGATGTGGCCGATCACCGAGAGGTCGTGGGAGATGAACAGATAGGTCAGGCCGAAGCGCTCCTGGAGGTCGTCCAGGAGGTTGAGCACCTGGGCCCGGACCGAGACGTCCAGGGCGGACACGGGCTCGTCGCAGACCAGCAGCTCGGGTTCGAGCACCAGGGCCCGGGCAATGGCCGCGCGCTGGCGCTGGCCGCCCGAGAACTCGTGGGGGTATCGTCCGGCGTGCTCCGGGTCCAGGCCGACCAGGCCCAGGGTCTCGGCGACCTTGGCCCGGCGTTCGCGGCGCGCGCCCAGGCCGTGGATGCGCAGGGGCTCGCCGACCATGGCCCCGATCTTCTTGCGCGGGTTCAGGGACGAGTAGGGGTCCTGGAAGATCATCTGCATCCGGCGGCAGCGGTCCTTGCGCTCCCACTCGCCCACCTCCCGGCCCTTGAACAGGACCCGGCCGGACGTCGGCCGCTCCAGGCCGAGCACGCAGCGGGCCAGGGTGGACTTGCCGCACCCGGACTCGCCGACCAGGCCCAGGGTCTCGCCGCGCCTGACCTTAAGGCTGACCCCGTCCACGGCCCTCAGGCTGCCGGACCTGATCCTGAGCAGGCCCCGGGTCAGGGGGTAGTGCCTGGCCAGGTCCGTGGTTTCGAGCAGAACATCTTGCCTGTCCATGGTCAATTCCTGTACAGCCAGCAGCGCACCCCGCGGCCGTCGCGCTCGAAGATCGGCGGGGCCTGGCCGCGGCAGATGTCCATGGCTTCAAAGCAGCGGGGGTTGAAGCGGCAGCCCCGGGGCTGGCTGAAGATGCCCGGCACCGCGCCGGGTATGGGCCTGAGCCTGTGCCTGCGGTCCATGCGCGGCAGCGAGTCCAGCAGGCCCCGGGTATAGGGGTGCAGGGGCTCCCTGAACAGCGGCCGGACCCCGGACTGCTCCACGATCTGGCCGCAGTACATGACCGCCACGCGCTGGGCGTTGCCCGCGACCACGCCCAGGTCGTGGGTGATGAGCAGGACCGAGGCCGCCTTTTTGTCCTTGATGTCCTGCATCAGGCCGAGTATCTGGGCCTGAATGGTCACGTCCAGGGCCGTGGTCGGCTCGTCCGCTATCAGGATGTCCGGCTCGCAGGACAGGGCCATGGCGATCATGACCCTCTGGCGCATGCCCCCGGACAGCTCGTGGGGGTAGCTGAGGGCCGCGCGTTCGGGCTCGGGTATGCCCACCAGGCCGAGCATCTCCTCGGCCCGCTCCCTGGCCCGGGCCTTGGACGCCTTCTGGTGCAGGCGCACGGCCTCGGCGATCTGTTCGCCGACCCTGAACACCGGATTGAGCGAGGTCATGGGCTCCTGGAAGATCATGGATATCTTGTTGCCGCGCACCCGGCGCAGTTGCCGCTCGTCCAGCGAAAGCAGGTCTTGTCCTTGGAACAGGGCGCTCCCGGCCGTGACCCTGCCGGGCGGGTCGGGCACCAGGCCGAGCAGGGACAGGGCCAGGACGGTCTTGCCGCACCCGGACTCGCCGACCAGGCCCAGGGTCTCGCCCTGGGCAAGAGACAGGGAGACGTCGTCCACGGCCTTGGCCACGCCGCGCTGGGAGGTGAACCGGGTCGTCAGACCTGTTATTTCGAGGATCGATTGGGCCATGTTCGTTGAAGGCGTTCGGAGCCTCGCCCCTGATAAGCCAAAAACAGCGCGGGCACAATTGCTTGGAGCGGCCGGGTGAGCCTGGTCGCGGTCATAGGCGGCGGTCTGGCCGGGTGCGAGTGCGCCTTCAAGCTGGCCCGGGCCGGGGTCCGGGTGCGCCTCCTGGAGATGAAGCCCGGGCGCTATTCCGAGGCCCACAAGAGCCCGGGCCTGGCCGAGCTGGTCTGCTCCAACTCCCTGCGCTCCAGGGAGCCGACCACCGGGGTCGGCCTGCTCAAGGAGGAGATGGCCGCCCTGGGCAGCCTGGTCATGGAGGCCGCCCTGGCCTGCGAGGTGCCCGCGGGCAAGGCCCTGGCCGTGGACCGGGAGCGGTTTTCGGCTTACGTGACCGAGAGGATCGAGGGCCTTGCCGGGGTCGAGGTCCTGCGCCGCGAGGTCCGGGACCTGGACGACCCGCTGCTGGCCGAATCCGCGGCCGTGGTCGTGGCCGCCGGGCCCCTGGCCGGGGAGTCCCTGGCCCGGTCCCTGGCCGAGGCCGCGGGCCGGGACAGCCTCCACTTCCACGACGCCATCGCGCCCATTGTCGCGGCCGAGTCCATTGACCCGGAGCGGGTCTTTCCTGGCTCGCGCTACCGGCCAGAGGACGCGGACTACCTGAACTGCCCCCTGGACGAGGCCGAGTACCGGCGCTTCGTGGCCGAGCTGATCCGGGCCGAGAGGGCGCCTCTGCGCGACTTCGAGCAGGAGGTCCATTTCGAGGGCTGCCTGCCCGTGGAGTCCATGGCCGAGCGGGGGGAGATGACCCTGGCCTTCGGCCCGCTAAAGCCCGTGGGCCTGGTCGATCCCAGGACCGGGCAACAGCCCTTTGCCGTGGTCCAGCTGAGGCCCGAGAACCGGGAGCGGACCGCGTTCAACCTGGTCGGGTTTCAGACCAGGCTCAGGTTCGGGGAGCAGAAGAGGGTCTTCGGCCTGATACCCGGGCTCGAGCAGGCCGAGTTTCTGCGCCTCGGGTCCATGCACAGGAACACCTTTGTGGACGCGCCAAGGGTCCTGGGTCCGGACCTGGGGCTCAAGGACCGGCCCGGGGTGTTCCTGGCCGGGCAGCTGACCGGGGTCGAGGGCTATGTGGAATCCGCGGCCTGCGGCCTGTGGCTGGGCCTTGGCCTGGCCCGGAGGCTGACCGGCGGGTCGTTGCCCGATCTGCCCCGGGAAACGGCCCTGGGCGCGCTTCTGGGGCATCTGCGCGAGCCGGCCAAGAACTTCCAGCCCTCGAACGTCCATTTCGGGCTCATGCCCGCGCTCAAGGTCCGGGCCCCCAAGAGGCGGCGCAGGGAGCTGTACGCGGAAAGGGCCCGCATGGCCTTTGCCCGCTGGCTGGCCGAGGCCGGTCTGGACCGGGAATGAAGGCCCGGCCGGGTCAGCCGGGCCTTCAGTCCCGGATGTTTTCCGGGGGCCTGCGCTCGGGCACCAGGCGCTGCTCGATCTTGCCCTCGTTCCAGTCCTTGGACACGTACAGGCCGCAGAAGCAGGACCCGAACTCCTTCACGTCCGCCTCGCGGTATGCGCAGGGGCAGATGATGTCCTTGTCCTGGTCGTACTCGCCGTTGGCCAGGCGGCAGGGGCAGGCCATGTACCCCAGGCGCTCCCTGTTGACCACCAGGCCCTCCAGCAGGGCCATGGTCATGTCCGTGTCCTTGTTGAAATAGTAGCCCTTGGGCTCCTGGATCTTCTTGAGCGTGTCGTAGAGTCGCAGCGCGTCCATGCCTATCTCCCCAGGGCCTTTTCCAGCTTTTTCTTGTCAAAGCCCACGACCACGGTCTCGCCTATGACCACGGTGGGGAAGGACACGGCCGGGTTGTGCTTCCTGACCTCGGCTATGGCCTCCTGGCGCTTGGGCCCGCTGAGCTGGTCCACGAACACGCACTCGTACTTGACCCCGCACTGGTCCAGAAAGGCCTTGGTGTTCTTGCAGTGCACGCAGGTGCTCAGGGCGAAGAGCTTGACCTCGTTCATGGCCGCCCCCGGTTGCAGGTCGCTCGGCCGGCGATCCGGCGGAGTCAGGACATATATGGACCTTACGGGCCGCGGCGTCAAAGCCCCGGCCGCGGGATTTTCCGGTCCGGACCGGGCTTGCCGGTCAGGTCCCGAACCTCTCGTCCACCACTCTGCGGATGTCTTCGAACACGGCCTGGGCGCCCGGCGAGGCGTCCACGACCTTGAAGCGTTCCTTGTTCAGGGCCGCCCACATGAGGTAGCCCTCGCGCACGCGCTTGTGGAAGGACAGGCTTTCGGCCTCGAAGCGGCCTTCCTCCTTGACCTTGCCCTCGCGCATGTTGCGGGTCATGGCCCTTTTCAGGCCCAGCTCCGGGTCGATGTCCAAAAGTATGGTCAGCTCGGGCCACAGCCCGGCCACGGCGATCTTGTTGAACTGGTGCAGGAGCTTGGGGTCCAGGCCCCGGCCGTAGCCCTGGTAGACCACGGTCGAGTCCGCGAAGCGGTCGGAGATGACCGCCTGGCCCCGGTCCAGGGCGGGCCTGATGACCTGGCTCACGTGCTGGGCCCGGTCGGCCAGATACAGGAACAGCTCGGTCTCGCCGGTCAGGTCCTTGCCCTCCATGTGCAGGAGCATCTTGCGCAGCTCCCGGCCCACGCGGCTGCCGCCCGGCTCCAGGGTGACCAGCACCCGGCGGCCCTTTGCCTCCAGGTACTGCCTGAGCATGGCGATCTGGGTGCTCTTGCCCGTGCCCTCTATGCCTTCAAAGGTAACAAACACTGATGCCCGCCTTTTTTCTCGGACTCCTGGCCGCATTTGTTTCCCTGGCCGTCGGGCGAGCGCCTCGGGTTGTACAGGAAGCGCTCCAGATAGCGGTTGTAGGCCGACCAGGCGCCCTCCTGGTCCTGGCCCTGGGTCTCGCGGATCATGTTCAGCTTGGCGTCCAGGTTGTCCGCGTGGTGCAGGACAAAGGCCTCGGGCGTCTTGGGCCGCCTGGGCGAGCCGAACTCGTATTCCCCGTGGTGGCTGACCACGATGTGCTTCAGGTGCATGATCAGGGCCGGGTCGAGGTCCTCGGCCTTGTCCAGGAAGGGCGCGATCTTTTCCAGGGACAGGACGATGTGGCCCAGAAGCCGGCCCTCGTCGGTGTACTCGTTGTCCAGCTCCCCGGACAGCTCCCAGGCCTTGCCCAGGTCGTGGACCAGGGCGGCCGTGAATATCACCTGGCGGTCCAGGTAGGGGTACTGGTCGCACACGGCCATGCACAGCCTGATCACCGACAGGGTGTGCTCGAGCAGCCCGCCCAGGTAGGCGTGGTGCACGGTCTTGGCTCCGGCGGCCGCGAGCAGTCGATTGCGGATGTCCTTGTCCGCGAGGATTCTGCGGCAGAGGTCCTTCCACGGCTTGTGCACCAGGTGCGCCCGGCACAGCTCGTGTATCTCGGCGAGCATGTCCTCGGGGCTGCGCTGGCTGGCGGGCACGAACTCGGCCATATCCAGGTCCAGGTCCGCGGGCTCGACGAGCTCCAGGCGTTCGACGGTGATCTGGTTCTGGTCCCTGAAGCTGCCCACCTGGCCGAAGACCAGGGCCAGCCGGCCGGTTGGAATGTCCTCGAAGGCCAGGCTTTGGGGGCTCCACATCTTGGCCTCGATGCGGCCGGTGGCGTTTTGCAGGGTCAGGCCCCAGTAGGGGCCGTTGCGCGACTGGCCGTGCTTGGCCTCGACGATCACAAACGGGGCCTCGATCCGCTCGCCCGGGGCCAGGGCGCTGATGTCCGGTGATTTCTGCATGGGTTGTCTTGCCATTGTCATGGGCTTGGGGTACCTCGCCTCTAGGCGGGCGCTCAAGCCCGCTTGAGGGTACAACCTTGCCGATTTCATGGCCATTGTCAATTGACTCCGGCCGCGATGCGCAGACCCATGGACATTTTATGGACATCCTTCTGACCAATGACGACGGCATCCAGGCCCTGGGGCTCAGGGCCCTGTACAGGGCCCTGACCCGGGCCGGGCACCGGGTCCACGTGGTCGCCCCGGTGACCGAGCAGTCGGCCGTGGGCCACGCCGTGACCATGAGCCTGCCCCTGCGGGTCAGGGAGTTCAGCGAGTCCGACTTCTTCGGCCTGGGCGTCTCGGGCACGCCCGCGGACTGCGTCAAGCTCGGACTGACCACGCTCCTGGACCAGCCGCCCGACCTGGTCGTCTCGGGCATAAACAGCGGGGCCAACGTGGGCGTGGACATTCTGTACTCCGGCACCGTGTCCGCGGCCACCGAGGGCGCGCTCATGTCCGTGCCCGCCCTGGCCGTGTCCGTGGACGACTTCAAGCCCCGGGACCTGAGCGGCCAGGCCGAGTACTGCGCCGGGCTGATCCCCGGGATTCCCTGGGCCGAGGTCCCGGAAAAGACGATCCTGAACCTGAACTTTCCTTCCTGTCCCGTGGCCCAGGCCGGGCCCCTGGTCGTCTGCCCGCACACCCGGGTCTCCTACCGGGACTGGTACGTGGAGCGCCTGGACCCGCGCGGCAACCCCTACTACTGGCTGGAGGGGGTCATCCCGCCGGACAGGATAAGCCCGGGCAAGGACCGCGCCCTGCTCAGCCAGGGCCACGTGACCCTGACCCCCCTGCGTTTCGACTTCAACGACCAGGCCACCCTGGACCTGCTCAGGGCGCGCCTGGGCCTGGACTGAGCGGCGTTGACGTCGATTTCGCTTGAGCATATTGTTTAATCCTGCAATGATGGATAGCTGAGACCGTGTGTGGCCGGGCCGGGCGCATTCTTCATGGTCGCGGCCTCTGGGAAGACAATCCTGTTCAGGAGGTTTTTTGATGGCTGTCAAGATCGGGATCAACGGATTCGGAAGGATAGGAAGGTACCTCACCCGGCTTCTGGCCGGCGACGCGGACCTCGAGCTCGTCGCCGTGAACGCGCGCGCCTCCAATCAGGACCTGGCCCACCTGCTGCGCTACGACTCGGTGCACGGCAAGTTCTTGGACGCCAAGGCCAATGACCAGGGCTTTCTGCTCAAGGATCGCCAGGTCAAGGTCACCCGCCAGCAGGCGGGCGAGTGGCTGTGGGGCGAGCTGGGCTGCGACCTCGTGGTCGAGACCACGGGCAAGCTCACCGACCGCGCCGGCTGCCAGAAGCACATCGATTGCGGGGCCAAGAAGGTCATCCTTTCCGCGCCCGGCAAGGAGATGGACGTGACCATCGTGGTCAGCGTCAACGACGCGGACCTCAAGCCCTCGCACGCGATCATCTCCAACGCCTCCTGCACCACCAACTGCCTGGCCCCGGTGGCCAAGGCCCTGAACGACGCCTTCGTCATCAAGCACGGGCTCATGACCACGGTGCACTCCTACACCATGGACCAGCGCCTGCACGACGGCTCGCACAAGGACATCCGCCGGGCCCGCGCCGCGGCCCTGAACATGGTGCCCACGACCACCGGCGCGGCCAAGGCCGTGGCCTTGGTCATCCCGGCCTTGAAGGGCAAGCTCGACGGCTTCGCCATGCGCGTGCCCACCCCGGACGTCTCGGTGGTGGACTTGGTCTGCGAGATGGAGAAGGCCACGAGCAAGGAAGAGGTCAACGCCGCGTTCAAGGCCGCGGCCAACGAGAGCCTGGGCTTTTGCGAGGAGTCGCTGGTCTCCACCGACTTCGTGGGCAGCACCTTCGGCGGGGTGGTGGACGCCCAGCTGACCGCGGTCATTGACAATACCCTGGTCAAGGTCATCGCCTGGTACGACAACGAGGCCGGGTTCACGTACCAGCTCCTGCGGCTCATCAAGATGGTGGCCAGGATGGTCTAGCCCGGTCGGGGCAACGAACAGTCAAGCGCCCCGCCGGACGATCGTCCGGCGGGGCTTTTTTCGCACTGTGGAGCGGTGTTTTTGGGGTCAGAACTCCAGGCTCAGGCCGACCGAAAGGACCTCTATGGTCAGGGCCAGGCGGGCCTTCAGGAACTTGACCGCCTCCTTGCCCGTGCAGTGGCCCAGGGCCGCGGTTCGGACCTCGAACTCGAGCAGGGCCTTGGCGGTCTCTTCCAGGGCCTTTTGGGGCGCGCCTATCAGGTGCAGCCCGCCGACCACGGCCCGGACCTTTTTGTGGCCCAAGGCCTCGCGCAGATAGGCCAGGGAGTTGAACAGGCCGCTGTGGCAGCAGCCGAGCACCGCCACCGGGCCGGATTCGGTCTCCAGGACCAGGAAGGAGTCGTCCGGCACCGGGTCCGGCGCGGTCCGCTCGCGGTCGTAGGAGAAATGGCCCACGCCCTGGAACATGCCGGGCATTCTAGGCACGTCGGTGAGCATCCACAGGCCCTGGTCCAGCCTGCGCTTGCCCCTGACCTGGATGAACTCCGGGATGATGCCCGGAACGCCTATCTCCCGGGCCTTGCCCGTGGAAAAAGAGTACCGGGTGCGGATGACCTCGGGGTGGGCAAAGACCGGCCCCCTGAACTTGGTTGCCGCGAACAGGGCGTCCATGCCGCCGGTGTGGTCGTAGTGGCCGTGGCTCAGGCACAGGCCCTCGGCCTTTTCGAGGTCGATGGACAGCCGGGCGGCGTTTTTCAGAAACAGCCCGCTCTGGCCCGTGTCCCAGAGCCAGAGCTCGCCCTTGCGCTCAATGGCCAGGGCCAGGCCCCATTCGGTGCCGAACCGCGCGTCCAGGGCCCGGTCGTCGCAGAGCACGGATATGCGCCAGGTCTTGCTCATTGTCCGGGCTCACTTGTCCGGCGGCTGGCTGGGCCACTTCAGGGGATCGTCCTTGAAGAGCTTGTAGTAGAACGAGTCCACCAGGGCCTGCCAGCTGGCCTCGATGATGTCGTGGGACACGCCGACCGTGGTCCAGCGGCCCGCCTTGTCCCCGGACTCGATGAGCACCCGGACGAACGAGGCCGACCCGCCCGTGTCCCTGGTGGCCCCGGACATGACCCGGACCTTGAAGTCGATGAGCTTCATGTCCCTGAGCCTGGGATAGGCCTGCTCAAGGGCGCGGCGCAGGGCGTTGTCCAGGGCGTTGACCGGGCCGTTGCCCGTGGCCGCGGTGTGCTCGATCTGGCCCCTGACCTTGAGCATGACCGTGGCCTCGGAGAACAGGTCGCCGCGCTCGTCCATGGCGTCGATGACCCGGAAGTTCAGGAGCTGGAAGTACTGCTTGGACCAGCCCATGGTCTTGAAGAACAGTATCTCGTAGCTGGCCTCGGCCACCGAGTACTCGTAGCCCTTTCTCTCCCGCTCCTTGAGCTCGGCCAGGAGGTTCATGATCGCCGGGTCGTCCTTGGAAAGCTCGTAGCCGTACTGCTTGGCCTTGAACAGGATGTTGCTCCGGCCGGCCTGGTCCGAGAGCAGCACGCGCTGCTGGTTGCCCACCAGCCTGGGGGGGATGTGCTCGTAGGTGTGGGGGTCCTTGAGCACGGCGTGGACGTGGATCCCGCCCTTGTGGGCAAAGGCCGCGCCGCCCACAAAGGCCTGGCGCAGAAAGGGCCGCATGTTGGCGGTCTCGCTGATGTAGTTGGCCGCGTGGCAGAGCCGTTCCAGGCGTTTTTTGCCGATGCAGCGCACGTTCATCTTCAGCTCCAGGTTGGGGATGATGGAGCAGATGTTGGCGTTGCCGCAGCGCTCGCCGTAGCCGTTCACCGTGCCCTGGACCTGGACCGCGCCCAGGCGCACCGCCTCCAGGCTGTTGGCCACGCCCAGCTCGGAGTCGTTGTGGGCGTGGATGCCGAGCTTGGCCTTGGGCAGGGCCCTTTTCACGGCCCCCATTGCCTCGCCCAGCTCATGGGGCAGGGTGCCGCCGTTGGTGTCGCACAGGACCAGGACGTCCGCGCCGGACTCAAGGGCCGCGCCGAGGCAGGCCAGGGCGTAGTCCGGATGGGCCTTGAACCCGTCGAAGAAGTGCTCGGCGTCGAAAAAGACCTCTTCGGCCCTTGGCCGGACATGGGCCAGACTGTCCCTGATTATCTCCAGGTTGCGCTCCAGGCTTATGCCCAGGGCCTTGAACACGTGGAAGTCCCAGGTCTTGCCGAACAGGGTTATGACCGGGGCCCCGGCCTCGACGATGGCCGCCAGGTTGGCGTCGTTGGCCGCCCGGTTCTTGGCGTTGTGGGTGCTGCCGAAGGCCGCGATCTTGGCGGTCTTCAGCTTGTACTCCTTGATCTCGTTGAAGAACTGCCTGTCGGTCGGGTTGGAGCCCGGCCAGCCGCCCTCGATGTACTGGATGCCCAGCTCGTCCAGCTTCAGGGCGATGCGCAGCTTGTCCTCGGCGGTCAGGTTTATCTCTTCGGCCTGGGCGCCGTCCCTCAGGGTGGTGTCGTATATCTTGACCTGTTTCATGGTCCTCAGCAGCTGTTTTGGCCGTTGGCCTTGTCCAGGCCGAAGGCGTTGTGCAGGGTGCGCACCGCGAGCTCGGTGTACTTCTCCTCGACCAGGCAGGTGATCTTGATCTCCGAGGTGCTGATCATCAGGATGTTGATGTTCTCCTCGCTCAGGGCCCTGAAGGCCATGGAGGCCACCCCGGAGTGGTTGCGCATGCCCACGCCGATGACCGATATCTTGCAGACCTTCTTGTCGTGGCGGACCTCCTCGAAGCCGATCTCGTACTTGAGGCCCTCGATGACCTTGAGGGTCTGCTCCAGGTCGGCCCGGGGCACGGTGAAGGTGATGTCCGTGCGGCCGTCCTTGCTCGGGTTCTGGACGATCATGTCCACCAGGATGCGCTGTTCGGCTATGGGCGAGAATACCGCCGCGGAAATGCCGGGCTGGTCCAGGACCTGGACCAGGGTGACCCTGGCCTGGTCCTTGTCGTAGGCGATGCCGGAAACAAGGACGCCTTCCATCTCATCCTCCTTGGTGACTATGGTACCCGGCTCGTCGGAAAACGTCGAGCGCACGTGGACCTTGACGTTGTACTTCTTGGCGAACTCCACGGACCTGATGTGCAGGACCTTGGCCCCCATGCTGGCCATCTCCAGCATCTCGTCGTAGGCGATGCGCTCCATCTTTCTGGCCAGGGAGCAGATGTTCGGGTCCGTGGTGAACACCCCGGGCACGTCGGTGTATATCTCGCAGACATCGGCCTTGAGGGCCGCGGCCAGGGCCACGGCCGAGGTGTCCGAGCCGCCCCGGCCCAGGGTGGTGATGCGCTGGTCGCAGTCGCTGCCCTGAAACCCGGCGATCACCAGGACATCGTGTATTTCAAGCAGGGCTTTAAGCTTTTTGCTGTTGATGCTCGCGATCCTGGCCTTGGAAAAATTGGAGTTGGTCTCGATGGGGACCTGGAATCCGAGCAGGGACCTGGCGTTTACGCCCTGGCTCTTCAGGAGCATGGCGAACAGGGACACGGACACCTGCTCGCCCGTGGAGACCAGGCAGTCCATTTCCGCCAAATCCGGGGTGGGCGCCCATTCCCTGGCCAGGCACAGGAGGCGGTCCGTTTCGCCGGCCATGGCCGAGAGCACGACAACGACCTTGTCGCCCCGGCGCAGCTTGCGTTGGACCTTGTTGGCCACCTGGCGCATGCACTCCAGGTCCCGGACCGAGGTCCCGCCGAACTTCTGCACGATGATGCTCATCTATGGGAATCTCCTTGCACGATCTCGAAGGCCTTGAGCCGCTCCCGCAGGTTCGTCAACACGGCCGTGGATATTAAGCCCCGGGCCCTGATCTCCACGATTCTGCCCTCGGCCCGGCCCGGGTCAAGAGGGCGCCACTCAAGGACCAGCCTCTCGGCCGGCCAATGCCTTTTGTCCAGGTACTCCATCCATTCCAGGACCACAAGGAGCCTTTGCTCGGCCAAATATTCCAGGAGCAGGTCGTCCGCGGGCAGGCCTTTTTGGCGGTAGAGGTCGAAATGGGCGACCTCCGGGGTGGTCGGATAGAGATTCAGGATGTTGAAGCTCGGGCTGCTGACCTCGGCCCGGTCCGCGCCGGGCAGGTTTCCGACCAGCCCCCGGACCAGGGTGGTCTTGCCCGCGCCCAGTTGCCCCTTAAGCAGCAGGGCCGGGAACGGGGCTTCGCGGCCCATGGCCCGGGCCAGGCAACGGCCCAGTTCAAGGGTGGACTCGATGTCCGGCAGGCGGATGGTCACGGCGCAGGTCCCCTGGGTCCGCGGCTCAGCCGAAGAGCGTTTTGAGCACGTCCTCCTTGCCCACCACGCCGACCAGCCGGCCCGCCGCGTCGACCACGGGCAGGGTGTAGAGCTTCTTGTCGACCATGATCGTGGCGATCTCGTCCACCGGGGTGTCCGGGGACAGGCGCCTGGGCGGGGCGGTCATGGCCTGGGCCACGGTGACCGCGCTGATCCTCTCTATCTCCCGGTCCAGGTCCTCCTGGGAGGACAGGGTGATGAAGCCGTCGAGCAGGGTGAACAGCGTGGGCATGGTCAGGCGCTTCTGCTGGGCCACCAGGTCGCTCTGGCAGAGCACCCCGACCAACTCGCCCTTTTTGTCGACCACGGGCGCGCCGTTGATCTTGTTCTCGATCAGCATCCTTGCCGCCTCCACGACCGTGGTGCCCGGGTCCAGGGTGACGACGGATGTGGTCATTATGTCTTTGGCCTTTTGCATAGCGCCTCCTTGGCCGCGGCCGGCAGGGCCGCGGCGATTTCCTGGGCCAGGTTGCCGCGCAGGGGGTTGTCGGTCTTGAGCAGCCGGCCGCACAGGGCGTGCCAATACACCCCCAGACAGGTCGCGGGCAAGGCCGAAAGGCCCCTGGCCAGAAGCGAGCCTACGACCCCGGAGAGCACGTCGCCCGAGCCGCCCACGGCCAGATTGGGCTCGGCCAGCGGACAGACATGGACCCGGCCCTTTGGGTCGGCGACCACGGTCCCCGCGCCCTTGAGCGCGACCACGCAGCCCGTGCCCACGGCCAGGTCCCTGGCCGCGTCCAGGCGCGCGGCCTGGACCGAGGCCGTGTCCGTGTTTGCCAGCCGGGCCATCTCCCCGGGGTGCGGGGTCAGGACCGTGTTCTTGGGCAGGGCCTTGAGAAGTTCCGGGTCCCCGGCCAGGTGGAACAGGGCGTCCGCGTCCAGGAGCAGGGGGAGCGGGCAGTTTTGCGCCAGGGCCCGGACAAAGGCCCCGGTCTCCCCGGTCCTGCCCAGGCCCGGCCCGGCGACCACGACGTCGAACCGGTCCAGGCGCCCGGAGAGCTCCTCGAGCCTGGCCGTGTTCCAGTGTCCGCCCGGCCCGAGGGGCAGGACCATGATCTCGGGCACAAAGGCCTTGACCTGGGCGCAGAGCCCTGCGGGGCAGGCCACGGTGACCAGCCCGGACCCGGCCCTGAGCGCGCCCAGGGCGGCCAGCTGGGCCGCTCCGGTCAGGCCCTGGCTTCCGCCGACCACGAGCACCCGACCCGCGTCGCCCTTGTGCATGAGCGCCTGGGGCAGGGGCAGCAGGTCCATGATCTCCGGGGTTATCAGCCAGTTGGCGGGCGGGTTTTGGTCCTTGATCCGGCCCGGGATGCCGATGCGCCCCAGGCGCAGCCTTCCGACGTACGGCGCGGCCTCGGGCAGGGCCAGGCCGAGCTTGATCTCGCCGAAGGTCGCGGTGAGGTCGGCCCTGACCGCCTCGGGGCAGGGTCGGCCGGTCAGCCCGCTCAGGCCCGAGGGGATGTCCAGGGCCAGGACAAAGGCCCGCTCGCCCAGGCGGTTGACGGCCCGGATCAGGTTCAGGTGCCTGGGGTCCAGGCCGCGGGACAGGCCGGTTCCGAGCAGCCCGTCGACCACGATGTCCGGCTGGGCCGCGTCGCAGGAGCCCTTGTCGTCCACGAGATTCAGGTCCAGGCCGCTCCACTGGGCGAGGAGCAGGTTGTGCCGCGTGTGGCCGCGATATTTCTTCTTGGGCCTGGTGTGCAGGACCCGGACCCGGGCCCGGCGCTCGAACAGGTGCCTGGCCAGGACAAAGGCGTCGCCGCCGTTGTTGCCCGCCCCGGCGAAGACCAGAACGGATTTTCCGGCCACGGGTCCGTACTCGTCCTCCAGCGCGGCCAGGGCCCTCAGGCCGGCGTTCTCCATGAGCACCTCGGGCCTGATCCCGGCCTGGGCCACGGCCATGCGGTCCCAGGCCGCCATCTCGGCGGGCGTTGGCAGGGGCCGGAAGTAGGGCGGCGGGGTCATTTCTGCCTCACCTCTCCAGGACGACCACGGCCACGGCGGTCTCCCGGCCGTGGGACAGGGAGAGGTGGATATTCTTTACTCCAAGTTCTCGGCTCAGTTCAAGGGCTTGGCCGCGCAGGCTCATGACCGGACGGCCCGAGGTTAAGTTTAAGACCTCGATGCCGGAAAAGGCCACCCCCTTGGCCAGGCCCGTGCCCAGGGCCTTGGCCGCGGCCTCCTTGGCCGCGAAACGGGCCGCCAGATAGCCCACCTGGCCGCTCGCGGGCAGGGCTTCGAGCTCCTGCGCGCTCAGTATCCGGGCCGCGAAGCGCGGTCCGAAGCGCTCCCAGGCCCGGGCGATGCGCCCGAGCTCCACCAAATCTATGCCCAGGCCCACGATCACGGCCGCCTCAGTCGGCAAAGGTCCTGATTATCTCGACCATGTCGCGCACCGCCCGGTCCAGGCCCAGGAGCACGGCCCTGGAGATGATGCTGTGGCCGATGGAGTACTCGAATATCCCGGGGACCTTGGCGAAGCTCTGTATGTTCGTGTAGTTGAGGCCGTGGCCCAGGTTCACCCTGAGCCCGGCCGCCTGGGCCCGGCGGATGGCCTCGATGATCCTGGTCAGCTCGTCCTTGCGCCTTGTCCGGTCCTCGGCGTCCGCATAGTGGCCGGTGTGGATCTCGACGTACTCCGCGCCGGTCCTGGCCGCGGCCTCGATCTGCCTGTGGTCCGCGTCGATGAACAGGCTGGAGCGCACCCCCGCGGCGTGGAGCGGGGCCAGGAAGTCCCTGAGCTCGTCCTCCCGGCCCAGGCAGTCCAGGCCGCCCTCGGTGGTCAGCTCGCGGCGCTTCTCGGGCACCAGGCAGACCATGTCCGGCCCGGTCTCGAGCGCGATGGAGCGCATCTCCTCGGTGGCCGCCATCTCCAGGCTCAGCTTGGTCCTGACCGTGCGGCGCAGGATGGCCAGGTCCCGGTCCTGTATGTGACGCCGGTCCTCGCGCAGGTGGACGATGACCCCGCAGGCCCCGGCCAGCTCGACCATCTGGGCCGCGGTCACCGGGTCGGGCTCTTGGCCCAGGCGGGCCTGCCTGAGCGTGGCCACGTGATCGACGTTGACGCACAAGATGGGCATTTTCTCCTCCAGTGCCTTGTTGCTGCTACGTCATTTGGTTAAGCCTTCTGGCCTTGGAAGGCAACATTTTCCGGACCTCGGCTCCGAGCGGCCGGGAGATGTGCGGCCAGGTCCCGTTGACAAGCCTTCGCCGGAACCTGTATCGCTTTAGCCTGCCGTGTGGCGGGCAATCGCAACGGAGACGCCCTCAGATGAACCTGTGCATAGTCGGGACCGGTTACGTGGGCCTGGTCGGCGCCGCGTGCTTCGCCGAGATGGGCAACAAGGTCTGTTGCGTGGACGCCAACCCCGAGGTGGTCCGGGTGCTCAGGCAGGGCCGCATCCACATCCACGAGCCCGGGCTGGCCGAGCTCGTGGCCCGCAACCTGGCCGAGGCCAGGCTGTGCTTCACCACGGACCTGGCCGAGGGCCTGGAAAGGGCCCTTGTGGTCTTCATCACCGTGGGCACCCCGTGCCGGGACGACGGCTCCTGCGACCTGGGCTTTGTGGACGCCGTGGCCCGGGACATCGGCCGGCACATGGCCTGGCCCAAGATCGTGGTCACCAAGTCCACGGTGCCCGTGGGCACGGCCGACCGCATCCGGGCGCTCATCGAGGCCGAGCTGGCGGCCCGCAACGCGGACATCGAGTTCGACGTGGTCTCCAACCCGGAGTTCCTGAAGGAGGGCGACGCGGTCAACGACTTCATGAAGCCGGACCGGGTCATCGTGGGCACGGGCTCGGAACGCAGCGCCGAGGTCCTGAGGGCCCTGTACGCCCCGTTCGCCAGGAGCAGGGAGAAGCTCATCGTCATGGGCGTGCGCAGCGCCGAGATGACCAAGTACGCGGCCAACTGCATGCTCGCGGCCAAGATATCGTTCATCAACGAGATCGCCAACATCTGCGAGCGGGTCGGGGCCGACGTGGGCGAGGTGCGCCTGGGCATAGGCTCGGACCACCGCATCGGCTACAGCTTCATATACCCGGGCGTGGGCTACGGCGGCTCCTGCTTCCCCAAGGACGTCAAGGCGCTCATCGGCACGGCCGGGGAGTACGGCTACCGGGCCAGGCTGATCACGGCCGTGGACGAGGTAAACGCGGACCAGAAGCTGGTTTTGGCCCGCAAGATAGAGGCCCACTTCGCGCCCCTGGGCGGCGTGTCCGGCAGGACCCTGGCCCTCTGGGGCCTGGCCTTCAAGGCCAACACCGACGACGTGCGCGAGGCCCCGGCGATCGAGATCATCCGCGAGCTGACCGGGCTCGGCATGCGCGTCAGGGCCTTTGACCCCGTGGCCGGGGACCGGGCCGGCCAGGAGCTCTCCGGCAACCGGCTGGTGGAGGTCGCGGCCTCGCAGTACGGGGCCCTGAAAGGGGCCGACGCCCTGGCCGTGGTCACTGACTGGAACCAGTTCAGGAACCCGGACTGGACAAGGGTCAGGGAGCTTCTGTCTTTTCCGGTGGTCTTTGACGGCAGGAACCTGTATGTGCCCGAGCGGATGGCCGAGGCCGGGTTCGCGCACTACAGCATAGGCCGGGCGCCGGTCGGGCCCTGAGGCCCTGGTTGGTGACCGGCGGGGAGCCCGCGGTCAGCCCCGCTGCTTGCGGCAGGACCTTATCTGGAGCTCCTGGACGATGGCCTGCTCGTACTCCGGCGAATACCTGAACTCCAACGGCCCGCCGTCGTCCTGATTCAGAAATCTGGCCAGAAGCTGAGATTCCTCCCAGAAGTCGAGGAGTTCGTCGTCGCCAAGGGACTTGACCTGGTCCTCGATGGACAGGTGTTCCTCAAAGGGTGAGAATTTGGCCATCAGTCGCTTATTCCTTGTTCCACAATAAATTTAATCGGTTATTGATCGCCGCCCGCAGGCGACCTTTGTCCCATAGACTTTTTTCGGCCGGGGCGTCAATTTCAATTCCGGGTTTGCGGCGGGGGCGTGATTTGAAGACCCCCTGCGGCCTGAGCGGCCAAATTGCATTGACAAATTCATTAATGCTTGCAATTGATGAGAAAGGTCATCAGCAACATCAGGATATCGAAAATCGTCCAGATCGCGTCCGGAGTTGCCAAAGGCATAAAAAGGGGTGTTCGGCCATGGAAGAAAGCCAGGTCAAGCAGGATGCTGAGTTGATGCAGCTTGTCACCTTCAGCATCGGCGACGAGGAGTTCGGCGTGGACATATTGCAGGTCCAGGAGATCATCCGGACCATGGAGATAACCAAGGTCCCCAAGGCGCCCGACTTTGTCGAGGGCGTGATCAACCTCCGGGGCAAGGTCATTCCGATCATCGACTTGCGGAAGCGCTTCGGCATGGAGACCCGCAAGCACGACAAGCACACGCGCATCATCGTGATCGAGATAAACAACACCATCGTCGGCTTTGTCGTGGATTCCGTGTCCGAGGTCCTGCGCATTCCGGCCAACACGGTCGAGCCGCCGCCGCCGGTTGTCTCGGGCATCGAGTCCGAGTACATCTCCGGGGTCGGCAAGCTCACGGACAAGCTGCTCATCCTCCTTGACCTCAACAAGCTCTTGAGCGGCGAGGAAAAGGAGGCCCTGATCCAGGTCTAGGGTGCGCGCCGGCCGGGCCGTCCCGGACACGCCGGCG
Source organism: Desulfovibrionaceae bacterium (assembly GCA_016932995.1). Lineage (GTDB taxonomy): Bacteria > Desulfobacterota > Desulfovibrionia > Desulfovibrionales > Desulfovibrionaceae > JAFGBU01. The sequence goes on from JAFGBU010000011.1 coordinate 26,588, forward strand.
GACAGGCCGCCTTTCGCCTCTTGGGCGGACAGGCGGCTTTTGTTCTGTACTCTCCGGTCCGGCCCTTCAGAATCAACGCCAAGGTGTGGCCCATTTGTTTCCCGATAAGCTCAACCGATTCCTGGCCGGCGAGGATCAGACCCTCCGGGTCTTCAAGGCCGGTCCGGGCGCCGCGGCCCTTGCGGCCGCCGAGCTGTGGGCCGGGGGCAAGAGCGTGGTCGTCCTGGCCCCCGGGGCCGCGGAGTGGGCGGATCTGAACGCCCTGCTCGGCGTGTTCGCCTCGGGCGGCGGGGTGATAGGCCTGCCTCCCTACCGGCCCGGTTTGCCTGCGGCGGCCGAATGGGCCCCGCGCTGGGCCGCGCTCCGCGCCCTGGTCGCCGGGCCGGGCCCCAAGCTGGTCCTGGTTGCGGTGGACAACCTCCTGGCCCTGTGGCCGCCGTGCGGGGTGGCCGAGAGCGCGTTTTTGCGCCTGGCCCGGAACGAGGTTCTGTGCCCGGAGATCGTTCTGGACCAGGCCGCTGACTGGGGCTACCGGCGCGTTTCGCTGGTCACCGCGCCCGGCGAGATGGCCGTGCGCGGCGACATCTTCGACATCTTCGCCCCTGGGTACGAGCGGCCCCTGCGCCTGGAGTTCTTCGGCGACGCGCTGGAGGGCATCAGGCCCTTTGACCCGCTCACCCAGCGCTCCAAGGCCGAGCTGGAGGAGGCGCTCATCCTGCCCGCGGCCCCGGCGGTCCTCGGCGCGGACAGGCTCGCCGCAGCCAAAGGGCGCCTCAGGGCCCTCAAGACCACGGGCGAGATATCGGCCGCGGCCGAGAGCGCCCTGCGCGAGGCCCTGGAGAACGGCGACGGCTTTATTTCGCCCGGCCTGTACTACCCCGGCGCGGTCGGCCTGGAGGAATATCTGCCGGACAGGGCCGTGTACATCCTGGCCGCGGCCTCGGATCTGCGCGCCGGGCTGGAGGACGGCCAGTGGGCCTGGCGGGAGTTTTTGGCCCGGGAAGAGGCCGAGACCGGGCGCAGGTGGCCGGCCCATCTGATCTGCCGGACCAGTGAGGGCGCCAGGCGCGTCTGGCAGGGCAAGAGGCAGATGGTCCTGGAGCATCTGACCCTGGGCCGGGAAAAGCAGGGCCTGGACCTGCCCGAACGGACCTACGCCTCGTTCGGCGACCTGTTCTGGCGGCCCGAGGACCGCAAGCGGCCCTGGTCGGCTTTGACCGGCCTGCTCAGGCAGCGCTCGGGGTCCGAGGACCGGACGATTTTGTGCTTCAGGTCCAATCGCTCCAGAAACAGGTTCCTGGAGCTGGCCTCAAAGGAGGACATCCCCATGTCCCTGGAGTATTCGCCGGGCGGCAGGGGGGTTTTCGCCCTGGTCTCGGCCTTCAGGGGCGGGCTCGAGCTGGACTGGGCCGGGGTCCTGGTCCTGTCCGAGGACGTGCTCCGGCCCGAGTCCGGGACCCCGGCCTCAAGGCCCGGCAGGGAGGTCTTCCAGGGCCTGGACAAATACGACGAGCTCCTGGAGGGCGACCTGCTGGTGCACAGGGACTACGGCCTGTCGGAGTTCGGCGGCCTGCGGCACATAAGGGCCGGCGAGGCCTCCAACGACTACCTGCTGCTGCTCTTCGACGGCGAGGACCGCCTGTACCTGCCCGTGGACCGGCTCAACCTGGTGCAGCGCTACAAGGGCCCGGAGGGCGTCCGGCCGTCCCTGGACAAGCTGGGCGGGACGCGCTGGGCCAAGGCCACGGCCAGGGCGCGCAAGGCCATCGAGAAGATCGCCGGGGAGCTCGTCGAGATGTACGCCTTCAGAAAGGTGGCCAAGGGCTACGGCTACGGCCCGGCCGACGACCTGTACCGGGAGTTCGAGGCCGGCTTCGGGTTCGAGGAGACCCCGGACCAGTCAAGGGCCGTGCAGGAGGTCCTGGAGGACATGGACGGCGAGGCGCCCATGGACCGCCTGGTCTGCGGGGACGTGGGCTTCGGCAAGACCGAGGTCGCCCTCAGGGCGGCCTTCAGGTGCGTGCTGGAGGGCCGGCAGGTGGCCCTGCTCTGTCCGACCACGGTGCTCGCCGAGCAGCACTATCAGACCTTTTCCAGGCGCATGGAGGCCTTCCCGGTGCGCGTGGCCATGCTCAGCCGCTTCGTGCCCCAGGCGCGCCAGAAGGCCGTTGTCCGGGCCGCGGCCAGGGGCGAGGTGGACGTGCTCATCGGCACCCACCGCCTGCTCTCCAAGGACGTGGTCCTGCCCAACCTCGGGCTCCTGATCCTGGACGAGGAGCAGCGCTTCGGGGTCCGGCACAAGGAGAAGCTCAAGCACTACAGAAAGAGCATCGACGTCTTGACCCTGACCGCCACGCCCATCCCCAGGACCCTGCAGCTGTCCCTGTCCGGGGTCCGGGCCCTGAGCGTCATCGAGACCCCGCCCGTGGACCGCAAGCCCGTGGAGACCGCGCTGATGGAAAGGGACAGGGCCATGCTCAGGACCGCCCTTGAGCGCGAGCTGGCCAGGGGCGGCCAGGCGTTCTGGGTCCACAACCGGGTCGCGGACCTGGAGCGGGTCCGGGAGTTCGTCGCCTCCCTGGTCCCGGAGGCCAGGCTGGGCATGGCCCACGGCCAGATGCCCGAGCGCCGGCTGGAAGAGACCATGCACGCCTTCTGGCACGGCGAGCTGGACGTTCTGGTCTGCACGGCCATTGTCGAGTCCGGCCTGGATTTTCCCAACGCCAACACCCTGATCGTGGACCAGGCCCAGCTCTTCGGCCTGGGCCAGCTCTACCAGTTGCGGGGCCGCGTGGGCCGCAGCGAGCGCCAGGCCTACGCCTACTTCGTGGTCCCGCAGCTGGACAGGCTGCCCGAGGCCACCCAGAGGCGGCTGCGCATCATCCTGGACATGGACTACCTGGGCGCGGGGTTCAGGGTGGCCATGGAGGACTTGCGCCTGAGAGGGGCCGGGAATATCCTCGGCGAGGTCCAGTCCGGGCAGATAGCCAGGCTGGGCCTGGACCTCTTCCTGGAGATGCTCGAGCAGGAGGTGCGCAGGATCAAGGGCGAGCCCCTGGATCAGGCCACGGACCCGGAGATGCGCTTCGTGTTCGGGGCCCACCTGCCCGGGGACTACGTCCCTGATCCGCGGGAGCGCCTGCGCTACTACAAGGCCCTGTCCTCGGCCCGCTCCGGGGAGGCGCTGAGGGATTTGGCGGACGAGATACGGGACAGGTTCGGGGCCCTGCCCGAGGAGGCGCTCAACTTCCTCGCGGTCCTGGAATTGAAGCTCGTCTTGTCCGGGCTCCAGGTGGCCCGGGCCGAGCTGTACCCGGGCCGGGCGGTGTTGGCCTGGCCGGAAGGCGCGGGCAGGATCAGCCCGGCCCGGCTGGTCGAGTGGATCGGCGAGCGCCGGTCCTGGGCCAGGCTGTCGCCCCCGGCCAGCCTGGAGCTCCGTTTCCGGGCAGGACGGACCCTGCCCGAGGAGCTTGACTTTATGCGCAGGGAGTTGGAAGTGCTTTTGAACGACCGGCCGGATGTCGCCGGCCGGCAGGGTGCGGCATGAAGAAAAGCGTATTGGCTTTTTTGGCGGCGATGGCCCTGTTCATGGGCTGTCAGGGCGAATCCAAGGACCTGGGCGTGGTCGCCCGGGTCAATGACCGGCCCATCTACCTGTCCCAGCTCGAGTACCAGCACGACCTGCTGCACCTGGACCGGGCCGCCGGGGTGGTGCCTACAGTGGCCCTGCTCAGGAAGGAGTACGGCGAGATTTTGGGCGATCTGATAGTCCAGGAGCTCGTGCTTCAGGACATCGAGGCCAGGGGCCTGGAGGTGACCGACCAGGAGCTCAAGGACGCCGAGGACCTGATCAGGGCCGACTATCCGGACGGGGCCTTTGAACAGGTGCTCATCGAGGAGTACATCGACCTCAACTCCTGGAGGCGTCAGCTCAAGTACAAGCTCGCCCTGGACAAGTTCACCCAGCTGGTCTTGAGGCCGCACATCAAGATCGACTACAAGGAGGCCCAGGACTATTACCGGAAGCACATCGCCGAGTTCTACCTGCCGGAGCGGATCAAGATACTGGTGGTCAACGGCCCGAGCAAGGAGCTGGTCAACCGCGCGGTGCAGATACTGCAACGCGACAACAACGCCACCCTGGACTCCGAGGACCTGAAGCAGGTCTCGGCCAGGGAGATAGTCGCGAGCAGGGAGCGGCTTTCGGAACAATGGCAAAAGGCCCTGCTCGGGGTCGGCCAGGGACAGGCGACAAGGATTTTGAGCGACGAGAACCGCTTCGAGAGGCTCGTGCTCCTGGAGCGTCACCCGGCCAGGCTCCTGGACCCCAGCCAGGCCTATCCCCTGGTGGAGGAGGCCCTTCTTGACCACAAGCTCCAAAAGGCCTTTGAGGACTGGCTCGCCAGGGCCCTTGAGGACGCGGTGGTCAGCATCAGCGAGCAACTGCTGCCCGGGGCCGAGGAGGCCGACCCGGGCCAGGCTCAGGGGCAGGCTCAGGAGCAGGTCCCGGACCAGGTCCGGGAAGAGGTCCAGGAAGGGCCTCGGGAGCCGGCCCTGGAAGAGCTTCAGGAACAGGCCCCGGAACAGGCCCAGGAACAGGCTCAGGAGCCGCCGCCGGGCGAGGTCCAGGACGAATCGAATGCCGCGCCCGGGCAATAGCCGAGGCCCGCGTCTCCGGACATTGCATAGCCGGGGCAAAGCGAATACAAACAGAGTCCTTAACGGCGAGTGGTCGCCGCGCAAACAGGGAGAGACGCGCATATGTCGGTCAGGACCACCATCTTGTGTTCAGCCTTGGCCTGCCTGGTCATGTATACGGGCGTCTCGGCCGGGGAGCTCGTTGTCGACCGCATCATCGCCGTGGTCAACGACGAGATCGTCACCCAGTATGAGCTTGAGGATCGGCTGCGGCCCATCAACGAGCAGATCAAGGGCAAGGTCCTGAGCCCGGAGCAGGAGGCCCAGATCCAGGAGATCAGGGAAAAGGCCCTCCAGTCCATGGTCGACGACATGCTCCTGGAGCAGGAGGCCGAGAGGTACAACATCACCGTGTCCGAGGCCGAGGTCAAGGCCGAGGTGGACCGGCTCAAGGAGTCCCACCAGTGGAGCGAGCAGGACTTCAAGCGCCAGCTGGCCCTGGAGGGCTTCAGCGAGGAGGACTTCCTCGATGACATCCGCAGGGGCATCACCAAGCACAGGCTCATCGGCCACATGGTCCAGAGCAAGGTCGTGATCACGGACAGCGAGATAGAGCAGGAGTTCAAGTCCCGGCAGGGCGAGTTCGTCAAGGGCAAGTTCGTGCGCCTGCGCCTCATCCTGCTCCCGCCGGAGGCCTCGGCCCCGGACCTGGCCAAGGACATCAGGGAGGCGAAGATGTCCTTTGCCGAGGCCGCGGACAAGTACTCCCAGGGCCCGGGCGCGGGCCAGGGAGGCGATATCGGGACCCTGGCCTGGAAGGACCTGGCCCCTGAGTGGCGCAACGCCCTGGACGGGCTTTCCGCGGGCCAGGTGACCGAGCCCTTCGAGGTCAACGAGACCAATGTCCTGCTCATGCTCGAGGCCGCGGAGGAGGGCGAGAGCCAGGAGTTCACCGAGGTCAAGGAAGAGATATACGCCAAGCTCTACAAGGACAGGCTGGACAAAATATTCAAGGAATACATGGAGCAACTGCGGCGCAAGGCGGTCATCGACTACCGGTAGCCGGGTTGTGGACCGGCGCGGGGCCGGGCAAGCATTGGGCCGAAACGGCCGGCGGAGACGACATGAAGCTTCTGGAGATGGGCGTTCTTCTCAAGAGGGAGCGCGAGAGGCTGGGCCTGAGCATCAAGCAGGTTACGGACGAGACCAAGATAAGCCGCCGGATCGTCACCGCCCTGGAGGAAGGCGACCGGGAGCATCTGCCCCATCCGGTCTATGTCAAGGGTTTTGTAAAGAACTACGCCAGGTTGCTGGGCCTGGACCCGGAGCAGATGGCCAAGGTCGTGGAGCGCGAGTTCGCCCTGCAGGACGACGAGGACGAAGAGTTCGTGCAGGCCCCTGAACAGATCGGGCCCGCCGACGTCCCCAAGGCCGGGTCCAGATTGTCCCTCAAGGGTCCTTCCTGGGCCAGCCTGCTGCTCATCGGCCTGTTTGTCCTGGTCCTGGCCGCCATGGTCATGTACATGAACAAGGCCTGGATATTCAAGGATTTTCGTTTTTCGATGTCCAAGGCCGCCGTGGCCGTGGAGGCCGAGGGGCCCAGGGCCGAGGAGGCGGTCAAGGCCACTGAGCCCGAGACCGAGCAGGCGGTCAAGGCCCTTGAAAACGAGCTTTTGAAGGCCGAACCAGCCGGCACGCTGCCCGCCGGGGTCCACGGGCCCGGGCCGGCCGGGGAGCCCGAGCCGGTTCAAGTGTCCGAGGCCTTGCCTCGGGAGGCGGCCGAACAGGCCCCCGAGGGCCCTGGGATCGTCCAGGGGCCCGAGGCCGTGGACCGGGAGCAGGCCGCTGCCGAACCCCCCGTGCCTGTCGCGGACAGGACCGAGGCCGGGCCCGCGCCCGCAGGTCCCGAGCCCCGGGCCGTGGAGGCCGTGGACCAGGAAGGGGCCGTGGCCCCGGCCATTGAGCCCCCCGCGGCCGCAGGGGACCGGATTCAGGTCCTCAAGATCAGGGCCAAGAAGGACGCCATGTGTTGGCTGGGGGTGTCCGCGGACAACGGCGAGGTCAGGGAGTACATCCTCAGGGACGGCCAGTCCGCCAGCTTCAAGTTCGAGAAGTCCCTCAAGGTCAAGTTCGGCAACATCCAGGCCGTCGATCTGGTCCTGAACGGCTCTGATTATGCGCTCGGACCCGGGCTCGGTCCGGTCAAGACCCTGGTCTTCCCGGTCCCCTAGCGCCCGGGTCGCGGAGGGGCTGGTCGATGGAGTTCACCGAAAGGGCCCTGGTCCTTAAGACCGGCTGTTTTCGGGAAGCCGACATGTGGGTTCGGCTGCTCACGCCCACAAAAGGTCTTATGACCGCCTTTGCCTTTGGGGGCGGCAAGAGCAGGCGCAGGTTCTGCGGCTGTCTTGATCTCCTGAACCTGGTCCTGTTCAGGATAGGTTCGGGCAGGGCAGGCTATCACGTGCTCGAGGAGGGCACGCTGCTCGACGGGTTCAGGGACCTGAAGCTCGACAGGCGAAAGCTCGGTTCCGCGGCCAACTGCGTCAGGTTCGTGGAGGCCTTGGAACTCGGGCCCCAGGACGCCGGCGTGGGCTACGAGCTGCTGGTCGAGACCCTCGCGGCCCTCGAGTCCGGACGGGCCGCGCCCGAGGACGCGCCGTTTCTGTTCCGCGCCCGGGTCGCCTTTGACATCGGGTACCGGCCGGATTTTCGGACCTGTCGGCGCTGCGGCAGGCAGGTCCAGGGCGACGGCCGGTTTTTATTTGTCGTTGACAGGGGCTGGGTTTGTTGTCCAGAGTGCCGTCCCCGGGAGGGCGTCAGCCTGCCGGTGTCCGCCGGGTCCCTGCTCACCCTGGACTGGATCAGGAACAGCCGGCCCGGGGACTGGGGGCGGCTGTCCATTTCCCCGCAGATCAAGGGGCCCTGCTACGAGCTGGTGGACCGCTTCGTTGGCTACCACCTCGGGGTGCAGTGGGACAACGGCTATTTCAGGAAGGTCTAGACAGGTCTGGAGAGGACATGAACTTTCAGGACGTCATATTGAAGCTGCAGGACTACTGGGCCGGGTACGGCTGCCTGGTGGCCCAGCCCTTTGACATCGAGGTCGGCGCCGGGACCTTCAATCCGGCGACCTTTTTCAGGGTCATCGGCCCGGAGCCCTGGAACGTGGCCTATGTCGAGCCCTCGCGCAGACCGACCGACGGCAGGTACGGAGAGAACCCGAACCGGCTGCAGCACTACTTCCAGTTCCAGGTCATCCTCAAGCCCTCGCCGGACGACGTCCAGGACGTCTATCTCAGGAGCCTGGGCGCGCTCGGCGTGGACGTGGCCGCCCACGACATCCGCTTTGTCGAGGACGACTGGGAGTCGCCCACCCTGGGCGCCTGGGGCCTGGGCTGGGAGGTCTGGCTGGACGGCATGGAGGTCACCCAGTTCACCTACTTCCAGCAGGTCGGGGGCATCGACCTCGCGCCGGTGAGCGTGGAGATCACCTACGGCCTGGAGCGCATCTCAATGTATCTGCAGGAAAAGGAGTCGGTCTTCGACCTGGCCTGGAACGACCGGGTGAGCTACGGCCAAATCTACCGCCAGAACGAGATCGAGCAGTCCAAGTACAACTTCGAGCTGAGCGACCAGGCCATGCTCCTGGACCTGTTCGCCAAGTACGAGTCCGAATGCCTCAGGCTCTGCGGGGAGGGCCTGCCCTGGCCGGCCTACGACTACTGCCTGAAGTGCTCGCACTCCTTCAACCTCTTGGACGCCAGGGGCGCCATATCCATCACCGAGCGCACCGGGTACATCGGAAGGGTCAGGAACCTGGCCTCCAGGATAGCCGGTCTGTACGACGGACAACGCCGGGAAATGGGCTACCCCCTCATCTTGAAATAACGACACGCGCGACAGGAATAGAAATGGCCGAGTTCATCTTGGAGATAGGCACCGAGGAGATGCCCGCCAGGTTCGTGTCCAGGCTGGCCGACGAGTTCAGGGACATTGTCGCGGCCTTGTTCGACCAGGCCGGGCTGGAGTGCGCCCCGGTGCGCGCCTGGGCCACGCCCAGGCGCATGGTGGCCGCGGCCTCCGGGCTGGCCCCGGTCCTGCGTCAGGAGGAGCTGCTCGTGGTCGGCCCGCCGGCGCGCATCGCCTTTGACGACCAGGGGGACCTGACCAAGGCCGGACAGGGCTTTGCCAGGACCCAGGGCCTGGACCAGGCCGAGCTCTTCAGGCACCAAAACGACAAGGGCGAGTACTTGGCCGGGCGCAAGAAGGTCGGCGGCGGACCGGCCGCGGACATCCTCCCGGACATCTGCAAGCGGGCCATAGCCTCGCTGGGGTTTGCCAAGAAGATGCGCTGGGGCGGACTGGAGTTCGCCTTCGGCCGGCCGGTGCGCTGGATCCTGGCCCTGCTCGACCAGGACATCCTGCCCTTTGAGATCGCCGGGCTCTGCTCCGGCAGGGCGACCTTCGGCCACCGGGTCATGGGCCCCGGGCCGTGGTCCGTGGACAAGGCCGCCGACTTTTTCGAGGTCCTGGAGACCCGGGCCAAGGTGGTCCTGGACCCGGTCCGGCGGCGGGAGATGATCAGGGAGCGCGGCGACCGCTTGGCCGCCGAGGTCTCCGGGGCCGTGGTCTGGAAGGACGAGCTCCTGGACGAGGTCGCCAACCTGGTCGAGCGTCCCGCGCCCGTGCTCGGCCGCTTCGACCAGTCCTACCTCGAGCTCCCCAAGGAGGTCCTGCTGACCAGCATGGAGAAGCATCAGAAGAGCTTCGGCGTGCACGGCAAGGACGGCCGCCTGCTGCCCTGTTTCTTGTGCACCCTGAACCTCGAGCCCGGAAACCCGGGCCTGGTGCGCAAGGGCTGGGAGCGGGTGCTCAAGGCCAGGCTGGAGGACGCCAGGTTCTTCTGGGAGGTGGACAACAGGTCCGGGTTCAAGGACTGGCTGGACAAGCTGGAGAACGTGGTCTTTCTGGGCCCGCTGGGGAGCATGGGCGACAAGTCCAGGCGCCTGGAGAGGCTCTGCGGCCGCCTGGCCGCGGCCGGGGTCGCGGACCTGATCCCGGCCCAGTTCGACGAGCTGGCCAGGGCCGGCCGCCTGGCCAAGGCCGACCTGGTCTCGGAGATGGTCTGCGAGTTCGACAGCCTCCAGGGGATCATGGGCGGGATCTACGCCCGGAAAAAGGGCCTCGGACAGGACATCGCCCAGGCCCTGTACGAGCAGTATCTCCCGGCCGGGCCCGACTCGCCGATCCCCTCTGGCGCGGCCGGGGCCATCTTGTCCATCGCGGACAAGGCCGACACCCTGGCCGGCTGCTTCGGCCTGGACATGATCCCCACCGGGGCCAACGACCCCTACGGCCTGAGGCGCTGCGCCCTGGGCATCTGCAGGATCATAACCGAGCACGATCTGCGCCTGGGCCTGGAGGACCTCCTCGGCTGGGCCCAGGAGGGCTATGCCGGGGTGGCCTGGAAGACGTCGCCGGACGAGGCCCTGCCCCGGCTCATGGACTTCTTCGGCCACCGGTTGAGGGCCCTTTACACCGGCAGGGGCTTTGACACCAGGGTGGTCGACGCGGCCCTGGGCGCCGGGATATCGGACGTCAGGACCCTGAACCTCAGGCTCTCGGCCCTGGCCGAGTTCAGCAAGGAGCCGGATTTCGAGCAGGCCGTGCTGACCTTCAAGCGCGCCGCGAACATCATCCGCAAGCAGGGCGGCGAGCTTGAGGCCTTTTCCGGGGCCCATGACCCGGACCTGTTCGAGACGCCCCAGGAAAGGGATCTGGCCGCCGAGCTGGAGAAGACCGAGGACCGCTTCGAGGAGCTTTGGAAGGCCGACGACTTCGCCGGTCTCTTGGGCCTGCTCCGGGAGCTGCGGCCGAGCGTGGACGCCTTTTTCGACCACGTCATGGTCATGTGCGAGGACCAGACCCTGCGCCTGAACCGCCTGAGCCTGCTCAGGTCCCTGGTCGAGCGCCTGGGCAGGCTGGCCGATTTCAACGCCCTCCAGGTCTGATGGGGCTTGACAAGCCTCGCGGGTTGAATATACAAGCCCAGTTCCGGCGGCCGTTGCCAAACAGTCGGCCGGAAAAAGCCGAACATAATAATTCATCAGGAGAATACCTTTGGCGAACCATGCTTCAGCCCTGAAAAGGCACCGGCAGAACCTGAAGCGCCGCGATCGGAACAAGGCGACCAGGACGAGCATCAGAAAGGCGATCAAGAACGTGCGCCTGGCCCTGGCCGAGAAGGACCTGGACAAGGCGCGCTCGGCCCTGAACACCGCCACCTCGGTCCTGGACAAGGCCGCGGCCAAGAAGGCGGTCCACTGGCGCAACGCGTCCAGAAGGATATCCCGCCTCCAGACCGCGCTGAACAAGATATCCTGAGTCCGACCCGAATCTTGTGATCTGTGATCCACCCGACCCGCCGCATGGCCCATGCGGCGGGTCTTTTTTTGGGGCTTGTGCCCGGCGCGCGGCCATGGTTGCGCCCGGGCCGAAAGACAGATAATCGCTTAGATTCATTCGGACCGAGAGGCCGGGACCACGGGCAAGAGGAGTATTTTTTGCGCATCATCGTCGGGGCCGGCGAGGTCGGGTATCACATCGCCAGGCGCCTGGCCCAGGAGAACAAAGAGGTCACGGTGGTCGACCGCGAGGCCTCGGCCCTAAGGAGGATGGCCGAGCTCACTGACGTGCAGACCGTCAGGGGCTCGGGGTGCAGCCCCAGGGTGCTCGAGGAGGCCGGGGTGGCCGAGGCCGACATCCTGCTCGCGGTCACGGACAGCGACGAGATAAACCTTTTGGCCTGCGTGTTCGCCAACCAGCTGTCCAAAAAGCTGACCATGCTCGCCCGCATCCGCAGCGGGGAATACACCGGCCACCACGAGCTGCTCACCTCCGGGTCGTTCGGCATCAGCAAGATCATCAACCCGGACCAGGAGGTGGTCGACTCCATCCTCAGGCTCATGAGCGTGCCCGGGGCAGTGGAGATAAACGAGTTCGCCGGCGGCAAGATCAGGCTGGTGGGCGTGAATCTGCCGGACAACAGCCCCTTGATCGGGGTCAAGCTGAGGGACCTCAGGACCCTGACCGGCGACGCGGCCATGGTCATAGCCGCCCTGGTCAGGGAGGACCGATTGATCATCCCGGGCGGCGACGACGTGGTGAACAGGGACGACGTGGTCTACTTCGCCTGCGACACCGGGGACGAGGAGGCCGTGCTCGACAACTTCGGCATCGCCGTAAGTCCGGTGCGCTCGGTGCTCATCGTGGGCGGCGGAAACGTGGGCTACAGGCTGGCCAAGTCCCTGGACAACAAGTTCTACCACACCAGGCTGCTGGAAAAGGACCCCGAGCGCTGCGGGTTCTTGTCCGGGAAGCTGGATCGGGTCATCGTCCTGGCCGGCAGCGGCACGGACCAGGACCTCCTGGAGCAGGAGAACATCGGCGACCTGGACATGGTCATAGCGGTCACCGGCGACGAGGAGACCAACATCTTGTCCTGCCTGCTGGCCAAGAGCCTCGGGGCCCGGAACAGCGTCACCAGGATCAACAACTTCGCCTACATGCCCCTGATCCAGCCCATCGGCATAGACCACCTGGTCTGTCCCAGGCTCTCGGCCATAAACTCGCTTCTGCACTTGATCAGGCTGGGCAAGGTCATCTCCACGGTGTCCATCAAGGGCGAGGAGGCCGAGGCCCTGGAGGCCATCGCCCAGGAGACCTCCGGCGTGGTGGGCCGGCCCATCCGGGACCTGGATTTTCCCAAGGGCGCTCTGATCCTCTGCTTCCAGAGGGGTCACGAGGTGGTCATACCCAGGGGCGACACGGTCATCCAGCCCCAGGACAGGCTCATCATCCTGTCCACGCGCAAGAACATTCCGAGCGTGGAAAAGGCCCTGGCCGCGAAATTCGGAACCAAGTGATGCGTTGGGGTTACGCGCTGCACGTGGTCGGGGTGCTCTTGACCTGCATCGGGCTGACCATGGCCTTTCCGCTCATGTTCTCCGTGTACTACGGCGACCCCGGGGCCATGCCCCTGGTCTGGTCCATGGCCCTGACCGTGATCTGCGGCCTGGCCCTGTTTCTGGGCTTTCGGGACCCCGCGAGGTCAAAGGTCATGACCCACCGCGAGGGCATGGCCATCGTGGCCCTGGGCTGGATTCTGGCCGGCTGTTTCGGCGGGCTGCCGTTCTATTTCGGCGGGGTCTTCGACTCGGTGGTCGACTGCGTGTTCGAGTCCCTGTCCGGATTCAGCACCACCGGGGCCTCGGTGCTGGTGAACATCGAGGCCGTGCCCAGGGGCCTGCTCTTCTGGCGCAGCCTCACCCATTGGCTCGGCGGCATGGGCATCATCGTCCTGTCCCTGGCCATCCTGCCCTTTCTGGGCCTGGGGGGCATGCAGCTGTACCGGGCCGAGGTCCCGGGCCCGGCCCCGGACAAGCTCAGGCCGCGGATCAAGGACACGGCCATGACCCTGTGGAAGGTCTATGTCCTGTTCTCGGCCGCGGAGACCGTGCTTCTGATGCTCGGGGGCATGGACCTGTTCGACGCCCTGTGCCACACCTTCGGGACCATGGCCACGGGCGGGTTCTCGACCAAGAACGCGTCCATCGCCCACTACCAGAGCGCCTACATCGAGGCCGTGGTCACCGTGTTCATGCTCATAGCGGGCATAAACTTCAGCCTGCACTACCTGGCCTTGAAGGGCCGTCCCCGGGCCATGCTGCGCGACCCGGAGTTCAGGTTCTTCTGCGGCCTGTTCCTGGTCTTTGCCCTGCTGATCACGGTCTTTGTGGCCGTGGTCGAGCACCACGGCCCGCTCGACTCCTTCAGGTACTCCTCGTTCCAGGTGGCCTCCGTCCTGACCACCACCGGGTTCGTGAGCGCGGACTACGAGATATGGCCGCCCGTGTGCCAGGCCGTTCTGCTGCTGTGCATGTTCATCGGCGGCTGCGCCGGGTCCACGGGCGGGGGCATGAAGTGCATGCGCGTCCTGCTGTTGTTCAAGCATTCCTATCAGGAGCTGTTCAGGATCATCCACCCCAGGGCCGTGAGCCAGGTCAAGCTCGGCAGGACCGTGGTCCCGCCGGACGTGTTGAGCGGCGTGTGGGCCTTTTTTCTGCTCTGGATAGGGCTTTTCGTGGCCGCGGGCCTGGTGGTCGCGGCCACCGGCGTGGACCTGGTGACCTCGTTCGCCTCTTCCCTGGCCTGCATCGGCAACATCGGGCCGGGCATAGGCGGGGTCGGTCCGACCCAGAACTACGCCTTTCTTCCGGAGCCCGCCAAGTGGACCCTTTCCCTGAGCATGCTCCTGGGCAGGCTGGAGATATATACGGTCGTCATCCTCTTCGTGCCCGAGTTCTGGCGCAAGTAGGGCCTAGTCCGTGCGGTAGTGGCAGCCCAGGCTGTCCTTGTTGCGCAGGGCGGCGAGGGTGATGGTGTAGGCCGCCTGGCAGCCGTGGAACAGGTCCACGATGGGCTTGCTGATGGGCGTTTTCTTGTAGAAGTCCTGGATGTTCTTGGACAGGTTGCGCAGGTCGGTGAAGGCCCTGCTCAGGCGCGCCGAGGACCTGGTGATGCCCACGTAGTTCCACATGGTGTGCCTGATGGTCGACCAGTCCTGGGCGATCAGGGCCGGGTCCTCGTTCTGGGTGTCGCCCAGGTTCTTCCACTGGGGGATGCTGTCCATGAGCTTGCGGCTCAGCCGGGACCGCATGCTCAGCCGCTTAATGATGTCCATGGCCGCGCTGTGGCCCCAGAGCATGCCCTCCAGAAGCGAGGTGCTGGCCAGGCGGTTGGCGCCGTGGACCCCGGTGCAGCTGCATTCCCCGGCCGCGTAGAGGCGTTCCAGGGTCGTCCTGGCCCTGGTGTCCGCGAGCACCCCGCCGCAGAAGTAGTGCGCGGCCGGGACCACCGGGATGGGGTCCCTGGTCATGTCGATGCCGCTCTCCAGGCACTTCTCGTAGATGGTCGGGAAGCGCTCCCTGATGTCGCACTTGACGTGGTTGGCCGCGTCCAGGAACACGCAGTCCTCGCCGGAGCGGAGCATCTCCTCCATTATGGCCCGGGTCACGATGTCCCGGGGCGCCAGGTCGCCGCGCTGGTCGTAGTTGGACATGAAGGCCGCGCCCGCCGAGTTCAGCAGCCTGCCGCCCTCGCCGCGCACGGCCTCGGAGATCAGGAATCGGCGCTCGGCCCGCTTGGAGCCCTGGAACAGGGCAGTGGGGTGGAACTGGACGAACTCGGCGTTCTGGAGCTTGGCCCCGGCGCGCGAGGCCATGGCCAGGCCCGAGCCTATGGAGCCCCGGTTGTTGGTCGTGTGCAGGTATATCTGGCCCAGCCCGCCGGTGGCCAGGACCGTGAAGCTGGCGAGCACGGTTTCGACCTGGGCCAGGTCCCTGTTGTAGACATAGGCCCCGACGCACTGGTTGGCCAGGTTGTAGCGGTAGTCCAGGTGCCTGGCGTGGTGGTGGGTGGTCAGAAGGTCTATGGCCGTGCGGTTGTAGAGGACCTGGATGTTCGGCGAGGCGTCGACCTGCTTGGCCAGCACGTCCATGATGTTCTGGCCGGTGTGGTCGGCGCAGTAGAGTATCCGGGCCAGGGAGTGACCGCCTTCCTTGGTCAGGTGCCAGTCGCCCGCGTCCCCGTGCTCGAACGGGATGTGGTACCTGTCGATGAGGATCTTCTGGAGCACCCTCGGGCCCCGGCGGCACAGGAAGCGGACCGCGGGCAGGTAGTTCAGCTTCCACCCGGCCGAGAGGATGTCCTTTTCCAGTATCTTGGGGTCGTCGGCCTCGCCGTGAAAGACTATCCCGCCCTGGGCGAGGTGGGTGTTTCCGGCGAACATGTCCGCGCCCGGGGTCATGAGGGTCACCTCAACGCCCGCGTCGGCCAGGGAGAGGGCGGCCATGCACCCGGCGATGCCCGTTCCGAGCACCAAGGCCTCTGTCTTGATGCGGTATTCGTTCATGTTCCAGCCTTCCTTTGTCCGGCCGAGGCCCGGCAGACGTCGAGCATGCGCTCAAGCGCGGTCCTGGCCGGCGCGGCGATTGTTTCGGGTATCTGCACGCCCGGGTCCCGGTCCAGGTCCTTCAGCAGCCCGGCCAGCTTGGCCTCGGTTATCCTGGCCATGCCTTGGCAGCGGCTCTCGGCCAGGGGCAGCACGGTCTTGTCCGCGTGCCCGCGGGCCAGGCGCAGGACCATGTTGGTCTCAGTGCCGATGACGATCGTGGACCCCGGTTCGGCCTGTTTTACGTAGTCGATTATCTGCGAGGTGGAGCCTGCGGCGTCCGAGGCCTCGACCACCTCTGGTCGGCATTCCGGATGCACGATCACCCGGACGCCGGGGCGCCCGGCCCTGGCGCTCAGCACGTGCCGGGTCTTGAACCTGTGGTGCACGCTGCAACAGCCCGGCCAGACGAGCAGATCGGCCTTGGCCGCGCCTGCAAGGTCCACGCGCCGCCCGCTGCCGCGCACGTCGAGCACCCGGACCCTGTCCCGGGCCAGGTTGAGGGCCCGGGCGGTGTTCAGGGCCAGGTTCTGGTCCGGCAGAAACAGCGCGCCGTCGCCCTGCTCGAGGGCCCAGGCGAGCATGGTCCGGGCGTTGGCCGAGGTGCATACGCTGCCGCCCATGCGGCCGCAGAGCGCCTTGATCCCGGCCGAGGAGTTGACGTAGGCCAAAGGGATTATCCGGCGTCCCTTGGCGGACAAAACCTCGAGCACCGCCTCCAGGAGCCGGGCCGGGGCCATGTCCGCCATGCTGCAGTTGGCTCCCGGGTCCGGGATGTGGACCTTCTGCTCGGGCTTGCAGAGCACGGCCGCGGACTCGGCCATGAACCAGACCCCGCAGAACACGATGTGCTCGGCCCGAAGCTCGGACAACCTGCGGGCCAGCTCCAGGGAGTCGCCCAGGAAGTCGGCGTGCCGGGCTACGGCGTCGGCCTGGTAGTGGTGCCCGAGCACGATCAGCCTGGGGCCGAGGTCCTGCCGGAGGCGGCTTATTTCCGGCTCAAGCGAGGTCATGGGCCGACATGTTAAAGGCAATGCGCGGGATTGTCACTGCCCAGCAGGTCCAGGGACATGCTGAAGTCCGAGGACTTGGCCGAATGGGTGATCCGGCCCACGGACACGAAGTCCGGCCCGGCCGCGGCGATCTCGGCGATGTTGGACAGGTCCACGTTGCCGCTGGCCTCGGTCTCGATGGCCTCCGGGATCTCGCGCAGGGCCAGGGTCATGGTCTCGAGGTCCATGTTGTCGAGCATGATCCGGTCCACGGAACAGGCCACGGCCTCGCGGACCTCGTCCAGGGTCCGGCACTCGACCTCCAGGGCCGGGCCCGAGGGGTAGGCCTGTCTCAGCCTGGCCACGGCCTCGGTCAGGCCGCCGGCCCGGTCGATGTGGTTGTCCTTGACCAGGAGCATCTCCGAGAGGTTCTTGCGGTGGTTGCGGCCGCCGCCCACGAGCACGGCGTACTTTTCGGGGTAGCGCAGCCCGGGCAGGGTCTTTCTGGTGTCCAGCAGGGTGGTTTGGCCGGTCCCCAGGGCGCGGACGTACTTCGAGGTCAGCTCGGCGATCCCGGACAGATGCCCCAGGAAGTTGAGCATCACCCGCTCGGCTTTGAGCAAAAGCCTTGCCGGGCCCTGGATGGCGGCGACCATGGTCCCGGCCCGGACGCGGTCCCCGTCGTCCACGTTCAGGTGGACCTCGAACCTGTCCGCCCGGCCGCCGAACTCGAGGACCAGGGGGATTATGGGCAGGCCCGCGACCACGGTCGGCTCCTTGGCCGTGATGTGCGCCCTGGCCGTGTCCGCGTCGCTGAAGATGCCCTGGGAGGTCAGATCCGCGCCGTCCTCGCTCAGGGCGATGCGGATCGCGGCCAGGAGGAACATCCTGGCCTCGGCCTGAAAGAAGTCGTTGAAAAGGGTCTGGGTCATCTCGGTTTTTGCGCCGCCGCGGCCTTCGGCTCCTAGGACAATAAGCCCCTTTGGTCAAGGCTGTTATCTTTGACGGAAAATGTCAACAAGATGTAAGAAGTTGAAATGGTTAATTCGTTTTATTTTGACCTGGGCCATGTTTTGGGCTAGTGACCTGCTCCATGACCGAAAAGAACCTCGATTCCGAGCTCCACGAGTGGACGGACACGGTCCGGGAGGCCCTGTCCTCGTCCCAGGAGGAGACCCATCCCGCCGACGCGGCCGAGCACATCGAGGGCCTGCGGATCGAGGATCAGGTCAAGTTCATCAAGCAGCTGCCGATCAAGGACGCGGCCGAGTCCATAGCCGAGATGGACAGCCGCGACCAGTTGGCCCTGTTCCAGAACCTGAACCAGGGCCTGGCGGCCAGGATACTGGAGCGCATGTCCCCGGACGACGCCACGGACATCGTGGAGACCCTGGATCCGGAGCTCCAGAAGGCCATTCTGTCCCGGATCAAGCCCGAGGACCGCGCCGAGATCAGCACCCTGCTGACCTACAATCCGGACACGGCCGGCGGGGTGATGAACACCGAGGTCGTGGTCCTGGACCAGGACCTGAGCGTGGACCAGGCCATCGCCAAGATCCGCGACGAGGTCGAGGACAAGGAGATTCCCTATTACGCCTACCTGGTGGACGGCCGGGGCAGGCTCGCGGGCGTGGTCTCCCTGCGCGACCTTCTGGTCAGCAGGCACGGCATCCACCTGCGGGAGCTGATCAAGACCCAGAACCTGATCTTTGTCCGCCACGACGAGGACAAGGAGGAGGTCGCCAAGCTCATAGGCCATTACAACCTCCTGGCCCTGCCCGTGGTGGACGAGGACCAACGGCTTCTCGGCGTGGTCACGGTGGACGACGTCATCGACATCATCCACGAGGAGGCCAGCGAGGACATGCAGGCCATGGTCGGCGCCGCGGGCGACGAGTCCGCGGACTCGCCCTGGACCTATTCGGTCAAGAAGCGGCTCCCCTGGCTGGTCATAAACGTGCTCAACTCCGCGGTGGCCGCCTGGGTGGTCCACCTGTTCGAGGGGACCATCGCCCAGATGGCCATCCTCGCCGTGCTCATGCCCATTGTCGCCAACCAGGCCGGCAACAGCGGCCAGCAGGCCCTGGCGGTCATGATCAGACAGTTGGCCACCGAGCGCTTCGAGCGCAAGAAGTCCTGGCTCGCGGTGTTCAGGGAGCTGAAGATCGGCTTGGTCAACGGTCTAATCATTTCCATTCTTGTAATGGCCAGCGTCTATTTCCTGACCCACAAGATCACGCTCTCCGTGGTCATGTCCGCGGCCCTGGGCTTCGACATGCTCATCGGCGTCCTGGCCGGGGCGTCCATCCCCTTGGTGCTCAAGGAGATCGGCCGCGATCCGGCCCAGGCCTCGAGCATCTTCCTGACCACCATCACCGACAGCGTGGGCTTTTTCAGCCTCCTGGGCCTGGCCGGCGTGTTCCTGCTGGGCCGTTGACACCGGGGAGGGCCGGACAAAACGGACCGGCCGCCCCAAGCACGCGGGGCGGCCGGTCTTGATTCCGGGTTGATCCTTGGGGCCTGGCCTAGTCCAGGCCGAGCTGGCTGAGCATGTCGTCGACCTCGTCCTGATCGGAGCCCAACTGCGGCCCGTAGAGCTCCGAGGCCTTGGTTCTGGCCTCCTGCTCCAGGCTCTCGAAGTCCTTTTGGGGCTCGGCCTCGCGGCCCTTGATCATCAGGCCGGTGGACACGAAGACCTGGCGCACGATGCGCTCGATCTTCTTCATGGCCTCGACGATGATCTTGATGCGCTGTCCGGTCAGGTCCTGAAAGCTCAGGGCGGCCATTATGGACATCAGGTCCTTGCCCAGGGTTTGGTTTATGCGCTCGAGGCTCAGGCGGTCTTCCTTCTTGACCCCGCCGGTCTCGAAGCCCTTGACGATCCGGCCCAGGGCGGACTGCAGGTCCTGGAGCTTCTCGACGATGTCTATGATCTGGAAGGCGGCCTTTTCCGTGGTCCGGAGCACGGCGTCCAGCTGGTCCGAGGCCTTGTTGAACAGCTCGTCCGGGCTCTCCCGGGAGCTTATGACCAGGCCGCCGCCCTTGCGCACGCTTTTGATTTCATTGTAGATGTCCTTGAGGCCTTTTTGCAGGTCCTCGTTGACCCGGCGGTAGAACTCCCCTTCGAGCATGGCCTTGGAGAGGTTGCGGCTGATCTCCCTCTCCACGCTGGCCATGATGGCCTGCTTGAGATTGGCGGCGGTCTTCTCGGATATCCTCTCCATCAGGGTCAGGATCAGATCCTCGTTGGTCTGCATGAATCGCTCGCTTGAGGTCACAGGTTGCGCTTGAGGTGTCGTATCTGCTGGCGTTGCTCCTGGAACACGAACTGGATGACGGCCTCCAGGTCGGACTCCCGGATGACCGTGAACTCAAAGCGCCACAGCCCGGAGTGCTTGTCCTTGCCCGCTACGCGGCCCTTGGCCCCGGAGAGGCGGAGCGGGAACTGGTTGAGCACCAGGACCATTTCCAGCCAGTCGCCCTCGGAGACCTTGGCCTTGGTATCGAACTTGATGCCCGCGCCGGAAATCTCCATGACCTGGAGGCTCAGGGGGAAATCGCTGCGCAGATTGCCCTGGCTCTGGACCGACAGGAGCATGTCCAGCTTGCGGTCGATGTCCAGGAGAAAGTCGGCCAGGGCCTCGGGGATGTTCGCGGACCGGATGTCCTTTTCCCTGTCCGGGGTGTCCTGGGGCACCGAGGCCTGGAACACGAACGGCTCGTCGTCCGAGGCTATGGGTCTGGCGTAGCCCTTGAGCCTTGCGGCGATGCGTGAAAAGGTCCTCTGTTCACCGTCCATGCCTGCCTCCCGTTCATTGCCTGCCGTTTTCGTCCATGTCCACGACCATGGCCTGCACCGGGCAGACGCGGGTGCAGAACCCGCAGGCCGAGCACTTGTCCACGTCGAAGAGGACGCGCCTGGTCTTTCTGTCCAGGGAGAGGGCGCCCGGCGGGCACATGGCCGTGCAGACCCCGCAGTGGATGCAGGCCTCCTCGTCCCGGAATATCTTCTGGGCCACGGGCGTGATGCGCACGCCGCTGTCCTTGAGGTACCGGACGCCCCTGTGGAAGTTGGCCTCCAGGCCGGAGATTTCCAGGGTCATGGTGCCTTCCTGGCGCGGGCTGATGTCCGACCTGAGGATGTTGAAGCTCAGGTCGTACTGCCGGGCGAGGTTGCAGACCACGGGCCGGCCCGAGACCTCGGGGGGGAAGGTCAGGTAGACGATTTTTCTGTATAAGTTGACGACTTCTTTCATAACCACCGCCGGATGTTTTGGCTGTTTCGCGTCCCTGGGCGCGGGGCCTAGTTTTCCTCGATGAACTTCTTGGCCCGGGCGGCCTCGGCCGAGGACGGGAAGCCGTCGATGAGCTTTTGCAGGATGACCTGGCCGGGCTTGTTCTTGCCCATGCGGTAGAAGGCGATGCCCTGTTTGAGCAGCGCGGGCCTGTATTTGGAGCTCTTGGGGTGCTTCTCGATGACCTCCTGGTAGGTCAGGACCGCCTTTCCGTACTCGCCCGACTGGTAGAAGCATTCGCCTTGCCAGAACAGGGCGTTGGGCGTCAGGTCGTTTTGGGGAAAGGCCTTGACGAACTCGGCCCAAAAACGCCTGGCGTCATCGTATTTTCCCTGCTTGAACCGGGCGTAGGCCTTGTCGTACAGGGCCTTGGCCGGGTCCTGGGGCTGTTCGGCCGAGGCGTCCGGCTCGGGCCCTTGCTCGGGCTGCTCGACCGCGGGGGCCGCAGGGCCTGCGGCGGCCTTTTGCCGGGCGGCCTTGAGGTCCACGTCGAACTGGTGTTCGAGGACCAGCTCCATGGCCTTTATCCTTTCTCCGGCCTCCTGCATGGTCATGGTCGCGTTCTGGGCCCTGGACCTCTCGGCCAGGCGCATCTTCACCGCCTCCAGCTCGCCCTGAATCTTGGCCACCTGGAGCCTGAGGTTCTCCATCTCGGCCCAGATGTTGGCCTGCTTCTGCTGCACCGGGGCCTTGGACTTCTCTATCTCCTGCTTGAGCTTGTCCTGGGTCTGGACGAGGTCCTCCTCGAGCTGCTTGAACAGCTTGCGCGACTCCTGCCGGTCGCGGTGGGTCTGGTACTGTATGCTCTCCACGTCCTTTTTGGAGGCGCAGCCCGCCGGCGCGATCAGTGCGCAGATACAGATGCAAAGCACGGGCCATGCGGCGCTTGAAAATCGTCTCATTGCGTTTTTCTCCCTCTTTTTTTCCCCAAGAGAAGATAGGCGACTCCGCCCAAAAAGGGAACCAGGACGCAGAGCTGTATCCAGGCCATTTTCTCGCCCGAGGTCTTGAACTCCCTGCGGAAGGCGTCCCAGATGGCCAGCAGGGTGAGGCCCACGAAAACGGCCAGCAGGCCGGCGATCACCGCCCATTGGCTCGGGCTCAGGTTCGGTAACGTGAACATCTACTCGGGACTCCTTGTCTATGTTTTCGGCAAGCGGACGGGCGCAGGGTCTCAGTCTCCCCGGGCCGATTCCCTTGTCTGGCGTTTCTGGCGGTAGAAGCTGACGAGGAAGGCCAGGGCCCCGATGCTTATGGCGATGTCCGCGACGTTGAAGGCCGGCCAGGCGAATCCCTTGTAGTGGAGTTCAAGAAAGTCCACAACGTGGCCGAACCGGACGCGGTCCACCAGGTTGCCCGCGGCCCCGCCCAGAATGAGCCCCAGGCCCGCGACCAGGAAGTTGTCCCCGCCGCTCGCCGTGACCAGGGTGTGGACGATGAAGGCCGCGGCCGCCAGGGTCACGATCACGAAGAACCCGGTCTGCCACTTGGCGTCCGCGTAGTTCAGAAGGCCGAAGGCCGCGCCCTTGTTGACCACGTGCACCAGGTTGAAGAAGCCCGGGACAACGGTCTTGGAGGACCACAGGGGCATCTGGCTTTGGACCGCGGCCTTGGTTATCTGGTCCGGGACCGCGACCAGGGCCGCCACGGCCAGGGCCTTGAGCAGGTTCTTGTTCATTTGTCTTTGATCTCGGCCAGGACCCGGGCGCAGCGCGGGCAGACCTCGGCCTGGCTCGGGTCCTGGCCGATCTGTTCGCTGTAGCGCCAGCAGCGCGGGCATTTTTCGCCCCGGGCCACGGCTATGCCCATGGCCAGCCCCTGGACCTCGCTCGATGCGCAGGCCTGGGCCGGGGCGTTCTCCGGGCGGTCCAAATTCACCTTGGAGACGATGAACAGCTCGCACAGGTCCACCTCGGCCGGGGTGGTCAGGAGGCCGCGGACCTCGTCCGGGGCGTACAGGGTCAGCTCGCAGTTCAGGGAGTGGCCGACCACGCCCTGCTTGCGCAGGGGCTCGATGGCCTTGGTGACCTCGCCGCGCAGGGCCATGAGCCGGGCCCATTGCTTGCGCTCGGCCTGGGTAAGAAGCGGGTCCAGGGGCTCGAAACGCAGGGCGAACACGGTCTCGGCCTCGGTCTTCAGGTCTTGGGGCAGGTGCCCGTAGGCCTCCTCGGCCGTGAAGCTCAGGACCGGCGCCAGGTCGGTCAGAAGCATCATCAGTACCTGCCAGAGCACTGTCTGGGCCGACCTGCGCTCCACGCTGTCCGGGGCCGAGATGTACAGCCTGTCCTTGATGATGTCCAGGTAGAAGGCCGAGAGGTCGGTGACGCAGAGGTTGTGCAGGCCGTGGTAGACCTTGTGGAACTCGAAGTCCTCGTAGGCCTTTTGCACGCCCTTGTGCCGGTCCTGGGCCAGGTCCAGGGCGAAGCGGTCCAGGGGCAGGAGCCGCTCGGCGGGCACGGCCCTGCTTGGGGAGAAGTCCGCCAGGTTGCCGAGCAGAAACCGGCAGGTGTTGCGGATGCGGCGGTAGGCGTCCACCAGGCGTTCGAGTATCTCGTCCGAGATGCGCACGTCCTCCTGATAGTTGACCGCGGACACCCACATGCGCAGTATCTCCGCGCCGTACTTGTCGATTATCTCCTGGGGCGCGATGACGTTGCCCACGGACTTGGACATCTTGCGGCCCTCGCCGTCGACCACGTAGCCGTGGGTGACCACGGTCCTGAACGGCGGGGCGCCGCGCGTGCCCATGGCCGCGAGCAGGGAGCTGTGGAACCAGCCCCGGTGCTGGTCCGAGCCCTCCAGGTAGAGGTCCGCGGGGTAGCGCAGCTCGGGCCGCTGTTCGCTCACCGCGGCGTAGCTCGTGCCCGAGTCGAACCAGACGTCCAGGATGTCGGTCTCCCGGCGCCAGTTCTTTGCCCCGCACCCGGGACAGGCCAGGCCCTCGGGCGCGAGGTCCGCGATGTCGGCCTCGAACCAGTAGTCGCAGCCGTTTTTGTGGTCCTTGAAGCGCTTGACCACGTCCATGACCCACTCAGGCTCGAAATAGGCCCGGTCGCAGTCTTGGCAGATCAGGGCCACGATGGGCACCCCCCAGTTGCGCTGCCTGGAGATGCACCAGTCGGGCCTGGACTCGACCATGTTGTAGATGCGCTCCTCGCCCCACGAGGGCACCCAGCGCACGTCGTTGCGGATGGCCTCAAGGGACTTCTCGCGCAGGCCGTTGTTGTCCATGGAGATGAACCACTGGGTCGTGGCCCTGAAGATCACCGGCCTCTTGCAGCGCCAGCAGTGGGGGTAGGAGTGGGTTATGGACTCCTCGGCCAGCAGGTTTCCGGTCTCCCTCAGCTTGTCCACGACCCTGGGGTTGGCCTCGAACACGTTCAGCCCGCCGAAGAACTCGACGCTGTCCAGGAACCGGCCGTGGTCGTCCAGGGGCGAGAGCACCTCCAGGCCGTATCTGAGCCCGGTCTCGAAGTCCTCCCGGCCGTGGCCGGGCGCGGTGTGCACGCATCCGGTGCCCGCCTCCAGGGTCACGTAGTCGGCCAGGACCAGGGGCGACTCGCGGTCGTAGAAGGGGTGGCGGGCCTTCAGGCCCTCCAGGCGCGAGCCGGGCACAAGGGCCAGGACCTCGGGCCGCTCCCAGCCGAAGACCTCGGCGCAGACCGCCGCCAGCCGGGAGGCCAGGACATAGGCGGCGTTGTCCACCTTGACCACGGCGTACTCGAACTCCGGATGCACGGCCACGGCCATGTTGTCCGGGATGGTCCAGGGCGTGGTGGTCCAGATCACCGCGTAGGCCTCTAAAATCCCGGCCGCGGCCGGGGCCAGGGCAACGAGGTCCTCGGCGGGCAGGGGAAAGCGCACGTATATGGACGGCGAGGCGAGGTCCTCGTACTCGACCTCGGCCTCGGCCAGGGCGGTGCGGCAGGAGGAGCACCAGTATATGGGCTTTTTGCCGCGCAGCACCGAGCCCTTGGACATGAAGTTGCACAGCTCCGTGGCCGTGGCCGTCTCGTAGAGCGGGTCCATGGTCAGATAGGGCGCGTCCCAGGCCCCGAAGACCCCGAGCCGCTTGAACTCCCTGCGCTGGGTGTCCAGCCATTTGCCGGCGTACTCGCGGCACAGGCGCCTGATGGTCAGGGCGGGGGGGTCCTTTTTCTTCTTCTTGAGCTCCAGCTCGACCTTGTGCTCGATGGGCAGGCCGTGACAGTCCCAGCCGGGCACGTACTCGGCCTTGACCCCGGCCATGTTCCTGGACTTGACCACGATGTCCTTGAGGACCTTGTTCATGGCCGTGCCCATGTGGATGTGGCCGTTGGCGTAGGGCGGGCCGTCGTGCAGGACGTATCTGCCTTTTTGGCCGGTCTGGGAGGTCATCAGGCCGTAGGCGTTTATCTGTTCCCAAAACTTCAACATCTCCGGTTCCTTGTCCCGGAGGTTGGCCTTCATGGGAAATGTCGTGTCGGGCAGGCTCAGGGTCTTTTTGTAGTCGGTCATTTTCTAGCGGGTCCTCCGGGGCGGCTTTATTGCGCGATGCGGGCCGTGGATGCAAAAATCGAACAAAAATTATTGGAACAAGGCCGTTCGGAAGTCAAGGCCGAAGCGCCCGGCAAGGGCTGCGGCAGGACATGGGGGCCGTATTTGCCGCCCTGATCGCCAATTGCCTTTTGGGCATATTTTCCTTAATAAAAAAACAAAACCGTGGCGCAATGGTTTCGTCGCCAGCGGGGGCGCAATGCCGGCCAGACACGACATACTCATCGTAGACGACGAACCCGTCAATCTCCGCCTGCTCAAGGGCGTGCTCAAGGGCCTTGATCTGAACCTGATCAGCGCCTCGTCAGGGGAACAGGCCCTGGCGCTCGCGGCCGAGAGGGACTTCGCCCTGGCGCTTGTGGACGTGATGATGCCGGGCATGAACGGCTTTCAGGTGGCCGAGCGCCTGCGCCTGGACGAACGGACCAGGTTCCTGCCCATAATCTTCATCACCGCGGTGGGCGTGGAAGACAAGTACGTGTTCCAGGGCTACGAAACCGGGGCCGTGGACTATCTGATCAAGCCCTTGGACACCGCGATCCTCAGGAGCAAGGTCAAGGTCTTTCTCGAGCTCTTCAACCAGAAGGTCGAGCTTGAGAAGACCGGCAGAAATCTCGAACAGGCCCTGGAGGAGCTGACCAGATCGCAGCAGGCCCTGGCCGATTCCGAGGAGCGCTACCGCATAATCGCGGACTACAACCACGACATGGAGTGCTGGATAGGCGCTGACGGCCGCATGCTCTACGTCAGCCCGTCCTGCGCCAGGATCACCGGGTATGAGCCGGAGAAGTTCATGGCTGATCCCGGTTTTCTGGAACGCATAATACACACCGAGGACGTTGCCGACTGGCGCGCGTTCATGGCCTCGCCACAGAGCACAGGGGACAATTCCCTTGATTTTCGGATCTACCGCAAGGACACGCGCATGTGCTGGATCAGCCAGGTCAAGTCCGAGGTCCTGGCAGGGGACCGGGGGTCCTTGGGCCTGCGTTGCAGTCTGCGGGACATCACCCAAAGAAAGCAGATGGAACTCAAGCTCCGGCACCAGGCCATGCACGATCCCCTGACCGGGGTGGCCAACCGGACCCTGTGCCTGGACCGCATCGAACAGGCCATGAATCGCGTCAAGCGGAAAAAGGACTACCATTTCGCGACCATGTTCGTGGACCTGGACAAGTTCAAGACGGTCAACGACACTCACGGCCACGCCTTCGGGGACAGGCTCCTTGGCCAGGTCAGCCAGCGCATGGTCCGCTGCGTCCGCAACTTGGACACGGTGGCCAGGTTCGGCGGGGATGAATTCGTCATTTTTCTCGATGACTTGTCCAAGAAAAGCGAGGTGATGCGCGTCGTCAAGCGCATAATGCAGGCCATACTCGAGCCGTTCTATATAAACGGGATCGAGATTCGAACCACGGTCAGCATCGGCGTGGCCCTGAACTCGGCGGTCTTTTCCGGACCCGAGGAGCACATCCAGGCCGCCAACATCGCCATGTACAGGGCCAAGGAGTCCGGCCGCAACCGCTTCAAGGTCTTCAACCGGGGCATGCGCGACAAGCTGATCAGCAGGCTGACCATCGAGAACGACCTGCGCAGGGCGGTTTCCAGAAACGAGTTCTTCGTGGTCTACCAGCCGATCGTGGACATTGAAAACAGGAGCTTGGTCGGCTTGGAGGCCTTGGCCAGGTGGCGGCACCCCGGCAAGGGGGTGCTCGATCCCGGCGAGTTCATCCCCCTGGCCGAGGAGACCGGCCTGATCGTGGAGTTGGGGCTGCTGATCCTGGAGAAGTCCTGCACGGCCATGGCCGCCTGGCGCAAGGCCTATCCGCAGGCCCGGGACCTGAGCCTTTCGGTGAACATCTCGGCCAAGCAGTTCATGAAGTCCGATCTGGTCGAGGACGTCCAGAGGATCGTCTCGAACGTCGGTTTTCCGGCCAACCTCCTGCGCCTGGAGATCACCGAGACCACGGTCATGGACGACGCCAGAAACTCGGTGCGCAAGCTGGCCAGGCTCAAGGAGAGCGGGATCACCCTGAGCATCGACGACTTCGGGACCGGCTACTCGTCCATGAGCTATCTGCGCAGGTTTCCCCTGGACCATCTGAAGATAGACCTGAGCTTCATCCAGGGCCTGGACCAGTCCGCGGACAACCTCGAAATCGTCCGGGCGATCATCAACCTGGCGCACAGCCTGGACCTCAAGGTGGTCGCCGAGGGCGTGGAGAAACAGGCCCATGCGGCCATCCTCAGCGATCTCGACTGCGAGTACGGCCAGGGTTTTTTGTTCGCCCGGCCGCTCAGCGAGCAGGACGTTGAGGCCTATGTCAAGGCCATGCAGGACCCGGCCCGGAAATAGCCGCTGTTCGCCTTGGCCGACATCCTGAAAAATATATAAATAATCTAGAGATACTCCAGCCTGTAGGCCTATTCCTTAGTATTTGCAGTACTTTTTTGGTTCAATCCGGCGTATTGAATTTGGACCTCGGGTAGGGCCTTTTTGCGGCCGGGCCGGCGGGTTTGTCGGCCCAAAGCCCCGGTTGCCGAATATTGTTGACATTCAGGCCATGGGCCAAGCCATGATTTACCGCCATGTGTTCAAGGGGCTTGAGGTCCGCACCGGCGACCTGCTCGCCACCACCGACGGCAGCCGATTTCTGGCCGGGCAGTTCTGGCGCCTGGTCGGCAGGCTCGTCCCCGGCGCGGTCGATCACATCGTTGTCTATGTAGGGCCGGGCCCGTGTTGCGTCGAGGCCGGGGCCAAGATGCGGGTCATCCAATTCCAGGCCCTGGACGACTGGGACGGCGAGGCCATGCATGGGCAGCGCGGCCTTGTGGACACGCTGTACGGCGCGGCCTATCCCCTTGCCGGTCAGGGCGCGTCTCCTGAAAGGGAACAGGAGATTCGCCGGGGCGTTGCCGACTATTGCCTGAGGCAGGCCGCGGCGCGCAAACCCTACAACCTCGATTTCCTGGACTCGGAGACAGAAGAGGCCTTTTACTGCAGCCAGTTGGCCTACAAGGCCTATCGGCCATACGGGATCAA
>JAFGBU010000012.1 GCA_016932995.1 Desulfovibrionaceae bacterium
CGGGGGCGGGGGCGGGGGCATTTTTTTCTTGATCCGCACAACGAGCTCGTCGAGCCTTCGGACCTGGTCCTGGCTCAGGTGCTTCTTGAGCTCCCGGGCCGCTGCGTCCAGGGCCAGGTCCAGCTCGGGCTTGACCTTGCCGTGGATGCGCCGGGCGTCGTTCTCCAGGCCCTGCAATATCCGCCGGGCGACGCATTCCTGGTCCTGGTCCAGGTCCAGGCTCCGGCACAGCCTCCAGAACATGATCTCGCGCACGATGGCAGGCGGCCCGGGCCGGTCCAGGAACTCGCGCTTGACCACCAGGGCGGTCGCGCCCGCGCCGATGATGATCCCGGACAGGAATATGACCGCGATCCCCAGCCAGGCCTTGCGTCTGGTCATCCGATTTTCCCTGCTGGTGTGCTGCCCGCCAGGCGCGCGGCCGGAGCAGGCCCGTATTTCAGCATATCGATGCGCTGGCCCCGCGACAACTAGAAGAGCACGCTCTGGCCGGAAAGGGACGCGGCCCGGTCAAGGGCCAGGAGCGCCGCGTCCGGGCCGCTCAAAAACAGGGCCACGGTCAGGACCCCGACCGCCAGGGCCATGCCCGCCGCAACCACGGCGCAGGGCCTGAGCAGCCTCCCGAAGCCCTGCTCGGCCGGTTCCTCCGACCTGACCCGGGCCATGGTCTGTGCAACCCACTCCGGCCCGAGCTTCGGGCCCTGCCCATCCCGGTGCGCGCGCACCAGGGCCTGTTCCGCGCGATCGACCTTTTCCCTAAGGTTCATCCGAGCCCTCCATGGCTTTGCGAAGCAATCGCCGCAGCATGTTGCGGCCTCTGTGGGACCTGATCTTCACGTTGGCCGCGCTGAGGCCCAACATGGCCCCGGCCTCGGCCGCGGTGTAGCCCTCCAGGTGGGTCAGGGTCAGGACCGTCCTGTCCGTGGGCCCGAGCCTGTCCAGGGCCCAGGCCAGGGCCTCGGCGGCCTCCCTTTTTTCGTTTTCCCGCTCGAACGCGGCCCTGGCCCTTTGCTCCGAGGCCTCGCGCAGCCAGGACCGCAAGCCTTCGGGCAGGGCGCTCAGCGCGGTCTCGCGGTTCTTGTACCGCGCCCGCCAGTAGTCGTGGCAGGCCCGGACCGCGATGGCCGCGAGCCAGGGCTCCAGGGGCCGGTCCAGGTCGAACCCGGCCAGGGACCGGAAGGCCCGGACAAAGGTCTCCTGGGCCACGTCCGGGACCTGGGCCGGGGGCACGTGCCGGGAGGCCAGCCCGGCCACCTTGGCCTTGTATCTGTCAATGATCTCCGAGAAGCGGTCCACGTCGCCCAGGAGCACGGCCTCGATGGCGGCCCGGTCGCCGCTGTTCCCGGAGCCCTTAACCATGTCCGCCGCGCATATGTCTTGGACGCCTCGGGCCGTGCTTGAAGACACGAAGTTCAGGATTGGGCATGGGGGGCCGGCTAAGGCTGAAAACCGGCCCCCGCATGCCGGGCACGCGCCGTTGAAGGCCCTCAGACCGCGATGTTCAACGACTCGTAGGTGTATTGCTCCTCGTCCTCGCCCACGGAGTCGAACAGGCTGCTGAGCAGGGCGTCCAGGTTGTCCTGGTAGGCGCTTACGGCCTTTTGCTTGCCGAACTCGCCGCCCAGCTCCAGCCCCTCCAGGCCCTCGCCCTCGGCCGTGGGCGGCGGGGGAAGGATGTCCTTCAACCGGTCCTCGTTGTTCTCGATCCCGGTCTTGAGCTCCTTCTGGCTGAGCAGGCCGTCCTTGTCCGAGTCCATGTCCTGGAAGAGCTCCTCGTCGAACTCGACCTCGTCCGCGCTGAGCATGCCGTCCCCGTTCTTGTCCAGCCCCTTGATCAGGCGGCCGGACATCTGCTCGGATATCTCCTTGATGTCCGGGGGTTCCTTGTTGATGTTGTTGACCTGCATCTGGGAGAAGGTGCCCGCCACGCTGCTGATGCCGCTGATCTCCATAAGCCGTCTCCTTTGGCCCTGGATATCTCCCTCCGCCTGCGCCCGGTTCGGGCAAGACGACCTCGCCGCAGGGGGACCGGCCCATGCCGGTGGGCCTGGCGGTCCTCCTGTAATGTAATTCGCCGGGGCCGAGGAAAAGGTTACGCGCCGGGGCCGGCTAGGGCATGAGCGGGGCCATGCCCAGGCCCGCGTCCTCGGGCAGGCCGAGCATGTCGTTGGCGTTGGCCAGGGCCTGGCCCGAGGCCCCGCGGCAGAGGTTGTCGATGGCCGTGACGATGACCAGCCTCTGGGTGCGCGGGTCCGCGGCCAGCCCGATGTCGCAGTACATGGTCCCCCGCACCCAGCGGGTCTCGGGCAGCGCGCCCTGGGGCAGGACCCGGACCCAGGGCTCGTTCGCGTAGCGCCGCTCGTAGGCCGCGCGGATGTCCTCGGAGTCGGCCCGGACCTTGAGCCGGGTGTAGATGGTCGAGAGGATGCCCCGGTTGATGGGCAGAAGGTGGGTGTTGAAGGACAGGACCACCTCCCGGCCCGCTATCTTGGAGCACTCCTGCTCGATCTCCGGGGTGTGCCGGTGCCTGCCCAGGGCGTAGGCCCGAAACGAGTCCTGGACCTCGCAGAAGGCCGTAGCCAGGACCGCCTTGCGGCCCGCGCCCGTGGTCCCGGACTTGGAGTCCACCACGATGTCCTCGGTGTGCACCAGGCCCTCGGCCAGGGCCGGGTACAGGCCCAGGATGGCCGAGGTCGGGTAGCAGCCCGGGTTGGCCACCAGCCTGGCGGCCTTGACCTGTTCCCGGTAGAGCTCGGGCAGGCCGTAGACCGCCTCCGGTATCCTCTGCGGGCAGGTGTGCTCGACCCCGTACCAGGCCTGGTAGACCTTGGGGTCGGTCAGCCTGAAGTCGGCGCTCAGGTCCACGACCCTGAGCCCGGCGTCGAGCAGCTCGTCGGCCAAGACCATGGCCGTCTTGTGCGGCACGGCCAGAAAGACCAGCTCGCAGGCCGAGGCCAGGTCCCGGGTCTCGGGCCGGGTTATGTCCAGCCGGCCCAGGCTGGATCCGTTCAGAAAGGGGTAGATCTCGGCCAGGGTCTTGCCCGCGTCCTGGCGCGAGGTGGCCCGGACCAGGTCCAGAAAGGGGTGGCCGGCCAGGAGCCTGGCCAGCTCCATGCCCGTGTAGCCGGTCACGCCGACGAGCCCGACCGCGGTCTTCTTGGTCATGCCTGGGCCTCCGGTCTCACTTGACCTTGTTCACGTACTTCATGCGCAGGTTGTAGAGCAGGTCGCAGAGCAGCTTTTTCTCCTCGCTGTTCAGGCCCTTTTCGCACTTGTCCTGGAGCATGCCCAGGATGTCGATGGTCTGCTTGGCCAGGTGCGGCCTGGGCTCGATCCTTCCGCTTTCCGGGTCCGGGGTCTCGCCCAGGAGCACCAGGGCCGAGGAGCTCAGGGACAGGATGAACGAGGAGAAGGTGACCTCGGGCAGGGGCATGCCCTGCATGGAGTCCTTGCCGCAGGAGCATTTGCTGTCTTGGCTCATGTCCGCATCCTCATGGTTTTTTGGCCGCAGGCTCGATCCCTGTCTAACGCACGGCCGCGGGGTTCTCAAGCCCTCATCCGAGCTTAGTGCGCCTCGGCCCAGGTCCGGCCCAGGCCCAGGTCCACCTTGAGCGGCGCCTCGAGCTCGAACACGGACTGCATTATCTGCTTGAGCCGTTCGCCCGCGGCCCGGGCGTTTTTCTCCGGGGCCTCGACCAGCAGCTCGTCGTGGACCTGGAGTATGAGCCGGGCGGACAGGTCGCGCAGGCCCTGGTCCGCGTGGGCCCTGATCATGGCCGTCTTGATGATGTCCGCGGCGCTGCCCTGGATGACCGTGTTCACCGCCTGGCGCCTGGCCTGGGAGACCAGCTGCTGGTTGCGGGAGTTGAGTTCGGGCAAGAGCCTGCGCCTGCCGGCCAGGGTGGTCACGAAGCCCTGGTCCGCGGCCCTGTCCACCAGGGTTTCGTAAAACTCCTTGAGGGTCGAGAGCTTGGCGAAGTAGCGCTCGATGAACTCCTTGGCCGTGGCCAGGCCGGTCTTGAGCTCGCGGGCCAGCTTCTGCGGGCCCATGCCGTAGATCAGCCCGAAGTTTATGGTCTTTGCGCTGCGGCGCTGGTCCGGGGTCACCTCCCGGGCGTCGACCTCGAAGAGCAGGGCCGCGGTGCGCGCGTGGATGTCCTCGTCGTTCCGGAAGGCCTCGATCAGGGCCGGGTCCCTTGAGAAGTGGGCCAGGACCCTGAGCTCGATCTGCGAGTAGTCGGCCGCGGCCAGGAGCATGCCCGGCCCGGCGATGAAGCAGGCCCGCATGCGCGAGCCTTCAACCCCCCTGATCGGGATGTTCTGGAGGTTGGGCCCGGAGCTGGACAGCCTGCCCGTGGCCGTGGCCAGCTGGTTGAAATGGGTGTGGACGCGGCCGGTTTCGTCCACCAGCCTGGGCAGGGGCTCCAGATAGGTGGAGCGCAGCTTCTCCAGCTTGCGGTACTCCAGGATGTGCTCCACGATCGGGTGCTCGGCCGCGAGCCTCTCCAGGACCTGGTTGGAGGTGGACAGGGCCCCGCCCGGGGTCTTGCCCGCGGGCCTGAGCCCGAGGTCCTTGAACAGGACCTCGGCGGCCTGTTGGCTGGAGCGGATGTTGAACTCGCGGCCCGCCAGGCCGCAGATCTTGGCCGTGAGCGCCTCGATGTCCCGGCTGACCTCGTCAAGGAACCCGGAAAAGGCCTTACGGTCCACGCCCACGCCCGCGCTCTCCATGTCCGCGAGCACCGGGATGAGCGGGGTCTCCAGGTCGCGCATGAGTTCGAGCAGCCCGGCGTTCTTGAGCCTGGGCAGGACCAGGTCCTTGTAGCCCAGGGCGGCGAGCCCGTGGGCCTCGGGGTGCTGCGGCCGTGCGGTCTGGTCCGCGAGCAGGCCCCGGCGCAGGCGCTCCCAGGAGTAGTTGCGCTCCTCGGGGTCGAGCAGGTAGGCGGCCAGGCCCAGGTCGAACCAGGCCCCAAGGGGCACGGCCCGCCAGCAGGCGTCCCTGCGCAGCAGCTCGATCACGCTTGGCGCGGCCAAAAGCGAGGCCCGGGACAGGGCCCGGGCCAGGTCCTGCTCGGACCCGGTGAAGCGCCATTCCCGGTCCCTGAGGCCCAAAAGGAAGAAGCCGTCCATGGGCGCCAGGCCGACCTCGGCCCCGGAGACCTCGGGCAGGTCCCGGACGTCCTTGGCCTCCCGGACCGCGAGCGGCGCGAGGTCCTTTGGCGGGCCGGGCTCGGCCAGCAGGAGGCCCTGGACCGGGCCGGTCTTGGCCGGGGCTGTCTTGGTCGGGTCTGTTTTGGCCCGGGTCTTTTCGGCCCTGTCGCGGTCCTCCGGGACCAGCTCGCGCAGCAGGCTGTGGAACTCGTAGGCCTTGAGGAACGCGGCCAGGGCCTCGGGGTCGGCCGGCCGGACCAGGAAGTCGTCCAGGGACCTGTCGCCGGCGCAGTCGGTCTTGAGCCTGGTCAGCTCGCGGTAGAGGAACACGTTGTCCAGCTCGGGCTCGACCTTTTGCCTGAGCCTGTCCGGGAGCTCGTCCGCGCGCTCGCGCAGGGCCTCCAGGCTCGGGAAGTCCTTGAGTATCTTGAGCGCGGTCTTGGCGCCCACCCCGGGCACCCCGGGGATGTTGTCCGAGGGGTCCCCGGTCAGGGCCTGGAAGTCCGGCCACTGGCCGGGGCTGATCCCGGTCTCGGCCTCGAAGTCCTCGATGCCGAGGAGGGTGTCCTTTTTGGTCCCCGGGTCCCAGAGGAACACGTTCTGGTCCAGGCACTGCTTGAGGTCCTTGTCCGAGGCCGCGATGACCACCGGCCTGCGTCCCTTGAAGGCCCGGCACAGGGCCGCGATCAGGTCGTCGGCCTCCAGGTCCTGGTCCGGGACGCTCAGGCTCAGGCCGAGCAGGGGCACGGCCCGTTGCAGGGGCTCGATCTGTTGGGCCAGGGGCTCGGGCATCTTGGGCCGCTGGGCCTTGTACTTGTCGTATATCCGGTGCCGGAAGGTCGGGCCTGGCCCGTCCATGAAGAAGCCCAGGTACTTGGGCCTCTCCTCCCTGAGGATGCGGGTCAGGATGCGCAGGACGATGAAGATGGCGTTGGTCGGGAACCCGTCCGAGCGCTTGAGGTCGGGATAGGCGTAGAAGCCGCGGTACAGAAACGAGGTCCCGTCCACGAGAAAGACGGGGTCCTGGTCCAGATGGAGTCGTTCCTTGAGGGACATGACGGATGCGCCCGGTCAGGCCGGCTTCAGCCCCTCTTGAAGGTCCATTTTTTGCCCTTGCCGAGCTTTTTGAGCATGAACATCTCGGGGTCGCTGCCGCTGAGCGCGGACAGGTCCATCTCGGCCCTGGCCGCGGCCTTGTGCCCGCCGGCCGAGCCGAACTCCCCGAACAGGCCGGCCGAGAACTTGCCCATGTCCTTGCGCAGGCCGTCGCCCCTCAGGATGACCACCAGCTTGTCGCTGCACTCCCCGGAGACCACGACCCAGGGTATGCCGTGCACGCGCATGAAGAAGTCGGCCACGATGACCAAGATGTCCGGGTTGTCCACCTTGCCCATGTGCGCGTACAGGCCGTGTCCGATGCGCCGCAGGTTGTAGAAGGCGCGCGAGAAGTAGCGCATCCAGTCCAGGTGGAACTCGCTGCGGACGATGCGGTTGAGCAGGAGCTGGTCCGCGTGCTTGCTCAGGTACTTGAAGGCGCTTAGGTCCGCGTCCACGAAGTCCCGCTCGAAGCTTCTGGTGTCCGACTTGATGCCGTAGAGCAGGGCCGTGGCCAGGAGCTTTCCGGGCCTGATCCTGAGGTTGTAGAGGTATTCGGTGAGCATGGTCGAGGTCGCCCCGTACTTGGGCCGGATGTCCGTGAACAGGGCCCGGACCGGGCTCTCCTTGATCAGGGGGTGGTGGTCGATGACCACGGAGAACTCGAACTGCTCCAGGCTCGGGTGGTGGTGGGGCTGGGAGTCCACCAGGGCGAAGCGGTCGTACTGGGCGATGAGGTTGGGGATGATCCTGCGCGTGGGGATGCGCAGGTAGCGGATCATGGCCAGGTTGTCGGGCCTCTTGACCTCGTTGATCTGGCCGATGCCTATGTCCAGGACGCGCCTGGTGAATATCCTCTTCAGGGCCATGGCCGAGGCCAGGGAGTCGGGGTCGGCGTTTATCACGATCAGCCAGCGCTCGTCCTTGTTCAGGAGCGCGAGCAGCTGCGACAGGCTGTCGTCGAGCTGTTTGAATATCGCCATATCAAGCCTTTTTCAGGGCCAGCGGAAGCCCCGCGGCCACGAAGTAGACCGTCCGGGCCAGGTCGGCCACCTGTTGGTGCAGTTCTCCGAGGGCTTTGACGAATCCCCGGGCCTCCGCCGTTGCCGGCAGAGGGCTGAACCCGATCTCGCAGGACACCAGGATCAATTCCCCGCCGTCCCAGCCCGACAGGCAGTCGAGCAGGGCCTGGACCATGTCCCGGCCGCAGCCGCTCTCGCGGCAGGCGAAGAGCCAGAAATCAAGGCTGTCGGCCAGGACGCAGCCGTATTTCTCCTTAGCCTCAATGATCGACCGAGGCAAGTCCAGGCCCACTTCCAGGACCGGGATGTCCGGAGACCTGCGCTCGCGGTGCTCGAGTATCTGGCGCCTGAAGGGCAGGTCCTTGGCCCGTCCGGTGGCCAGGAGTATCCGCGGGCCCGGGGCCTGGTTCATGAGCCTGAGCCCGAAGGCCGACTTGCCCGACTTGTTGCCCCCCAGGATCAGGGTGATCATCGGTTAAGGTCCCTCCAGGAGTTCAGCCACCCGGCCAGGGTCCTCAGGGATATGAACAGGCCCTGGGGATCAAAGACCTCGATGGTCACCGTGCGGCCCGGGCTAAGCCGCCCGAGCCAGGCGCGCAAAAGCCCCCGGCCGTCTTGTCCCAGGCCGTCCAGGGACTGGTGCCGGCCCCTTGGGCCGGGCGAGTAGACGTGGAGCATAGCGACCCGCTCCCAGAGCCCGGGCAGGTCCATGAGCGCCCGCTGTCCGTAGGCCAGGGCGTGGCCCAGGTCCAGACAGACCCCGAAGCCCGAGTCCAGGACCGCGGGCCAGATCGCGGTCAGGTCGTTGCCCTGGATGTTTTCAAGCAGCACCGCGGCCGGGTTGATACCGGCCGCGGAAAATCTCCGCGCCAGGCCGGGCACGCTTCCGGCCTCAAGCGGCGGATGCAGAACATAGGCCCAAGGCCGCAAATATGCAACCCGCTCAAGGAGCCCGGAAACGGCCTCCCAGACCGCGTCGACGCCCCTGGTCCAGGGCAGGTCCAGGGGCAGGTGGGCGTGATAGCTCAGGGGCAGATCGGCCAGGGATCGGGGCAGGTCGTTCTCGTCGTAGGCCAGGCAGGCCTCGGTCTCGAACAGGGCCAGCCCGACCTCGGGGAAGAATTGGGACAGCCATGCGCAATTATTTCCCACCCTGTCCGGCAGGGTGAACGAGGTCGCGGCGACCCGGAACCGGGTGCCCGGGGGCAAAATGTCCCGGGCCGGCGCGGGGTTCAGGCCGGGGTCCAAGTCGATGGGGGGGAGCTGCGCTTCGGGCATGGCGATTGCATGGAGCAGGTGAAGACAAACAGGTGGAAAGTCCCGTGCAGGGGGATATGACTATGACCGGTTTGCGTGGCTGTCTGGAGCATTTTTTCAATCCGTTGCACGTGTTCTGCCGCTTGAGGCAGTTCGGTCTGACCACCAGGGCGGCCAGGCGCGTGTCCCTGGCCTACGAGCGCAGCCTGTTCAGGATGTTCGCGCGCTAGGCGTGTCCAACAGGCTCAGGCGTTTTTCCTTTTTGACGCTGTGGGCGGTCATGGCCGTGCGCTTGATGAGCTTTGGCGCAAGCTCCCCCAGAAACCTCGACGGCGGCAGGCGCAGGGTCCGGCCATAGAGCGTCCGCGAGGCCGCGTGGCTCATGAACAGCATTTGTCTGGCCCGGGTCAGGCCGACGTAGAAGAGTCTTTTTTCCTCGAGCACGGCCGCCTGGCCGGGCACTGATCCCGGGGCCTTTCCGGTCAGGGTCTCGGCCCCGAAAAAGGGCAGCACTCCGTCCTCCAGGCAGGGCATGAACACGGCCTCGAACTCCAGGCCCTTGGCCGCGTGCAGGCTCATGATCTGGACCTTTTCCGCGGACCGGCCGATGAGCTCCAGGCCGCTTTGCAGATGCACCCAGTTGAGCAGCCCGGCCCAGCCGCGTTTTTGCTCAAAGGCCCTTTTCAGCTCCCTGAAGGCCCGGCCCTCCCAGAAGAAGCGGTCAAAGGGCGGGGTCTCCCTGAGGGCCGAGGCCAGGCCCGCGGGCCCGCCGGCCAGGACCGGCTCGGGGATGTCCGGGCCGTTGTCCTCCTTACCGGGCAGGCCCAGGAACCTGCCCGCGGCGGCGAGTATGGCCGCGGCCCTGGGGTCGTCCCAGAAGGCCTCGGCCTCGGGCCTTGCGCAGGGCACCCCCTGCCTGGTCAGGGCCTTTTCCAGGATCGCGGTCAGGCCCCTGAAGCGGACCAGCACGGCCACGTCGCCCGGGGCCAGGCCGCCGTGGCCCGTGGCGTCGGCCAGGCTGTGGCTGGTGGCCCCGATCAGGGACTTGACGCGCGCGGCGATCCAGGCCGCCTCGCGCATGGCGTCCGGGGCCTGGAAGAGATGTATCTCGGCCGGGGCGTCGTTTTGGGCCCTCAGCCTGGGCGCGTCCGGGAACAGCCCGCCGGACAGGTCCAGGATGGCCTGGGCCGAGCGGTAGTTGTCCTCAAGCTCCACGACCTCGATATCCGGCCACCTGCGCTTGAGCGCGGCCCGGGCGTCGCCCAGGGCGCCCCTGAAGCCGTAGATGGACTGCCTGGGGTCGCCGATGGCGAAGAAGCCCTTGCCGTCGTCCCGGGCCACGCTTGAGACCAGGGCCAGCTGCAGGGCCGAGAGGTCCTGTATCTCGTCCACCAGGACGTGCGAAAAAGGCGCGGCAAAGCCGTTTGAGGCGATCTGTTCGAGCATGAAGGCCAACAGGTCGTCGTAGTCGGCCAGGTTCCAGCTGCTCTTGTGCCCGGAGTAGTTTGCGGCCGCCGCGGCCAGGTCCGGGTCCTGGGGCCGCATGGTCTGCCTGGCCAGGCACAGGGCCTCCCAGGCCGCCTTGAGCCCGGACTTGGGCAGCTTGGGGTTGGCCTCGGCAAAGACCCTCTTGGCCGACTCCTCGTCAAGAACCACCGGGGGCTCGCCCTGGACGTGGCTCCAGTAGTCGAATGCCAGGGCGTGCAGGGTCCCGGCCTGGGGCGGGGAGATGTCCGGGCCCAGCCGGGCCCGGAGCCGGTCCCTGAGCTCCTGGGCCGCCCGGCGGGTGAAGGTGACCACGAGAATCTTCTTGGGATCGACCCCCTGGCCGAGGAGCCTCTCCACCCGGCCGGCCAAGGTCTGGGTCTTGCCCGTGCCCGGCCCGGCGACCACCAGGACCGGGTTCGGCCCGGCGAGCACGGCCCTTTCCTGGGCCGGGTTGTGCACAAGGGCCGAAGGGGCCGTTTCCCGGGCCCTGGGGGCCTGGTCCGGGACCGGCCCGGCCAAAGGCTCGGCCCGCGCGGCCGGGGCGATCAGGAGCCCGCCCCTGGTCATCTCGGCCCGCTCCTTGTCCGTGAACACGGAGATCACCCCGTATTGGCCGTCGAACCCCGGGGTGCGCAGGACCCGGCCCTCGCGCATGCGCCCGACGCCCTCGGCCAGGGGGCGGGAGTACTTGGCGATGTCCTCGGCCGGGACGATCTGGAGCACGTCCAGCTCCGGGCCCAGGTCCGCGGTGATCCTGTTGTACAGGGCAAGGACCTTCTTGGTCCCCGGGCCCGCGCCCAGGACCTCGGCGATCAGCTCCTTGAGCGGGATGAGCGAGGCGAACCCGGGCCGGTTCGGGGGCCGGACCGGCTCCTCGCGGTCGGCCAGCTCCAGGATGCGCGAGAGCACGCCCATGGTCACCGGCCGGCCGCAGACCGGGCATATCCCGCCCCTGGCCCTTGATTCCTGGGGGTCCATGACCACCCCGCACTTGCGGTGCCCGTCCAGGTGGTACTTGCCCTCCTCGGGGAAGAACTCGATCGTGCCCAGGAAGCTCTGGCCCAGGCCCTCGCCGCGCAGGGCGCGGTACATGCCCTCGTAGGACAATTCGCCCCTGAACACGTTGGCCTCGCGGCAGAGCTTCTCCCCGGAGTGGGCGTCGGAGTTGGACACCAGGCGCATCCTGTCCAGGGCGCTCCACAGCCAGTTCATCTTGGGGTCCGAGGACAGGCCGGTCTCCATGGCGAATATCTCGCCCGACAGGTCGCCGAAGCACTCCTCCAGGGAGTCGAACCCGGACTTGGCCCCGAACAGCGAGAACCACGGGGTCCAGATGTGGGCCGGGATCAGGAAGGCCAGGGCGTGGGTCTCGAGGACCAGCTCCAAAAGGTCGCGGCTGTCCAGGCCCAGGATGGGCCGGCCGTCGCTCTCCAGGTTGCCGACCATGGCCAGCTTCTGGTTGAAGGCGCGCACCGCGTCCAGGTCGGGCATGTACACCAGGTTGTGGACCTTGCGGACCTTGCCCGCCTTTTTGTAGATCGAGCTTATCTCGGTCTGGAGCATGAACCTGGTCCGGCCGGGCAGGGGCCCGCCGCGCTCCGGCAGCTCGCGCTCCAGCCCGGCCTCGTCCCGGAGTCTGAACAGCCCGGACCCGTCGTCCTCGAGAGCGGTCTCGATCTCCTCCAGCCAGCCGGGGTGGGTGAAGTCTCCGGTGCCCACGACCTGCACGCCCTTGACCCGGGCCCAGGCGGCCAGGTTCCTCACGGTCAGGGCCTTGCTGGTCGCCCTGGAAAAGCGCGAGTGGACGTGCAGATCAGCGGTGTACTTCTCCATGGACATGGTTCTAGACGCATGCGCACCCGAATGCAAGCCGGCCAAGCGCGCCCTTGGACCTTGACTCGGGCAACGGTTGAATATACAACCATATCCATGACAGGCCGAGACGATCCCCTGGAGGAGTCCCTGGGCCGGGACGTGGTCCGCCTGGCCAGGGCCCTGATGAGGCGCTTCAACCGCAGGCTGGCCGCCGCCGGCGCGCCCGTGACCGGAGAGCAGTGCGCGGTCCTGTTCTGCCTGTTCGCCGAGGACGGCCTGACCCAGAGCGAGCTCTGCCGACGCCTGGTCCAGGACAAGACCGGGGTCAGCAGGCTCGTGGACGGGCTGGAGAGGCGGGGCCTGGCGATCCGGGTCAGGGACCGGGCCGACCGGCGGCACAAGCGCGTCCACCTGACCGGGGCGGGCAGGGCCCTGTGGGCCGAGGCCGAGGGCCTGGCCCGCGAGGTCCTGGAGGAGTCCCAGCGCGGCCTCGGCGTCCGGGAGCTTGAGCAGTGCCAGGACCTGCTCAGGCGGGTGTTCGCCAATCTGGAGGCTGCGGGCTGAGCCTTGATTTGACATCCCTCGGGAAAAAAGACAGGCAGGGCCGTATACCGGAGATCATGGACCTGGGCCCCGCGGGCCTGCGGAAGACGAGTATGCCGAAATTCAGAGCGTTTGTTTTTTTGTTGATCCTTGTCGCGGCCTTGGGCCTTCCGGCCTTGGCCCAGCAGCAGGGCCCCCCGGTCCCGGTGGTCACGGCCAAGGTCGAGTCCGGCGAGGTCGCGGCCCAGTCCGAGTACGTGGGCACCGTGTACTTCACGGAGATGGCCGACGTGGCCTCGGAGGTCGACGGCAAGATCGTGGAGGCGGCGGTTGAGGACGGCCAGACGGTCGCCGAGGGCGACGTCCTGGTCAGGCTGTCCACGGACATCCTGGAGAAGGAGGTCCTTGCGGCCAGGGCCAGGCTGAACAAGGCCAAGTCCGAGCACGAGCTGGCCAGGCTGAACGACAAGAGGGTCAAGCAGCTCTTTCAGAGCGAGTCCGTGGCCGAGGGCGAGTACGACGCCAAGAGGCTGGGCGCCAGGGGCGCGGAAAGCGGCATGGCCGAGGCCGCGGCCGAGCTCAGGCGCCTGGAGATCGAATTGGACAAGAAGACCATCCGCGCCCCGTTCAACGGGGTGGTGACCAAGCGCGACGTGTACAGGGGCGAGTGGATATCCAAGGGCCAGGCCGTGGCCACCGTGGCCCGGGCCGGGGAGTACGACGTGGTGGCCAACGTGCCCGAGCGCGTGGCCCGCGTGGTCAGGCCGGGCCTGGAGGTCGAGGTCAAGGCCGGGGGCCGCAGCCTTACGGGCAAGGTCTTCGCCGTGGTCCCCAGGGGCGAGGTGGCCACGCGCACCTTTCCGGTCAAGATAAGGGTCCTGGACCAGGGATTTCTGGCCGAGGGCATGGAGGCCCTGGTCCGGCTGCCGTACGAATCCGCAAGCCGAACCCTGGTGCTGCCCAGGGACGCGATCATCTCGGTCGGGGGCCAATTGTCCGTCTGGGTGGTCAGGGACGGCAAGGCCCAGCCCGTGCCGGTCAGGGTCGTGGGCTACCGGGGGCTTGGCGCGGGCGTTCAGGCCGAGGACCTGGCCCCGGGCATGGAGGTGGTGGTCAAGGGCAACGAGAGGCTCAGGCCCGGCCAGGCCGTGGCCCGGGCCAAGGACGGCCAGGGCTCCTGAGCCGGACGGCCCGGCGAGCCCCAAGGACGAGTCCCATGGATCCGGTCAAGTTCTCCATAAACAATCCGGTCACGGTCCTGGTCGGGGTCATATTGGTGGTCCTGTTCGGGTTCATCGCCGTGGGCAGCCTCCCCTACCAGCTCTCGCCCTCGGTCACCGAGCCCGAGATCACCGTGACCACCAGGTGGACCGGGGCCACGCCCTACGAGATCGAGCGCGACGTCATCGAGGAGCAGGAAAAGGTCCTCAAGGGCGTGCCCGGGCTCATCGAGCTGGAGAGCGAGTGCTTCAACGGCGAGGGCCGCATCACCCTGCGCTTCAGCATCGGCACGGACGTGGACAACGCCCTGCTTCGGGTCTCCAACAAGCTGAACGAGGTCCCCGAGTATCCCGAGGGCATGGACCAGCCCATCATCTCGGCCACGGGCTCGGCCACCTCCCCGGTCATCTGGACCATCGTCCAGACCCTGCCCGGGAACAAGGAGCCGGTCGAGCACTTCCGCACCTATATCGAGGACGAGGTCCGCCAGTACCTGGACCGCGTGCCCGGGGTGGCCGACCTGTTCATCGGCGGGGGCACGGAGACCGAGATGCACGTGATCGTGGACCCGGAGAAGCTGGCCGCCTACGGGCTGACCATAGTCTCGCTCATGGACGCCCTAAAGGCCGAGAACGTCAGCGTCTCGGCCGGGAACATGGGCGTGGGCAGGCGGGACTACCGCATCCGGACCCCGGCCGAGTTCCATTCGCCCGAGGAGATAGAGGACATGGTCATCTCCTCGTCCGGCGAGTACCGGGTCAGGCTCCGCGACGTGGGCCGGGCCGAGCTGGGCCACGAGAAGCGCAGCGTGGCCATGCTCCACAACGGCGTCCCGGGCATGGTCATAGGGGTCAAGCCAGAGCCCGGGGCCAACGTCCTGACCCTCACGGACCGGGTCCAGGAGGTCGTGGACCAGCTCAACGCCGGCAAGCTCAAGGAAAAGGGCCTCAAGCTCTACTGGGCCCACGACCAGCGCCCGTACATCAACGGGGCCATAGACCTGGTCAAGGAGAACATCCTCATCGGCGGCTTTCTGGCCGTGATCGTGCTCTTCGCCTTTTTGCAGAGCGTGTCCTCCACGCTGATCGTGGCCCTGGCCATCCCGGTCTCGGTCA
Organism: Desulfovibrionaceae bacterium; assembly: GCA_016932995.1. Lineage (GTDB taxonomy): Bacteria > Desulfobacterota > Desulfovibrionia > Desulfovibrionales > Desulfovibrionaceae > JAFGBU01. The sequence continues at coordinate 14,708 of JAFGBU010000012.1, forward strand.
TCGGCTCGTTCATCATCTTCGGCGCGGCCGGCCGGACCCTGAACGTGGTCAGCATGGCCGGGATATCCTTTGCCGTGGGCATGCTCGTGGACAACGCCATCGTGGTCCTGGAGAACATCGACCGCCACCGGCGCATGGGCAAGACGCCCTTTCTCTCGGCCTATGACGGCACCCGCGAGGTCTGGGGCGCGGTCGTGGCCTCGACCCTGACCACGGTGGCCGTGTTCCTGCCCGTGGTCTTCATCCAGGAGGAGGCCGGGCAGCTGTTCAAGGACATCGCCATCGCGGTCACCTGCGCCATCATCCTCTCCCTGTTCGTCTCGGTCCTGCTCATCCCCATGCTCGCCAACCAGCTCTTTTCCCTGTCCCTGCGCAGGGCCGGCAGGGCCCAGGGCCTGGCCGCGGCCCTCGGAAACCACGCCCAGAACGCCCTGGACCTGGCCAAGAACGCGGTCAAGGACACCGGCCTGGGGCGCCTGTTCAAGAACGCCTCCAAGAACGGCCTGAGCCTCAGGGACAACCCCCTGACCCGCTTCGGGGCCAGGGCCGCGGACCGGATCATGGGCCTTCTCGACCTGGCCATCAGGGACTGGAAGACCAGGCTGGCCACGGTGGCCGGCCTGACCCTGGCCTCCCTGCTCATGGTCTGGGCCTTCTTCCCCAAGATGGAGTACCTGCCCCAGGGCAACCGCAACCTGGTCATCAGCATCCTGATCCCGCCCCCGGGCCTGTCCTACGAGGAGAACAGGGCCATAGGCCAGTACATCTACGACCAGGCCGCCCCGCACTTCGACAAGGACGTGGGAGGGGTGCCCGGGATCAAGGAGATGTTCTTCGTGGCCGCGCCGACCATAAATCTGTTCGGGGCCGTGTCCGACCACGAGGACCGGGCCGGGGAGCTGGTGCCCTTTTTCAACTCCATCATGCACTCCATCCCGGGCATGTACGGGGTCAGCATGCAGGCCTCGATATTCGAGCAGGGCATAGGCAAGGGCCGGATCGTGGCCCTGGACGTGAGCGGCCCGGAGATGGAACGGCTCATCGCCGCGGCCGGGACCATGTACGGGATCATCAGCCAGAAGATCCCGGGCAGCCAGATCAGGCCCCTGCCCTCCCTGGAGCTGCTCTACCCCGAGATCCGCTTCCACCCCCTGCGCGACCGGGTCCGGGCCGCGGGCATGAGCGCCAACGACCTGGCCCTGGCCGTGGACGTGATCATGGACGGCCGCCAGATCGGCGACTACAAGGAGGAGGGCAGGAAGAAGATCGACCTGGTGCTCAAGTCCGCGGAGCAGGCCATCGACACCCCGGAGGTTTTGTACGGCTCCCTGGTGGCCACGCCCAAGGGCTGGGCCGTGCCCCTGCAGTCCCTGGCCGAGATGGAGCGGACCTACGGCATAAGCCAGATCCGGCACCTGGAGCGCCAGCGGACCATCACCCTCCAGGTCACCCCGCCCCTGGACGTGCCCCTGCAGCAGGCCATGGAGACCATCGAGAGCCAGGTCCTGCCCGCGGTCAAGGCCATGGGCCTGCTCAAGGGCGTGGACGTGCGCATGAGCGGGGCCGCGGACAAGCTCACCGTGACCAGGCAGGCCATGCAGTGGAACTTCCTGCTGGCCGTGGTCATCACCTACCTGCTCATGTCCGCGCTGTTCGGCAATTTTATGTACCCCTTGATCATCATGTTCACCGTGCCCCTGGCCTGGGCCGGCGGGTTTCTGGGGCTCAAGCTGGAGAACTGGCTCATCGCGCCCCAGGCCCTGGACGTGCTGACCATGCTCGGGTTCGTCATCCTGGTCGGCGTGGTGGTCAACAACGCCATCCTCATCGTGCACCAGTCCCTGAACAACATGCGCGACCAGGGCATGGACCGCCGCGAGGCCGTGCTCCTGGCCACGCGCACCAGGCTCAGGCCGATCTTCATGTCCGCCACGACCTCGATATTCGGCATGCTGCCCCTGGCCGTGGCCCCGGGCCCGGGCTCGGAGCTCTACCGCGGCCTGGGCGCGGTGGTCTTGGGCGGCCTGGCCCTGTCCACGGTGTTCACGGTCTTTGTCATCCCCTGCCTGATGATGTTCTTCGCGCGCATGGAGGCCGTGGGCAGGCCCCAGGCCGGTCCATAGCCGCTCGAACCCTTTTCTTTTTCTTTTCGGAAGGGTAAAACTTCGGCCGTATGCGCATGTCCTTCAACGCCAAGCTGGCCCTGCTCATCTCCGGGGCCCTGGTCCTGTCCACGGTGGCCGTGAGCCTGTTCACCGGCTACTCGGTGGAGCGGTCCATGGGCGCCGAGGCCGAGAAGTCGGCCAGAAACGCCATGGGCCTGGTTTTGCAGAGCATAGAGGGCCAGTACGAGAGCCTGACCGCCTACCGGGAGCAGACCCTGAAGATGCGCCGGGAGCAGATGCAGAACGTGTCCAGGTCCCTGGTCGCGGCCCTGGACCACTTCTATGAGCTCCAGGAGCGGGGCGGGCTGAGCGAGGCCCGGGCAAAGGCCTCGGCCCTCAAGTACCTGCGCAGCGTGCGCTACGGCAACGACGACTACTTCTTCACCTACAACCTGGACATGGTCGCCATCTCCCACCCGGACCCCAAGGTCATGGGCCGGGACATGTCCGGGTTCAGGGACGCCAAGGGCTGCCTGGTCATGCCCAAGATCAAGGAGCTGATCACCAAGCACGGCAGCGGGTTCCTCGATTTCTGGTTCTGGCGGCTCAACGACCCCGAGCCCTCGCCCAAGCTGGGCTACGTGTTTCTGTACCCCAAGTGGAACTGGATAATCGGCACCGGCGTGTACATAGACGACGTGGACCGGGAGGCGGCCCGCAGGCTGGGGGAGATCAAGGACGACCTGTCCTGGGCCCTGGACAGGGTGCGCATCGCCCAAAGCGGGTTCGTGTTCGTGGTCGACGGCGCGGGCGGCGAGGTGGTCATCTCGGCCAGGTCGCGCGACCCGGGCTTTCTGTCCGAGGACTTCAAGGCCAAGGAGCTCCTCTCCAGGCTGGTCCAGGGCGCCAGGGCCGCGGCGGGCGGCTTCACCTGCCGCTGCGCCGCGGCCCTGGACCGGGGCCCTGAAAGGGTCTGGATGCTGGAGTCCAGGCGCTTCGAGCCCCTGGACTGGTACGTGGTCTCCGCAGTGCCCGAGAGCGAGCTCGAGGCCCCGGGCCGCAGGCTGATGATGCATCTGGCCTGGATAAACGCCGCGATCCTGGTCCTGGGCCTGGCCTTTGCCTCGTTTTTGGGCCGCAGGCTGACCAGGCCGCTGAGGACCCTGACCTCTTACGCCGGGGGTCTTCCGGAGCGCGACTTCAGGCTCTCGGAAACGGCCCTGGCCGCGGTCAGGGACATGGAGCAGCGCTACCGCGACGAGGTCGGCCGTCTGGCCGGGTCCTTCCTGGCCATGGAGCGGGCCCTGCAGGACTACATCCAGGACCTCAAGCTGACCACGGCCGCCAAGGAGCGCATCGAGTCCGAGCTCAGGATCGCCCGGGACATCCAGATGGGCATCATCCCCAAGCTGTTCCCGCCCTTTCCCGAGCGCACCGAGTTCGAGATCTACGCCAGCATAGAGCCCGCCCGGGAGGTGGGCGGCGACCTGTACGACTTCTTTTTCCTGGACCGGGACAGGTTCTTCTTCCTGATCGGCGACGTCTCGGGCAAGGGCGTGCCCGCGGCCCTGTTCATGGCCGTGACCAAGACCCTGGTCAAGGCCACGGCCGAGCGGGGCCTGGGCCCGGGCGAGGTTTTGACCAAGGTCAACGCCGACCTGAGCGAGAACAACGAGTCGTGCATGTTCGTGACCCTGTTCTGCGCCCTGATCAACCTGGCCACGGGCGAGGTGCGCTACGCCAACGCGGGCCACAATCCGCCCCTGGTCCTGCCCCGCCAGGGGCCGGCCAGGATGCTCGCCGGCCGCAACCAGATAGTGGCCGGGGCCATGCCCGGCGCGGCCTACGCCACGGACCTCCTGCGCCTTGAGCCGGGCGAGGCCCTGTTTTTGTACACCGACGGGGTGACCGAGGCCATGGACGCCTCACAGGCCATGTACGGCGAGGACAGGCTCATGGAGGTCGTGGACCGGGCGCGCTCCCTGGGGGCCAGGGAGCTGGTCTCCGCGGTCAACGCCTCCATCTCCGGGTTCGCCGGCGGGGCGGAGCAGTCCGACGACATCACCATGCTGGCCATCAGGTATCTGGGCCCGCCCTCGGGCTGAGCGGCGCGCAACATCGATCGGAGAGGGACATGCGGGACAAGTTCAAGGACCTGGCCGAGGTCATCGAGGAGATTCCCTTTGACAGCTTTCTGGGCATCAGGGTCGAGGAGCTGCGCGAGGGATACGCCCGGCTCAGGCTGCCGTTCCGGCCCGAGCTGGTCGGGGACAAGAGGCGTCCGGCCCTGCACGGCGGGGTGGTCTCCACCCTGGTGGACACCTGCGGCGGGACCGCGGTCTGGGCCTCGTGCGCCGTGGGCGACCGCATCGCGACCATAGACATCCGCGTGGACTACCTCCGGCCGGCCCCGGGCCGGGACCTGGTGGCCGAGGCCGAGGTCAAGCTTCTGGGCAACCGGGTGGGCAACGCCCACGTCCTGGTCTACGCCGCGGACAGCCCGGAAGAGATCGTGGCCGAGGGGCGCGGGGTCTACAACATCCGCAAGGCCGGGCGCGCCTAGCCCGCCGGGCCCGGGGCCTAGAATATCTCGATCAGCTCGAGCTCGAAGGTCAGGTCCCTGCCGGCCAGGGGGTGGTTGCCGTCCAGGACCAGGGACCCTTCCTTGATCTCCCTGACGGTTACGTGGGCCACGCCTCCGTTGTCCAGCCGGACCTCGAGCATCATGCCCTCCTCCGGGGTGATGTGCGGCGGGACCTGGGTGTTGTCCACCTCGATGAGCAGCTCCTCGTTGAACTGGCCGTAGGCCTCCTCGGCCGGGATGGACACGGTCTTGGAGTCTCCGGGGTTCATGCCGGTCACGGCCTTCTCGAACCCGGGGATGACCATGCTCTGGCCGATGGTGAACTCCAGGGGCTCCCGCTCCAGGGATGAGTCGAAGATCGTGCCGTCCTCGAATCTGCCTTTGTAATGGACCTTGACGCTGTCGCCCGGCTTTGCCTGGGGCATGTCGCCTCCTTGATTCAGCTGCGGGGGGGCAAGACGCCCTCCACCCTTGTTACAGGTCGTATTGGAAATTGAGCCGCTCGCGCACCCGGCGCATGGTCCGGCGCGAGAACTCCCTGGCCCGGTCGTTGCCTCGGGCCAGGATGGACATCAGCCGGTCCGGGTCGCCCTCCAGGGCCGCCCGGCGCGCGTGGATCGGGCCCAGAAAGCGCTCCATGGACTCGATCAGCAGTTTCTTGCAGTCCACGCAGCCCCAGGACGCGGCCAGGCAACCCTCGCGTATCTCGGCGCACTTGGCCGCGTCGGTCATGAGCCTGTGGTAGGGGAACAGGTTGCAGACCTCGGGGTCGCCGGGGTCGGTCTTGCGCATCCGGGCCTTGTCCGTGAGCATGCCCATGACCTTGGGCCGGACCTGGTCCATGGTCTCGGACAGGTAGATGCCGTTGCCGTAGCTCTTGCTCATCTTGCGGCCGTCCAGGCCGGGCAGCTTGGCCTCCTCGGTGAGCAGGGCCTTGGGCTCGGGGAAGAGCTCGCCGTTCAAGTGGTTGAAGCGCCGGGCGATCTCCCGGGTGAGCTCCAGGTGCGGGAGCTGGTCCTGGCCCACGGGCACGGCCTCGGGCGTGTACATGAGGATGTCCGAGGCCATGAGCACGGGGTAGCCCAAAAACCCGTAGGTGTTCAGGTCCTTCTGGATCAGCTCCTGGCGCATCTCCTTGTAGGTCGGGTTGCGCTCCAGCCAGCTTAAGGGCGTGAGCATGGACAGGATCAGGTGCAGCTCGGCGTGCTCCTTGATCCGCGACTGCTGGAAGATGACGCATTTTTCCGGGTCCAGGCCCGAGGCGATCCAGTCCTTGACCAGCTCGGGCACAAAGCCCTTGATCATGCGCGGATCAGCGTACTCGCTGGTCATGGCGTGCCAGTCGGCCACGAAGAAGAAGCAGTCGTACTCGGCCTGCAATCTGACCCAGTTGACCAGCACGCCGAAGAAGTGGCCCAGGTGGAGCGGCCCGGTGGGCCGCATTCCGGAGACGATGCGTTTTTTTCCCTGTGTCATGTCCGCTTGCTTTTGGAGTTGAGGTTACATTTGGATCCGCAGCAGCTCGGCGGCCTTTTCTATGACCGGAAATATGAGCGCGCCCAGGATGTTGAGTCCGAAGATGTTGCTTGCGACCACCAGCCCCAGGATCAGGAGCACGCCGTATCTGCCGAAGGACAGGTACTTGTAGGCCAGCCGCCTGGGCAGAAATCCGGCCAGGATGTTGGCCCCGTCAAGGGGCGGGATGGGCACGAGGTTGAAGACCCCCAAAATCAGGTTCACGAACACCCCGGCCTGGGACATGGCCGCCGCGGCCCAGAGCAGGTTGAAGACGAGCGAGTGCTCCTCGGGGACCGGGACCCTGAGCAGGGCCTTGTACAGGATCGCGAAGAGCACGGCCAGAATGAAGTTCGTGGCCGGTCCGGCCAGGGCGACCAGGAGCATGCCCCTTTGCGGGTCCTTGAAGTTGCGCGGGTCCACGGGCACGGGCTTGGCCCAGCCGATCTTGGCCACGAAGAAGATGATCGTGCCGATGGGGTCCAGGTGCTTGAGCGGGTTCAGGGTCAGCCGGCCGGCGTTCTTGGCCGTGGGGTCGCCCAAAAGGTAGGCCACGTAGCCGTGGGCCACCTCGTGGCAGGTCAGGGCCAGGAGCAGGGGGATGGCGAAGACGCTTATCTCCCGGATTATCTGCGAGACGTCGGGCATGGAATCTGCGGCTAGCACGAAGAGCGGCCCCGGGCAAGGGGAAACAGGCCGGGCCCAGGCCTGTCCTTGGGCCCGATCTAGGCCCCGGCGGCCTTGTCCAGGGCCATCTTGACCTTGTCTTTCAGTTCGGCGAGGTCCACGGACTTGACCACGTAATAGTCGGCGGCGATGGACTTGAGGTCGTGCTGGAAGCTGTCGTAGGCCGTGCTCAGGATCACGGGCAGGTTCTGGTCCTGGGCCCTGATCTCCTGGAGCAGGTCCAGGCCGGAGCGGTTGACCCCGAGCTTGATGTCCAGGACCACGATGGTCGGGTCCTCCCGCTCGATGACGTCCAAGATGTCCTCCTCGCCGTCCGAGGTGACCACTTCGTAGCCCTCGGCTTCAAGCTCCTCCTGGTAGAGCATGCGGATGTGTTTTTCATCATCCACGACGAGGATGCGCGTCTGGCTCATGATCCGCTCCTTGGCTTGCTTTCTTTTTATGTATTGCAGCGGGTCGGGTGTCAACCGGGCGGCTTGAAGCGGAGCGCGTCCCACCCGGCGAGGTTCTTTTATTTTGTATACTACAGAAGGCCGGGTGGCACCGCAAGGCCCAAGCCGGCCCGCTTGACAATTCGGGGCCCCGGGCTACAGTCCCTTGGCGGCCGGCCTTGGGCCTGTTGGAGAATATCTTGATGATACGCGTGAGACTCGAACCGGACGGGAAGATTCTTGAGTTCCCGCGTCTGAACACCGTGCTCCAGCTCTTGAACAGGCTCGGGCTCAGGTTCAACCAGGTCCTGGTCATCAGGGGCCCGGAGCTGCTCACCAGGGACCGGCGGCTCTATGCCGGCGACGAGCTGACCGTGCGCAGGGTGACCTCGGCGGGCTAGGGGGGCGGGTCTTGAAGTGCAAGAGCTGCCGGGAACCGGCCATGGTGGACCTGCCCAGCCACAACGCGGCCTTTTGCGGGCCGTGCTTTCTGCGCTACTTTTCGGGCCAGGTCCGGGCCGCGGTCAAGGCCCAGGCCATGTTCGGGCCCGGCGAGCGGATACTCGCCGCCCTGTCCGGGGGCAAGGACTCCCTGGCGCTGGCCAACGAGCTGCTCGAACAGGATTGCCGGGTCAGCGGGCTGTTCGTGGACCTGGCCATCCCCGGGTCCTCTGACCGGGCCAGGGCCGCGGTCGAGGACTTCTGCCGGGCCCGGGGCCTGGACCTGGTGGTCGTGGACCTGGCCGCCGAGGGCCTGGCCATCCCCGAGGTCAAGAGGCGGGTGCGCAGGCCGGTGTGCTCGGTGTGCGGCAAGATCAAGCGCCACTTCTTCAACCGCGCGGCCGCGCGCGGCGGGTTCGAGGTCCTGGCCACGGGCCACAACCTGGACGACGAGGCGGCCAGGCTGCTGGCCAACACCCTGCGCTGGGACGGGGCCTACCTCTCGGACCAGGGCCCGCTGCTCCCGGCGGAGGACGGGTTCGTGCGCAAGGCAAAGCCCCTGTACAGGCTCACCGAGTACGAGACCGCGTGCTACTGCTTTCTCAAGGGCATAGAGGTCCACGACGCGCCCTGCCCCTACAGCCGCGGGGCCACCTTCACCTCCTACAAGCGGCTTTTGGACGATTTGGAGCACAACAGCCCGGGCAGCAAGTTCGCGTTTTACGACGGGTTCCTCAACAGGGGCCGGCCGGCCTTCGAGGCCCAACAGGCCGGGCTCGGCCAGGGCCTTTCCCCGTGTCCGGAGTGCGGCTCTCCGACCTCCGGGGACATCTGCGGGGTCTGCCGGATCAGGCGGCTGCTGCGCGGGGAGGACTAGGTGGCGTCCGGCTCGAATCCCCGAGGCGATTGTCCCGGGATATCGGTGCTCATGCCCTGCCGGGACTGCCGGGACACGCTCGGCCCGGCCATGGACAGCGTCCTGGCCCAGCAGGGCGTGGACTTCGAGGTCCTGGCCGTGGACGACGGGTCCGTGGACGGCGCGGACCTGGTCCTGGCAAACTACGCGGCCCGGGACCCCAGGGTCAGGCTGCTCAGCCCGGGCCGGGTGGGCCTGGTCCGGGCCCTGAACATGGGCCTGGACGCGGCCCGGGGCAGGTACGTGGCCCGCATGGACGCGGACGACCTGTGCCTGCCGGGCAGGTTCGCGGCCCAGGCCAAGATTTTGGACCACCGGCCCGAGGTGGGCCTGGTGGGCTGCCGGGTGCGTTTCGGCGGCTGCCGCGAGGCCTGCGCCGGATACGCCCGCCACGTGGACTGGATCAACGAGCTGACCAGGCACGAAAGCATCAGCCTGAACCGGTTCGTGGAATGCCCCCTGGCCCACCCCTCGATCATGTTCCGCAGGGACCTGGCCCTGGATCTCGGCGCATACAGGCAGGGCGCGTTTCCCGAGGACTACGAGCTGGTTTTGCGCTGGCTGGAGCAGGGCGTGCGCATGGAAAAGGCCCAGGCCGAGCTCCTGGTCTGGAACGATCCGCCCGGCAGGCTGTCGCGCAGCCACGAGCGCTACTCAATCGAGGCCTTTTACCGGCTAAAGGCCGGGTTTCTCGCCCGCTGGCTGGCCGCGAACAATCCCGTTCATCCTCGGGTCTGGGTCCTGGGCGCGGGCCGGACCTCGCGCCGGCGCTCGGACCTGCTCCTGGGGCACGGCGTGCGCATCGAGGCCTACGTGGACATCGACCCGCGCAAGGTCGGCCGCCCGGTCCACGGCCGGCCGGTCGTCCACCGCGATCGGCTGCCCGAACCGGGCCGGGTCTTTGTGGTCTCCTATGTGGCGAGCCTGGGCGCGCGCGCCGATATCTGCGCGCACCTTAAGTCCCGGGGCTACGTCCCGGGCCGGGACTTCGTGCTCGCGGCCTGATCCGACTCCTCCCAGAGCCCGGGCGAGGCCAGCAGGCCGTCGGCCATGTTCAGGTCCAGGGGCAGGACCGAGTCGATGCCCAGGGCGCGCATGAACCCCAGGACCAGGGCCAGGTTGGTGACCTCGGTGGCCGCGAAGGGGTTGTCGATGTCCCGGTCGGTCATGCCCGCCCGGGCCATGAGCGCCCTGTGCGCGTCGGCCCGGGTGTAGGCCCCGGAGACCCCGGTCTGGAGCCTTAAGCTGTACCAGTGCACCCCGCCGATGCCGACCACGGTCAGGCCCGGCCCGGACAGGGCGGTCTTGAGCGCCTCGGGCGTCTGCCCGGCGGCCAGGGCCCGGGCCAGGTCCGCGGCGCGTTTGAGCTGCTCCTGGTCCAGGGGGTTCGGGCTCTCGATCTTTTCCGGGTCCAGGCCCTTGATCCTGGCCGTGACCAGGTCCTTGAAGCTGACCGAGGCCGTGTGGCCGAAGAAGAACACCGGCCCGTCCGGCCCGGGGCAGACGATCTGCATGCTGCCCGCGCCGATGTCCCAGACCGCCAGGTCCCTGGCGGCCAGGCCCGTGGCCCGCGCGGCCGCGGCCAGGCCGAGCAGGGCCTCCTGTTTCTGGCTTATGACCAGGACCCTTATGCCCGTGTCCTTGGATATCCGCTCGGCGAACAGCTGCCCGTTTCGGGCCCGGCGAAAGGCCGAGGTCCCTGCGGCCAGAAAGCGTTCCGCCCCGCTCTGAACGGCCAGGGCCTTGAGCCCGGCCACGGCCGCCAGGCCCTGGTCCATGGCCGCTTGGCCCAGGCGGTCGTCCCTGGAGCGCGCCAGGTCCTGCTCGAGGTCCAGCTTGCGCTCGGCCTTGAGCACCAGTCTCTGGATGCGGCCGGTCGCCGGGTCCAGGTCCGCGACCTTGAGCTTGACCGAGCCCGAGCCGATGTCCAGGGCCGCGAGCCTCTCGGCCCCTGAGGGGGTTGCGGCCAGCAGCGCGAGGAGCGCGAAGAGCGCGAGGACGAGCGTCGAGACGCGCCTCGGGTTCACGGGGCCTCCTTATTTTTTGGTCGAGCGGTAGTTGTTGCGGTCGCGTTTGATCTGGTACTTGACCACGGCCTGGTTGTGCTCCTTCAGGGTCCTGCTGAAGTGGTGCGAGCCGTCGCCCTTGGCCACGAAGTAGTAGAAGTCGTGCTTCTCGGGATTGGCCGCGGCCAGGAGCGAGTCCAGGCCCGGCGAGCAGATCGGCCCCTTGGGCAGGCCGGGCCGCTGGTAGGTGTTGTAGGGGTTGGTCTTGTCCGCGAGGTCGCCCTTTTTCAGGTTGCCGTTGAAGTCCGGGCCCAGGCCGTAGATGACCGAGGGGTCGGCGGCCAGGGCGATGCCCTTCTTGAGCCTGTTGGCGAAGACCCCGGCGATGCGCGCCCGCTCGCTCGCATCCCCGGTCTCCTTCTCGACCAGGGAGGCCAGGATGACCGTCTTGTGGAGCTTTTCGGGTCCGGGCAAGCCCAGGGGCCAGACCTTGCGGGCGTTCTTGGCGAACTCGTCGAGCATGGTCCGGACCATGGCCGGGCCCGGGTCATTCCTGGGCCTGGTCAGCAGGTAGGTCTCGGGGAACAGGTAGCCCTCGGCCGAGTCGGCCGGGATGTCGTACTCCGAGAGCAGGCCGGCGTTGTGCGCGGCCCGGCCGAAGTCCTGGGCCGGGACCAGCCCGGCCTGGGCGATCGCCTCGGCGGTCTGCCACCAGGTCAGGCCTTCGCGGACCACGACCCTGGCCATGACCCCGGGCGTCCGGGTGATGACCTCGAGGGTCCTTTCGGGCAGCCAGCCCGTGGACAGCTCGAACTCCCCGGCCCGGGCCCGGGAGGTCAGATTTTTTTCCTCGGCCAGGGCCAGGAACTTGTCCGCGTCCTTGACCAGGCGCTCGCGCTCCAGGCCCCTGGCAATGGACAGGAAGGTCTGGCCCGGCTCGATGACGAATATCTTCTCTTGGCCCGGGTCCTCGGGCGGCAGGTACAGAAAGTCCCAGGCCCGCCAGACGAACCAGGACCCGGCGAGCATCAGGGCCGCGCTGGCCAGGGCCAGGCAGGCCATGATCCGGTTCAGGCGCTTCTTGCGTCCAGCCAGGCCTGAAGGATCAGGGCCGCTGCCCCCTTGTCCAGGGCCTGTTTCCTCTTTTTGCCGCAAACCCCGGCCTCCTTGAGCCTGTGTTCGGCCTCTGCGGACGAGAGCCGCTCGTCCATGAGCTCGACGGCCAGGCCGAGCCTGTGTTCAAGCGCCTGGGCGAAGTTTCTGGCCTGCCTGGTGCTTTGGGTCTCGGTCCCGTCCAGGGCCAGGGGCAGGCCCACGACAACGGCCCGGACCTTTTCCTTTTCAACGATGGCGGCGATTTGGTCAAATGCGGCCTGCCTGGTGGTCCGGGTGATGGTCCCAAAAGGCGAGGCCAGGACCCCACCCGGGTCCGAGATCGCCAGGCCGACCCTCTTCAGGCCGAAGTCTATGCCCAGGGCGCGCATGATTTATTGTATGAATTTTGAAATTAATGAAAATGTATATTTATCTATAAGCTAGTCTTTTTAAAGGCCCTTCATAATCTTCAATAAGTTTTGATATAGGCACTTTTCCTTTATAAAAAGTCTGAGAATCGTATAAGTCGTTGTTTGACAATGAACAGTGTTTACGAATTTTGTTAAGAACCCCTTTTTTAACTTCTCGTGACCAACCGGGGAAAACCACATTAAATATAGTCTGTTCTTTGATCTTAGATCGACTAGTGAAGATTTTTTTTGATTCTATTTTTTTAACCAAGTCTATAAATCCTTTTCTGGGATTTTTAAGTTCATAATTATATTTTTGTAGTATTTTGTTTAGTTGATGATAAGTAATATAATAAAATCTTTTGTCAATTTTTCTAGTGTTTCTTTTTAGAAAGTCAGAAATTAAATATATTTCTTTATCATTTTCTTTTCTTAAATTTTGAGATTGTTTGTATGTATATAAATTATTAGCAGCAATATCCAGCATAAGTTTTTCAAAGGTTTTTTGTGTTTTTTTAGGAACTCTATTTATTAAATAAAGATAATACATTGTAGTTAGCAATCCAGTACGCTTGTTACAATCGTGGAAAGGATGATCTTTAATAATTCCATATAACAATGTTGCGCATTTTTCAAAATCATCTTTCCATTTATTTGTTCCGTAATATGATATATTTTGTCTACTTGTTGCTGATATTAGTAAATTTATGTCACGTGGTCCAATGCCGCCTACGGGGTATGAATCACTGTGTTGATCAATAAAAAAATCAACTATTTGAAAATGTGCGTATAGGATATCTTCAACAGTTATCTTGCAGTCAGGGATGTGGTGTTGAATTTTGTTTAGTTTATCAACCCATCTTTGATATTCAGCGTTTAATTTTTTGGATATAAAGTTCATAATAAATATTTTTTTATTTAAGATTAAACATAATGCGATTTTTTTATAATGACTGTCGAAGCTGTGCATCGCGCCATGAATATATCGGCCCGGCCGCCTACTTCGGCGGCTCGATCTCGATCCCCCGGCAGACAAAGGAGATGCCCGCGTTGGAGTAGGTGCCGATCATGACCGACTCGACCAGGGGCGGGTGCGCCGGGGCCTCGGACCGCCAGGTGACCAGGAACTTGGCCCCGGAGCCCCCGGTGTTGTCCCTTTCCCCGACCAGGTACTCGGCCGTGCCCAGGGGCCCCCGGTCCACGGGCCCTGCCAGGTACTCGCGCACCGGCTTGCCGCGGTCGTCGAGGTATTTGACCGAGGTCAGGGTGATGGTCCGGGCCGGGTCGAGGTTGCGCACGCTCAAGGTCACGGTGAGCATGAAGGGCCGGTTCTTGGCCCCCTCGTAGACGTGGGAGTAGGCCGGCACGTACAGGGTCTGGCCCTTGGATTTGTCTTGGGCCCGGGCCGGGTTCGGCGCAAGGGCCAGGATAAGCCCGGCCGCGAGCGCGGCCAGGGCCGACAAAAGCCACCAGCGATCCGTTCTGTGTCTTGGGGCCGACATGCTGCGCCTCCTATGGCTGCGGCCCGACCGGGCCGGTCAATATCCTGGCCCGGCCCTTGATCTCGGCCGAGTCCAGGGCCTTTTTGAGCTCCCTTTTCCACTTCGGCCCGCCCAGGGCCTGGGCCAGATACTCCGTGGCGTGCACAACCGGGTTGTGCCGCCTCATGTGCATCAGGCTCCTTTTTATGCCCACTTTGCACGACGGGCAACCGACCACCAGCGGGGTCTTCTTGTCCGCCCCGGCCAGGTCGCGGCCGAGCTGCTCCTTTTTGCGTTCGCGCAGCCGGTTGTAGATGTCCGGGCTGGACAAGGCGCCCAGGCCGGACTCGGCGCAGCAGCCCGGGGACAGGGCCGCCTTGGCCCCTGAGAGCGCCTCCAGGCCCCGGCGGTACATGTCCGCGGCCTTGGCCTTGGGCGCGCCGACCCATTCGGCGTGGCAGGATGCGTGATAGATCAGGTCCTGGGCCTCGGGCAGGGGCCCTTTCAGGCGTTCGAGCAGAAACTGGACCGCGTCCAGGTGCCTGAAGGGCTCGGCCAGCTCGCGCTTGAACTCGAAGCCCTCCAGGGCCTCCCGACAGGTGCCGCAGGCGGTCAAAAGCACGGTCGCCTTGAGCCCGGCCCGGCCGGTGGCGATGAGCAGGTCCAGGATGTCCCGGGTGACCCGGTGGCGGTTGGTGTTGAAGGCCTCCATGCAGCCCGCGGCCAGGAGCGGATAGCCGCAGCACAGATGCCTGGGCGGCAGGACCACGTTGGCCCCGGCCTTGAGCAGCAGATACAGGGCGGCCATGGCGATGGAGCGCGAGAACAGCGCGGCCCCGCAGCCCGGGAAGTAGAGCGCGGTGTCCTCGGCCGCGGCCCCGGGGTTCTTGAACACGCACTGGTCCGCAAGCCCCAGCTCCTCGTACAGGTTTTTGTAGTCCAGGTGCGGGTTCGGCCCGGCCAGGGCCGGGTTCTCTATCCGGCCGCGCCAGCGGGCCGGGACCAGGCCCAGGGTCCGGTTGCCCAGGGACTGGCCCAGGGACAGGACCTTGGCCGCCTTGGGCAGCCGCTCGGCCGGGTCCCGGGCCAGGTTCTTGAGCAGCGCGGTCTTCAGGGGATGGCCGCCCTGGCCCTTGTACTCCAGAAAGGCCCGGATGCGCAGGGCGGCCCCGGCCGAGTCTATCTTGACCGGGCAGGCCGCGGTGCACTTGCCGCAGGCCGTGCAGTGCTCCATGATCTCCCTAAGCTCGGCCAAAAGCCCCCGGTCCGGCTCCCCGGCCTGGACCTGGGTGTAGCAGATGGCCTCGATGAGCGCGCCCAGGGAGATGTTCTTGTTGCGCGGGTGATGGAGCAGGCCCTTCTGGGGGTAGAACATGGGGCAGGCCTGCTTGCACTTGCCGCAGCGCGTGCAGGTCTGGATGTCCCGGAGCAGGCCGATGAGCTCCTCTTTGTCCTTGAGCGCGGTCTTGTCCAGGTCCTGGATGAGCCGGTTGAAGGAAAAGGTGTACGGCTCGGCCGGCAGCTTCCTGCTCATCAGCTTGCCCGGGTTGAGCACGCCGTTGGGGTCGGCCTTTTGCTTGTATTTTTTCAGGGCCTCGATCTTGTCCTGGGACAAAAAGCCGATCTTGGTGATGCCGATGCCGTGCTCGCCCGAGACCTCGCCGTTCAGCCTCAGGACCTCGGCAAAGACCTCCTCCACGGCCTGGTGGGCCTCGGCGATCATCTCCGGGTCGTTGGAGTTGACCGGGACGTTCACGTGGCAGTTGCCGTCCCCGGCGTGCATGTGATTGGCTATGACTATTCGTTTCGCGTTGAGATCATTGAATATTGATTCGATTTCCCGGTCTTTCTTGGGGTACGCGTCGCGCAGCTCGTTGAACAGGTATCTGACCTGGGCCTCCATCTCCTGGTCGCTCGTCTCCCGGGCCGTGATCCGGCCCTTGAGCACGGCCCGGCAGCGGTCCACCGCGGCCTCGATCTTGGCGTCCTCCAGGTCCACGCCGGGCAGCTCCCTGGCCCTGATCAGGGCCCTGCGGTAGGCCTTGGCCAGGTACTTGAGGTTCAAATCCTCCAGAAAGTCCGAGAACCGGGGGATGACCTCCAGGGGGATGACCACGTCCTCGTTGATCTTGAAGCCCGAGGTCCGTTTGGCGATGGCCGAGAGCTTGTGGCGGTCCTCCCAGAATATCTCGGCCTCGCGCTCGTCCCTGGCCGCGAAGATGTCCACGCCCTCGAAGGGCGAGGCCAGGGCCACGATGGTCTCCGCGGCCTGGTCCAGGGCCTCCTGGTCGTCGGAGTCGAGCTGGAGCAGGAGCACTGAGATGGGGTCGCCCTCGTAGCGCAAGGACTTCTTTTGGTAGTCTATGGCCTGGACGTACTTGGGCCCGAACTCCTCCAGGGCCGATATCTTGACCCGGTCGCCGTGCTCGCGGATGCGGTCGCGCAGGGCGACCACGTCCTTGATGACCAGCATGGCGTTGCGCATGGACCGGCCGAAGAACTCCAGGCACAGGGTCCTTTCGTGGGCGGGCATGCCGTGCAGGACAAAGGTCGCGTCCAGGATGACCCCGTCCACGCCCTCCTTCTGGACCCCGGGCAGGCCGCCCAGGAACTTGTTGGACACGTCCTTGCCCAGGCCCGGGGCGCGCACGGCCCGGCCCTCGATGCGCAGGGTCTCCAGCAGCCTGGCCTTGTGGTCCAGGACCTCGAAGACCACGGTCTGGTCCGGAAATATCTTGTGCCCGGGATGGTCCTTGCGCCGGACCTCGATCAGCTCGCCCAGGGCCGTGACCATGCGGTAGCTCAAGATGTTGTCGATGGTCGTGCCGTACTCGAAGGCGTACGGCCCGCCGGAGTTCTCGGAGATGTTCCCGCCCAGGGTCGAGGCCGCCTTGGAGGCCGGGTCCACGGTGAACAGCAGCCCTTGACTCTCGGCGGCCTCGATCGCGTCCAGGGTGATGACCCCGGCCTGGGCCGTGAGGGTCATGGCCTGGGGGTCGATGTCCAGGATTTTCTTGAACCTGGCCAGGGACAGGACCGCGCAGCGGCCGGTCAGGGGGATGGCCCCGCCGGTCAGGCCGGTGCCGCCGCCCCGGGGCACGATCCCGAAGCCCAGCTCGTTGGCCAGGGCGATCAGGCGTCTGACCTGGTCCGCGGTCTCCGGAAAGGTCACGAACATGGGCAGCTCCAGGCGCAGGTCCGTGGCGTCCGTGGCGCTCTCCACCAGGCAGTTGGGGGCCGTGCTTATGCACGACTCGGGCAAGAAGGCCCTTGCGCGCTCGAGGACTGCGGCCTTGAACCGCTGGTCGGCCTCGAAGGCCTCCCAGAACCCGCTTACGGCCGCGGCCAGGACCTTGGGGAAGTCGGCCGACAGGGTCGGCCGGGCCATGTTCAGCCGCCTGGACACGCTCTGGCGGACCAGCTCCGGGTCGATGAACGGGTTGTAGCGGACCAGGAACAGCTCGGCGGCCAGCCCGGCGGCGAGCGCGCGGACCTCCTCGGGCCAGCGGCCGTACTCGGCCAGGTCCATGAGCCCGAAGACCCGGGACAGAAGCTCCTCGTCGGAGATGGATATGTGCGGGCCCAGGTGCGGCATGTGCGCTTCCGCCCGCCGCGGGGCCCAAAGCCCCGGGCCGTTCAGGGTTTGTGAAGGAAAGAGACTATAGGAACAGGCCCTGCGCTTGGCAAGCTCCTTGTCCTGGACATGCTCGACTCGAACGGCTAATAAATACACCCTCCAAAGGGTGTGAATACGTTGCCGCGCGCAGGCGACGAACCAGGGGGTCTATTATGAGCATCAATGATTTCACCCCGTTGAAGCTGTTCATCACCGGGCCGACCTATATCCGCGAAGAGGTCCGGGAGGCCGGGACCCTGCCCGAGTTCGGGCACCGGGACAAGGAGAACGAGAAGCGCTTCAAGCCCATAATGGCCAACCTGAAGAAGCTGGCCAAGATAGACGACGGCTACGAGGTGGTGATCTTCAACGGCTCCGGGTCCACGGCCATGGAGGCCTCGATCCGCTCCCTGGTGGCCGGGGGCGAGACCGTGCTCAACGTGTCCGTGGGCGCGTTCGGCGACCTGTACCACAACATGGCCCTGGCCAACGGCAAGAACGCGGTCCAGCTCAAGTTCGGGCCGGGCCGGGCCATAGACTTGGCCGAGATGGACAGGGCCCTGCGGGAGCACCGGCCCCAGGTGGTCACCCTGACCCACAACGAGACCTCGACCGGCGTGGTCAACGACATCGAGGCCGCTTGCGACCTGGCGCGCAAACACGGGGCCATGCCCCTGGTCGACGGGGTGAGCATCTTCGGCGGCGCGGACGTCAGGATCAGCCAGGCCCGGCCGGCCATGTACAGCACCTCGACCCAGAAGTCCCTGGGCCTGCCCGCGGGCTTCGGCATCGCCTTCATCGCGCCCGAGGCCGTGGAAAAGGCCGCCGGGGTGGCCGACCGCGGACACGCCTCGGACATCCTCAAGCAGCTCGACAGGGCGGCCAAGTTCCAGACCCTGACCACGCCCAACTGCACCCTGGCCAACCAGATGTGCGTCCAGCTCGACTACATCGTGAACCAGGAGGGCGTGGACAACAGGTTCAAGAGGCACGCCCTGATGCGGGACATGGTCCGCGACTGGGTGGCCGGCCTGGACGGCTTCGAGCTCTTCGCCCAGGAGGGCCGCCGTTCGCCGACCCTGACCACGGTGCGCGCGCCCCAGGGCCTGGGCTCGGCCGGGCTCAAGGCGGTCAAGGAGCGCATGCGCGCCAGGGGCTATCTTTTCGACCCCGGCTACGGCAAGATCAACACGGCCCTGGAGAAGGGCGGCCAGAGGTGCGCGTTCCGCGTCGGGCACATGGGCGACATCACCCCGGACATGCTCCGGGACTATCTCTCGGACCTGGAAGAGGTCTTCACGACCATCAAGTGAGGGACGACATGAACAAGAGGATACTGGCCAACGACGGGCTCGTGCCCGAGGCCGTCAAGTACTTGCAGGAAGAGGGCTTTGTGGTCGAGACCGACAAGCGCGACCACGACGACCTGGTGGGCGAGATCAGGGAGTTCGACGCGCTTCTGGTGCGCAGCGCGACCAAGGTCAGCCGCGAGATCATCGAGGCCGGGGCCGGGGACGGCGGGAAATTGAAGATCGTGGGCCGGGGCGGGGTCGGCGTGGACAACATCGACCTGGAGGCGGCCAAGGAGCTCGGGGTCATCGTCAAGTTCGCGCCCAACGGCAACACCAACGCCGCGGCCGAGCACGCCCTGGGGCTCATGTTCGCCGTGGCCCGCAACGTGCCCATGGCCCACGCCACGCTCAAGGCCGGGATTTGGCACAAGAAGCGCTTCCTGGGCCGGGAGCTGTTCGGCAAGACCCTGGGGATCATCGGCTGCGGCCGCATCGGCCAGTCCCTGGCGATCAAGGCCATCGGCATCGGCATGAAGGCCATCGGGTTCGACATCTACCGGAGCATCGACTCCAGCATCGAGTACCGGGACAGCGTCGAGGACGTGCTCAAGGATTCGGATTTCGTCAGCCTGCACACCGGCGGGGACAAGGTCATCATCGGCGAGGCCGAGCTCAGGCTGATGAAGCCCGACGCCTTTCTGATCAACGCCTCGCGGGGCAAGAACGTGTCCGAGGACGCCCTGTACCAGGCCCTGAAAAAGGGCCAGATCAGGGGCGCGGCCCTGGACTGCTTCGAGAAGGAGCCCAAGCGCGAGGGCGATCCATTCGAGAGCAGGCTCAGGGAGCTGGACAACGTGGTTCTGAGCTCGCATCTGGGCGCGTCCACCAAGAACGCGGGCATCCGCACCGGGCTCGAGATCGCCGAGGTCGTGGCCAACTACCTGCGCCGCGGCGACTTCGGCAACTCGGTCAACGTGGGCCAGACCGTGGAGGAGGAGGGCCGGCAGATATACGCCATCTTCATCACCCACGAGGACAAGCCGGGCATGTTCGGCCGCTTCGGCACGGCCATGGGCGAGATGGGCGTGAACATCCGGGAGAACAACTCGCGCCGGCTCTCGGACGCGGTCCAGACCGTGTACGTCGTGCACCAGCCGCCGACCGAGGAGGTCAGGGAGCGCCTGGAGCGCATCGAGGGCGTGCGCCGGGTGAGCATCTAGCGACCATTGAACGAGCGCGCAACAAAGGCCCGGGCCTCTGGCCCGGGCCTTTTCTTTTGGTCGCTGTCTTGGCTCAGAGCCCTTTCAGGGCCAGGACCCGCCTGCCCCAGGCGGCCTGGCCCAGTGAGACGCAGGCGTCGTTGGGCGGCAGCTCGGTGTGGACCAGGACCTCAAGGCCCCTTTGCCTGAGCGCCCCGGGCAGCTCCACGGCCATGGTCAGGTTCTGCATCACCCCGCCGGACAGGCCGCAGGTCCTGATCCCGGTCTCATGGCCCATGCGCTCGGCCAGGTTTGCCAGGCCGTTGATCAGCCCCAGGTGGAAGCGCCTGCTGACGATCGGCGCGGGGACCCCGGCCTCGGCGTCCTCTACGCAGGCCCTGAAGAGCTCGAAGCTGTCCAGCACGGCCGGGGACCCGTCCAGCACCGGGCAGGGGTAGGCCCTGTCCTCGGAGCGCTCCTGGACCTTTTCCAGGACAATGGCCGCCTGGCCCTCGTAGCTGATCTCCAGGACCAGGCCGAGCAGGGCCGAGACCGCGTCGAACAGCCGGCCGCAGCTCGTGGTCGTCGGGCAGTTGACCTTGGCCGCGAGCATCTGGGGCAAAAACCGGCTGGCCTGGCCGTAGTCCTTGAGCCAGGGCCAGGGCCGTCTGCCGGGCTCGCTCAGGCCCAGCTCCCAGAGCAGGGCCTGGGCCAGCCGCCAGGGCTGCCTGACCGCGGCCTCGCCGCCGGGCAGGACAAAGGGCCGCAGGTGCCCGAGCCTCTCCTGCCTGAGGCTGGAGGCGTCCACCAGCAGGCACTCCCCGCCCCAGATGGTTTTGTCCTCGCCGTACCCGGTGCCGTCCAGGGCCAGGCCCAGGGCCGGGCCCTGGTGGCGGTTCTCGGCCAGGACCGCGTGGATGTGGGCGAAGTGGTGCTGCAGGGCCAGGGCCGGAATGCCGCGCTTTGCGGCCAGTTCCCGGGCCAGGCCCGTGGTCATGTAGTTCGGGTGCAGGTCGTGGACCACGGCCCGGGGCTCGACCTCGAGCACGGCCTCCAGGTGTTTCAGTATCTCCTTGTAGAACCCCAGGGTTTCGAGGTTCTCCAGGTCCCCGATGTGCTGGCTGGAAAAGGCCTGGTCGGACTTGGTCAGGCACAGGGCGCACTTGAGCTCCGGCCCGACCCCCAGGACGCAGGGCCCGTCCTGGGCCAGGAAGACCGGCCTGGGCGTGAAGCCCCTGGCCCGGCGCATGACCAGGGGCGCGCCGCCGGCCGGGTTGACGCGCATGACCGAGTCGTCGGTGCGGATGAGGATGTCCCGGTCGTGGAGCAGGAAAAAGTCGGCGATGGCCGCGAGCCTTGAAAGGGCCTCGCGGTTGCCCAGGCAGATGGGCTCGGACCGCGCGTTGCCCGAGGTCATGACCAGGGCCGGGACCCTTTGGGGACCGATGATCCGGCGGTAATGGTCAAGGAGGATGTGGTGCAGCGGGGTGTAGGGGAGCATGATCCCCAGAAAGTCCGTGTCCGGGGCCACTGCCGGGGCCGGGCCCGGCCCGTGGCCCTTGCGCAGCAGGACTATGGGCCTGGTGGTCCCGGAGAGCCACTCGGCCTCGGCCTCCGAGACCAGGGCCAAGGAGCGGGCGGCGTCCAGGTCCGGGACCATGATCCCCAGGGGCTTGGCCGGCCGGTCCTTGCGCCTTCTGAGCTCGGTCACCGCGGCCTGGTTCCCGGCGTCGCAGGCCAGATGAAAGCCGCCCAGGCCCTTGATGGCCGCGATCTCGCCCCCTGCCAGCCTGCGGGCCAGGACCTCGAGGGCCTGGTCCGGCCCGGCCAGGTTCCGGCCGCTCTTGTCGGTCAGCCAGACCCGGGGGCCGCACTCGGGGCAGGCGGTGGGCTGGGCGTGGAAGCGGCGGTCGAGCGGGTCCTGGTACTCGGCCAGGCACCTGGGGCACAGCTTGAAGCAGGCCATGGAGGTCTGGGGCCGGTCGTAGGGGATGGACCGGGTGATGGTGTAGCGCGGCCCGCAGTTGGTGCAGTTGGTGAACGGATAGAGGTGGCGGCGGTCCTGGGGATCGAAGACCTCGGCCAGGCACTCGGCGCAGGTGGCCGTGTCCGGGCTGATGAGCACGTTGTGCCCCGCGCCCCGGGCGCTGTGCTTGATGCTGAACCCGGTCTGGCCCGGCGTAGGCTCCAGGTCCCGGACCGTGAGCCCGACGATCTTGGCCAGGGGCGGGAGCTCGGTCCTGAGGCGGTTTTCAAAGGCCTCCACGCCGTCCTCGGTCCCCTGGACCTCGATGACCACGCCCTCGGGCGAGTTGAGGACGCTTCCGGCCAGATTAAGGCCCACGGCCAGGCGGTAGACGAATGGCCTGAAGCCCACGCCCTGGACCTGGCCGGTGGCGGTCAGGCAGCGGCGCAGCATGGGGCGGGCGGTCTTTTTCCGGGTCATGGTCCGCCCCATGTAACGCCGCAAGGCGTTCGGGGCAAGTTCGCGGCCTAGCCCAGCCTGTGCGTCAGGCACTTGAGCCTGCCGCGCAAAAAGCGCAGCGGCGCGAAGCGGATCGGGGAAAGCTCTGCCGGGGCCCTGAATGCGGAGCAGTCGAACCCGGCCGGGGACAGCGGGGCAAAGGTGAGGTCCGAGGGCTCGCTTCCGGCCAGGCCCCGGCGCAGGCACTCCTGCCACAGGGGCACCTGGCCCGGCTCCAGGCCGAGCATGGAGTACACGGCCGAGTCCAGGGCCACGGCGCTCTCGGACGCGGCCAAAAGCCCAAGGCCGCAGGCCCGGCCCCTGATCGGCCCGGAGTCGCTCATGGCCTCAACGCCGTCCAGGAGGCTGATGGTCCGGGGCAGGGCAATCATGACCTCTATGATCAGCCCGGCAAAGTCCCGGGGCCGTCCGCCCAGGCGCACGTGGGCCAGGGCCTTGCGGAACCCGGTGACGCAGCCGAACAGGTTCTTGACCGCGGCGCTCATGCGCATCTGGCCGTGGGCCTTGAGCTTGGGCGCGTTCAGGATCAGGTCGGCCTCCAGGGCGAGCCTTGAGACCCCGATCCGGCCGCCGAAGGACAGGGCCAGGCCTTGGGGCTCTCCGAGGCCGGTTATTGCCGCGTCCAGACCGGCCAGGCGTTTGTCGAGGCCGCAGGCCCGGGCGTTTGCCCGGGCCGAGCCGAAGGCCGGGGAGTCGGCCACGAGCGGCCGCGCGCCGTGGTCCAGGACCCAGACGCAGGCCGCCCGCACCACCCGGGGGCTGGTGCAGGAGAGCCGGGCGTTGGCCCTGGAGACCAGGTTGGGCTTGACCAGGACCCGGTCCCCGGGTTTGGGCCCTGGCCCGCAGAGGTCGAGCAGGCCGCCCACGGTTGCCTCGAGCCTGGAAGAGTCGTATTCATCGGCCCTGGCCAGGGCCACGTTCAGGGGCATGGGCCGGAGTCTAGGCCCAAGGGCCGCGGGGATCAAGGCCCGGCCGGGGTTGGGGAGATGTCTGATCTGGGAGTGGTCCTCAGCAGGGCCTCGGTGTCGCGCGGCAGGCTGCGCATGCTCGAGGCCGTGGACTGGGAGGTTCTGCCCGGCGAGCGCTGGGGCGTGCTCGGCCCGAACGGCGCGGGCAAGACCACGCTCCTTCGGCTCTTGCGCGGGGACCTGGCCCCGGACCCGGGCGGCGGCCGCGTCTATCATTTGGCCGGCAGAGACCAGGAGAGCCCCATAGGGATCAGGCCGCTCATGCCCATGGTCAGCCCGGCCCTGCACGACTTCTACACCGCCGGGCAGTGGCGGGTCAGCGGCCTGGAGCTCGTGCTCTCGGGTTTCTTCGACACCCCCTTTCTGTACCAGGAGCCTTCGGCCGCCCAGCGCCTGGCCGCGCTCAGGACCATGGACGAGCTCGGGATCGCTGATCTGGAGCACAGGACCTTTCCCGAGATGTCCAGGGGCCAGGCGCGCAAGGCGCTTCTGGCCCGGGCCCTGGCCCCGGGCCCGGCGATCCTGGTCCTTGACGAGTGCCTGGACGGCCTGGACCGCAGGTCGCGGGCCGGGGTCCAGGAGCTGCTTGACCGGGCCGCGTCCATGGCCGGGCTGGTCTGCGCCGTGAACAGGTTCTCGGACCTGCCCCGGTGCGTGGACCGGGTCCTTGTCCTGGACCGGGGTCGGGTCGCGGCCAGGGGCCCGCGCAGCCAGGTCCTCGGGGAGGGCGGCGGCCTTGGGCCCGGCCAGGCCGTTCGGCGCGCCGGGCTCCTGTCCGGGGCGGTTGATCCGGGGTTTGGTCCGGCCTTCAGGGTTTGGGGCGTGGACGTGGTCCTGGACGGATGCCGGGTGCTTGAAAATATCCGCTTTGAGATGGACTGGGACCAGAACTGGGCCGTGTTCGGCCCGAACGGCGCGGGCAAGACGACCTTTCTGAGGCTTCTTTTGGGCGAGGTCGCGCCCTATGCCGAGACCGGGCTGGTTGAGCGCTGCGGCCCGGACGGCCCCTGGAGCGCCAGGGCCATGCGCGGCCGCTGCGGCCTGGTCTCGGCCGAGGTCCAGGCCGGTCTGGCCCGGTCCATGACCGTGATCCAGGCGGTCATGTCCGGGTTCAGGGCCGGGGTCGATCCGGCCGAGGCGAGGCGCCTCGCCCGCCGGGCGCTTGACCTCCTCGGGCTTTCTGGACTTGAGCACAGGATTCTTTCGAGCCTGTCCAACGGCCAGGCCCGCAAGGTCGTCCTGGCCCGGGCCCTGGCCCCGGGCCCGATGCTCCTGTTTCTGGACGAGCCCCTGGCCGGGCTGGACCGCCGGGCCCGGGCCGAGGTCCGGGACCTGCTCCAGGGCCAGGCCGAGGCGGGCCTGCGCCTGATCATGGTCACCCATCGCGCGGCCGACCTCATCCCGGCCGTAAACATGGTCCTTGAGCTTGAAGGGGGCCGGGTGGCCCATGCCGGGCCCAGGCAGGGGTGCTGATCCGGGCTCAGTTCTCGGCCGAGGAGATCGGGTCGGTCCCGGTCAGGGACCTGCCGCAGGTGGCCAGGGCCCTCATCAGCGCGGCCGGGGTCATGTTCAGCTCATCCAAAAATTGGATGCCCACGATGAGCCAGTCCTCGGTGCCGGCGAACCAGACGACCATGGCGGACAGGTCCTGGGGGAAGATGCTCTTGTCCCCGGTCAGCGAGTGGATGGCCACGTTCTCCCCGGCCTGGAAGTGCTCGAAGAGCCCGACGTTTTTTGACTTGAGCTTCATGCCGCCGCGGGAGATGTCGCAGACCAGGAAGCTGTGCCGCCGGCCGGCCAGCTCCAGGACGCACTTGATGCGGCCGTCGCAGTCGAACCTGGGATGGAGCCGCTTTTCCTTGGGTCTTGCCTTGTCCTTGAGGCCGATGGCTTCCATGTCCGGACCTTCGGTTGATATGGTTCGTAAGCCAGCGTAGCAGACAAGAATGGAACATGCCAAGAAATTAAGATCGATCGAGGGCCCTGCGGGATTCCAAGCGCCCGTGATCCAGGTGGCCGGGGTCGGGTCCCTTGACGAGGCCCTGATGATCGCGGGTTTCGGGGCCACGCACCTCGGTTTTCCCCTGCGGCTCGCGGTGCACCGGGAGGACCTCGGCGAGGCCGAGGCCGCGCGCATCGCCCGGGCCCTGCCCCGGGGCGTGACCCCGGTGGTCATCACCTACGAGGCCCGGGCCGAGGAGATCGTCCGGCTCTGCGCCCGGCTCGGCGCGCCCGTGGTCCAGGTCCACGGCGACCCGCCCCTGGCCGAGATTGCAAGGCTCAGGGCCCTGGCCCCGGACCTGGGCCTGGTCAAGAGCCTGGTGGTCGGCCTGGGCGGGCCGGAGGAGCTGGAGGCCAAGGCCCTGGCCCTTGCCCCGTTCGTGGACGCCTTCATCACCGACACCTATGACCCGGAGACCGGCGCTACCGGGGCCACGGGCAAGGTCCATGACTGGTCCGTGAGCAGGCGGCTGGTCGAGGTCTGTCCCAGGCCGCTGATCCTGGCCGGGGGCCTGAACCCGGACAACGTGGCCCGGGCCGTGGCCCGGGTCCGGCCGGCCGGGGTGGACGCGCACACCGGGCTGGAGGGCCCGGACGGTTTTAAGGCCCCCGGGCTGGTGCTCCGGTTCGTCACGGCCGCCAGGGCCGCCTTCGCCCGTCTGGGCCTTGGCTGAGCCGCATTCCGGTGTTGCCTCTTTGTCCCTAACCGTGTACAGGAACCTTTCTATGTCGCCCGCCGCATGCGCCGGGCATGCGGGGGCGGAGCCAAGGAGCGTTTATGGCCAAAGAAGAAGCCATTGAGGTCGAGGGCGTCATTCAGGAGGCCCTGCCCAACGCCATGTTCCGCGTCGAGCTGGAGAACGGGCACAAGATTTTGGGCCACATTTCCGGGAAGATGAGAAAGCACTACATCCGCATCCTGCCCGGCGACAAGGTCAAGGTCGAGCTCTCCCCCTACGACCTGACCAGGGGACGGATCACCTTCCGCCTGCGTTAGCCGGGCACTCTGTCCGGCGAAAAATAGCCAACCATAACGGGCTGTTTGCCCATATGCCCGGCCCGCGCGGCGTTTTTCGGCGCGTCCGCCGCGTTGCCCTGGCCCTCGGGCTGTAGTATGTCCTTTTGAGCGCAGGCCCATCCCGGCAGGCAAAGGAGCTTGATGTGAGTCACAGGGGCGTGGTCACCTGGTTCAACGACAAGAGGGGCTTCGGGTTCATCAAGGACGAGGCCGGCCGCGAGGTCTTTGTCCACTACAGCGAGATCAGGCGCGACGGGTTCCAGACCCTGGCCGAGGGCGAGGCGGTGTCCTTCGAGGTCCAGGACGAGGAGCGCGGCCCCAAGGCGGTCAACGTGGTCCCGGAGGGCGGCTAGGCCCCGATCTCCTGGTTGAGGGGTTCCATGACGTTGTTCAGCTTGACCTCGCGGCCCTTGTAGCCGCCGTTTTCCAGCACGTATCTGATCAGCTTCCAGTCCACGTGGTCGATGAAGTCGACCTTGCCCTGGCCGTCCTTGTCCATGAGCCTGGCCATGTCCTGGAGAAAGCCCTCGATGTCTATGTACACCCCCTCGTAGTCCACGCTCAGGACCCGGTCCTTGTACACAACCTTGGTGAACGGCAGGCCCCCGCGGACCTCCTCGAAGGCCTGCTCGGAAAGCCCGTGTATGTCTCCGTAGACCCGCACGTCCTCCATGCTCGATTCCTCCCTGGGTTCAACCGGGTTTATGTCCGGCCCGGGCCTCGGGCCGAGAGGTCCTGAAGGATGGCCTTGGCCGCCCTGTCCGCGGCCCCGGGCTCGCCGACCATGCGCCTGAGCCTGTCCAGGTCGCGGCGCACGGCCTCGGCCGCCTCGGCCTGCTCCAGCCAGACCAGGGCCTTGGCCGCGATGTTCTCGGGCCGGGCCTCGTCCTGGAGCAGCTCGGGAAAGGCCTCCTGGTTCAGGATGAGGTTCGGCAGGCTGACGAACGGTATCCTGACCGCGAGCCTGGCCAGGAAGAAGGTCAGGGGCGAGAGCCGGTAGGCGACCACCGCCGGCAGGCCCAGGAGCGCGCACTCCAGGGCCACGGTGCCCGAGGCGGCCAGGGCCGCCCGGCTGCGCTTCATGGCCCGGTAGCGGCCCTCGGGCTCTATTATCTCCACCGCCAGGTCCCGGGGCCAGAGCCCCTCCAGCAGACCCCTGTCCAGGCCCGGGGCGCGGATCAGGCTGAACCTGGCCCTGGGCCGGGACAGGGCGATGATCCGGGCCGCGGCCGCGAAGTCCGGGAGCAGGGCCCGGACCTCCTTTTTCCGGCTGCCCGGGAGCACGGCCACCCGGTCCGGCTCGGGCGCGACGGACTCGAGCTCGGCCAGGGGCAGCTGGTCCAGGAGCGGGTTGCCCACGTACTCGGCGGCCACGCCCCTCTGGGCGTAGAAGTCCTTTTCAAAGGGCAGGATGCACAACACCTTGCGGAAATAGCGCTTGAGCAGCCTGACCCGGCCCTTGCGCCAGGCCCAGATCTGGGGGCAGACGTAGTAGTGGACCGGGATGCCCAGGCCGTGGGCCGATCTGGCGACCCTGAAGTTGACCTCCGGGCAGTCGATGACCACCACGGCGTCCGGCTTGAGGCGCCCGAAGGCCTTCCTGGTCTCCGAGAGCAGCCGGATGATCCGGGGCAGGCCGGACACAACCTCGGTCCCGCCCATCATGGACACCAGGTCCATGGAAAAGACCAGCTCGCAGCCCGCCTCGCCCATGGCCGGGCCGCCCATGCCTGCCAGGCGCAGGTCCGGGTCCAGGGCCTTGAGGGACTTGGCCAGCAGCGCGCCGTGCATGTCCCCGGAGGCCTCGCCGGCGCTGATCCAGATGAGTCTGTCGGTCCGCGCGGTCATCGGGGGGCAAGGTATCTTGAAACCCCGTCCGCCGCAAGACGGCCCGGGTCGAACAGCTTGCAATGCCCGGGCCTAGCGGGTAGGTATCCGCATGGCCGTTTTTAAGGCCGGACAACAATAGCGAGGCGGGACGATGATGCGCGTGGGAGTGGTCGGACTGGGCTGGATGGGCAGGGTCCACCTGCGGAACTATCTGAGCATGCCCGAGGTCGAGGTGGCCGGGGCGGCCGACGTGAGCCCGGAGGCCCTGGACGAGGTCAGGAAAGGCTTCAGGGTCCCGGTCTTCGACAGCCTGGACCGCTTGCTGGACCAGGGCCTTGACGCGCTGAGCGTCTGCGTGCCCACCAGCCTGCACCGGGACATCGGGCTTGAGGTCATCGAGCGGGGCGTGGCCCTGCTCATCGAGAAGCCGCTGGCCGCGAGCGTGGCCCAGGGCCGGGAGCTGGTGGAGGCCGCGGCCGAGAGGTCCCTGACGCTCATGGTCGGGCACATCGAGCGCTACAACCCGGCCGTGCAGAGGGTCAAGGAGCTGGTCGGCGACGACGTGATCTCCATACAGATCGAGCGGGTCGGGCCCTATCCGCCGCGCATCCAGGACGTGGGCGTGATCAAGGACCTGGGCTCGCACGACATCGACCTGATCAGGTTCATCACCGGCGCGGAGTACAAGGACGTGTTCGCCGTGACCTCCCGGACCATGGGCAGGCACGAGGACACCGCGCTGATCACCGCGGAGATGGACAACGGGGTTCTGGCCAACATCAACACCAACTGGGTCACCCCGTACAAGTCCAGGAAGATCCGGGTGGCCGCCAGGACCAAGTACATCGAGGCCAACCTGATCACCCAGGAGGTCAAGGAATACAGCAAGTTCTCGACCTACGACAAGAGCTACAGCGTGCGCGAGTGGCCCCTGGTCTACCGGGAGCCGGTCCGGGAGGAGCTGACCGCGTTTTTGGCCGCGGTGCGGACCAGGTCGCCCGCGCCCATCACCGGCGAGGACGGCCTGGTGGTCCTGCGGACCATCGAGCGCATCCTGGGCGGCTAGGGTCTTTTGGAGGACGACGAAAAAAGGGGCCCGCGGGCCCCTTTTTCTTTGGATTTTCAAGAAATCATTTGGAGACCAGCAGATAGGGCTTGACCGTCAGGACCTCGTTCTCGGCCCGGGCCAGGGAGATGAGCCGGTCCCTGTCGAGCTCGTTTTCCACGGTCCCGACCAGCACGGCCGAGCCCTGGATCACGCTGATGTCCACGTCCGAGTCCTGAAGCGATTTTTCCTGGGCCAGGGAGTCTCGGATCCGCTCCTCGGCCATGGCGCTCTCGTCGCGGTTGTAGGGCGCGTCCTCGGTCTCCAGGAAGAAGCAGCCGGTGACCTTGCGCACCCCGCGCACGCTCTTGGTCAGGTCCATGGCCAGATTGGCCTCGGCCCTGTTGCGGAACAGGCCGACCAGAAAGACCTGGCCCCGGTGCGCGTGGGCCCTGACCAGCAGGAACTCGAACCGGCCGTTGTTCCGGAGCAGCTCGGCGGTCCGGTTCTCGATGCTCTGGTCGTTGACCACCAGCTCGTTCGGGCTGGGGTCGATCCTCTTGGGCGGGTGGAGTTCGTTGGCCAGCCGGTAGCCGGTCACGGCCGTGTTGGCGACCTGGAGCACCGGCATGATCGGCCCGGCCGCGCAGCCGGAGACGATCGCGGCCGAGATCAGGCCCAGGGACAAGATCAGAAACCGTTTCATGGCTTCACCCAGGGGTTGGAGTCGGCCGGGGTCCTGCCCGGTCCGCGCCCGGTCCGGGGGCCCGCGCCCTTCCGTCCAGGTCTCTTACTTGGTCTCTGCATTTTCCAGGCCAGACGGGCCCGGGGCCGAGTCCACCCGGCCGCTTTGGTCCCGGACCGCGAGCAGATATATCTGCCCGGAGATGGTCTGGCGGTGCACGACCTTCAGCCTGCCCGGTCCGTCGAGCCAGGGAACCCAGTCTTTCTGGCGGATTACTAGCACGACCCTGGGGTGTTTTTCAAGTGTTTCTTTAAGTTTTTCCAATTCATCTATTTCATTGATGTTTTGTCCGAGGTAATAAGTGTATATTCCCCGGTAGATATGAAAGGCCAGGGGCGTGTAGCCCTGTTGCGCGTAGCCCTTCATGACCTCGGCCTGCTGCCTGGGGCTCAGGACCGGGTCCAGGCTCGGCGCGATGAGCAGGGCGGCCGGCTGGATCCACAGCCCGGTCACCAGGGCCATGGCCAGGAGCCCGGTTCTGGCCGGCCTGTTGCGCAAATAGTAGATGAGGGCCGCGCCCGCGGCCAGGATCAGGGTCGAGAGGCCGACCCCGCGCAGGGGCGCGGGCGAGAGGAACTCGGCGAACGGTCCGGCCGCGGCCAGGAGCAGGTAAAAGGCGGCCACGGCCAGGAAGAAGCGCCTGGAGCGCCCCTGGTCCAGGCCGAGCAGGCCCTGGGCCGTGAGCACGGCCAGGGGCGCGAACAGGGGCAGGATGTAGATCAGCACCTTGCCGCTCAGGCAGCAGAGCAGGCCGAAGCCGCTCAGGGCCGATATCCACAGCCAGGCCCCGGCGTCGAGGCCCGGGTCGTCGTCTTTGCGCCCGGCCAGGGCCCGGCGCAGGTTCGGGAGGGTCTTTTTGAGCGGCGCGGCCAGGCCGAACAGGGTCCAGGGCAGCCAGGCCAGGGGCAGGGCCAGGAAGTAGTAGGTCCAGGGCTCCTTGTGGTGGAAGGTGTTGGCGGCCCGGACCAATATCTGCTTGTGCAGGATGTTGCGCACGAAATCCCAGCCCTCCACAGTCATGGCCCCGGCCAGCCAGGCCGCGACAATGGCCGCGAACAGGGCCAGGGCCTTGAGCGTCCGGGCCGAGAGGAGCCTGCGTAATTCGCCCTTCCAGGCCGCGAACAGGGCCCAGCTGAGCAGGGGAAAGGCCAGGCCCAGGGGGCCCTTGGTCAGGGTGGCGGCCGCGGCCAGGGCCATGCCGCAGAGGGCCCAGCGGTTCGGCTGGGCCCGGGTGCAGGCCTTGAACAGGCAGGCCTGGCTCAGAACGATGAGCGCGGCGAAGAACAGGTCCATGCGCGAGTAGTGCATGATCCCGGCGAAGAACAGGGCGCTTAAGAGCACGAGCCCGGCGCCGAGCCCGGTCTGCCGGTCCAGGCCCAGGGCCCTGGCCAAAACGCAGGTGGCCAGGACGAAGAGGAGCCCGGACAGGGCCGCGCCCAGGAAGAACAGGCCCGGCGGGTCGGCCGGGGTCGCGGCGTCGAGCAGGGCCAGGAACCAGAAGTAAACGGGCGGCTTGTCCGGGTAGGGCGCGCCGTTCAGGTACAGGACCAGCCATTTCCCGGCCCGGGCCAGGTGCTCGTAGGCGTTGGCGTAGCGGACCTCGTCCGAGAACCACAGGCTGCGGGTGTTCAGGACGAAGACGGTCTGCAGGACCGTGATGATGGACAGGCTCGACCACGGCCGCCGGACCATGGCCCCCCACAGGCCGCGCTCCTCGGGCTCAGGCATTGCGCCTTGTCCTGGAGAAGATGTGGATGGCCGCCCCGGCCACGCTGCCCAGAAGCCAGCCGAAGAACACGTCCGAGGGGTGGTGCCAGCCCAGGTAGACGCGGCTGAAGCCCAGAACGGCCACCGCCGCGCCCAGGCCCAGGCAGCTTAGGACCCGTCCGGAGCGCAGGCCCAGGGGCAGGCAGGCCCCGGTCATCTCCGTGGCGTGGCCCGAGGGCAGGGAGTGCTTGCCCGGGTCAAGGGTCATGGTCTCGAACAGGCCGCCCGCGTCCGGCCGGGGCCGGCCCAGGGCGATCTTGAGCGCCCTGACCGCGGCAAAGGCGATGAGCGCCTGGACCAGGACGTAGACCACGACCAGCCGGACCAGGCCCTTGTCCCTGGCGCGCAGGCCCTTGATCAGGAGCCAGGCGTAGACCGCGTACATGGCCGGGTTGGAGATGTCGCTGACCAGCTCGAAGGAGGTTGCCAGCCCGGGATGGGCCGCGCGGTGCGCGCGGAAGAACTCAGCGGCCTGGGACCCGTCGCCCAGGGTCAGCCAGACCACCGCCAGGACCAGGGCCAAGGGCAGGGAGAACAGGGCCCAGAGCGACAGGGAGCGGCGCGCGCGCATGGGCTGTTATAGGGTCTATGGCCCGGGCATGCAACCGGGCAGCGGGGCTAGCCCTTTTGGTCCGGCCTAGGCCCGCTGGAGTAGCGGGCGAAGAGCTCCTCCGGCGCGTTGATCTCGGCCAGAATCTCGGCCAGGGTCATGCCTTCCTGCTTCCAGTACTTGAACCTGTGGTCCGCGCAGCTGAAGGGGATGATCAAGGTGCCGTCGTCCAGGAGATATGGTCTGTTGTTGTCGTTCGCGTCCATGAAGCAGTCCCCCCGAAGCGGGCTGCTTACATCACGGCGCGGCGAATCTCAAGGCCCGGCGTGCGCGGCCCTCAGGCGGCCCGGTGGCCGGGGCCGACCCGGGCCAGGCTGCGGTCCATCTCCCGGACCTTTTTCAAGACCTTGCGGCTGATCTTCTTGAACTCGGACAGGTCCCTGAGCTCATAGCGGCGCTTGGCCTTGGTGAGCCCGGACAGGTCCACGGTCTCGTTGAACAGGTAGGGCAGGTAGAGCGGGTCCTGCTGGATGAAGGCCTGGGCCCGGTCCATGAGCGCGTGTATCTCGTTCTGGTTGGCGCCGACCTTCTTGAACAGCCTCTCCAGGCGTTTTTCCAGGCCGCGCAGGGCCGAGGTCCACAGGGCGCTCTTGGGCTCGAAGCTCAGCCGCGGCCTGGGTCGCCTGGCCTCGGCCAGGCGCTTCATGAACCCCTCCAGGCTGCCCGGGACCGAGGACAACAGCCCCTTGCGCCGGGCCTCGGCCAGGTCCACCGCGGCCGCGCCCCTGATGTCCGCGCCCCCGCCGTAGAGGTTGTAGACCGGCAGGCGGTGTTTTGCGACGTCGTCCTCGAGCTCCCTCTTGGCCGTCAGGTACTGGATGCTGGTCATGACCTCCCGGCCCGCGCGGTTCTTGATCATGCGGTGCCGGCCGGGCTCGAACTGGACCTCGCTGGTGTAGGAGTGGTGGCCCTCGGCGTGGGTCACGCCCTGGTTCCAGGCGAAGTCCTGGCCGACCAGGAGCAGGTGGCTCACCCCGCACCACCTGAGGAAGCGGACCAGGGTCAGGCTGACGTTTCCGCCCGCGTCCATGACGAATTCGTTCTGGTTCATGGCGAAGGTGGCCATGCCGCCCACGGTCCACAGGGGCAGGGTGGGGCCGGGGTAGCGCTCGACCACCTCGGGGTTGACCTTGGTCGAGTAGATGAGCGGGACGTCCTTGGCCAGGTCCAGGTCCAGCCGGTCGTAGACCTTGAGCATGGAGTGGTCGTAGTCCAGGGCCAGGCAGAGGTCGGGGCTCAGGCCCGCGGCCCGGGCCGCGGGCACGGTCTGCAGGGCGCAGGCGTACAGGGCGTAGCCCGGGTTCTTTGCCAGGGCCGGCCCGTTGTCTCTGAGCGAGGGCCCGGCCCCGATGATCACCGCGCCCAGGCCCAGGGCCGAGTCCCTGAGGGGCAGGAGGCTGCCGTCGGCCTGGGCCCGGTGGAAGTTCTTCAGCTCGTTGCCGACCATGGTGTCCTGGCGGAAGCGCAGGGTGATGAGCTCGACGTGGAAGTTTTCGATCCTGCGTCTCACGGCGTGGGCCCATTGGGCGTACTCGGGCCCCATCTGCTGGCTGGGCAGGTCGCCGCGCAGATGCACCCTGCCGTAGACCAGCTGCAGGTCCAGGCACCTGACGACCTTGGTGATGTATTCCTCGTCCGGCAGGGCGAAGTGCAGCTTCTTGTTGGCGAAAAACGGCCGGTAGTCGGTCTGGCCGAGGCAGGCCAGGACCAGCTCGGGCCTGGGCTCGATGACTATGACCTTGTGGCTGTCCGGGGTGTTGACCAGGACGTGGTTGACCCCGTAGCCGAGGTTGCAGCCTATGATGATCGTCGCGCTGGTGTGCGCCTGGTCCTCGGGCGTCCACTTCGAGTACACCGGGCCCGGGGGCACGGCCTCGAACAGGCCCTGGCCCGAGGGCATGCGCCAGTCGATGAGCCCGAGCCGGTTCTGGAAGATGTTCTGGGCCAGGGCCGCCCGGTCGATGTCCCGGTTGGACAGCCAGCGGTAGAAATCCGGGCAGTAGGTCTCCAGGGCCTCGATGTTGGCCTTGAGAAAGGGGTAGCTCTTCATGCTCGATCCTTGGTTGCTGTGCCCGTCATGCAATACGGATGCCGGTTGCGAAGGGGGAGTTTTTGGCCTACATCATTGCCAGCCCGGCCCCTGCGGCCGGCGGTGTCAATCGGGGAAGCACATGGCGCATCGAGATGTTTTGGGCCTGGTCGGAGGCACGCCCCTGGTGGAGATCAGGCGGCTCAACCCGCGCCCGGGCGTCAAGATTTTGGCCAAGCTCGAGTCCTTCAACCCGGGCGGGTCGATCAAGGACCGCGTCGCCCTGGCCATGGTCGAGGCGGCCGAGCAGAGCGGCGAGCTCACCCCGGACAAGACGGTCATCGAGGCCACCTCGGGCAACACCGGCATCGGCCTGGCCATGGTCTGCGCGGTGCGCGGCTACAGGTGCCGGCTGATAATGTCCGAGAACGCCTCCGAGGAGCGCAAGATGATCCTGCGCGCCTACGGGGCCGAGATCCGGCTCACGCCCGGCCGCATGGGCACGGACGGGGCCATAGAGGAGGCCTACCGCCTGGCCCGCGAGGCCCCGGACAAGTATGTGCTCATGGACCAGTACAACAACCCGGCCTGCGTCCAGGCCCACTATCTGGGCACGGCCCGGGAGATATGGGACCAGACCGGGGGCGCCTTGACCCACGCCGTGGCGGCCATGGGCACCACGGGCACGGCCATGGGCCTGGCCAAGGGGCTCAAGGAGCGGGGTCAGGTCTTTGTGGCCGGGGTGGAGCCCTACGCCGGGCACGGGATCCAGGGGCTCAAGAACATGCACGAGTCCTATCCCCCGGGCATCTATGACAAGTCGGCCCTGGACGCGGTCCTGCGCGTGGACGACCAGGAGGCCTTCGAGCTCTGCCGCAGGCTGGCCCGCGAGGAGGGCCTGCTCGCGGGCATGAGCTCGGGCGCGGCCCTGGCCGGGGCCCTCAAGCTGGCCTCGGACCTGGATACCGGCCTGGTGGTGGTCATATTTCCGGACAGCGGGGAGCGGTATCTGTCCACGTCCCTGTTCGCGGCCAAGGACGAGCGCGGGGTGCGCCTGTTCAGCGTGGACAAGGCCGCCAGGACCGGCCTGTCCCCGGGCCCTGCGGGCGCGGGCCTGTACACCGTGGGCCCGGGCCTGGACGACCCCGGCGATCTGGGGGCCTGGAGGCGGGTCGCGCTCCTGGACGTTTTGGCCCGCTACCGGGAGTCCAGGGGCCTGGCCAGCGAGGTCGCGGTGGGCCTGGCCGACCTGGACGACCGCGCCATTTCCGCGGCCCGCCGGGCCCAGCGGCCCAGGGCGGAGTTCGTGAGCGACGCGCTCGCGGCGATCAGGCGGCGGGCAGGGCTCTTGGGGCTCAGGCCCCGGACCAGGTTCGCCCTGGCCTCGGAGAGCGTGTTCACCTGCCTGGAGCTGTGCCGAAAGCTCCTGGCCAAGGGCCTGGCCTACGAGAAGCTCCGGAGCGTGTACTTCGACGTGCTCAGGGACGCCCGGTACGGCGAGATCCGGCACATGGACGTGGACAAGATCAGCCTGGGCAAGACCGTTGACCTGGCCGCCTATGTCAAGGACAACCCCCGGGACTTCACCCTGCTCAAGAGGGCCAGCCTCCTGGACCTCAAGCAGGGCGAGGTCCTGGACACCGAGTGGGGCAACGTCAGGCCGAGCTGGTTCCTGCAGCTGGCCGCGGCCGGCCTGGACGCCCTGCCCGAGATCAGCCTGTTTCTGGCCGCCGAGGCCCATCAGTTCCCGCACCTGGAGAACCTGCGGGCCATCTGGTCCTCGGCCGGGACCGAGGTCTCGGCCTGGCTCGTGGGCCAGCCGGTGACCGGCGGCGAGAATCTGGACATCGACCGGGCCCTGGAGGCGGCCGAGTCCGGCCTGGCCCTGCGCATGTGGCTGCTCTCGGCCCACTACCGCAAGCCCCTGGCGGCCGGGGACCAGGGCCTGGCCATGTGGGCCCGCAACTGGCGCAGGCTTCAGGACCTGGCCGGGGCCCTGGGACTGGCCGCGGGCGCTCCGGGCGGGGAAATCCCGGCCGAGGTCGAGCAGGCCGTGTTCGACCTCAAGACCGGGCTTGCCCAGTCCGTGGAGGACGACCTCGGGCTGCACCACTTCTGGCCCGTGCTCTTCGGGTTCGCCAAGAAGGTCAACGCCTGGCTGGGCCCGGGCCGGCTGTCCGGGGCCGCGGCCAAGACCTGCCTCAAGCAGCTCCAGGCCGTTGACCGGGTCCTGGTCTTTCTGGACCCGGACGTCTTGCCCGTGCCCGGGGACGATTTGCCCCAAGAGGTCCGGGCCATGGTCCAGGACCGGGAGCGGGCCAGGCTGGCCAGGGACTTCGCGGCCTCGGACGGCCTGAGGGAGCGGATTTCAAAGGCCGGGTTCCGGGTCGAGGACTCCCCGGCCGGGCCCAGGGTCTACCGGGTCCAGGGGCCTTAGCAGAATGTTGAAAAAGTCCGTCCTGGACTTTTTCAACTCGATTTGGCGAAAGCGCGGTTTCGCCAACTCTCCGGAATCATTGGAAG
>JAFGBU010000013.1 GCA_016932995.1 Desulfovibrionaceae bacterium
ACTCGGGGCACCAGTCCTCGAATTTCTGAAGGAAACCGTCCTCGTCAACCTCAAAGTTTTTTCCCTGAAATTCAACAACCGCCATACTAAAACCTCCTATGGGAAAACCTTCATTCCAGACCCCGGAAGACCGCGGGCCGACCCTCTCCATACAAAGCAGCGCAGCTGCCTGTGTCCTGGATTCAAAACTCGGCGATTTGATACCTAATAACAAGAACGTGGTTTTGTCAACCGGTCCGGCAAACAAAAGCGCCTTTTTCCAATTATATCCATATGGTTATAGCCAGCTGGTCCGGTCCGCGAGCAGCTCGTCCAAACATTTTCTAGCATACTCCAGGCCCGCGTCCAGGTCCAGGGCCAGGCTCAGATACTCCACCGCGGCCTGCCTGCGGCCCATGAACTTGTGGCACAGCCCGAGGTTGGCCAGGTCCGAGGCCGAGCCCTTGTCCAGGCCGACGGCGGCCTCGAAGTCCCCGGCCGCCTCCTCGTAGAGCCCCTGCTTGAACAGGCAGACCCCGCGCAGATTGAAGTACTCCTTGACCCCGCAGTCCAGGTCAACGGCCCGATCAAGGCACGGCTTGGCGGCCTCGAAGTCGCCCTCCCGGGTCAGGGCGTAGGCCCGGTAAAAGGCGGCCATGGCCCGCTCCTGGGCCTCGGGCTGGACGGCCTCGGCCTCGGCGAACCTGGCCGCGGCCGCGTCCGGGTCCTCCAGGCGCAGGGCGAGCAGGCCCTGGAAAAAGGGCAGAAACGGGGCCTTGGGATATATCCCGGCCAACCGGCAAAGCCCGGCGCGCGCCTCATCCACAGGCGCCTCCTCGGCCAGTATCCGGCCCACGAAGAGCCCCAGGCTCTGCTGCCCGGTCCGCTCCCTGAACCGGAATCCGGGCGCGAAGCTGTAGTTGGCCGGAATCCCCAAATCAGCGTGGCTTATGTCCACGCTGAACAGGTTATAGCCCAGGCCCCTCAGGCCGCGGCCCAGGGCCACGAGCTCCTCCAGGATGTCGTCGCGCTCCAGGCAGGGCAAGGCGTCCAGCCCGACCACGGGGCCCTGCTCCAGCCGGGCGGCCTGGTCCAGGGACTTGAGCTTGGGCAGGCCCGAGGGCTCGTAGACCTGGCCGGTCTCGAAGTCCCCGGCCAGCTGGGCGACCTCGGTCACCGCCCGGATGGCGGCCTTGGCCGGGGAGGAGGCCGTGCCCGCGGTGAACACGATCTCGCTCAAGGCCGGAAAGGTCCCGGGGTCAAAGGCCAGGGCCGCGACCGTGGGCACGGGCAGGCCCATGCTGAAATCCTTGAGCGCCAACCTGATCCCCCGGGACTCGAACCTGGCGCACAGGTCCCTGAGCACCGGGTCGGCGAACCCGGAGCTGTCCAGGGTCGGCAGGACCGGCCGGTCCCGGTCAAAGAGCGCGCACACGTGGCGCTCGACCAGCTCGCAGGCCCCCTGGAGCAGGGACTCCTCGAAGCTGTTGCCGGCCGAGGACCCGTTGTACTCGTTGAGCTTCCTGAACCAGTCCAGGGGGACCATGCGCCTGCGGCCGGCGGACAGGTCCAGGGCCGGGCAGAAGCGCCAGCTGACCAGGTCCATGACCCGGACCGCGGCCTTGGGGTCGAGGTCCTCGGAGACCGAGGCCAATATCTGATCCATGGCCACGATCTCCGCGGGCCAGCGGGCCGCGGCCTCGGACCAGCAGAGGGTCTCGAAGTTGGCCTGGTTCTGGAAAAAGGAAAAAAAGCTGTAGCGCTCGACCAGCTCCATGAGCGCCGAGGCCTCGGCCTGGGCCGGGGAGGCGCCCTTGCCCATCTGCTTGCGCACGGGCATGACCTCGGCGGCCGCAGGCCCGCACATGCTCATGAACACGGGTATCCCCAGCCGGCCGGTGTCCACCCGCCTGGTCTCGGCCAGAATCCCGGCCCGGCCCGCGGCCAACACCGCCCTGACCCTGGCCACGGTCTCCTCGGGCAGGGCGGCCTTGTCCAGGTCCGCGGTGTACTTCTTGGGGCAGGGCTTGAGCTCGAACATCAGCGCCGCCTCATGCGGTACAAGACCACGGGCCGCCGCTCCGACGCGCTCCAGGTGCAGGGCACCTCCTTTCTGGCGACCTGGAAGCGCTCCTGGGCGAGCCTCAGGAACTGGGCCCCGGGCCGCCTCATGTCCTGGGCCAGGACGACCTCGGCCTCGGGGTCCTCGGACAGGTGCGCGGACAAGAACTCGATCATGCCCGGATAATTCTTTTCACCGTAAAGGACCTCGCAGCCGACGATGCGCTGAAAGGATTTCTGGAGCCGGTCGGAGGTGAAATCCGCCCTGAGCACCGAGGCCTTGGCGGCCAGTCCGTTCTTCAGGACGTTGATCCTGGAAAACAGCAGGGCGTCCGGATCGATGTCCGAAAGCACCACCTGGTGTCCCTTTGTCGCCGCGCACAGGCCCACGAGCCCGATGCCCGTGCCGATCTCGAGCATGGGCCGCGCGGCCTCGGCCGGAATCCGACCCAAAAACATGGCCAGGACAAAGCAGGCCGGCCAGACCTTGGCCCACAGCGGCAGGTCCACGGACCGCCCGGACCCGGCCCGGCCGACAAGGCCGTCCAGGTAGGCGGACATGTCCTCGACCTGAAGCAGGTCCAGCTCCACGCCGCCCACGGCCAGCCTGTCGAAGCGGACCTTTTTGAAACGCCTGCGGGCCTCGTGGAGCAGATCGTCCAGGGGCGCGTTGAGATCGAAGTCCTTTTTCCGGACCATGTGTTCTCCAGGGCGACAACGCTCGGCCGCGCCTTGCCCAAACCTCAGTTGACGGGCTCCATGTCCCTGAGCTTCCAGGTCGAGGCCGGGTCCCCGGGATCGCGCACGAACCTCCAGACCTCGCGATTCTGGCCGGGCTGCTCCCCGGACCTGCCGAGCGTGGCGTCGTAGAAGACCACGGCCTCGGTCTCGGTTTGGCCCTCTTTGAGCTCCATGAGCCTGGCCTCGAGCAGGATGATCTCGGTCTTGGAGGCCTTGTCCTGTCCCCCGGACAAACGCCTCATCCGCTCCACGGCCTCGGGAAGGGCGAAGTCGGCCGCGTCCTCCCAGTTGCGCTCGTCCCAGGCCTGTCTGATGCGGACGTATGCGGCCTTGGCCCCTTCCAGGAACTCTCCGGGGTCGAAGCCCTTGGAGGCCCCGGTCTTGGGGCCCGGCCCGGGCCGGGCCTTTTCCGCGCCCGGCTTGGACCCGAGCGCGTCCCACATGGCCCGGGCGTGGTCAAAACGGTCCGGCCGGGCCTTTTTGCCGGGTCCGGGCCCTGGCCCGCCCGGGCCTGCCGGGCCCGAATCCGGCCCCGTTGAATCCGGCCCGCCCGAGGCGGGCCGCCCCCCCCGGCCGGGCGGATTGCGCCCGGCGCCGAAGACCCTGAACAAAATGTACACGGCCACGGCCGCCAAGAGCCCGATCATCAGCCCCCGGGTCAGGTTGGGGCTGTTGCGGCCCCAGCCGCCTTCGGCCGAAGGGCCGCCCTCGGGCCCGGGGACCGCATCCCTTAAGCCCGCGGGCGTCTGGGCCCGATCCGGACCCGGGTCGGCCGACCAGGCCCGGGCCTCGGCCGCGGGAAGGCCCAAAAAGGCCTGCCCGAACACCGCGCCAAGGGCCGCGGCCAAGAGCAACGCAACGATGATCAAACCCGCCCGCACAACCCTCCCCCGCCTGTTTGGGGCCTGAAACCGAGCCTCCGGGCAAGGGCCGCCCGGCAAGCCGATGCTTAGCACGGCCGGACCCGGTTGTTCAACCGCAACCGCCGACTTGCCACGGACCGGCCCGGCGTATTACTACCTTGACGCCGGACCGCCGAGGCCAAGGAAAAAACAGCCGTGAACACGCTCCTTAAGCTGGTCTGCCAACAGGCCCAGATGTCGCAATGGGACTTCTGGCCCTTTGGCCCGGGCTACGGCCAGAACTGGACCCTGACCCTGGCCAAGGCCGCGTACGTGGCCGTGATCCTAGGCCTGATCCTGCTCTTTTTGCGCTTTTTGTTCGGCCCAAAGGGCGTTTTCAGGGACAAGGAGCTCGAGCGCGAGGCCGAGGAAGAGAAAAAAAAGGCCCTTGAAGAGCTTGAACTCGACTTCGCGGCGGGCAGGATCGAGGAGTTCGAGTACCGGCTGAAGAAGAGGTCCCTGAAAAAATGAACCCGCCCCTGGAAGAGCTCAAGAGGCGCTTCGCCGCCTTTGTGGCCGGATTCGCCAAGGGCTCGGACCAGGACCTCTACAACATCAGGCTCAAGGAACAGCACTCCCTGCGGGTCCTGGACCAGGCTCAGGGCATAACCCGGGCCTGCGGGTTCGACCTCGAAACCGCCTACCTGACCCACGCGGCCGCGCTGTTCCACGACGCCGGGCGCTTTCCCCAATACGCCGAGTACAAGACCTTCAGCGACGCGGATTCCGAGAACCACGCCCGGCTCGGGGTCAGGACCCTCCTGCGTTCGGACCTGCTCCGCGGCCTGTCCAAAAAGGCCCGCCGGGTGATCATCGGCGCCGTGGCCCTGCACAACGTCCATCGCCTGCCGGCCGACCTGAACCCGACCCTGGACAAGGTGACCAGGGTGGTCCGGGACAGCGACAAGCTGGACATCATCCCGGTCATCCTGGAGCACCTGGGCGGGGACCGGCCCCTGAACCCGGTGGTGGTCCTGGGCCTTGAGGACGACGCCGAGCGCTACAGCCCCGAGATACTGGCCCAGGTCATGCGCCGGGAGCTCGCCGAGTACCGGCTCATGCGCTGGGCCAACGACTTCAGGCTGCTTTTGATCAGCTGGGTCTACGACCTGAACCACGCCTGGGCCCGCCGCGCCCTGCTCGAACGCGGCCTCCTGGACCGATTGTTCCAGGGCCTGCCCGGGGACCGCGCGGTCTCGGCCCTCCGGGACCAGGTCAACCAAGACCTCAAGGCCCTGATCCAGGGCCGGACCTTGGCCTGACCCCCCGGCCCGGCTTGCCAGGGCCCGAAAATCGCCTATTATCTTAAATCAGAGGCCGAGGACCTCGCGCCAGGACCATAACCGGAGGCAAAATGCCGAAAAAACGGACCGTTGACGTGGTCATACTGGGCTCGGGACCGGCCGGGCTCCAGGCCGCCATCCACGCGGCCAGGAAAAAGGCCGCGACGCTCATGCTCGGCAGGCTCAAGGAGAGCAGCCTGTACTGGGCCCATGTCGAGAACTACTGCTGCATGTTCAAGGTCTCCGGAGAGGAGATACTGCGCACGGGCCGGGCCCAGGCCCAAGGCTTCGGGGCCGAGATCCTGGACCAGGACGTGTTGAGCGTCTCGCCCGCGCCCGGGGGCCGCTTCGACCTCGCCCTGGAGGACGGCGAAATCATCACGGCCAAGTCCCTGGTCATCGCCACCGGAACGGCCAGGAACAAGCTGGGCGTTCCCGGGGAAAAGGAGCTCTTGGGCCGGGGGGTGAGCTATTGCGTGGAGTGCGACGCCGGGTTCCACAAGGGCGGCCGGGTGGCCGTGGTCGGGGACGGGAGCGCCGCGGCCGGGGGCGCGCTGTTTCTGACCCGCTTCGCCGCGACCGTGCACCTGGTGTGCAACGATCTGGAGGTGTCCGGGGCGCTTGAAAAAAAAATCCGGGACAGCGCGGTGATCCTGCACCGCAAGGCCAAGGTCCTTGAGATCGTGGGCCCGGACAGGGTCGAGGCCCTTGTCCTGGACAACGGCCCGCGCCTGGAGGTCTCCGGCGTGTTCATCGAGCTTGGGGCCAAGGGCGTGCTCGAGCTGGCCGCGGGCCTGGGCGTGGCCCTGGACCAGGACATGAAGTACATTGTAACCGACAAGAGGCAGGCCACCAACGTGCCCGGGGTGTTCGCGGCCGGCGACGTGTGCGGCCCGCCCCTGCAGATGGCCAAGGCCGTGGGCGAGGGCTGCGTGGCCGGCATCGAGGCCGCGGCCCGGGCCAAGGCGCTCTAAGGCAACACGTACATGTAGTTCGGGACCTTGAAGGCCCTCTCGCAATACCCGCCCGAGAGGTCGTCCTCCTGGTCCCCGATGTTGGCCAGAATCACGTAGCCCATCTCGGATATCGCCCGCCTGGCCCCGGTCTTGAACTCCCTGGCCGACGCCTCCCGGTCAGCGTCGCTGCGCATGAAGAAGCCGGCCCAGCCCGGGCAGCCGACCCTGGCCAGGTTGTCCATGGTCGCCAGGCGCAGGTCCTCGGTCCGGCCGGTGACGATGAAGATCGCCGCCCTGTCGTACAGGCGGCAAAAGAGCTCGACCATGGGCCTGATCCCCGTAAACGACGAGGTCAGGGCCGCGTCCCTCCAGGCGGTCAAAAAGCACTCGTTCCAGCCGTAGTCCGCGGCCTGAAAGGTCTCGAAGTTGGACAAAAGCGTGTCGTCCACGTCAAAGACCACGGCCGCTTTCTCCACGCCCTGGGCCAGACGGCGCTCCACGTACTGCCCGGCCTCTCGGGCCACCGCGGCCGCCTCGTTGTCGAACATGCCGCTTCGGTAATAGACCGTGACCGC
The DNA here is from genome assembly GCA_016932995.1 of Desulfovibrionaceae bacterium. GTDB lineage: Bacteria > Desulfobacterota > Desulfovibrionia > Desulfovibrionales > Desulfovibrionaceae > JAFGBU01. The sequence continues at coordinate 6,498 of JAFGBU010000013.1, forward strand.
GTCCTTGGCCTGGGGCAGGCCGATGATGTCCCGGCGGCCGGCCTCGGACCTTGCTCCCGCGGAAAACGCGGCGTTGCACCCGGCCAGGCAGAGCACGAGGACGAGCGCCAGGGCCCGGCGCAGACAGATGTTCATGGGACCTCCACACGGATTCCGGCCTGTCTTGCGCCGGAATCATTCCACAACCAGCGGCCGGAACGCAAGCCCCGCGCCGAAGGGCAGGGCCCCCATTTTCAAGCCGGGCAAAAACGTATATGGAAAAACACGGATTTTTCGGATAAAAGGGCAGACCGGCTCCGCGCAACATCATCAACAAGGCCGACACGGTGCCCAAGCGCTACATACCCGCCGCCATCCTCACCCTGGCCCTGCTCGCCACCGGCGTGGCCGGATACCTGGTCCCGGACGAAAACCAAAAGGTCCCGGTGCGCATCCTGTTTGACAACAGCGGGGGCAAGGTCGTGTTCGCGCACCTTACGCACCACCGCAAGTACCAGATCGCCTGCGCCAGGTGCCACCACGAGAGCGGGCAGGACCAGACGCCCCTGCCCTGCGGCTCCTGCCACCCGGCCAGCTTTGACCAGGACTACGTGCGCGACCACGTGGCCGCCTTTCCGGACCAGAAAAGCTGCGTCAAGTGCCACCACGCCGAGTTCGGGGAGTTGGCCTTCGACCACCAGGCCCACAAGGCCTACGCCGGAGACGACTGCCGGGCCTGCCACCACGGCCCGGACATCGAGCCCGAGCCCGGGCACTGCAAGGACTGCCACACCCTGACCGGCGACGGGAACATGCCCAACCTGCGCGACGCCTCGCACAGGCGTTGCGCCGAATGCCACAAGGACATGTTCGACAAGGGGGTCAAGGGCTGCTCGCCCTGCCACCGGATGAAGGACATGAAGGGCTACCAGGGGCCGTTCACCCCCTGCCGGCAGTGCCACCAGGCCCCGAACCATCAACTGATCCTCAACAGGACCAACGCCTTCCACGACCAGTGCATGCAGTGCCACAAAAAGGAAGGCAAGGGCCCGCGCACGGACAAGGACTGCGGCGAATGCCACATGAGGTAGGATGCTGATGCCCAGGGCCGAGTTCCTGCTCACCACCGGCGGCGGCGGGCCGCTCAGGGAGGCCGATGTCCCGGCCGAGGTCCGGGTGCCCCTGGCCTGCCACCGGCCCCTGGTCTCGGCGGGCGACGCGGTCCTGGCCGGCCAGAAGCTGGCCGAGGCCTGCGAGCCGGGCGTGGGCGACGCGCACTCGCCCCTGGCCGGGGTCGTGGCCGAGGCCGGGGAGTGCGTGATCGCCGTGCGCGGCGAGGGCCAGGGCCAAATCAAGGCCGCGGACCTCTCCGGGCTCAGCGGCCAGGACCTGGCCGAGGCCCTGCGCGGGCTGGGCCTGGACACCGCCGGGCTGGTGAAGGCCGAAATTCTGGTCGTCAACGCCGCGCCCCCGGACATCGGGGCCTGCGCCCCGGAGCGGCTGCTCTCCCTGTTCCCGGAGACCGTGGCCCTGGGCCTTGAGGCGGTCAAGTCCGTGGTCGCCCCGAAAAGGACCGTCCTGGTCATGGCCCACGGCCTGGGGGCCGCGCTCAAGGGCTGCGAGATGTTCACGGTCCCGCCCTATCACCCCAACGGGGTGGACGGGCTCGCGGCCAGGGCCGCCCTGGGCCGGAAGGCCGAGGGCGCGGTCGTGGTCTCGGCGGCCGCGCTGTTCCACGCCGGCCGGATAATGGAGACCGGCCTGCCCCTGACCGAGATATACTTCAGCCTGGGCAACGGCCTGGTCAAGGCCGCGGTGGGCTCGCCCCTGGCCGATATCCTGCCCCTGGCCGGGCTGTCCGCCGGGGAGAACGACAGGCTGATCCTGGGCGGGCTGCTCCGCGGCCAGGCGGCCCGCTCCCTGGACCAGGGCCTGCCCAAGGGGACCCTGGCCCTGTGCCTGGTCCCGCACGGGGCCTACCCCCCGGTGGCCGACGCGCTGTGCCTGAACTGCGGGGAGTGCGTGCTGCGCTGCCCGGCCAGGATAATGCCCAACATGATCAGCCGCTGCGCGGAGTTCAGGCTCTTCGAGCGGGCCAGGCAATACCACCTGGAGGCCTGCGTGGAATGCGGGCTGTGCGGCTATTTCTGCCCTTCGAGGAGGCCGATTCTGCAATACATCCAGCTGGCCAAGTTCGAGCTCGCCGCCCTGGACAGGCTGGCCGCGGAAAAGGCCGCCCAGGAGGAGGCGTCGTGAAAAGGGCCGCGATTATCCTTTTGATTCTGGCCGTTTCCGGGGCAGTGGCCCTCCAGCTCGGGCTGGTGCCCGGATCCTGGCTGCCCAAGGCGTACTGGGAGTACAAGGCCGAGCACCAGCGCAAGAAGGTCCGGGACCTGAGGATCGAGATCCGCGACCTGAGGATCAAGGCCGAGCAGGCGCCAAAGGCCGCGCAACAGGCCGCGGGCTCCCTGGACCGGGCCGCGGGCGAGGGGCTTGACCGCCTGCGGGCCGAGATCGAGGCCCTGGAGATCGAGCTCGGGGTCCAGACCCAGAAGCTCGGCCAGGCCGAGGAGCAGCTCATCGGAATAAACCCCAGAAAGGCCGAAAAGCCATGAGCACTTTTTCGCCGCCCTCGCCCCTTCTGACCGTGTCCGCGCCGCCGCACGCCCACTGCGGCCGGACCACCCGGGGCCTGATGGCCGAGACCCTGTTCGCGCTCGCGCCCGCGGCGATCATGGCCGTGCTGGTCTTCGGGCTGCCCGCCCTCCGGGTCATGGCCCTGTCCTGCGCCGTGGCCGTGATCTGCGAGACGCTCTGCGCCAGGGCCATGGCCGGGACCCCGGCCGTGGACGACCTGAACGCCCTGGTCATCGGCCTGCTGTTCGCCTTTTTGCTCCCGGCCTCGGCCCCCTGGTGGCTCGTGGCCGCGGGCAGCGCCACGAGCGTGGTCCTGGGCAAGATGGTCTTCGGCGGGCTGGGCGGCTCGCCCCTGTGCGCGCCCCTGGTCGGCTGGGCGGTGTGCAAGCTGTCCTGGAAAGGGGCCATGGACTACGACCTGTCCATGCTCTCCTCGTCCCTGACCTCGCCCCTGGCCCAGCTCAAGCACCTGGGGCCCCAGGCCGTGGCCGGGATCAGCCTCCAGGACCTGCTCCTGGGCCAGCAGCTCGGCGGCCTGGGCGCGGTCCAGGTCGCGGCCCTTCTGGCCGGCGGGGCCTATCTCCTGATCCGGGGCCGGCTCAGGCCGCACATACCCCTGGCCTTCCTGGCCGGGACCTTTCTGACCGCCCTGATCTACTTTTACCTCGATCCCGCGGCCTGCGCCCCGCCCCTGTTCCACCTGCTGGCCGGCGGCGCGGTCCTGGGCGCGTTCTTCCTGGCCCCGGACTGCTCGTCCTCGCCCGTGGGCCATGTGCCCATGATCGTGTTCGGGCTTTTGGCCGGCTGCCTGGTGGTCGTGATCCGGGTCTACGGCGTGTACCCGGACGGCGTGCCCTTCGCCATACTCCTGGCCGAGCTCCTGACCCCGCTTGTGGACCGCATCCGGCCCAGGCCCCTGGGGGTGGGCTGAAGATGCGCGAAGCGGCCAGGATGATCATCGTGCTCTCGCTCATCGCCGGGCTGTCCGGCCTGACTCTGGCCAGCCTGCGCCAGGCCACCGGCCCGCTCATCGAGGAGCAGGTCCTGACCTATGTCCAGGGCCCGTCGCTCGGCCAGATATTCGCGGACACGGAGAACAACGCGGTCAGGGACCGCAAGACCTTCCGGCCGCCCGGCGCGGACCGCGAGCTGACCGTGTTCCCGGCCAGACGCCAGGGCAGGCTGGTGGGCGTGTCCTTCGAGACCTCGGCCAAGGGCTACGGCGGCGAGATCGGGGTCATGGTCGGGTTCACCATGCCCGAGGGCAAGCTGGCCGGAATCGCCATAACGACCATGAAGGAGACCCCGGGCGTGGGCTCGCGCGTGGCCAAGCACGGCTTCACCACCCAGTTCCGGGGCCACGGCCTGGACAACCTGGACCTGAGGTCCAAGGGCGGGGACATCGACGCGGTCTCCGGGGCGACCATCTCGTCCACCGCGGCCACGGCCGCGGTCAAGCAGGCGGCCCAGGACTTCAAGGCCATCCGCGAAGAGCTGGCCAAGGCCTGGCCCGAATCGTGATCCGGAGAGGGACATGGGCGCGACCTGGAAGGAGCTGACCAAGGGACTGTGGCGGGAGATACCGCCCTTCAGGCTGGTCTTGGGCCTCTGCCCGACCCTGGCCGTGACCAAGACCGCGGACAACGGCCTGGGCATGGGCCTGGCCGTGATCTTCGTGCTCACCCTGTCCAACCTCGCGGTCTCGGCGCTGCGCAGGCTCATCCCGGCCAAGGTGCGCATCGCCTGCTTCATCGTCATCGCCGCGACGCTCGTGGTCGGCGTGGAGCTCCTGATGCAGGCCTTTGCCTACCCCCTGTACCAGCGCCTGGGCATCTTCGTGCCGCTCATCGTGGTCAACTGCATCATCCTGGGCCGGGCCGAGGCCTTTGCCTCGCGCAACCCGGTCCACCTGTCCGTGGCCGACGGCCTGGGCATGGGCCTGGGCTTCACCCTGTCCCTGACCCTGCTCGGGGCCCTGCGCGAGGTTTTGGGCTACGGCACGGTCTTCGGCCTTTGCCTGTTCGGCCCGGGGTTCAAACCCTTCAGCTTCATGATCGAGGCCCCGGGCGCGTTCGTCTGCCTGGGGCTGGTCCTGGCGGGCATGAACGCCCTGACCAACTGGCAGAGGAAGCGCCAGGGCCTGGCCGCTGTCGAGGGCCCGGGCCATGACTGCAAGTCCTGCGGCCTGTGCGCCGCGGACAAAAAATAGGGGGCGGCCGTGGAATACTTCCTGCTCATAATCGCGGCCATCTTCGTCAACAACATCGTCCTGGCCCAGTACCTGGGCAACTGCCCGTTCCTGGGCTGCTCCAGGGCCACGGGCACGGCGGTCGGCATGGGCGGGGCGGTGATCTTCGTGGTCACCCTGGCCACGGCCATCACCTGGCTGGTCCAGAAGCGCCTGCTCGAACCCATGGGCCTGGAGTACCTCCAGACCATCGCCTTCATCCTGGTCATCGCCGCCCTGGTCCAGTTCGTGGAGATGTTCCTGAAAAAGGTTTTGCCCCCCCTGTACCGGGCCCTGGGCATATTCCTGCCCCTGATCACCACCAACTGCGCGGTGTTGGGCATCGCCATCATCTGCCAGCGCAAGGAGTACGGGCTGCTCAAGTCCGTGGTCTTTGCCGCGGCCTCGGCGGCCGGGTTCATGCTCGCCCTGGTGCTCATGGCGGCCATCAGGGAGCGGCTGGACACGGCCAGGGTGCCCAGGGCGCTCAGGGGCATGCCCATCGGCCTGATCCTGGCCGGGCTCATGTCCCTGGCCTTTTTCGCCTTCAGCGGGATGATCGCCTGACAAGGGTCTTGAGATGATCGCGGAAAGCGTACTGGTGCTCTTCGGAATCGGCCTCGGCTCGGCCCTGCTCCTGGCCCTGGCCTCGCGGCTGCTCTATGTCTACGAGGACCCGCGCGTGGCCCGGGTCGAGCAGTGCCTGGCCGGGGCCAACTGCGGGGCCTGCGGCTATCCGGGCTGCCCGGGCGCGGCCCAGGCCGTGGTCGCGGGCAAGGCCGGGGCCAATGTCTGCGTGGTCGGCGGCCCGGCCTCGGCCAAGGCCGTGGCCGAGATCATGGGCCTGACCGTGGAGGAGCGGGAGCCGGAGCGGGCCTGGGTGGACTGCACCGGCGGCCGGCGGGCCGAGGCCGTCTACCGCTACGAGGGCGTGGCCGACTGCCGCGCCCAGCACCTGTTCCACAACGGGGCCAAGATGTGCCCCGAGGGCTGCCTGGGCCTGGGCTCGTGCGTGGCCGCCTGCCAGTTCGACGCCATCCGCATGGGCCCGGACAACTACCCGGTGGTCGACCCGGAGCGCTGCGTGGCCTGCGGGGGCTGCGCCCAGGCCTGCCCGCGCGGGGTGATCTCCATTTTAAGCATGAGCGCCAGGCTCACGCACCTGAACGAGACCTCGGACTGCCTCGCGCCCTGCCGCCAGAAGTGCCCGGGCCAGATAGACATCCCCCGATACATCCAACAGCTCCGCCGGGGCGACGTGGCCGGGGCGGTGCTGACCATAAAGGAGCGCAACCCCCTGCTCCTGGTCTGCGGCCGGGTCTGCCCCAGGCCCTGCGAGACCGCCTGCCGCAGGAATCATGTGGACTCGCCCGTGGCCATCAACATGCTCAAGCGCTATGCCGCGGACTGGGAAATGAACTCCGGCGCCAGACTGCATATCCCCTGCGCCCCGGACACCAAACGCAGGGTGGCCGTGGTCGGCGGCGGCCCGGCCGGCCTGTCCTGCGCCTATTTTTTGCGCCGCCTGGGCCACTCCCCGACCATCTTCGAGTCCATGCCCCTGCTCGGCGGCCAGCTGCGCTACGGCATACCGGAGTACCGGCTGCCCAAGGCCGTGCTCGACTGGGAGATCGAGGGCATCCTCGAGCTCGGGGTCGAGGTCCGGACCGGGCTGCGCTTCGGCCGGGACATCGGCCTGGAGTCCCTCAGGGCCGAGGGCTTCGAGGCCGTGTTCCTGGGCATCGGGGCCTGGCTGTCCAGCGCCATGCGCGTCGAGGGCGAGGACTCCGAGGGGGTCATGGCCGGGACCGAGTTCCTGACCCGGGTCGGCCTGGGCGCGGACACCGGCCTGGGCAAGAAGGTCGTGGTGGTCGGCGGCGGCAACACGGCCATCGACGCGGCCCGGACCAGCGTGCGCCTGGGCGCGGAGGCGACCATCATGTACCGCCGCAGCCGCCAGGAGATGCCGGCCAACGACGAGGAGGTCCTGGGCGCGGAGCAGGAGGGCGTGAAGTTCATGTTCCTGGCCGCGCCGACCAGGGTCCTGACCGGCCCCTCGGGCCGGGCCGAGGCCCTGGAGTACGTGCAGATGAAGCTCGGCGAGCCCGACGCCTCGGGCCGCAGGCGGCCCGAGCCCGTGCCCGGCTCGGAGACCACGATCCAGGCGGACACGATCATCGCGGCCATCGGCCAGAAGCCGGAGCTTGCCTGCCTGTACCTGCCGGACCAGACCTGCCCCCTGGAGGAGACCAAGTGGCGGACCCTGGCCGCTGACCCGGACACCCTGCAGACCTCGCTGCCCGACGTGTTCACGGCCGGGGACATGTTCACCGGCCCGAACCTGGTCATCGGCGCGGTGGGCGGGGGCCGCAGGGCGGCGCGCTCGATCCACCAGTTCCTGACCCAGGGCGCGGTCACCAGGCCCGACAAGCTCCAGCGGGACATGATCCCCTACACCCTGTTCAGCAACGTGCAAGACGTCCGGCCCAGGCAGAGGGCAGAGACGCCCCACCTGTGCCACGGCCGGGAGCGGACCTGCACCTTCGCCGAGATCGAGGGCCCGCTCAACGCCGACCAGGCCCTGGCCGAGTCCTGCCGCTGCCTGCACTGCGGCCTGACCTGCTACGACCGGGACCCGGAGCCCGGCGCGGCCTGAGCAGGGCCAAAAAGCCCTTGCCATCGCCCGCGCCAATGTTTATATCAATTCCCCTTTGGGCGATTAACTCAGCGGTTAGAGTGCCATCTTCACACGGTGGAAGTCCCGAGTTCAAATCTCGGATCGCCCACCAGAAACAAAGCCCCGGCCCGGCCCGGGGCTTTTTCGTCCCGGACCACTGGGGCCGGGGGCCTGCGCCATGCGCCTGATCCTGTTCGAGCCCGAGATCCCGCCGAACACCGGCAACATCGCCCGGCTGTGCGCGGCCACCAGGACCCCCCTGCACCTTGTCGAGCCCCTGGGATTTTCCCTGGACGACAAGCACCTGAAACGGGCCGGCCTGGACTACTGGCCGCACGTGGACCTGAGCGTGCATCCCAACTGGCCGGACCTTGAAAGGACCCTGAGCGAGTCTCGGCTGGTCCTGGCCGGGTCCGGCCGCGGCCGGCCCTGCCACGAGTTCGGGTTCAGGCCCGGCGACTGCCTGGTGCTCGGGCCCGAGACCAGGGGCCTGCCCCAGTGGATGTTCGACTCCTACCCGGACCAGGTGCGCATCCCCATCTGGGGGCCGGTGCGCAGCCTGAACCTGTCCACCGCGGCCGGGGTGCTGCTCTTCGAGGCCCTGCGCCAGACCGGCGGCCTGAATGACCGGTAGCGCGCCTTGCGCATCAGGGACGCAGCGGGTATAAACGCGAATCCATAAGACCCGGCAAAGGACGGAACATGCGGCTACTGGTCACCGGCGGGTGCGGCTTCATCGGCGCCAACTTCATCCGGCTCATGCTCGCCAGGCACCCGGACTGGACGATCGTCAACCTGGACAAGCTGACCTACGCGGGCAACAGGCTGAGCCTCGCGGACCTGGAGCAGGGGCCCGAGGACCGCTACCTGTTTGTGCGCGGCGACATCTGCGACCCGGACCTGGTCGCGGGCCTGCTTGCGGACCACGGCCTGGAGGCGGTGGTCAACTTCGCGGCCGAGACCCACGTGGACCGCTCGATCAACGACCCGGCCCCGTTCATCGGCACCAATGTCCAGGGGGCCCAGAACCTCATGGACTGCGCGAGACGGGCCAAGACCGCGCGCTTCGTGCAGGTCTCCACGGACGAGGTCTACGGCAGCCTGGGGCCCGAGGGCGCGTTCACGGAAGACTCCCCCCTGGCCCCGAACAGCCCCTACTCGGCGAGCAAGGCCGCGGCCGACCTCATGGCCAGGGCCTATTTCAAGACCTACGGCCTGCCCGTGGTCGTGACCCGCTGCTCCAACAACTACGGGCCCTACCAGTTCCCGGAAAAGCTCATCCCGCTCATGTTCCTCAAGGCCTGCCGCGACCAGACCCTGCCGGTCTACGGCGACGGGCTGAACGTGCGGGACTGGATATACGTGGACGACCACTGCCTGGGCCTGGAGTCGGCCCTGCTCAAGGGCCGGCCCGGCGAGGTCTACAACTTCGGCGGCGCGGCCGAGAAGACCAATCTGGACCTGGTCCGGGCCCTGCTCGCGCTGCTCGGCAAGCCCGAGTCGCTGATAGAATTCGTCCAGGACCGGCCGGGCCACGACCGACGCTACGCCATGAATTTCGAAAAGGCCGGAAAAGAGCTGGGCTTCGCGCCCGGCCTGGACTTTGACCAGGGCCTGGCCAGGACCATCGACTGGTACCGCGCAAACCAGGCCTGGCTGGACTCGGTCCAGAGCGGGGCCTACAGGAAGTTCATGGACCACTGGTACGGGGACAGGCCGTGAGCGGGCTGAGGGGGGCGCGCGCCGCGGTCTTCGGGGGCAGAAAGGGCCTGCTGGGCCAGGCCTTGAGCACGGCCCTGATCAAGGCCGGATGCGGGACAACGGCCCTTTCCCGCGAGGAGTTGGGCGCGCTCGACCACGAGACCCTGGCCAGGGCCCTCAAGGACCTGGCCCCGGACATCGTGTTCAACGCCGTGGCCTACACCCAGGTGGACAGGGCCGAGGACGAGCCGGACCTGGCCTTTGAGCTGAACCAGGCCTTCCCGGCCAGGCTGGCCGAGGTCTGCAAGGGAATCAGGGCCAGGCTGGTGCACTACAGCACGGACTTCGTGTTCGACGGCGGCAAGGCCGCGCCCTACACCCCGGACGACGAGCCCGCGCCCCTGAACGTGTACGGCCAAAGCAAGCTGGCCGGGGAACGGGCGGTCCTGGAGCTCGGCGGCCCGGAGGTCCTGGTGGTGCGCAGCTCCTGGCTCTTCGGCCCGGGAAAGACCAACTTCGTGCACAAGATCCTGGAGTTGGCCCGGAAGCGCAAGAGCCTGGGCGTGGTCCACGACCAGACCGGATCGCCCACCTACACCCCGGATTTGGCCGAAAACACCCTGGAGCTGGTCGTGCGCGGGGCAGGCGGGATATTCCACCTGGCCAACGCGGGCATGGCCACCTGGTGCGAGCTCGCGGCCGAGGCCGTGGCCATCGCCGGGCTGGAGTGCAGGGTCGAGGCCATAACCGGCGCCCAGTACCCGGCCCGGGCCGAGCGTCCGGCCTACTCGGTGCTGGACACCTCGGCCTTCACCGCGCTGACCGGCAAGAGGCCCAGGCCCTGGGCCCAGGCCCTGAGGGAATACGTGTTCAAGGACCTGCGCGCCGAGCTCGCGGCCGGCTAGCCGAGCAGGTCGCGGACCTTGACGTTGGCCTCGGCCACCCTGGCGGCCAAGAGGTTGACCAGAAACCTGTTGAAGGCCGAGACCAGCTTGGGCGACCTGGCCTGGATGGCCTCCAGCCGCTCCCTGGTCAGGCGGTAGATCACGCAGGCCTCGCCGGCCACCACCGAGGCCGAGCGCGGGGTCTTGGTGTAGAAGCCCATCTCCCCGAACACCGCGCCCGGGCCCATCTTCTTCAGGCGGAGGACCTTTCCGCCGTCGAGCTCGAGCTCCACGTTGAGAAAACCCTTTTCAATGAAGTACATGACGTCGGACAGGTCGCCCTGCCTGAACACGTACTGGCGCTTCTTGACCTCGACCTTCTGCAGGCACCTGACAAAGGCCGGGATCGAGGCCGCGTCCGGGAACACCGGCTCCAGGAGCCTGGCCAGGCCGATCTCCTGGACCTTCAGGACCCCGGCCTCCTCGAGCAGCCGGTTCTCGCACCACTCCATGCCGTAATCCAGGTCCATGAACAGCTGAAAGCGGCCGCCCTCGCGGTTCAGGACGTAGCCGCTGTTGACCAGCATGTCCTCCAGCTCCAGGGGCGCGCTGGTGAAGACCACCTGGATGTCGAAGCGCTCGCACAGGTGGCGCAGCTTGATGAAGCTGATGTTCATGGCCGAGCCCAGGCCCCTGACGAACAGAAAGTCCAGGACCAGGAAGCGCAGGGGCAGGCGGTCGATGGCCTTGGCCCGGTCGCGGATCTCCTTGAGCAGGGCGTGCAGGGACCCGGGGAAGATGAAGCCCTGGAGCCTGACGATGTAGATGTTGTCGCCCTTTTGCCTGAGAACCTCGACCTGGGACGGCGCGCGGTCGACGTTGCTGCGGTGCTTGGCCCCGGAGAGCCGGTTCTTGACCACCCCGGCCTTGGTGTAGCGGCTCAGGGTGACCATGAAGGCCAGGCCCACGCCCAGGCCCACGCCCATGACCAGGCCGAAGAAGACCGTGGCCAGAAAGGCGAGCACGAGCATGAAGTAGTCGTCCCTGCGGTTCAGCTCCCGGCGCGAGGCCACCAGCCAGTTGTAGAGCAGGCCCAGGCCGAAGTAGATCAACAGCCCGGCGGGCACGAACTTGGGCACGAAGCCCAGAAGCGGCGAGGCGAAGAACAGGGCCGCCAGGCACAATATCCCGGCCAGGACCCCGGAGGCCGCGCCCCTGCCGCCGCAGGACAAATTGCCCAGGCTGCGGCCCAAGGACACCGACCCGGGCATGCCCCCGCACAGCCCGGCCAGGACATTGTCCGCGCCCAGGGCCTTGAGCTCGCCGTCCATGTCCACCTCGCGGCCCAGGGCGGCCTCCAGGTGGGTGACCGTGCTCATGGCCGTGACCACCACGAGCACGACCATGCAGGCCATGAGTATCTCGTGCTCGGCCAGGGCCGGCCAGTGGATGAGCCCGAAGAAATCAGAGGAAAACACGTCCAGGACCCTGTCCAGACGGACGTCGCCCGGCAGGCAATGGCCGCGCAGAAGCCCGGAGAGCAGCGGGATGTCCAAATGCCTGGCCGCGGCGTCCAGGCCGACAAAGCCCAGAATGACCCCGAGCAGGGCGGCCGAGTTCTTGAACCTGCAAAAGACCGCCAAGAGCAGAAGGCCCAGAAACAACCCGGGCAGAAAGGCCGACAGCTCGGCCTGGGAGAACAGGCCCTGAAAACCGCCGGCCGCGTATGAGTCCCAGAGCCCGGCCAGGGACAGCTGCCGGCCGGTCATGAACACCCAGGCCCCGCGGATCAGATACCAGCCCAGGCCGGCCAGCACCCCGCCCACGATCTCCATGGGCACGAACCTGAGAAAGGTGCCCGCCTTGAGCTTGCCCAAGAGGTACGCGCCCAGGCCGGTGAGCACCGCGGTCAGGGTCACCCCGGCCACGGCCGTGGGATACAGGACCTCGGGCGGGGCCGAGGACAGGCCCGCGCACAGGCTGCCGACGAACATGAACAGCACGGCGCAGACCGTGGTCTCCGGACCGGCCACGGCGAACGGGAACCTGCTGCGCAGGGCGAAAAACACGCCGATGATCCCGGCCGAGGCCAGGGCCATGCCCGCGGCCTGCGAGTAGTGCCCGGAAAGCCGGCAGGGGGAGAAGACCAGGGCCGCGTAGGCCAGGCAGAAGAAGACGCTCTGCAGCCCGCTCACGGTCCCGGCGAACAGGTTGCCCAGGACCCCGCCCTGGAAAAAGCCGATGGCCTCGTCCTTGGCCTCCCCGCCCGAGGCTATGTCCTCGCGCAGGTCGTCGGCCGAAAGACCGCTGACGGCAAGCTCCCTGTCCCGGGCCTCCCCGGCCAGGTCGTCCAGCCGGATGTCGTCCTCGGACGGCTCGACGTAGTCCTTGAGCGAGGAGACGATCTCGGCCGCGCGGCCGCACTTGGGGCACTTGGCCTTTTTGCCTGCAAGCCCGGCCGGGACCTCTTTTCTGTAGCCGCAGCCCGGGCAGCTGAAGATGCCCCGCTCCCCGGCCGCGGGCAAAGGCGCTGCGGCCGGCTCCGGGCCCACGACCCCGACCCGGCCGCATTTGGGACACTTGGCCTTTCTGCCCGCAAGCCCGGCCGGGACCTGTTTCTCGAACCCGCAGGAAGCGCAACTGAACCTGGCCAATGTGACTCCCGAACTTTTCCCGCCGCCAGGGCGAGGACCGCTTGATCCAGGCAATATCTCAGAAAACGCGAAAACCCACAAGGGTTTCAGGCAAAACTGGCGCGCATGGCTTCGATCAGGGAGCCCAGGCGAAGCTCGTAGGTGTGCTCGGCCAGGATGCGCTTCCTGGCGGCCGAGGCCACGGCCCTTCTGCCCGCCGGATCCGACAGCCAGCGCTCCAGCTCGGCCGGGACCTCCTCGGGCGAGGCAAAGCAGGCCGCCTCCCTGCCGGGCTCGAACAGCCCGTCCAGCTGGGCCCGGCGGTCGGTGAGCAGGAAGCCGCCCGCGGCCGGGACGTCGAACACGCGCTGGTTGACCGCGCCCTTCATCTGCAGGCTGGTGCAGTTGAAGTTGACCTCGGACAAAGGATAGAACCTGGGCAGGTCTTGATAGTAGTCCAGGGGCGGCAGGCGCCGCCAGCCCGGGCCGCGGCCCAGAAGCTCGAACCAGCCCTCGTCGCCCACGATCAGGGGCGCGCTGCCCAGGGTGGCGCGCACGCACCTGAGGCGGTACTGCCGGGTGGACTCCCAGGTGATCAGCGACTCGAAGGCCAGCTGGCGCTCCACGGGCAGGGCCTGGACAGCGGACCAGACCTTGGGCCTGGACGCGGCCAGAAACCGGGCCACGGACGCCTCGCCCCCGGCCCCGAACTCCCGGGCCAGGTCCGGATACCTGGCCAGCCCGGCCGGGGGATCGGCCGTGGCCAGGGCCCGGGCCACCGGGCCGGTCATGGAGTCGCCCACAAAGGACACCCTGGCCCGCCAGGACCCGGGCCCGGCCCCGGCCCCGGGCCTGAACCTGGCCGGGTCCGTGGCCAGGGGCAGATGGAAGACCTTGGAAAATCCCCTCTGCCTCAGCGCGGGCAGGTTGTCCGCGTCCCAGGAGAATATGGCCGTGAGCGGCCGGTTCAGGTCCTCGTAGCGGTGCAGGATGAGCTCGGGGTTGTCCACGAACCAGGAGGCCAAGGGCAGGCCCAGGTCGTCCAGAAGCCCGGCCAGCCTGCCCTCGCGGTCCAGGCCGAAGTGGTTGACCGTGAGCGCGAAGTCCGGCCTGAACCCGAGCACCGCGGACAGGAGGTCCTCGATGAACCCCGGACGGGCCGAATCCTTCTGGCCCACCGCGACCGCGGCCAGGGGGACCTCCAGCCGGGCCAGGGCGTCCCTGATCTCGCGGTTGAGAAAATACGGCCGGTCCAGGAGCAGTACCCTGGGGCGCTCGGACCTGAACTTGGGATACCGGGCCTTGGACCAGAAATCCGCCCGGCTGCTGGACTCCAGGCTGGCCTTGAGCGCCTGGTAGTAGTCCGGGTCCAGGCGCTGGTACAGGGCCGGGGCCAGGGCCGCGAAGGGCAGGCCCCGGTTCTCCCTCTGCCAGGCGGTCAGCTTCTTGAGGTCCTCATCAAGGCTTATTCCGTCGAGCCACAGGACCCCGGGCCGGGAGGCGTACTTTTGCCTGACCCCGGTGGCCTCAAGCAGGGCCGTCTCCCTGTCGGCCACGGCCACGGGCCCGGCCGCGAGCAGGGCCTCCAGGCACACGCCCAGGCCCGAGCCCAGAAGCACGGGCAGCGCGCCCAAGGGCGCGGAGCTGGCCAGGTCCAGCTCCTGCCGCGGGCCGTTTCGGCCCCACAGATGCCGGACCTTGCCCCCCACGGTCAGGCGCACGTCCTGAAGCCGCCCGGCCTCGCGCAGCGCCTCGGCGCGGTATGCGGGCCTGCCGATCGCCTTGGGGCCGCCGGTCTTGGTCATGGCCCCATGTATTACTGCACGGCGCCGGGCCAGGCAAGCCGCCCGGGCCAGGGGAGCGGGAAAAGGCCAAGGCCCGGACCGAGAGATCGAAAGTCCGGCAACGATTTTTTAACCGGCCCTAAAGTTTTTCCATCCCCGGCCGATAAAACCAGCACGAAAGGGCTTCTGCATGCATACGGATCGTGCATGCCAGGCCAAACCCATGGACGGGACAATGAACGCCAAGCACCTGGTATCGGTCGTCATCGCCTGCGAGGGAAACCTGCCCGACCTCCTGCCGGACCTTCTGCTCTCCCTGTCCCGGCAGACCATAGGCCGAAACGAGCTGGAAATAATCCTCGCCTGCCGCGCGGGTCAAGGGCTGGTGCCCGAGGCCGAGTCCTGGAGGGGCATACTCGAACCCGCCCGCTTGAAGATCGCGGCCGCGGCGGACGGCGCATCCCCGGCCCGGCTGCGCAACATGGGCCTGGCCAAGGCCCGGGGCGGGCACCTCCTGTGCCTGCCGGCCTTTGTCAGGCTGGACCCGCGCTTTGTGGAGCGCTGCCTGCTGCTCCTGGAGCCCGAACCGGACGCCGGGCTGGCCTACGCCGACTTCATGAACCTGCGCGGCCCGGCCCAGGGCCTGGTCCGGCTCCCCGACGCCGGGTCCGAGGGCCTGAGGGCGCGCAACATCATAGGCCGCGTCGCGCTCATGCGCAGGAGCGCCTGGGAGTCGTGCGACGGCTTCAGGGAGGACAGCCCATATTTCGAATGGGACCTCTGGGTCCAGGCCGCGCTCAGGCAGTGGGGCCTTGCGCACTGCGGCCAGGCCCTCTACTCCTGCCGGGACGAGCGGCCCGGGGCGTCCTTCAGGGCCAGGGCCGAGGACGGCAGGGCCAAGGCCATGCTGGTCATCAACAACCACGCCTTCTTCAAGCCGGACACGGTGCGCTGGGCGGTCTCCTACCTGCGCGGCGAGCCCTGGGCCACGGCCTTCAGGCTCGGGGTGATCCCGGGCCGCCCGGATGTGCGCAGGCTCATAAACGAGCACGTCCTGGCCCTGTCCGGCTATGTCCCGGCGCCCTTGGACGCCGCGGTCTGGCCCCCGGAGGCGGCGATCGAGCCCGAGGACCCGGAGCCCAGGGCCAAGACCCTCATGTAGCCAAAAAAAAGCCGCGGCCCATGGGCCGCGGCTTTTTTTTGCCGCGCTCAAAACTCGAGGCCGTTCTCCCGCAGATCGTTCATCAAGAGCTCCCTGAGCCGGCGGCTTACCGGGCCGGGCCTGACGTCGAAGATGGGCTTGCCCTCATAGCGGACCACGGAGACGGCGTCCACGGTGGTGCCGACGATGATCACCTCCCTGGCCTCGAGTATCTCGTCCTCGCGGATGGGCCTGAAGATGATCTCCAACTCGCCCTTGATCAGGTCCACGGCGCGCATGAGCGTGGTCCCGGCCAGGGCGTTGGTGAACTCGGGTATGTGCAGCGCGCCCCTGCGGTTCACCAGGCACACGTTCTCGGTCGCGCCCTCGGCCAGAAAACCGTGCTCGTTGAAGCACAAGGGGTAGTCGAAACCCTTTCCCACGGCCTCGCGCTTCATGAGCACGTTGGGCAGGTAGTCGACGCTCTTGATGGTCGCCAGATACGGCTGCTTGGCCGGGATCGAGGTCTTGAACGCCGTGACCCCCTTCTGGAACACGGCCTCGGGCTTGGGGTGGATGTTGTAGGCCGCCACGTACAGGCTGGACACCGGGCAGTCGTTGGGGTCGATGCCGAAGCCGCCCGGGCCGCGGCCCAAGAGGATCCTGATCAGGCCCTGGTCCGCGCCCCCGGCCCGGGCCACCTCGACCACGATCCCGCGCACCTCTTCCCAGGCGCAGGGCGGAGCCAGGTGGATGGCCGCGGCCGAGCGGTCCATGCGCTTCAGGTGCGCGTCCAGCTGGTATATCCTGCGGCCGATGTACTTCACGGTCTCGAAAACGCCGTCCCCCCGGTGGACCAGGTGGTCGTCCCAGGGCATGAGCATGAGCCCGGGGTCGGTGCCTATGACCCCGACCCGGTGCTCGTAAAAGGCCAAGATGTCCGAGGCCCCGGGCCTGAGCGCCCCGAGCATGGCCTTGAGGTACTGATCGCTGTCCGCTGTCTTGACCATCTTCCCTATTCCTTATGCCCCTTGCCGGACGCCTCTAGGGCACGCGCACCAGGTCCCGGGCTATGAGCGTCTCGGCGATCTGGATGGTGTTCAGGGCCGCGCCCTTGCGGATGTTGTCCGAGACTATCCACATGTTCAGGCCGTTTACTATGGTCTCGTCCGCGCGGATGCGGCCCACGAACACGTCGTCCTCGCCCGCGGCGTCTATGGCCAGGGGATAGGCCTTCTTGTCCGGGTAGTCGACCACGGTTATGCCCGGCGACTTGGCCAGAAGGACCCTGGCCTCGGCCGGGGTCAACTCCTTCTCGGTCTCGATGTTCACGGACTCGCTGTGGCCGTAGAACACCGGGACGCGCACCGCGGTGGCCGTGACCCTGATGGAGTCGTCGCCCATGATCTTCCTGGTCTCGTTGACCATCTTCATCTCTTCCCGGGTATAGGCGTTGTCCAGGAACACGTCGATCTGCGGCAGGCAGTTGAAGGCGATCTGGTGCGGGTAGACCTTGGGCGTCACCTCCATGCCGTTCATCAGCCGCCTGACCTGCTCCTCGAGCTCGGCGATGGCCTTCTGCCCGGTCCCGGACACGGCCTGGTAGGTGGAGACCACCACCCGCCGGATGCGCGCCCGGTCGTGGATGGGCTTGAGCACCACGACCATCTGGATGGTCGAGCAGTTCGGGTTGGCGATGATGCCCTTGTGGCCGTCCAGGTCCTGGGGGTTGACCTCGGGCACCACCAGGGGCACCCCGGGGTCCATGCGCCAGGCGTTGGAGTTGTCCACCACCACGCACCCGGACCTGGCCGCGAACGGGGCGAACCTCTTGGAGGCCTCCCCGCCGGCCGAGAACAGGGCCAGGTCCAGGCCCTCGAACGAGTCCTCACCCATCTCCCTGACCAACACCTCGGCCCCCCTGAAGGGCACCGTGGTCCCGGCCGAACGGCTGGAGGCCAGCGGGACCAGCTCGCTGAGCGGAAAATCGCGCTGCTCAAGGACCTTGAGCATCTCCCGGCCCACGGCGCCGGTGGCCCCGGCCACCGCGACCCTGTACTTCATCTTGGCCATAACCCCCCCTATAATTTGAGCTTTCCAGCTATCTCCAGGCAGGCCTCGGCCCGGTTCAGGGTGTACAGATGCACCCCGGGCGCGCCGCCGTCGATGAGCCCCTGGGCCTGGTTCACCGCGTAGTCCAGGCCCAGCCTGTAGACCGCGTCGTCCCCGCCCTGCTCAAAGGCCCTTTCCAGCTCGCTCAGGAAATCGCCCGGTATGGCCGCGGAGCACAGGGACAAAACGAACTTGGCGGATTTCAGGCTCATGATCGGCAATATCCCGGGCACCACCGGCGCGCGGGCGCCCATGTCCCGCAGCCGGTCCACGAAGTCGAAGTAGATGCGGTTGTCGAAGAACAGCTGGGTGACCACGAAGCGCGCGCCCTGGTCGAGCTTGTGCTTCATCCACCTCAGGTCCTCGCGCACCGAGGGCGACTCGGGGTGCGGGTGCGGATACCCGGCCACGCCCACGCACATCTCCGGGCAGCGGGCCCTGATGAAGGCCACCAGGTCCGAGGCGTGGCGGAACTCCTGGGAATCGAAGTCAAAGTCCCGCGTCCCCCGGGGCGGGTCCCCGCGCAGGGCCAGGACATTGTCTATGCCCGCCTTTTCAAGCTCGCTCAAAAAGGCCTCGATCCTGGCCGAAGAGGCCCCCACGCTGGTCAAATGCACCAGAGGCTCCAGCCCGGCCCCGGCCTTTATGCGCCGGGCGATCTCCAGGGTGTTGTCCTGGGTCCCGCCGCCCGCGCCGTAGGTCACGGACGCGAACAGGGGATCAACGGCCCTTACGCTGTCCACGACCTCGAAAAATCCCGGCCAGGCGTCCCTGTCCTTGGGCGGAAAGAACTCCAGGGAGATGAACGGGCCGCCCCGGCGCTCGATGAGTTCGACGATCCTCAACTCCGACTCCCTGTGTTTTCGGCTCGGCCCGGACAAGGCCCGAACCAGAGGGGATACTTACCCCTCTTTTGCGCAACCTTCAATGCCTGCCCGTTTTCGAACCAGCGCCCTGAGCGGCCAGGACGCGCAGGACCTCTGCGTCCGCGGGCAGAAAGCGCCGGTCCCCGGCCGGGCCCGGCTCCATCCAGGCGTAGTCCTGGCCCTCGAGCCTGGACAGGGTCCCGCTGAAGGCGCGGACGTGGAAGAAATGCAGCCGGACCGAGTACTCCGGGTACCGGTGGCCCTTGTCCATCCAAAACTCGACGCATAGCGGCCTGATGCCCAGCTCCTCGAGCAGCTCGCGGCACAGGGCCTGCTCCAGGGTCTCGCCGGGCTCGACCTTGCCGCCGGGAAACTCCCACCAGCCCGCGTAGTCCTTGCCCTCCGGCCGCTTGACGGCCAGAAACTCGCGGCCGCGCCAGATCACCGCGGCCACGACCTCGATCAGCCCCGCGGCGGACACTCAGGCCTCCAGCAGCCCGCGGCAACGCCGGTTGATGTCCTCCATGTCCCTTTCCAAATGGTGCATGCGCTCGACGATCTCCTCGGCCCGGGCCGCGACCCGGCGGTACTCCTCGCCCAGGGACAGGGCCCCGGCCGGATCGCTGTAGGCCTCCGGGTCGTTCATGCGCGCCTCCAGCCCGGCCTGGGCCTCCAGGGCCCCTTCCAGCTCGCGCTCCAGCCCGGCGTACTCGCCCTTCAGGGGCCTGAGCTCCCGGGAGGCGCTGTTGCGTATCTCGGCCTGCCTGCGCCTCTGGTCCCTGTCCAGCCTCCTGCCGCTCCCGTTGCGCGACCCGGACTCGTCCCCGGCCTCTCCAGGCCTGCGCGCGGCCTGGTACTCGGCGAACCCGCCGGAATAGACGGTCAGGCCCTCCGGGCCCAGGGCCCAGACCTCGTGGGCAACCTCCCGGAGCAGGTGGCGGTCGTGGGCCACCAGGAGGATGGTCCCGGGAAAGTCCTTCAGGGCCTTGACGAGGCCGTCCCTGCTCTCCAGGTCCAGGTGGTTGGTCGGCTCGTCCAGGACCAGGAGGTTGGCCCCGGCCGTGAACAGCGCGGCCAGAAGCAGGCGGCTCTTCTCCCCGCCGGAGAGCACCCCGACCGGGCGGTCGAAATACGGCTCGCCCAGAAGGAACAGCCCCAGCGCTCCCATGAGCTGCTCCTCGGTCATATTCGGGTCGCTCAGGCGCCTGAGCTCGGCCAGGACCGTGCGCCCGGTGTCCAGGACCTCGGTCCTGTGCTGGCTGAAGTAGGCCGGCCTGGTGTTCGGCCCGACCCTGACCCGGCCCGAGGTCGGCGCAAGCACCCCGGCCACCAGCTTGAGCAGGGTGGACTTGCCCGCCCCGTTGGGCGCGGCCAGGGCGATCTTCCGGCCCCGGAAGACCTGGAAGTCGAGCCTGGGCCAGAGCGGGTCCCCGCCCGGATAGCGAAACTCCAGGTCCACGGCGCTGACCGCGGCCTTGTCCCCGCGCGCGGGCTCGGGCAGCCTGAAATTGAGCCGCCTGAACGGCCGCAGGCCCGACAGCACCCGCTCCAGGCCCCGAAGCTCGTCCTCCATGCGCTCCACGCGCTTGAGCTTGCTCTGGGCCTGGGAGGCCTTTCTGGCCTTGACCCTGAAGCGCCGGATGTAGTCGCGCTCGTGGACGATCCGGTCCCGCAAATTCTGGGCCTCGCGCTCAAGACGCAGGGAGTTCTCCTGCTCCCAGGCCAGATAGCTCTCGAACGAGCCCTTGCGGACCTGGGCCTTTCTGCGGCCCAGGACCAGGACGTGGCTGCTGACCCGGTCCAAGAAGACCCGCTCGTGGACCACGAAGGCCATGGCCCCCTTGAAGCTCAGCAGGTAGTTCTCAAGCCACTCCACGGCCTCGAGGTCCAGGTGGTTGGTGGGCTCGTCCAAAAGCAGCAGGTCGGCCCCGGCCAGGAGCACGCGGCCGAGCTTGGCCCGCTCGCGCCAGCCGCCGCTGAGCTCGCCCACGGTCTTTGCCAGGTCGGCCTCGGCAAAGCCCAGACCGGACAGGATGGCCCTGGCCTTGTGTCTCGGATTGTACCCGAACTGGCGCTCGATCTCGGCCTGACGCTCGGAGAGCCGGGCCATGCGCGCCTCGTCGCCCGAGGCCGCGGCCCGCTCCCACTTCTCCCAGAGCGCGGACCAGCTCGGCACGGCCGAGAGCACCCAGGACAACAGGGGCCTTACGAGGTCCTCCGGGCCCAGCTCCTGGGCCACGTACCCGAGCCTTGCGCCCTTGGACGCGCTGACCTGGCCGGCGTCTGGCTCCAGGACCCCGGCCATGATCCTGAGCAGGGTGCTCTTGCCGCAGCCGTTGGGCCCGGCCACGGCCAGGCGCATGCCCGGCGCGAGCTCGAAGCTCAGGCCGGAGAACAGCTCCTCGCCCGCATAGGACTTTTCCAGGGACTGGACAATCATCTTGGCCATAGACAAATCGCTCCCGCGCCCGGGCCGAAGGTCCCGGACGCCCCATGAACTATATTGCCCGGCCCGCGCTTGGCAAGGCCGAACAAGCGCCTTGCCCTGAACGATGAACCCGGATACAAAATTTTTATGGCCTGCAACAGGGACAAAGCCCTGAAGGAGCGCTCATGAGGATACTCGCGGTCAACAGCTCGGCCCGCGCTGAAAAGAGCTGCACCCAACGCCTTCTGGACCCCCTGCTCGAGGGCATGCGCCAGGCCGGGGCGCGCACCGAGACCGTGTTCCTGGGCAGGCTCGACATCGGCCACTGCCTGGGCTGCTTCAAGTGCTGGACCAGGACCCCGGGGGTCTGCGTGCAGAAGGACGACATGGCCGGGGTCCTGGACAAGTTCGTGCAGGCGGACATCGTGATCCTGGGCACCCCGCTGTACCACTACACCATGTCCGGGCTCATGAAGAACTTCATCGACCGGACCCTGCCCACGGCCAAGTGCTGGATCATGGAAAGCCAGGCCCGGCCAGGGCTCTCGACCCATCCCCTGCGCTTCAAGAAGCCCAGGGCCATGTTCCTGGTCTCGCCCTGCGGGTTCCCGGAGTTCGAGCACTTCGAGCAGCTGGTGGCCTTTTTCAGGTTCTACGCCAGGCAGATAGGCTGGGACTATCTGGGCGAGCTGCTCAGGCCCTGCGGGGACATGCTCAGGATCGTCGAGCTCCAGGACATGCTCAAGCCCTACTTCGACCTGGTGCGCCGGGCCGGCAGACAGCTCATAGAGGACAGCGAGATATCCGCGGACCTGAAAAAAAGGCTCAGGGCCGACCTCGCGCCCGGGGGCCCGGCCGCCTTCCGCAAGAGGGCCAACCAACACTGGGCCACGGAGCTCAAGCGCTGGGGACACGACCCCACCCCGCCGGCCGGGGCCGAGACATAGGGGCCCCGGCTTGGAGGCCTGGTTCGTCTACCTGGCGCGCTGCGCGGACAACAGCCTGTACTGCGGGGCGACCAAGGACCTTGCCCGCCGCCTGGCCGAGCACAACGCGGGCGCGGCCTCCAGGTACACCAGGTCCAGGCGGCCCGTGACCCTGGCCGGGTCCGCCCGCTGCCGGGACAAAAGCGAGGCCCTCAGGCTCGAGGCCGCGGTCAAGAGGCGGCCGGCCCGGGCCAAGCTGGACTTCCTGCTCGGCCGCGGGATGCGGGACCCGGACTAGACATTCCCGGCCACGGCCCGGCCCATCTCCCGGCAGCCCACCAGACGGCAGCCGTCCTGCATGATGTCCCCGGTGCGCAGGCCCTGCTCCAGGGTCCTTTCCACGGCGTCCTCGATCATTCGGGCCTCCTGCTCGCGGCCCAGGGAGTAGCGCAGCATCATGGCCGCGGACAGGATGGTCGCCAGGGGGTTGGCCCTGTCCTGGCCGGCCTTGCGCGGGGCCGAGCCGTGGATGGGCTCGTAGAGCCCGGGCCCGGACTCGCCCAGGGAGGCCGAGGGCAGCATGCCTATGGACCCGGTGATCACCGCGGCCTCGTCCGAGAGGATGTCCCCGAACAGGTTGCCGGTGACCAGGACGTCGAACTGGGACGGATCGCGCACCAGCTGCATGGCCGCGTTGTCCACGTACAGGTGCGAGAGCTCGACCTCGGGATAGTCCGCGGCAACCTCCTCGACCACCTTGCGCCAGAGCCTGGAGACCTCGAGCACGTTGGCCTTGTCCACGGAGCAGAGCCTCTTTGCGCGCCTGGCCGCGGTCTCGAACCCGACCCTGGCGATGCGCCGCACCTCGGACTCGCGATAAATCATGTTGTTGAAGCCCACGCGCTCGCCGTCGCGCTCCTCCATGCCCCTGGGCTCGCCGAAGTACACGCCCCCGGTCAGCTCGCGCACGACCACCAGGTCCACCCCCCGGGCCACGATGTCCGGCCTGAGCAGGCAGGCGCTTCGAAGCTGCGGGAACAGGGCCGCGGGCCTCAGGTTGGCGAACAGGCCCAGGGCCTTGCGGATGCCCAGAAGCCCCTTTTCCGGCCGCAGGGCCGGCTCCAGGTCGTCCCACTTGGGCCCGCCCACCGCGCCCAGGAGCACTGCGTCCGAGGCCCGGCAGGCCTCGACCGTGGCCTCGGGCAGGGGCGTGCCCGCGGCGTCCACGGCCACCCCGCCGATGAGCGCCTCGCTGAACTCGAAATCAAGGCCGGTCCTGCGCCCCACGGCCTCCAGGACCGCCAGGGCCTGCTCGACTATCTCCGGACCGATGCCGTCGCCGGGCAGCACGGTTATCTTCATTCCCCACTCCTGTTTTTAATCATGTTCTTTTTATGTCAACTGGTTATAAATCGATGTTTTCAATGCCCTCAGGTTTGGACAAGGCGCTTCGCGGCATACCCGACCAGGCCGCCGGCGTCCAGTATCTCGCGCATGAACCCGGGCACGGGCCGGCACTCTACGCTCTCGCCCGTGGTCAGGTCCCGGATCAGGCCCTTGTCCGTGTCGATCTCCAGCTCGTCGCCCTGGCCGAGCCTGTCCGCGGCCTCGCCGACCTCGAGCAGCACCAGCCCCATGTTGAAGCCGTTGCGGTAGAATATGCGCGCGTAGCTCTTGGCCACGACCACCGGGATGCCCGCGCCCAGTATGGCCAGGGGCGCGTGCTCGCGCGACGAGCCGCAGCCGAAGTTCTCCCCGGCCACCAGGACGTCGTTTTGGCTCACCCCCCGGACCCAGCCGGGCTCGAGGCCCTCCATGCATTTGCTCCCGAGCTCGCGCGCGTCCGTGGTCACCAGGTACCTGGCCGGAATGATCGCGTCGGTGTCGATGTTGTCGCCCACCTTGTGGGCCCTGCCTTTGACCTTCATGTCCCGCTCCTTATGCCAGGTTCGCCGGGTGGATGATCTCCCCGGCCACGGCGCTGGCCGCGGCCACTGCCGGGCCGGCCAGGTAGACCTCGCTCTCCAGGCTGCCCATGCGGCCCTTGAAGTTCCGGTTGGTGGTGGCCAGGGCCCGCTCGCCGCCGGCCAAAATGCCCATGTGCCCGCCCAGGCAGGGCCCGCAGGTCGGCGGCCCGACCACGGCCCCGGCGTCCATGAACACGGCCAGAAGGCCCTCGGCCAGGGCTTGGCGCCAGACGCCCGGGGTGGCCGGGAGCACGATCAGGCGCACGTCCTTGTCGACCTTCCTGCCCTTGAGCAGGGCCGCGGCCTGGCGCAGGTCCGAGATCCGGCCGTTGGTGCACGAGCCGATGACCACCTGGTCTATTTTCGTCCCGGCCAGGTCCTCGACCGGCCGCACGTTCTCGGGCAGGTGCGGACAGGCCACCCTGGGCCCCATGCCGCCGGCGTCGAGCTCCATCCTCTGCTCGTAGACCGCGGCCGGGTCCGGGGCCAGGGGCATGTCCCCCAGCCGCCCGGCCTCGCGGCAATAGGCCAGGGTCTTGTCGTCGGCCGCGAACAGGCCGACCTTGGCCCCGGCCTCGATGGCCATGTTGGCCATGGTCATGCGCCCCTCCACAGGCATCCGGTCCACCACCGGCCCGCCGAACTCCAGGGCCTTGTACAGGGCCCCGGCCACGCCGATGCGGCCGATGACCTCCAGGATCAGGTCCTTGGCCCCGACAAAGGGCTCGAGCCGGCCGCTGATGTCCACGCGCAGGGTGGCCGGGACCTTGAACCAGGTCTCGCCCAGGGCCATGGCAAAGGCGATGTCCGTGGAGCCCATGCCCGTGGCGAACGCGCCCAGGCCGCCGTAGGTGCAGGTGTGGCTGTCCGCGCCGACCACCACCTCCCCCGGCCCGACCAGGCCGAGCTCGGGCAAAAGCGCGTGCTCCACGCCCGCGTCCCCGCCCTCGTAGTAGTGGGTCAGGCCCATGTCCCGGGCGAACTCGCGGACCACCTTGACCTGCTCGGCCGAGGCGATGTCCTTGTTCGGGGTGAAGTGGTCGCAGACCAGGGCCACCCGGTCGCGGTCAAAGACCTGTTTCGCGCCCATGGCCCTGAAGGACTTGATCGCCAGGGGCGCGGTGATGTCGTTGGCCAGGACCAGCGAGACCGGGCAGCGCACTATCTGTCCCGGCCCGTCGATCCGCTCGCCGCTGCGGGCGGCGATTATCTTCTCGGCTAAAGTGTGGGGCATTCCCTCTTCTCCTCCTTCAACTTCTCCAGCCTGTTCAGGGCGTTGATATAGGCCATGGCGCTGGCCACGATGATGTCCTCGTTGGTGCCCCGGCCCACGGAGATCGTGCCCGCGTCCTCTATGCGCACGGTCACCGCGCCCTGGGCGTCGGTGCCGCCGGTGACCGCGTTGACCTGGTAGCGCAAAAGCCTGGGCGCAAGGCCGGTGAGCTCGCTGATGCAGGTGAAGACCGCGTCCACCGGGCCCTCGCCAAAGGCCGAATGGCGCCTCTGCTCGGCCGCGGCGCCCTCGGCCATGAACTCCATGACCACGGCCGCGTGGGGGGGGACTCCGCCGGTGCCCGAGAACACACTCATGTCCACGAGCCGGTAGCGGTCCAGGCGGCGATAGACCTTTTCCAGGACCAGGGCCTCCACGTCCTCGTCGAATATCTGCTCCTTCTTGTCGGCCAGCTCCTTGACCGCCTTGAACAGCAGGGCGAGCTGCTCGTCGTCCAGCTGGTAGCCCAGCTCCCTGAGCTTGGCCTTCAGGGCGTGGCTCCCGGAGTGCTTGCCGATGACGATGTCCGTGCCCTTGCGGCCGATGGACTCCGGGGTCATTATCTCGTAGGTCAGCCGGTTCTTGAGCATGCCGTCCTGGTGGATGCCCGACTCGTGGGCAAAGGCGTTGGTCCCGACAATGGCCTTGTACGGCGGTATGGGCTGGCCGATGATCTGCGACAGCCTGCGGCAGGCCGGGTATATCTGCTCGGTGTTCACCCCGGTCTCCAGGCCGTAGTACTCCTTGCGCGTGGCCAGGGCCATGACCAGCTCCTCCAGGGCCGCGTTGCCCGCGCGCTCGCCTATGCCGCTCACCGTGACCTCGGCCTGCCGGGCCCCGGCGACCAGGGCGGCCAGGCTGTTGGCCAGGGCCAGGCCGAGGTCGTTGTGGCAGTGCACGCTGAACACGGCCTTGTGGCTGCCGGCCGCGTTGGCCATCAGGTAGCCTATGAGCTCGGCGTACTCCTGGGGCTGGGCGTAGCCCACGGTGTCCGGGATGTTGACCGTGGTCGCCCCGGCCGCGATGGCCCGCTCCACCACCCGGGCCAGAAAGGCCCAGTCCGAACGCGAGGCGTCCTCGGCCGAGAACTCCACGTTCGAGGTCAGGGCGGCCGCGTGCCTGACCGCGGCCTCGGCCATCTCCAGGACCTGCTCCGGGGTCTTGTTCAGCTTGTGGCGCATGTGGATGTCCGAGGTGGCGATGAAGGTGTGGATACGCGGCTCGGCCGCGTCCTTGATCGCCTCCCAGGCCAGGTCTATGTCCCTGGTCACGGACCGGCACAGCCCGGCCACCTGGACCTCCTTGACGCTGCCCGCAATCGCCCTGACCGCCTCGAAGTCGCCCCGGCTGGCGGCCGGAAACCCGGCCTCGATGATGTCCACGCCCAGCAGCTCGAGCTGCCTGGCCATGCTGATCTTCTCGTCCAGGTTCATGGTCGCGCCCGGGGACTGCTCGCCGTCGCGCAGGGTGGTGTCGAATATGAAAACCCGCTCAGACATGTCTCCTCCAATGAAAATCATTTCTATATGTTATTGATTGCGCTTTCAACGGCCGCCCACGGGCGGCCGCCCTCCCGGACCCCGGCGGGTCCGGCCCTGCCCGGTCCGACTAGGAAATGTCTTCCTTGGACTCGGGTAGCAGCCTGGAGCTTCTGCGCGATAGGAAGAGCAGCGTGTACACGGGCCCGGACACGACGTAGCCCACAAAGAAGAGGAAACCCAGGATCCTGGGGGTCGAGGCCACGAGCACGAAGAGCAGCGTGGTCGTGACCAGGGAGCTGAAGGGGTGGGCCCTGATCAGGCCGTACTCC
The DNA here is from genome assembly GCA_016932995.1 of Desulfovibrionaceae bacterium. Lineage (GTDB taxonomy): Bacteria > Desulfobacterota > Desulfovibrionia > Desulfovibrionales > Desulfovibrionaceae > JAFGBU01. The sequence continues at coordinate 33,543 of JAFGBU010000013.1, forward strand.
TTGAACGAGGCGTAGCGCATGGTGCTGACCATGAGAAAGGACAGGACATAGACCAGGACCAGGCAGCCCTTGGGCAGCGCGCTCGCGGCCAGGGCCTCGGGCACGTGCGGCGAGAAGAGGACCAAGGTGGCCAGGGTGCAGGCCGCGGCCGGGATGGGCAGCCCGGTGAAGAACTTCTTGGACGAGGTCTTGGTCTTGACGTTGAACCTGGCCAGGCGCAGGGCCCCGCAGGCGACGAGCAGAAAGGCGGCCATCAGGCCCAGGCGGCCGAAGCCCATGAGGCGCCAGTAATAGACCATGACCGCCGGGGTCACGCCGAAGGAGACCAGGTCGGCCAGGGAGTCGAGCTGGACCCCGAACTCGCTGGTCGTGCCGGTGAGCCTGGCCACCTTGCCGTCGAGGCCGTCGAACACGCAGCTGGCCAGAATGGCCAGGGCGCAGGCCTCGAACTCGCCCTTCAGGGCCCAGGTGATGCCCAGAAAGCCGAGGAACAGGCTGGCCATGGTCAGCAGGTTCGGCAGTATGTAGACGCTCTTGTGCCGCGGCAGGCGCTTTTCCTTGTCCATGCCCAAGACCTCGCGGGGCCGCCTATTTCCTGACCGCGACGGCGGTCTCGCCGCCGCGCACGCGGTCCCCGACATGCACGCAGGGAGCATATCCGTCGGGCAGATAGAGGTCAACCCTGGACCCGAACTTGATGACCCCGAAGCGCTCGCCGCGCTTGAGCTTGTCGTCCTTCTCGGCCCAGCAGACTATCCTCCTGGCGATGAGCCCGGCGATCTGGACCACGGTGAAGCGCTGGTTGCCCTTGCCCACGATCTCCAGGATGTTGCGCTCGTTGTCCTTGCTGGCCTTGTCCAGGGAGGCGTTGAGGAACCTGCCGGGCACGTAGCGCAGGGTCTCGACCTTGCCCGAGACCGGCATGCGGTTCACGTGCACGTCCAAAACGCTCATGAACACGCAGACCACCTGGCGCGCCTCGCCGCTCAGGGGGTCGCTGTCCCGGCCGACCCGGACCACCCGGCCGTCGGCCGGCGAGACCACGGCCTCGGCGTCCTCGGGCAGGACCCGCTCGGGGTCGCGGAAGAAGTGGCCGACCAGGGCGGTCAGGACCAGGGCCGCGAGGGCCGTGAACCCCCAGCCGAGAACGGCGAACACGACACTGGCCAGGGCCAAAAAGCAGATGTACGGAAGGCCCTCGAGGCAGACTCCGGCTGACGGCTTGTGCATGGCGAACTCCAGTCTGATGACCTGAACCCTGACCCCGGGCGGCCGCAACCAGGCCGCCCGGGGTCGTTTTTTGTCTGATAACCGGGGCCACCCGCAAGGTCAACCGCCGAGCGACCCGGCCGCTCTTTTCAAACCGGGCCCCAAGGCTGTATAGCCCGGACATGGACCCGCTGACCCACCTGAGCTCGGGCCTGCTCGCGGCCCAGGCGGTCCGGGGCCGGTTCCCGGCCTCGCGCGCCCTGCTCCCCTTGTGCCTGGTCGGGGCCTGGATCCCGGACATGGACAACTTCTTCGGCTCGGGCGATCCGGAAAGATACCTGCTCTGGCACCGCGGCCTGACCCACTCCCTGGCCGGGGGCCTGGTCTTGGCCGGCCTGCTCGCCCTCCTCGGCCGGGCCCTGACCAAAAAGCTGCCCCTCGGCCGGACCTTTGCCCTGGCCTACGCCCTGATCCTGGCCCACATCTTCCTGGACCTGATCACCTCCTACGGGACCCAGATACTGGCGCCCTTTTCCAACGCCAGGCTGTCCCTGGACTGCGTGTTCATCGTGGACCCGTTCTTCACCCTCACGCTCCTGGGATTCGCCGTCGCAGCCGCCTGGCGCAGGGACCGGGGCCGGACCATCGCCGCGGCCGGGCTCGTCTGGATGCTCGCCTACCCGGCCGCCAACCTGGGGCTCAAGGCCGGGCTGGAACACCTCTACGCCGCACAGCTCAAGGCCCACGCTGTGCGCTTCGAGCGCCTGGACTTCACCCCGGACGCCTTCACCCCCTATTTCTGGAAGGCGGTGATCGACCAGGGCGGCAGATACAGCGCGACCACGGTCTGCGCCCTGGACCTCGACCGCGAGTACAAACGCGTCGCCTTTGACAAGGCCGACCGCGCGCTCATGCGCCGCCTGGGCCGGGAGGCGTCCATATTCAAGACCTACGAGTGGTTCAGCGTCTACCCGGTCCAGTCCAGGGAAAGGCTCGACGGCGAGGAGTTCCTGCAGTTCGGGGACCTGCGCTTCACGATCACCAACCCGGTCATGCTCAAGCTCTTCGGCAACAGGCGGCCGCCGTTCACCCTGACCGCGGTCATCGACGCCTCGGGCAGGCTTTTGGAGCACCGCTTCCAGTGGGGCCGCAAGCCCCGGGTCCAGACAGTCGTGGAGTAGGGCCCGGCTCAGGACGCGGGCGGCCTGTCGAGTGCGGCGAGCAGGTCTCGGCCCAGGCGGTGCAGCGGGACGATCCGGTTATCCAGGACCAGGCCCTGGACCAGGAAATCGGAGCCCTCGTAGCCCGGGGGCCCCTGAAACCCGTTGTCCCGGGACAGGACAAGGGAGACGTTGACCTCCCGGCTGTAGACGATGAGCCCCTGGGGATGAAAGACTGTCTGCCCCAGCCTGGGCCCGGCGGCCAGAAACAGGGCCCTGAAGGCCGAGAACGCGGGCCGGGGGCCTATGCGCCTGAGCGCCCCGCTCAGGGCCGGACAGGTCACGCAGGCCACGTCCCGGTCCAGGAGCCCGGCATAGGACTCGGGCCGCGCCGCATCGGCCTCGAGCAGCCTGCCCAGGCCCAGGCTGCGGACCAGGTCCCCGGTGCGCCCGGCCACGGCCGGGTCCGGCTCCAGGCCGACGATGTCCACGACCCCGGCCCCGGAGCGCCTGGCCAGGATGTTCTGGGCCAGGACCAGCAGGCCCGGGCCCGCGCAGAGGTCCAGGCCCAGGAAGCGCCCGCCCCGGACCACGGGGCCGGGATCGAGGTCCGCGACGGCCCTCAGGATGCGGGCCATCCTCGGGGCGTCGGACATGACATTCAGGCCCGGCGAGACCTGACGCATGCGGTTCATGACCTCGATGTCGTCCTCGGGCTCGTTCAGGCTGCCGTGGCGCAGAAAACGCCTGTAGAGCGCGCCCACCTCGCCTACGGGCACCTCCTCGCGCTCGGCCCCGGGATGGACGTAGGCGTAAAAATACTTGAGGGCCACGTTGAGCAGCAGCCCGTCGGACAGGGCAGCGTCCGGGTCGCGGGCCGTTTGCAGGTCCAAAACCAGGCTCGAGGTCCGGTAGTGCTTAAGGCAGGCCTCAAGGGGAAAGGGGTCCTCAAGGGGCCGGGCCAGGGCCCGGGCCGAGACGGCCGGGTCATGGGGATAGAGGTCTTGCTGCGCGGTCTGATGCATGCCTGGGTTCCGGGGCCGGGAAAAGTTTTCCGGCCGGGGCAGGCGATGCACGGACCGTACCGGGCCGGGCCCAAAAAGGCCGGCCCGAAAAAAGGCCGGCCCTGATCAGGGCCGGCCGCAGGCTGCTCTGGAGCGGGAAACGGGATTTGAACCCGCGACTTCAACCTTGGCAAGGTTGCACTCTACCACTGAGTTATTCCCGCTCTGGAGGCGGCATCCGGATTTGAACCGGAGAATGGAGGTTTTGCAGACCTCTGCCTTACCACTTGGCTATGCCGCCGCATCCCTTTGCGGTGGAGCGGGAAACGGGATTTGAACCCGCGACTTCAACCTTGGCAAGGTTGCACTCTACCACTGAGTTATTCCCGCCCACGAAAGGGACCAAATTCTTAACGTCCGCGTATCTGGCTGTCAAGCGCCCACGGCCAAAAAACCGAACGCCCCGGTCCGACCCTTGCCTTCGGCCCCGGGGGCTTTACTTTTGGCCTCGATTTGAGTAACCAAATCCGTTCAATATTGCGCTCGGCTTTGGCCGAGCGAGCCTCGGAGGATCACCGCGCATGGAAGCAAAAGACATCGAATATTTCCGCAACCTGCTGAGCGGCATGCTCGACGACATACTCCAAAAGAGCCAGGAGACCCTGGAGGACATGACCGAATCCGGCGAGGTCTACGCCGACCCGGCCGACCGGGCCACCGCGGAATCGGACCGGGCCTTCACCCTGCGCATCAGGGACCGGGAGAGGAAGCTGATAAAAAAGATCCAGCAGGCCGTGCAGCGCATCGACGACGGCGTGTTCGGGCAGTGCAGCGAATGCGGCGGCGAGATAGGCACGGCCAGGCTCAAGGCCCGGCCCATGACCACCCTGTGCATCAAGTGCAAGAGCAAGCAGGAAGAAGAAGAAAAGGTGCGGGGCGACTAGCGGCCCCGGAGCGCAGCGGCCCCGGGTCCGGCGACCCGGATTGAGCCTGCCATGGAAGCCAACTACTTCCGCTTCCTCGCGGCGGAACTGGGCCCGGCCGTCAGCGGCGGCCGAATCGACAACCTCCACTCCCCGGCCGAGGCCGTCTGGACCCTGAGCGTCCACAAAAAACCCAAGAACATCCGGCTGCTGTTCAGGCCCGCCAAGCAGGCCGGCCTCATCTTCATCTCGGAGTTCAAGCCCGCCAACCCGCTGAGCCCCTCGGCCGGGGTCATGTGGTTCAGAAAGCGCCTGTGCGGCAGGCGGCTGCTCGAGCATTGCGCGGACTGGCCCGGGCTGCGCATGGCCTGGGGCCTTTCCCCGGGCGAGGGCCGGCACCTGGTCCTGGACATGCGCCTGGGCCTTTTTCTGGCCCAGGACCTGGACCAGGACTTCGGCCAAGAGCCGGACTGGCCCGGGCTCGACGAGGTCCTCTCGGACCCCGAAATCTGGCGCAGCCACCCGCAGATGTCGCCGCCCCTGAGAAGGACGCTCGCCGCCCTGCCCCGCCAGGAGGCCGAGGACCTGCTCCAGAGACTGCGCCGGGGCCGGGCCGAAACCTTCTACCTGCCGGTCAGGGACGGGGCCGTCCTGGACCCGCGGCCCTGGCCGGAACCGGGCCTGGAGTGCAGGACCGTGTCCAGCGCCCTTGCCGCGGCCGCGGCCTTTGGCCGGCCGACCCTGTTCCAGGCCCTTAAGGCCGCCGAGACCGGGCCCGAGGCCAAGGCCCGTGAAAAGGGGCTCAAAAGGGCCCGAAAGGCCCTCGAATGCCTGGACCGGGAAGAGGACAGGCTGGCCGGGCTCAGGCGTTCAAGTGACGCGGCCGAGGCGCTCAAGGCCGAGCTGCACAGGCTGGACGACAGGCCCGGGCTGGCCCGGATCAGTCTCAAAGGCCCGGACCGGGAAATGGACGTCGAGCTCGACCCGAGCCTCACGCCCGGCCAGAACATGGCCAGGTTGTTCAAGCTGGCGGCCAAGGCCCGGCGGGGCATGGAGCACCTGGCCCGGCGCAGGGCCGAGATCAAGGCCCAAATCAGGGACCGGACCGGGTCCGGGATCGGGGCCAAAGAGTCCGCCAAGGGCTCCAGGGCCGGGAGCGCAAGGCCCTTGCCCGAACGCTACCGGGGCGTGGCCGCAACCAGGTTCGTGTCCTCGGACGGCCTGGTCATCCTCAGGGGCAGGAACCAGCAGGCCAACCACGACCTCCTGGGCCGGGCGGCCAGCCCCTTTGACCTCTGGTTCCACCTGGCCGACGGGCCAAGCGCCCACGTGATCCTGAAAAGGGACCACCCGGACCAGGAGGTCCCGCGCCGAAGCCTGATCGAGGCCGCGGCCCTGGCCGCGCTCAAGAGCCGCAAAAAAAACGAGGCCAAGGCCGAGGTCCTCTGCGCCCTGGTCAAGGACGTGCGCAAGATCAAGGGCGCGGCCCCGGGCCAGGTGGTCGTGAACAGGGTCCGAGAGGTTTTGGCCGTTGAACCGGACCCGGGCCTGGAGGGGCGGCTGTCCCGGGACCGGGGGTGAAAAAAGGGCGCCTGGGGCGCCCTGAAAGTCGTTGTCCCAAACAGCCTAGACCACGCGGTCCACGCCCCGGCCGTCGAGCATGGCCAGGATGAGCTCCTTTTCGCGCTCCAGGCGGCCGGCCACGCTCTGCCTCACGGCCCCGGTGGACGAGCCGAAGCGGTCCACGCGCAGCGAGTACACCCGGTCCACGAGCTCGCGGCCGAAATCAGCGCCCCCCTCCCGGCCGAGCATGTCCTCGATGACCTTGTTGAATATGCGGGCCGCGCCGCTCGGGCCGTGCTGCACCGAGGTGCTCCACAGGGCCTCCCTCAGGGCAAAGGGGGCCTTTTCCAGGTCCACCCCGGTCTGGTCCATGATCTTCTCAAGGGCCGGGAGGTAGTGGTCCTGGCGGATGAACTCGTGCTGGAGCCTGGCGAAGCGCTCCGGATTCTCCTGGGCCAGGCGTTGCCACTCGTCGGGCATGGCCCCCGTGGTCGAGCCGGTGTTCGCCGGACCCGCGGCCCTGAGGCGTTCGGCCCACTGCGGCTCGTGCCGGTCGAGATAGCCGAGGAAGCGGTCCATGGTCCCGGCCCGGGAGGATATCTGATAGATGCCGTAGGAGGTCCCGCCCACGCGGTCGAAGCCGACGGCCCCGGGCCCCTTGTCCCCGGACTCGAAGAGCGCGGACAGGCCGCCCTGCGCGGCCCGGGCGGTCCGGCCCGGGCCTGCCCCGGACAAGGGCAGGTCCTGGTCCCCGATGAGCCTGGAGATGGTCGACAGGGCGTCGAACATGAGCGAATCGCCCACCAGGCCCAGGCCCGCGCCGCCCGCTGACTCCACCTGGTCCTTGGGGCCGCATATGTTCCTGGCCATCTCGAGCTGGGCCGCAAAGGCCGCGGACTTGAGCCTCTCGGCCCTGGCCTGGCCGGCCCGGCCGGACCCGGCGTCGTCCCCCGGGCCGACCCGGCCCAGCATGCGGATGACGCTGTCAAGGGCCTGCGCGTTGCCGGACATGGCACTACTCCTTGGCTGTCAATTCCCGGACGGCTCAAAGCAGTCCGAAAATCCGGCAGCAAGTTTCGTGCCTTGCGGCAACATCTTGAATATAAAAACTTTTTACGTAAAGGCGAGGTCGTGTCCGTCAAGAAACAGGCCCAGGCGGGCGTCGGCGAGCAGTATCCCGGCCAGTCTGCGGTGCCCGGCCGGAAAAGGGTAGTCCTCAAGGTCCCGGGGGTCCACGAAGCGGCCCTCCTCGGCCGCCCTGAGCACGGGCCGCCCGGCGTCGGCCGCGCAGTAGAAGCCGTGGATGCTCAAGTCATAGCCCCGGTCCGCGCAGTCCAGCACCGCGATCCCGGCCAGGACCCGGGCCCGGATCGCCAACTCCTCGCGCAGCTCCCTGACCAGGGCCTGCTCCGGGGTCTCGCCGGGCTCCACGACCCCGCCCGGGAACTCCCACAGCCCGCCCCAGACGTCGTCCAGCCGCCGCCTCTGGATGAATATCCTGCCCTCCCGGGCCAGAACGCCCGTGGCCAGGTCGATGCGCGCCGGGCCCCGGCCGGGATCGATGTCCGAAGCCCTGTCGGCCACGCCGGCCTCAGGTCCTGGCCTGGCCCGCGACCGCCTCGGCCGCCCTGGCCGCGGCCTCGGGGTCGCCGAGGTAGTAGCGCTTGACCAGGCCGAGGTCCTGGTCCAGCTCGCAGACCATGGGCAGCCCGGTGGGGATGTTCAGGCCGGCGATCTCCTGGTCGCCGATGCCCTCCAGGTGCTTGACCAGGCCGCGCAGGGAGTTGCCGTGGGCCACGACCAGGACCCTCTTGCCCTCGCGGACCTGGGGGGCGATGCGCTCGAACCAGTAGGGCAGGACCCGCTCGACGGTCATCTTCAGGCTCTCCCCGGCCGGGACCTGGTCCGCGGGCACGGCGGCGTAGCGCGGATCGCTCGCCGGGTGCCTGGGGTCGGACAACTCCAGGGCCGGGGGCGGCAGGTCGTAGCTGCGGCGCCAGGCAAAGACCTGGTCCTCGCCGTGCAGCCTGGCGGTCTCGGACTTGTCCAGGCCCTGCAGGGCGCCGTAGTGCCGCTCGTTCAAGCGCCAGGTGGCGGAGACAGGCAGCCACATGAGGTCCATTTTGTCCTGGATGATCCACAGGGTCCTGATGGCCCGCCTGAGATACGAGGTGTGGCAGGCGTCGAACGCCAGCCCGGCCTCGGACATCAGCCCGGCCGCGCGCGCGGCCTCGGCCGCCCCGGCCTCGGACAGGTCCACGTCGGTCCAGCCCGTGAACCGGTTCTCCAGATTCCAGACGCTCTGCCCGTGCCGGACGAGCACCAGCCTGTTCATGGCCCTCCTCCGCGCAAGGCCCTAACGCCGGCCCTTGGCCTTGGACTTCTCCAGAAAAGCCTTTTTCCTGGCCTGCTTGCGCTCCTCGGCCTCCCTGTCGAACTGCTCGAACAGGTCCCGCTTGCGCCGGTCAAAGGTGATCGCGCTCTTGACGGCCGCAAAGGCCAGGGCCAGGATGCTCAAAATCAATATCACCGCCTTCTGGAACGCCCACTTCTGGCTCCTGACCAGATCGACCATCCAGTTGTGCTCCACGCCCTTGGTCAGGTAGACAAAGGCGGGCAAAGAGACCAGGGCCAGGCCCAGGCCGACCAGCTCGAACCAGATAAAGCTCTTGCCCATGACCAGGGCGAACAGCGTGGTGTCCCTGACTATGCGCAGGGAGACCAAGCGCTTGCGCAACTCGTCGATGTGCCCGTCTATTTCCTTCAGATAGTGGAGCGTGCGCCTGAAGTTGTCGGCTATCTTGAGATGCTGGGCCTTGATCCAGTTGATCTTCTCCACGCAGAAGTTGAAGTCCCTGTTGAAGTCGTGCAGAAACCTGGGAAACGGAAACCAGGCCGCCTCCCTCTGCACGGACTTCAGGGTCTCGAAAAGGCCGTCCACCCGCCTGTTGATGGCCCTTATCTCCTGGCCGACCTCCTGTTCGAGCTTGTCCTCGAAGGTCTGCACGCCCAGGGCCAGCTCCTGATAGGCCACGAAGTTCTTGACCTTGGTCAGGGTGCGCAGGTTCTCCAGCTCCTCGTGCGAGGACTCGAAAAAGCGGTGGTTCTCCTCGAAGCGCTGATTGATGTCCGCGGAAAGGTTCTCGAGCCTGATGGTGTTGGCCTCGACCTGCTCCTGGGCCGCGCTCCACTTGTCCCACATGGAGTTCATTATCTGGACCCGGCCGCGGTTCAGCTCCGGGTCGATGAGTATCCTGTTGAACAGATTGGGGTCCCGGATCATGAGCTCCGAGAACAGGTCGATGGCCTGGCCGGTGAAGCCCATCTTCACCAGGCAGACGCCCTGCCGATACAGGGGTTCGAGCCACCTCAGGGCGGAGTTGTATATGGTCCGATACAGCTCAGAGGCCTCCCTGAACTCGCCCTCGCATTCCATGAGCCTGGCCCTCAAAAACTGGAAATAGTTCTTCTGCAGGGGCGTGTAGCTCAGGCGCTCGGCCTCCTCCCAATAGAACCTGGCCTGATTTAAATCCCCGGCCTCCAGGGCCACGAACCCGTGCAGGGACTGGGGCTGAAAGCTGCGCGGATGCTTGAACGCGGCCTGTTTCAGCAGCTCGCCCGCGTCCGCCAGGTCCCCGGTGATCAGGGCCGAAAGCGCGGGCATCAGAAACACGCTCTCCTCGCCGGCGAGCTGGGTTATGCCTTCGGGCCACTCCTTGCCCCGACTGTGCCAGACGTCCTTGAGCGCCCTGACCTGGTTTATGGAGTCGATCTCCATGACCGCCCGCAGGAGCATGCCCTCCTTGCCGGTATTGTTCTCGTATATCTCGGCCAGGTCCTTGGACTCCATGAGCTCGCCCAGCTTGAAAAACCCCTTGCTGAACTCCTTCATGCTCAGGCCGGCCACGGAGCGCCAGACGTCCGGCCGGAGGTCCTTGAACCTCCGGGTCGGGCACTGCGGCGGGGCGTGGGTCTTCTGGCCGCAGTAGAAGCATTCGGTCAGCTCCCCGGAAACCAGCCTCCTGGGCAGGGAGACCTCCAGGATGACCAGGGCCGGCTGCTCCTCCCCGGCCTTGAGCCCGATGCTGCACCAGGTCTCCAGGCTCTCCTGGTCCGCGCCGCGATGGATGTCGTTGATCTTGAACCACTCGCCGAGCAGAAACGCGTCCCGGTACTGGAGGTGGGGGTAGTCCGGGGACAGCCTGTTCCATTCCAGATTCATCTTGCCGGGCAGCTGCTCGGAAAAGGGCAGGTCCTTCTGGGGCGTCACGGCCATCACGCAGGGCCAGTAGTGCGTCCCCTTGCCCTCCTTGCCCTGGCGCACGAGCCCCAGTATCTCCCGGCAAAAGGTGCGCAACAGCCGGATGCTGTCCAGGGCGAAGATGACGAAGCCTTCCTTGACCTCCGAGATGTACTTGAGCCTCATGCGCTGGAGCAGGGTCTGGATGTCCGAGAAGAAATCCCGCCAGCCGACGATGCTCTCCTTGTCCTTGAGCTTGCCCACCGGCCGGAGCACGAAAAACCACTTCAGGGTCGATTCGTAGTCCAGGCCCTGGTCGATCAGGAGCCTGGCCCAATGCGTCGAGGCCAGGCCGGGCAGGCCCGGGGCCGGCTCCAGGGACAGGCCGCTGACCGTGGCCAGGTCCTCCTTGAGCTTGGGATGGATGTATATCTCGAAGCCCTCGATGTTCTCCATCCTCTGCAGGGAGAGCTCGGCCGGCACGGACAGGCTCAGGGACAGGTCGTGGCCCACGAGCAACGAGACCGGCAGGACCTGGCAGAACAGGGGCATGGGGTTGAGCTTGGCCCAGATGTCCAGCCTGGCCAGGGCCCTGAAGATGTCCGAGGTCGGGAAGAACCACAGGGACTGGTTCGGCTCCTCGACCATGGACATGGCCCCGTAGTCCTTGATGGTGTTGATCACCGCCGGGTTCAGGGTCCCGGGCCAGCACAGCCAGAGGCCGAATCTGGAGCTGACCATCCGGCACTGGGGGATGGACGGCAGGACCTTGAGCAGCAGCGAAATCTCGTTCATGGATTCTCCTGGGCCGAAACAGGGCCCCGGCCGCGATCCCCGGGCTCAGGCCAAGGGGTCGGCGGCAGGAGGCTCTCCGCGGGCACGGCGCGGCCGGCCAAGGCCATGCAAATCAAGTTCCAAACCCTGTCGGCCTCGCCCCGCCTTCCCCTCTTCCGGCAGCCCTCGACGTAGATGCGGGCCTTTTTCTCCAGCTCCAGCAGGGCGGCCCGGCCCTGGTCCGGGTCCAGGCAACCGGAGCCATGGGCCTTGAGTATGGCGTAGGCCCTGTAGATGTCCAGACAGCCCACTGAGGCCGAAAGCTGATCCGGCCTGCCCCCGCGCCTGACCACCAGGGCCTGGTCCAAGAGCCCCACCCGGTGGCCGAGGCAGACCCTGAGCCACAGGTCGTAGTCCTCGCAGGCCGGCAGCCGCTCGTCGAACGGGCCGACCTCCTCCCAGAGCCTTCTGGTGAACATCGCGCAGGAGGGGCTCACGCAGCACAAATCAAGTGAGCGCTCAAAGCAGGCCCCGTCCGGCTTCTCGTGCCTGGCCCCGGGATTGACCCGCCTGCCGCGGCGCAGCCAGATCTCGTTGGTCTGACTGATCTCATGCCCGGTTGCGGCCATGAACGCAAGCTGGCGCGTAAGCTTTTCGGGCAGCCAGTAGTCGTCCGAGTCCAGCAGGGCCAAGACCTCGCCCCGGGCCTCGGCCAGGCCCCGGTTGCGGGCCGCGGAGACCCCCCGGCGCCCCTGGCGGATGATCCGCAGGCGATTGTCCCCCACGGCCTCAAGGACCCGGAGCGTGCCGTCGGTCGAGCCGTCGTCCACGACCAGGCACTCCAGGTCCGCGTGGCCCTGGCCCAGCACGGAGCGGACCGCGTCGGGCACCAGCCCGGCCCTGTTGAACGTGGGTATGACCACGGACACCGCGGTCACGCCGCCTCCTCTTTCCCCGGGCCTTGCCAAGGCCCCTGGGGGCTGTCATAACTGCCCTGCGCCCGCGAAAGCGGACGGCCGCAAGGGACATGAAGACATTTCAAATCGTCAATGTCAGGTGGTACAACGCCACGGCCTGGTACGCCCTGTACCTGAGCCGCCTGCTCGCCGAGGCCGGCCACGAGGTCACGGTCGTGACCCAGCCGGGCACGGACACCGAGCGCCGGGCCGAGGCCATGGGCCTTGCGACCGCGCCCCTGGACCTGAACACCAACAACCCCCTGCGCCTGGCCCGGACCTTGGGGGACATGGCCCGACTGCTCAGGGCCAAGGCCCCGCAGGTGGTCAACTGCCACCGGGGCGAGGGCTTCTTCCTCTGGGGGATACTGAAGAAACTCGGCTTTGATTTCAAGCTCGTCAGGACCAGGGGCGACCAGCGCCTGCCCAAGGCCGACTTCCTGAACCGCTGGCTGCACGGAAGCGTGGCCGACGCGGTGGTGGTCACCAACCGGCGCATGGCCGGGCACTTCCTGGAGCGCATGCGCACCCCCCAGGACAAGTTGTGGCTCATACACGGCGGGGTGGACACCCGGGCCTTCGCCTTTGACCCGGAAGGCCGCGAGCGGGTGCGCAGGGAGTTCGGATGGCGCGACCAGGACCTGGTCGTCGGCCTGTTGGGCCGCTTCGACCGGGTCAAGGGCCAGCGGGAGATCATCGAGGCCGTGTCCATGCTGCGCCGCGAACGCGGCCTGGACAACCTGGGCCTGCTGCTCATCGGTTATGAGACCTCGCTTGCGGCCTCGGACATCGAGTCCTGGCTCGCGGACTTCAAGGTCCAGGACATCGCCCGGATCACCGGCAGGCGGCAGGACGTGGCCGCCTGCGTCTCGGCCCTGGACATCGGCGTGGTCGCCTCGCTGTGGTCCGAGGCCATCGCCCGCTCGGCCCTGGAGATAATGGCCGCGGACAGGCCGCTGTTGTCCACGGACGTCGGCGTGATGCCCGACCTGCTGCCCGGCCGGGCCCTGGTCCCGGCCGGCGACGCCGCGGCCCTGGCCCGCAGGCTGGCCGAGGCGATCGAGGACCCGGAGTTCCGCAGCTCCCTGGTCGAGGAGCAGCGCAGGACCATGTCCCAGCTCTCGGGCAGGGACTTCCTCAAGAGGACGCTCAGCCTGTATCACGGCCTGGGCGAGTAAGGGGGCTGTCCGCCGCCCAGGACCCGGTCGATGCCCCTCAACTTGTCGGCCACGGCCAGGATGGTGCGCGCATAGGCCTCGGAATGGTTGTAGCGGAAGAGCACGGCGCGCATGCCGTCCTCGTCGAGGTCCCGGGTCCAGCCGTGGCGCTTCAGGAAGTTGCCGATGCTGAACAGGGCGTCCGCGGCCTTGAACAGGTCCACCCTGCCGTCCCCGTCGCCGTCCACCCCGTAGCGCACGGCGGTGGTGGGCACGAACTGGCACAGGCCGATGGCCCCGAAGACCGAGCCGGTAATATCCAGGGGGTCCTGGCCGTTGGCCCGGGCGTAGCCGATGAGCGCCTTGAGCTCCCTGTAGGCCCAGTCCGCCTTGTCCCGCAACCGGCCCTTGAGCCACTCCAGGGTCTCGCCGGGCAGCTGATCCGTGTCCAGGTACGGCCTGATCCGGTCCATGTCCCGGCAGGCGGCCATGTTGGCCAGGACCGCCCAGGCCGGATGGTCGCCCATGATCATTCCGGTCTTGGTCTCCACGAGCAGGACCGCGGCCAGGACTTCAAGCGGCACACCATAGCGCTGGGCGGCCCGCTCAAAGTCCCCGCGGTGCTCGATCATGTAGACGTAGGCCCTGGCCAGCAGGATGGGGTTCAGGTATCCGGAGAGCACCTCCCGGGCCGGGCCGGCGTCCTCGGTCAAGGCCGAGGCCCTGGCCCTGAGCAGGGCGTTCATCTTGCGGGCCATGACCGCGGGGTCGAAGCGGATCAGGGAGCGGGCGAACAGGTCCCGCACGTAGGCGGAATCCAGGCCGTCGGCCGCCAGCCTGGCCTCGAGCTCCCCCCAGCCCCTGTCGGCCAGGGCCGGTCCCGGGGTTGCCGGGGCCAGGGACAGGACCGCGGCCAGGGCCAGGCAGGCGATCAGGACCGGGCCGCTCCGGCGCGGGTCACAGCCTGTCCAGGGGCACAAAGGCCACTTCCTGGTCAAAGGAATCGTCCAGAAGAAAGGACACCTCCGCGGGGTTCAGGCCGACGCCGCAGGACCTGCAGCGCAGGGCCACGCGGGTTCAGCCCCTGATGACCACGAGCCGCCCGTTGCAGCGCGGGCAGAGCATGCCCCGGGGCTCGTCCGGCCCGCTCCCCCGGGCCGAGGGCTCGCTGAAGGGCGTCACTTGGCGCCCAGGTCCGGGTTCTTCACACCCATGGACACATACAGGCTGGACAGGGCGGTCTCGTAGTCGGCCAGGGCCTCGATGAGCTGGGCCTCGCTGCTGCTGACCCGGGACTGGGCGTCCAGGACGTCCGTGTTCGTGCCCACCTGGGCCTGGTACCTGGCCTGGGCCATGCGGTAGGACTCCCGGGCCGCGTCCACGGACTTGCGGGCCACGCCTATCCTGTCCGCGGCCTCCTTGAGGTTCAGGAGGCTCTCCTTGATCTCGTAGCCGGCGTTGAGCCTGGTCTCGTCGAGCTGGGCCCTGACCTTGTTCAGGTTCTCCCGGGACTCCTTGTAGCTGAAGTAGGTGCTGCCGCTCTGGAAAAAGGTCCAGTCCAGGCTCAGGCCCGCGGTCCAGGACTCGGCGCTGGCCGCGTTGTAGTTCCTGCCGCCGTTCACGTCCGGGTCCCCGCCGTACTTGTAGTAGTCCAGATCCGCGGCCAGCTCCGGATAGAACGCGCTGGCGGTGATGCCCAGGTCCTTCTCGGCGATGTCCACGCTCTTCTTGCCTATCTGGATGTCCGGGCGGCCGACGTAGGCCGTGTCCAGACACTGCTTGAGGTCCCTGTCAAAGGGCGGCGAGGTGAGCTTGCCGGTGTAGGTCACCTCGGCCTCCAGGGGCAGGTTGAGCAGGGTGTTCAGCTTGGCCTGGCAGGTGGACACGTCGTTCTCGGCCTTGAGCAGGTCCTGCTCGGCCGTGGCCAGCTCGACCTCGGCCTGGAGCACGTCCAGCCTGGGCTTGAGCCCGACGTCGTAAAACGCGCTGGTGACCTTGAGCTGGGACTTGAGCCGCTCCACCGCGTCCTGGGCGCTCTTCACGTCCATGCGCGCCTTGAGCAGGGCCAGGAACTTGGACTGTATCTCCTTGACCAGGGCGAGCTCGGCGTCAAGGAGCTTGGCCTCGTTCTGCTCCTTGGTCAGCCTGGCCTTCTGGTAGCTGGACAGGAGGTTGAACCCGGTGAATATCGGCTGGTGCAGGTTCAGGTGCAGGGCCCATTCGTCCTGGTCCCCGGCCCCGGCAACCGGCCTGCGGTCCTGGTGGGTCCAGCCGTACCCGGCAGTGGCCGAGGGAAACATGTCCGAGAGGGCGGACTTGCGGCCGTAGTCCGAGCCGAGCAGGTCGGCCCTGGCCTGGACAATGGTCGGGTTGGCCTCCAGGCCGCGAAGCACCGCGGCCTCCATGTCGTAAACGGCCTCGGCCGGGGCGGCCTGCTCCGCGACGGCCTGTTCCGCGGCCAGGCCCGGGCATGCGGCCAGGGCCAAAAGAACCACCGCCACCAGGACGCGTCCCGCGCCGAAGAATCCGGACATATGCTGCTTCGCCTTGTTGGTTCTGTTATCGGACCCGGTCCCGAACCCGGCCAACTCGCTGCCGGGATTTAACCATTTATCAGGACCGGGCCGTCTCGGCAAGACCCCGGCCCTCCCCGGCGGATGGGAGACCCGCGGCTCAGGCCAGAAAGACCGCCAGGATGCCGGTCAGAAATATGCCGTCAAAGGTCCCGGCCCCGCCTATGGAGATCACCGGGGCGTCCAGGGCCTGCCTGGTCCGGGGGTTGAACAGGTGCAGGATGTCCGCGCCGATCAGGGTGCCCAGGCTGCCCGAGATGTAGGCCACGTGCGGGGCGACCTCCCCGGGCACGAGCACCAATGCGGTCAGGGCCGTGACCAGGGGCGGTATGAGCACCGGGATGCCTATGCCCACGCCGGGCACGGGCCTGGCCAGGGCGAAGCACACGGCGCTGACCAGGACCACGGCCAAAACGGCCCACAAGAAAAACCCGCCCCGGCCGGCCATCTGGACCAGGAAATACAGGGACAGGCCGCAGGGGATCAGGCAGCCGCCGACATTGACCGCGAGCACCTGCTCCTTCAGGGTCCGGGCCTGGTCCGGGTCCGGAAAGGACCCGGGGCCGAAGGGGCCGAACAGGCGCACGGTCCTGACCTTTACATCCCTGACCAGGCGCCGGCTCCGGTGCACCGGGATGTTGAGCGTGGAGCCGAACAGGGTGGCCAGAAGCAGCAGGAAGCCCTGGCCCGGGGTCAGGCCGAGCTTGGAAAAGGCCACGGTGATGATCCCGATCTGGATGAGGATGAAAAAGAAGATCAGGACCAGAAACAGGAGCACCCCGAAAAAAAGCACCGTGGGCAGGTTGAACAGGGGCCCGCGCATCATGGACGATCTCCCGGCCTTTGGAATTCGGGCCTGTTGCCATTTGGGCCCGGGGATAATAAAACCCCCGACAGGCTCACAACAAACCGATAGCGCATGCCGGAGGCGAAGTAAAACGCCCGCCGCGGCGCTGACAGAGGGCTCCATGAAAGGAATAATCCTGGCCGGCGGATCAGGGACAAGGATGTACCCGCTCACCAAGGTCGTCAGCAAGCAGCTGCTGCCGGTCTACGACAAGCCCATGATCTACTACCCGTTGTCCACGCTCATGCTGGCCGGGATCCGCGACATCCTGATCATCTCCACGCCCGAGGACCTGCCGCGCTTCAGGGACATGCTCGGCGACGGCGCGCAGCTCGGGCTCAGGTTCTCCTACCGGGTCCAGCCCAGGCCCGAGGGCCTGGCCCAGGCCTTTGTGCTCGGCGAAGAGTTCATCGCCAAGGACAGCGTGTGCCTGGTGCTCGGGGACAACATCTACTACGGCCAGGGCCTGTCCCGGATACTCCAGGACTGCGCCCGGCTCGAAAAAGGCGGCATCGTCTTCGCCTACCCGGTCAAGGACCCGGAGCGCTACGGCGTGGTCGAGTTCGACGCCCGACACAGGGCCCTGAGCATCGAGGAGAAGCCCAAGCGGCCCAAGTCCAAGTTCGCGGTCACCGGGCTCTACTTCTACGACAACCGGGCCGTGGAGTTCGCCAAGGGCCTGCGGCCCTCGGCCCGGGGCGAGCTGGAGATAACCGACCTGAACAACGCCTACCTCGCCCAAGGCGAGCTTAAGGTCGAGATACTGGGCCGCGGCTTCGCCTGGCTGGACATGGGCACCCACGAATCCCTGTACAGGGCGGCCGGGTTCGTGCGCACCATCCAGGAACGCCAGGGGTTCATCATCTCCTGCGTGGAGGAGATCGCCTTCCGCATGGGCTTCATCGACGCGGCCCAGCTCAGGCTCCTGGCCGGCGAGATGCTAAAAAACGACTACGGGCGCTATCTCCTGGACGTCCTGGCCGAGGCCGGATGAGCCCCCGGGCCGCGAAAGCCCTTTGGGCCGCCCTGGTCCCGGCCCTGGCCCTGACGGTCCTCTCGGCCGCGCCGCTCCGGGCCGCGGAGCGCGAGGCAACGCCCCTGGAGATCAAGGTCCTGGACATGCACCGCCAGGCCCTTGGGGCCATCGAGGAAAGGATCGAGGCCGACATCGGCAACACCGACCGCTCCCCGGCGCTCTTTATCCTCCGCGACCTGGCTTTTTTCTGCAAGACGGCCAGGCTGGAGCTCCACGACATCGTCGAGACCTATGTGCTCGAAGGGTTTCCGCAGACCGGGAGCGGGTTCAGGGCCCAGAAAAGGGCCGAGCTCAGGACAAAGGCCGCGCTCACCGCCCTGGACCTGAAAAAACGCCTCCAATACCTGGCCCTGAACCGGCCCGAGACCGCCGGGCTCAGGGAGGCCGAGCAGATCGAAAAATACATCGACCAGATCGGCAAGCACCTCCAGGGCTGCCTGGCCGCGCTCAAGGCCGTGTCCGAGGCCCGCTAGGCGTCTGTCCGCAGGGCCGCGGGCCGCGGGCCGCGGGCCTCGGGCCGAAAAAAAGGCCCCCCGCTGGCGCGGGAGGCCGTGTGAGCCGCGAATCGAAATCCGGATCGGGCCTAGTGGTGGCCCTCTTTCTTGCCCTGCTGGACCCTGTAGACGCCTATGGTCACGATCCAAGCAAGATAAATGAAGATAAGGCTGACACCGACCATGCCCGGACCGGTGCTGTCCATCATTCCGTGAATCAGTTCGCCCACCATGCCCGTCCTCCTTGTTCTCACCTGTCGGCGTTGGCTGGATTGGATCATTTCAACCGAAATCAAAAAAAAGTCAAGGGGCGTTCAAGGCGGCCGGGGCCGCACAGATCGCCTCCCGCGCACTTGCGCGATGTCTGGTTTGCGCATATTCGGGGTGTAATGACAAACAAATCCGTCGCCCCTGTTTCGCGGCGAGGAACCGGACATGCGAATGCTTGAATACCTGAAGGGCCTGTTTTCAAGCCTGGCCCGCGTCATGACCCCCAAATCCAGGCCCAGGGCCCCCAAACCCGAAACAAAGGCCCCGGCCGCCGGGGCGAGGCTGAAAAACAAAGGGCCCGAGGCCCGGCCCGGGGACCGGTCCGGGGACCGGGCCGGCCAGGACAAGGGGCCGAAAAAAAAGCTCAAGAAAAAGGTCGGGCCCCAGGCCGCGGCGACCCAGGCGGGCCCAAAGGGCCCTGAAAAACAGGCCCCCGAGCCCGGCGCGACCGGCCAGCCCGGCCCGGCGCAGGCCCAGCCCCAGCCC
>JAFGBU010000014.1 GCA_016932995.1 Desulfovibrionaceae bacterium
CAACCTCCGCGCGCCAGGACGGCGCGCCCGGAAGCATTGGCTTCCAATGATTCCGGAGATTTGGCGAAACCGCGCTTTCGCCAAATCAAGTTGAAAAAGTCCAGGACGGACTTTTTCAACATTCTGCTAGGGCCCGGCGGCCAGCCGGCCCAGGCACGCGGCCAGCTCGCCAAGAACCACGGCCGCGCCCAGAAAATCGCCGTTCGCGCCGCCGACCCTGACGGCCAGCCGCCTGAAAAGGACCAGACACAGCCCGGCCAGGGCCAGGCCCGCGAGCATCGAGGGCCAGGGGACCAGGACCAGGCCCGAGGCCGCGGTGACCGCCAGGCCCAGGCCCAAGGCCCAGGGCGTGGCCCCGGCCATGAACGCGGCGCCTAGTCCGGGCCGGGCCAGGTCCCGGGTCAAGCGGCCCAGGACCTGGGCCGCGAACCTGCCCAGGACAAAGGACCAGATCAAAACGCCCAGGGCCCGGGCCGCGAACAGCTCGGCGTAGAGCACCACCTGGCCGCAGACAACCAGGGCCCCGGCCAGGGCCCCGAAGGCCCCGGTGCGGCTGTCCTTGAGCACGACCCAGAAGCGCTCGGCCGACAGGTGCGGCCCCAGGGCGTCGAACACGTCGCACAGCCCGTCCAGGTGCAGGCCCCTGGTCAGGTACAGGCTAAGCGCGGCCAGCAGCCAGGCCCGGACCCAGGGCTGGCCCTGGAACAGCCCGGCGTAGAAGGGCGCGAGCGCGGCCAGCCCGAGGACCAGGCCCGCGGCCGGCAGCCAGGCCATGGCCCGGGAAAGCCCGTCCCGGTCCGCGGGCCTTGCCGGGGCCAGGCGGGTCAAGAACCCCAGGGCGACGAGAAAACCCCTCCAGGCGGCGTTCATTCCCGCTCCATGTCCAGGGCCAGAGTCAGGTTGTCGCCCACGGACAGGCCCAGACGCCCGGCGGCCGGGGCCTGGTTCAGGGCCAGCTCCAGAAAGCCCTGGCTCCCGGCGAGCAGGCCGAGCTCGTTCTCTCCCAGGTCCGCGTAGGTGCGCGCCAGCCGGAGCCGTTCCTGGATGGGCGAGACCAGCCGAAGCGCGAAGCTCGGGCCGCTGTCCAGAATCCGGTTGAAGAACGGCGACCCGGCCAAGAAATTCAGCACGCAGTTGCCGAAGCGGTCCACGTGCAGGACATGGGCGGACATCTCCCTGCCCAAGGGGTCGGGCTCGAAGGGCTTGGGCCTGCGCCACTTCAGGCGCACGAGCCGGTCCAGGGGCGCCTCCGGGCCCATGTCCGCCGGGTCCTCGCCCAGGGCCAGCCGCGCGGCCAGCCAGGCGAAGCGGTCGCGGCCGTGAAAGGTGGCCGAGACCGAACGCGGGGCCTGGAGCCCGGACGTGGATTCGGCCCGGGTCAGGTCAAAGGCCCGGGCCGCCCGGGGCTCGGACGGGTCCAGCAGGTACTCCAGCAGCCCGTTGTCCGGGGCCAAAAACACCTGCTCCTCCCTTTTCAGGGCCAGGATCGCGCGCTTGGCGCCCACCCCGGGATCGACCACGGCCATGAACACCGCCCTCTCGGGGAAGTGCGGGGCGCTGGCGGCCAGAAAAAAACCCGCCTGGGCCACGTTGAACGGCTGGACCTCGTGGCTTATGTCCACCACCAGGACCTGGGGGGCGATCCCGGCCAGCACGCCCTTGACCTGGCCCACGTACGGGTCGGCCAGGCCGAAGTCGGTCACCAGGGCGATCAGCCCCGGCCCCCTGCCCTGGTCCTTGACGAACATGATTCACCTCGCTTCGGCCCGTCCGGCCCCCACAAAGGCCTGCGGGCCGCAAGCATACAAGAGGTCCGGGCCGCGGTCCAGGACGCCGGGGGCAAATATCCGGCAACAAGCCGGGGGCCTACCCTTGCATCCAACGCGCTATGGGGTTAGGTTGGCGGGCGATCGTCCATAACACCTTGTTTCGGTTCTGAAACTCCCCGGCCCAAGGGCCGGGGCAAGTATACGGGGTTAGACATGAAGATCACCGACCTTTTGCCGCTTGAGGCCTGGGAACAGTTGGAAAGGGAAATTCACGAGCGCTTCGGGCTCAACGCAGCCGTGAGCGACGAAAAGGGCGTGCGCATCACCAAGTACGCCAACTGGGGCAACCGGCTCTGCCCGGAGATAAAGGGCAACCCCCAGGGCCTGGCCGCCATCTGCGCCGTTGCCGGGCAGCACTTCACCAGCCAGTGCCAACAGACCCTCAAGCCCTTTGTGGATCAATGCGACGCCGGGATGGTCAAGATCGCCGTGCCGGTCGTGGCCGGCGGCGAGTACCTGGGCTCCGTTGGCGGCTGCGGAAAGGTCAAGGCCGGCGAGGAGGTGGACGAGTTCATGATCAACAAGTCCACGCCCCTGGGAGAGGCGCGCGTCGCCGAGCTGGCCAAGGGCGTGAAGCCCATCACCGGGGACGAGGCCCAGGCCGTAGTCGCCTTCATCCAGAAGCGCCTGGACGAGCTCCTGGCCTAGGAGGTTGTTGGTAAACAACCTCCGCGCGCCAGGACGGCGCGCCCGGAATCATCGGCTTCCAATGATTCCGGAGA
>JAFGBU010000015.1 GCA_016932995.1 Desulfovibrionaceae bacterium
ATCGATTGTCACAAGTCCCTGATTTAACGGGATTATGTGTTTTCGATCTTGCCCGACTCGCTATTTAATTGTCAAAGACCAGGGTCCGCTCTCAAAGAGCAGGGAGAATAACATAGCCACGCACGGCCATGTTGTCAACAGAACTCGGCCTGAAACAGGACTCCGGAAAGACCGTTTTCCCAAAGGCGCGAAGGGAGGTGTCTATTGGAACCCCGGGCCGTTGTCAAGGCCCGAATGAAACTATTTTCAAGCCGCCCGGAAACCGCCCTCCGGGCCGCGCCCGGGCCAGGCCCGGGCAAAAAGGCAAGCCCGATCCAGGTCCGCCCAGCGGCCCGAAAAACCGCCAAACCTAGAACTCCAGGTTCCTGGGCGTCCTGGGAAAGGCTATCACGTCGCGGATGTTGGAGATACCGGTGACCAGCATGAGCAGGCGCTCGAAACCCAGGCCGAACCCGGCGTGGGGCGCGCTCCCGAAACGCCGGGTGTCCAGATACCACCAGTAGCGCCCCGCATCCAGGCCCTGGTCCGCGAACCTGGACTCGAGCACCTCCAGCCGCTCCTCGCGCTGGCTGCCGCCGATCAGCTCGCCGACCCCGGGCACGAGCACGTCCATGGCCGCCACGGTCCTCTGGTCGCTGTTCAACCGCATATAGAACGGCTTGATTTCCTTGGGATAATCAAAGACCGCCAGGGGCCTCTTGAACACCGTCTCGCACAGATAGCGCTCGTGCTCGGTCTGTAGGTCAAGGCCGAAACCCACCGGGTACTCGAACTCCGCCCCGGACCTTTCGAGCACCAAAACGGCCTCGGCGTACGGCAGGCGGGCAAAAGGCTCCCCGGCCACGGCCTCCAGCCTGGCCATGAGCCCGGGCTCCACGAACCTGGCGAACAGCTCCAGGTCCTCGGGGCACCTGTCCATGACCCCGACGGCCAGGGCCTTGACCAGCTCCTCGGCCAGGTCGATGTCCTCTTCCAGGTCCGCAAAGGCCATCTCCGGCTCGACCATCCAGAACTCAGCGGCATGGCGCGGGGTGTTGGAGTTCTCGGCCCTGAAGGTCGGCCCGAAGGTGTACACCCGACCCAGGGACATGGCCAAGAGCTCGGCCTCGAGCTGTCCGGAGACCGTGAGATAGGCCGGCCGGCCGAAAAAGTCCGCCTCATGGTCCAGGATCGGCCCGGCCAAATCCAGGCTGGTGACCCTGAACAGCTCGCCCGCGCCCTCGCAGTCGGACCCGGTTATGATCGGGGTGTGGACATAAAAGAAGCCGCGCTCGCGGAAGAAGTCGTGGATCAGCAGGGAGAGCTCGGAACGGATGCGCAACAGGGCGCCGTACTTGTTGGTCCGCGGCCTTAAGTGGGCGATGCCGCGCAGAAACTCGTCGGAATGGCGTTTCTTCTGGAGCGGATAGGACCCCTGGTCCGCAGGGCCCAGGACCTCCAGGTCCCGGGCCCTGAGCTCCCACTTCTGGCCCTTGCCCGGGGAGTCCACCAGATCACCGAACACACTGACGGCCGCGCCCGTGCCCGCGTCGCCCAGGGCCGAGGCCGGCCCGGAGCCGTGCTCCACGAGCACCTGGAGGTTCCCGAGGCACGAGCCGTCGTTCAGCTCAAGGAAGGTGACCCCCTTGAGGTCCCGCCTGGTGCGCACCCAGCCCTTGACCGCAAGGCCCCTTGCCGGGACCTTTGACCTCAGGGCCAGCCTGACCAATGTCCTGTCCATCGCAAACCCTCCAACAGCCTAAACTCCGAATAACTAGTCGCTAGACCGGCTGTTGGCAACCGTGTTGCCTATCTGGCCCGGCTTGGGCTACACCTTGCGCCTGAAGGCGCACTCAAGGGGAGATTATGGGATTCTTCACCAAGATCAAAAAACTCTGGAAAGGCCCCGGCGAGGCGGCCGAAACGACCCCGGCCGGGCCTGCGCGGACCGAGCCGACCCCGGCCGAAACAGCTCCGATCCAAGAGGCCGCAACCAACGACTGGCAGCAGGACCTGACCCTGGCCCTGCGCCAGGCCGAACCGAGGCTTTCCCACTGGCTCGCGCTCATACTCAAGGACGTGGACAAGGCCGGGGACGCCCTGTGGCAGCGGCTTTCCTTCCTGTTCCAGGCCCTTGACGCACCCGTTGACGAGGCCCAAAAGTTCATCCAACACTTTAAGAAATGGCTGGATGACCTGGGCTACCAGAACGTGTCCGAGTTCCGCTCGGAGCTGCAGTACCGCCTGGCCCTGGCCCTGGACCTGGAGGACGAGGAGGACGAGCGCGACCGCCTGTTCCTGAAGCTCTCCCAGGGCATGGCCATGACCAGGGAACAGATCGCCAGACGCATCGACGGCCTGCTCGCCGCGCACAAGACCATGGACGAGCGCTTCTGGGAGGAGTTCGAGGAGATATTGATCGTCTCCGACGTGGGCATGGAGGCCGCGGTCAAGCTCATGGCCAAGCTCAAGGCCAGGGCGCGCAAGGCCCAGGCCGCGGACCCGGCCGAGTTCAAGGACCTGCTGCGCCAGGAGCTCGAGGACATCTTCAAGGCGCCCAAGCGCATCCAGGCCCTGAACCCGCCCGAGGTGGTCATGGTCGTGGGGGTCAACGGCGTGGGCAAGACCACGACCATCGCCAAGCTCGCCCACAGGGCCCGGATGCAGGGCCGCAAGGTGCTCATCGCCGCCGGGGACACCTTCAGGGCCGCGGCCATCGAGCAGCTGGAAATATGGGCCGAGCGGGTCGGGGCCGGGCTGTTCGCCAAGCCCGAGGGCTCGGACCCCGCGGCCGTGGCCTTCGAGGCCGTGGACAAGGCGATAAGCGAGGGCTACGACCTCCTGCTCCTGGACACGGCCGGCCGCCTGCACACCAAGGTCAACCTCATGGAAGAGCTCAAGAAAATAAAGCGGGTCCTGGGCAAAAAGCACCCCGGCGCGCCCCACAGAAGCGTCCTGGTCATCGACGCCACCACCGGCCAGAACGCCCTGTCCCAGACCAAATTGTTCAACGAGGCCGTGGGGGTGGACGAGATCATCCTGACCAAGCTGGACGGCACGGCAAAGGGCGGGGTCATGGTCGCGGTCGGCCTACAGTTCGGGCTGCCGGTCAGCTTCGTGGGCCTGGGCGAGAAGATGGAGGACCTGCGGCCCTTCAGCGGGGCGGACTTCGCCAGGGCGCTCGTGGACTGAAGCCCCCGCGCCTAGCGCGACAGCCCGTTTTCCCTGACGATCCGGAGGCAGCCGGCCTTGACCAGGGCAAAGACCTCGGCGTCTTTCTGTATCTCCATGTCCTCCAGGGAGCCCTGGGTCACCAGGGCCGGGAAGCGCGTCTCTCCGCTGCGCAGGATCAACTGGCTGGTCTTGCCGTTCGGGACTATGTCCTCGACCCGCGCGGCAATCAGGTTGCGGGCCGAGACCCCGGCCGGCCTGGCCCGGCTCACCACGACCGTCTCCGGCCGCAGGGCCAGCCTGACCCTGGACCCGACCACGGCCTGGTCCAGGGTCTCCAAGGTCAGGCCGTTGACGCTCACCGCGCTCAGGCCCTGGCCGCAGGACTGCACCGTGCCCTCGAAGAACACCGTGTCCACGAAATCGGCCACGAACCGGCTGGCCGGGCGGCTGAAGACCTGATCCAGCCCGCCGTGCTGGATGACCTCCCCGCCCCTCATGACCGCCACCCTGTCGGCCAGGGCCCAGACATCGTCCAGGTCGTGGGTGATGTGGATCACGGTCGCCCCGCGACCGCGGACAACCTCCCTGAGCAGGCCCCGGGTCTCGGCCCTTGTCTGGGCGTCAAGGGCCGACAGGGGCTCGTCCATCAGCAAAAGCCTGGGCTCGACCACCAGGGCCCGGGCCAGGGCGGTCCTCTGCTGCTCCCCGCCGGACAGGGTCTCCGGGCTGCGGTGCAGGAGACGGTCGATGCCCAGGACCTCGGCCATGGCCCGGACCTTGGCCTCCAGCGCCTCCCTGCCTATCTTGGCCTTGCGCAGGCCATAGGCGATGTTCTTGAACACGTTCAGGTGCGGAAGCAGGGCGTAGTCCTGGTACACGATCCCGATGCGCCGCTTCTCCGGGGCCAGGTCGGTGATGTCCGTGCCCTCCAGCCAGACGCGGCCGGACTGGGGCCGGTAGAAGCCGATGATGCACTCCAAGAGGATGGTCTTGCCCGCGCCCGTGGGGCCGATGACGCCCAGGTACTCCCCTTTTTCCAGGTCCAGGCTCACGCCGTTCAGGGAGAACTCGCCCAGGTCGATGCGCAGCCCGCTCAGGCGCAGGAAGCTCATATGCTCGTTTCCGTCTTCTCGAAGATGAATATGGCCAAAAAGGACACCGCCACCAGCAGGATGCCGCTGGTCAGGGCCATGCCCATGTTTCCGTAGGAGATGTTCAGATACAGGGTGATGGGCAGGGTCTCGGTGTGCATGTACGAGCCCCCGGCCAGGATGAGCACCGTGCCGAAGGTCCCCAGGCAGCGGGCAAAGGATATGACCAAGGCCGCCAGGACGCCGTTCTTGGCCAGGGGCAGGGAGACCCGCAAGAAGGTCTCGAACAGGGTGTAGCCCAGGCTGCGGGACACGAACTCCATGCGCGGGTTGATGTAGTCGAACGTGGACTTCATGATCCTGACGGCGTACGGCAGGGCGGTGAAGAACTGGGCCGCGACCACGCCCTGCTTGCTGAAGACCAGGCTGAGGCCCAGGGAATCGAGGAAATCCCCGAAACCGTTCTTGCCGAAGAGCAGGAGCAGGCACAGGCCCAGGACCAACTCCGGAAAGGCCACGGGCAGGTCCACGACGGTCCTGACCAGGCCCTGGCCCCAGAAGCGGAACCTGGACAGGGCAAAGCCCATGGGCACCGCGACGACCATGACCATGCTCGCGGAGATGCACGCCGTGGATATGGACAGGCGCAGGGAAAAGAGCATCTCCGGGCTGGACAGGTCGGCCCAGACCTCGGCCCACTCAGGGACCAGAAAAAGGGAGCCCACGGCCAGGATGAGCAGGCCGGTGACGAGCAGGGACAGGAATATCAGGCTCCCCTTGAAGACCCCTACTCGCAAGGCTCAAAACCCCACTTGCTCCAGACCGCAAGGCCCTTGCTTGAGGAGATGAACTCGTTGAACTTGAGCGCCAGCGGCTTTTTCGCGCCCTGGACGGTCACGGCCGTGGGTATGGTCTTGACCATGTTCTGGTCCTCGGGGATGGGCACGATCTCGACCTTGCCCTTGCCCTCGGACCAGGCCGCGAGATCGGCCCAGTTGATGGACGCGTCCACCTGGCCCAGGGCCACGTAGATGAGCAACTGGTTGGCGGTCGGGGCCAGGACCTGGACATTGGCCGAGACCTGTTCGTAGAGCTTGTTTTTTTCCAATATCTTCTTGGCCACCCGGCCGATGGCCGGGGCCTTGGGATCGCCCAGGGCGACCTTGACCCCGGGCCTGGCCAGGTCCGCGAGGGACTTGACGCCGGCCGGGTTGCCCTTGGGCACGATGATGACCGGCACGTGCTTGACCAGCCTGACTATGGTCTTCTCCTCGATCCAGCCGTTCTTCAGGGCGTCCATGGTGTACTTCTCGGCCCCGGGCACGAGCACGTCGCAGGGCTGGCCCGCGGCGAGCATGCCGAACAGCTCGCCCGAGCTCCCGTAATGGACCTGGACCTCGGCCTTGTTGGCCTTCTCGAAATCGCCCCGGAGCTCCTCCATGGGCTTGATCAGCCCGGCCCCGGAAAGCACGACCAGGTCAGCGGCGAACACCGAACCGGCAAGGCAAAGTACCAAAAAAACAGAAATAATGAATCGCATTGCAGACCGCCTCGTGTTGCAGGTTATGTGCTTTAAAAAACTTATGTCGTCAGAAACATAACACTATATGTTCAATGCCGACCTCGATGTCAATAAGGATGCGAATTAGTGCTGAAACGGCACCGGGGCGGTGATCTAAGGGCCTACAAAGGCCGACAAAAGCGCCCCTGGGCCCGGGCCGCGACAAAGGCTAGGGGATCGGATCGAGGAACAACCCCTGCGCGTCCGGCCAGTCCGGGTCGGCCTGGGCCCGAAACCCGGGGACCTCGACCCTCAAATGGTGCAGGTACAGCCGGCCGCAATCAGGGCCCTCAAGGCCGTAGAGCGCGTCCCCGACAATGGGGTGGCCGACGCAGGCCAGATGGGCCCTGATCTGGTGGCGCGCGCCCTTGCGGATCAGGGCCCGGACCAGGGTCGCGTCCCGGCCCTCGAAGCGGCGCAGGACAACGACCTCGGTCCAGCGCAAAGGGTCCGGGTCCGGCTCGGCCAGGACCCGGGTCTTCTTGCGCCGGGCCACGTCCAGGCGGTTTTTGATGGTCATGGGCCCTGTGATCGGGCCCCTAACCAGGGCGACATAGGTCTTGAGCGCAAGGCCCTGGTCCTGGAAGTCCAGCCAGGCCCTTTCGGCCTCCGGGCCCAAGGCGACAACGAGCAGGCCCGAGGTGGGCCGGTCCAGGCGGTTCACGAGCCGGGCCCGGCCGTCCGGCCACAGGGCCCTGAGCGCGGCCTCGGCGCTCGGCCCGGCCTTGCCCCTGACCGCCTCGCTGTCCAGGCCCTGGGGCTTGAACAGGGCCGCGAAAAGCCCGTTGTCCGCGACCACGAAGACCCCGGCCGCGGGGTCCCGGCCTTCCGCTTCCAGGGCCTGCCGGGGCCGGTACTCGATGCCCTGGC
>JAFGBU010000016.1 GCA_016932995.1 Desulfovibrionaceae bacterium
GAGTCATCGATGCCAACGCAGACCTTGCGTCGAGGCAAGACCCGGTGGCGCGCCGTGGTGAAGACCGGGGGCAAGATCGTCGCCAGCAAGTGGTTCGGGAGCGGGCCGAAGGAGTACAAGGCCGCGCTCCTGTGGGAAGAAAGCTGGAAGCGCGAAGAGCTGAAGAGCGAGACCTTGCTGAAAGAGCCCGAGCCCTTGGCCTGGGCAGTGTCCTACCTGGAAGACGCCAAGCGGAGATGCGCGGGGCGGACGTTCTGGGAGAAGAGAACGGCAATGGCAAAGCTGCTTGAGCATATCGGGGAAGGGCGCACCTTGGCCGAGATCACGCCGCGGGTTGCTCTGGGGTTTCTCCAGGGCCAGGCGGACACGCGGTCCGGCCATGCCGCGAACCGGGACCGCAAGAACCTGGCCGCCGCCTGGAAATGGGGCCGCAAGTTCATGGATGGTTTCCCGGCCGTGGACAACCCATTCCTGGCCGTGGACAAGTTCCCCGAAGAACGGAGCCCGCGCTATGTCCCGCCCGAAGAAGACTTCTGGCGAGTGCTGGAGGTAGCCCAGGGCCAGGACCGCGTGATGCTGACGGCCTACCTGTACACGGCCGCCCGCCGGGATGAACTGTTCCGGCTCAAATGGGCGGACGTGGACTTCAAGAACAACACGCTGCGCCTGTTCACCAAGAAAACCCGCGGGTCATCGTGGCGGGCCGACTGCCTGCCCATTCTGCCGGAACTGCGCCAGGCCCTTGTCTGGTGGTGGGATGCGAGGCCCCACAAGGCGGCCGAGCACGTCTTCACCTGCCTTGAAGACACCCCGAGCAAGAACCACGTCCCCGGCGGGCCGTTCAAGTCCCGCCAGCATCTCATGCCCAGGCTTTGCAAGCGTGCCGGGGTGAAGCCCTTCGGCTTCCATGCGATCCGGCACTTGCGGGCCGTCATGCTCTACAAGGGCGGGGCGCTTGTCCATGAAATCCAGAAGTGGCTCCGGCACGAAAGCGCGTCCACCACGGAACGCTACCTGAAGAGCCTGGGCCTGGACTTGGATAGGCTCCTGGAAGCCGCAACACGGAATGCAGGCCCGGCGAAGGTAATCGCCTTCGCCCAACACGGCCGAACCCCCGGAGGTATCAGCTCCGAGGGTTCGGGATATCCGCCGGTATATCCACCGGCTAACAGAATGGCTACGGAGATGTAACCATGTGTAATCGTTGGCGTCCCCAAGGGGATTTGAACCCCTGTTATCGGCGTGAAAGGCCGACGTCCTGGACCAGGCTAGACGATGGGGACAAATAATGGCTGGGGGACGAGGATTTGAACCTCGGTTAACGGGGCCAGAACCCGCCGTCCTGCCGCTAGACGATCCCCCAGCAAGAGAAGCTCAAATATAAATTCGGCCCCGGGTTGTCAACCGCCCGGCCGACCCGGGCCTAGACCGCCCTGGACAGGCGCCTGGTGCGCTTTTTGAGCTTGTTGATCTTCCGGCGCATGATCTCGCGGTCCTTGCGCCCCTCGACACCGACCTTCTCGGTCCTGAGCTCGCTGATCTGGCGCTTGAGGGAGAATATCTGATCCTTGTACGGGGACACAGACCCCTCCTCCTCCACAACGCCGCAGGCCTCCTTGATCGCCGGCAGAAGCGCCTCCTTGGTCATGCCCGAGGCGCCGACAATGGACGGAATCTTGTCCATGGCCAGCTGCCGGAGCTCCTTGGCCGTCATCTTGTCCAGGGGCTTTTTGAGGTCCAGCCCCTCCAGGGTGATCTCCCCACTCATAACGTCCTCCCAAGGGGCCAAGGCCCCGGATGTTCATTCCCGGCCGGCGAACAATTTGACATAGGCCCGGTAACAGCCGCCGACCAGGCCGTGCCGCCCGAGCTCCTCGGCCATTTTGCCGAGATTGTCAGGTCTTTTCAAGGGCTTGCGCTCGCGGTCAACCTCCACGGCCCGGGCCCCGTCCAAAGGAATCCTGCCATTTAGCAGCTCGAACACGACTTTGTCAAAGACTTCCTGGCCCAGAAAGCCGTTCACCCGCTCCAGTATCTGGGGCGAGAAATAACCCAACTGCTGGGCCACGATCGGGTCGTCCGAGGCCAGGACCAGGGTCTTTTCCCTGCGCCCCAGGGGCTTGGCCATGGCCGCGATCTCCGGGCCGAGGACCTGGTCCCAGGAGCTCCACAGCCCGGTCAGGGCCAGCCTGCCCTTGGTGTCCATGGACGTCAACAGCCCGGCCAGGGCCGCGCCCGCCCTGAGCGTGCGCGACATCCTGGGCCTGCGGCCCCTGTCTGTCCTTGCCTTGATCCATCGAGCCATGACCCAGACATAACCCGGCCCGGCCGGACGTACAAGACCCCGGCCTTGACAGGCTCCGGGCTTTTGGCTACACGTTGGTGACAGGGAAATATAACAACATGTTTATATATTGATATTGGTTGTCCATGAACGCGGCCGGATACTTCAAGATACTCGCCGACGAGACCAGGCTCAGGATCGTCAATGTCCTGCTCAAGCACGAGCTGAACGTGGGCGAGCTGGTCCAGGTCATGGGCATGAGCCAGCCGCGCATCTCCAGGCACCTCAAAATTTTGGCCCAGGCGGGCCTGGTGGAGGCGCGCCGGGACGGGCTGCGGGCCTTTTATCGCTGCGTCGTCGCGGGCCCGGGCCGGGACTTTCTGGATAAGACCGCCGGGCTTTTTGCGGCCGAGGCCGAGGCCGGCCGGGACATTGCCGCGGCCGAGCGCCTGGTGGCCGAGCGGGCCAGGGCCGCGAGGCGCTTTTTCGACTCCATAGCCGGGGACTGGAACGGCCTGAGCAGGGAGGTTTTGGGCGGGTTCGACCTGGCCTCGGAGATACTCGGCCGCGTCCCCAGCTGCGGAGCCGCGGCCGATCTGGGCTGCGGGCCGGGCGATCTTCTGGCCCGCCTGCGGGACAGGGCCGGGCTGGTCGTGGGCGTGGACAGCTCGTCCAGGATGCTGGAGATGGCCGCGGCGCGCCTGGGCGCGGACAAGTCCGGGTTCAGCCTGCGCATCGGCGACCTCTCGCACCTGCCCCTGCGGGACCAGGAGGTGGACTGCGCGGTCATGTCCATGGTCCTGCACCACCTGTTCATACCCCGGGCCGCCCTGGACGAGGCCGCCCGCGTGCTCAGGCCCGGCGGGACCCTGGTGGTCGCGGACCTGGACAAGCACGAGCTCGAGGACATGCGCTCCCAGTACGGGGACCACAGGCTGGGCTTCGAGCGCGCGGAACTCGTCGGGCTGTTGCAGGGGGCCGGATTTCAGGTAAGGGATGTAAGCGAGTTTTCCGTGAACAAGGGCCTGCGGGTCCTGTTGTGCGAGGCGGAAAGGTCGCGCGGCCGGGCGGATCGGCCCTGAGCCGCGCTGAAACGCATTTTAAGGAGGTTGTCATGGTGCCTGAACTCGACCTGGGCCTGAACTACAAGGTCAGGGACCTCTCCCTGGCCGACTGGGGCCGCAAGGAGATGCAGCTTTCCGAGAACGAGATGCCCGGGCTCATGGCCCTGCGCGAGAAGTACTCCGCAACCAGGCCGCTTTCCGGGATGAGGATCACCGGCAGCCTGCACATGACCATCCAGACCGCCATGCTCATCGAGACCCTGCACGCCCTGGGCGCGGACATCCGCTGGGCCTCCTGCAACATCTTCTCCACCCAGGACCACGCCGCCGCGGCCATTGCCCGGTCCGGCGCGGCCAAGGTCTTTGCCTGGAAGGGCGAGACCCTGGAGGAGTACTGGTGGTGCACCGAGCAGGCCCTGACCTGGCCCGACGGCTCGGGCCCGAACCTGATCGTGGACGACGGCGGCGACGCCACGCTCTTCGTGCACCAGGGCGTCAAGGTCGAGCGCGACCCCTCGCTTCTGGAAAAAAAGCAGGACAACCCCGAGTTCGCCATTGTCATGGACCGTCTGGCCGCGGGCCTGAAAAGGGACCCCGGCCGCTGGCAGAGGGCGGCCGCGGACATCCGCGGGGTGTCCGAGGAGACCACCACCGGCGTGCACCGGCTCTACCACATGGCCAGGTCCGGGGAGCTCCTGTTTGCGGCCTACAACGTCAACGACTCGGTGACCAAGTCCAAGTTCGACAACCTCTACGGCTGCCGCGAGTCCCTGGCCGACGGCATCAAGCGGGCCACGGACGTCATGATCGCGGGCAAGGTCGTGGTAATCTGCGGCTACGGCGACGTGGGCAAGGGCTGCGCCCAGTCCATGCGCGGGTTCGGGGCCCGGGTCCTCATCACCGAGTGCGACCCGATCTGCGCCCTGCAGGCGGTCATGGAGGGCTACGAGGTCGCGACCATGGAGCGGGCCGCGCCTGCGGGCGACATCTTCGTCACCGCCACCGGCAACTACCACGTCATCACCGGCGCGCACATGGAGCGCATGAAGGACGAGGCCATTGTCTGCAACATCGGGCACTTCGACAGCGAGATCGAGATGAGCTACCTGACCTCCAACCCCGGCTGCAGGCGCACGGAGATCAAGCCCCAGGTGGACCGCTGGGTCCTGGAGTCGGGCCGCTCGATCATCGTCCTGGCCGAGGGCAGGCTGGTCAACCTGGGCTGCGCCACCGGCCACCCCAGCTTTGTCATGAGCAACTCGTTCACCAACCAGGTCCTGGCCCAGATGGATTTGGCCGCCAACCGCTACGAGCCCACAGTCATGGTCCTGCCCAAGAGGCTCGACGAGGAGGTCGCCCGCCTGCATCTGGGACGCCTGGGCGTGGAGCTCGAGGTGCTCACCAAGGAGCAGGCCGAGTACATCGGCGTGCCGATAAACGGCCCGTTCAAGCCCGACCACTACCGGTACTAGACCTTGGTTGTTGACCGGCCCGGACCGGGCGGCTAAGGCTTTGAGGCATGAAAAGGCTCTGCATCTTCGTTCTCCTGGCCGCGGCCCTGTTGGGCCCGGGTCCCGGCCTGCGGGCCCAGGACCCGGACCGGACCGGGACC
>JAFGBU010000017.1 GCA_016932995.1 Desulfovibrionaceae bacterium
AGCTGACCGCGGAATTCGTCGGCGGCTCGCGCCACAGGTCGTGGTCCAGGACCCGGCCTTGGCAGCTCGGCAGTATCTCCAGCAGACAGGCCAGGGCCGCGAAACCGCAGACATTATACCGGTCCTTGACCCGGGCCGACTCCGCCCAGAATCCCGCAACGTCCATCTCCACCAGGCGCTCCAGGAGCCTGGCGTCGTGGGCCAGGGCCTCGGACTCCAGGTCCCGGGCCCCTTGCTCGTGCCCGAACTTGGGCCCGATGTGGCTCAAATCCACGCCCGCGACCACCAGGGTCTTGGGGTCCCGGGCGAGCCCGGCCAGGGCCTTAAGAAACGGCCCGGCCGCGTCCACAAATGCCCGGCGCGAGTACTCGGCCAGGCCGCGCAGGGAGCCGCAGAGCACCGGGACCATGGAGAACCCGTCGCCCAGGGAGCGCTTAAGGAACAGGGCCTGGAACTCCACGGAGTGCTCGGAGCGGTGCCCGAAGTCGTCCGGGGCCAGGGCCGGGCCCCCGGCCTTGATCAGCGCCCTTGCGGCCGGCCGGTCGTTTTCAACCACGCCGAGCGGGGTCTCGAAGTCCTTGGCCGTGACGCTGAACAGGCCGTCGGCCATTTGGTGCCCCACGCCAAGGACCAGGACCCGGTCCCGGCCCGGGGCACTGAGCCCGGAGTAGGCCCGGGCGTAGGTCCGGGCCCCGGAGGCGATGTCGATGTGCGGGGCCACAACCGCCTTGGGGGCCTGGGCCGGGCTTGCCTGGGGCGCAAGGCTCAAGACCTTGTCGAGCATGGATTTAAGCTCCCCGGCCCGGGCCGGGTAGGCGCTCCCGGCGTGCGAGCAGGGCCTGGATTCCAGGGCCGCGAACTTGGCCCGGACCTCGGCCTCGGCCCTTCTGAATCGCTCGGTGTCGAGCAGAAAGCAGGACTCCAGGTCGTTGATCAGCCTGTCCACCTGGTCCGGTCCGGCCGACAGGCCGAGTTCGGCCATCCGGGCCTGGATATCGGCCCCTGAACGGGTCCCGTCGAGCAGGGGCAGGACGGCCAGCACGGCCTCGGGCAGGGCCGCGCCCAAGGGCGCAAGCCCGAGATGGTCCCTGACCAGGCCCAGACGGCGGCCCTGGTGGCTGACGGGGATGATCTCCAGGTCCAGGCGCAGCCTGGGGTTTTGGTCCATGTTTTTTTCCCCTTGCCCCTGCTTGCGGGGTGTTCGAGCATCCGTCAACAGGGGTTCGGAGTCAAGGCGCGCACGGGCCCGGCCGGGCCCGCCTTGACATTCGCGCCCGGACCGGCAATTGTTATCTAGTTGTAATAAGGCCTGATTCGGCCCGGGACCCGGGTCTCGTCCGGGTCCGGGCGCCTTGATCTCCGCTGCCCGGGGAGGGCGGGGCATGGCTCAATCGGTTGAGTGGCGGCTGGAGCCCGAGGTCCGGCTGGCCCGGGTGCTCACGGCCGGGGTCCAGGCGGTCATGGAGTTGAACGGGGCCGAGCGGGCGGACTGCGACCGTCTGCAGCTGGCCGTGGAGGGGGTGTTCATCTACATCTGCCAGGTCCTGCGCGAGGCCCGGGTCAGCGACGCCGTGTGCGCCGGCATGGAGATGTTCGGCAACCAGGCCAGGGTCTGGCTGGAGCACATGGGCCCCAAGGGCGACCTGGACCACTTTTTTGAGCCCGACTCAATGGACAGGATCAAGCGCACCAGCTTCGAGGCCCTGGGCCTGTTTCTGTCCCGGGAGATGTCCGATTCCCTGGTCTGCGAGCGCCGCTACGACTACCACAAGGGCAAGAAGGTCAGCCGGTTCACGATCTCAAAGCGGTTCGCCCGTGCCTAGGCCCTGCGGACTTTTTTCAGACTCCGCGCCTGCGGTCTTTGCCGTCCCTGCGGTCCGGGGCCTTCCTACGGCCGGCGCAGGCCCTTTCGGATTTCCTGCGATCAAGGCCGGAGCGCCTGTCCTGGCCGCTTCTGCGCTCGAGCCCGGAGCGCCTGTCCTGGGCAAGGTTCGATTTTTTTTCCACGGCGGCATCCTCCATTTTGTTAGTTAGCTTTTTTTGATGTGTTTTTGCAAGACGCGGGCGCAAGATTCACGGTCCTGTTGCAACCAACGACAAATCTTGTATCCTGAAAAAAACCGGCCGCCCGCGCGGCCTTGCCCGAACCCGGTGGAGACGGATCATGGATGAGTCGGCAAACAGGGGGGACGTTGGTTTCAAGGGCCGGGTGGTTGCGGTGCGCGGCAGCGTGGTGGACGTGGTTTTCGAGGCCGAGCTGCCGCCGGTCAACGCCCTGCTCTGGGCCGGGGAGGGGCCCGGGGCGGCCCTTGAGGTCGCCGACCACCTGGAGGGCGGCCGGGCCAGGTGCATCGCCCTGAGCCCCACGGCCGGGCTGGCCCGCGGCGACGCCGCCTCGGGCAGCGGCGAGCCGCTCACCGCGCCGGTCGGGCCCGAGGTCCTGGGCCGGATGTTCAACGTCTTCGGCCGGGCCATTGACCAGGGCCCGCAGCTTTCGGACCCCGAGCGCCGCTCGGTGCACCAGGCCCCCATCCCCCTGCTCAGGCGCTCCACGAGCGAGGACCTGTTCATAACCGGGATCAAGGCCGTGGACCTCCTGGTCCCGCTCGAGCGCGGCGGCAAGGCCGGGCTGTTCGGCGGGGCCGGGGTGGGCAAGACCGTGGTCATCACCGAGCTGATCAACAACATGGTCGGCCGCCACCGCGGGGTGAGCATCTTCTGCGGCATCGGCGAGCGCTGCCGCGAGGGCGAGGAGCTCTACCGGGACATGGACGCGGCCGGGGTGCTGCCCAACACGGTCATGGTCTTCGGCCAGATGAACGAGTCCCCGGGCGCGCGCTTCAGGGTCGGCCACGCCGCCCTGACCATGGCCGAGCACTTCCGCGACGAGCGCAACCAGGACGTGCTCCTGCTCATCGACAACATCTTCCGCTTCATCCAGGCGGGCATGGAGCTGTCCGGGCTCATGGGCAGGCTGCCCTCGCGCATGGGCTACCAGCCGACCTTGTCCACGGAGCTGGCCGAGCTGGAGGAGCGCATCGCCAGCACCCAGGGCGCGTCCATCACCTCCATCCAGGCGGTCTACGTGCCCGCCGACGACCTGACCGACCCCTCGGCCGTGCACACCTTCTCGCACCTGTCCGCGTCCATAGTGCTCTCGCGCAAGAGGGCGGGCGAGGGCTTTTATCCGGCCATCGACCCCCTGCAGTCCAAGTCCATGATGCTCACCCCCAGGGTCGTGGGCCGCCGCCACTACGAGGCGGCCCGCGAGGCGCGCCGGACCCTGGCCGAGTACGAGGAGCTCAAGGACATCATCGCCATGCTCGGCATCGAGGAGCTGTCCCGCGAGGACCGCAGGACCGTGTACCGGGCCCGGCGGCTGGAGCGCTTCCTGACCCAGCCCTTTTTCACCACCCGGCACTTCACCGGCCAGGACGGGCGCATGGTCGAGCTTGAGGACACCATCGACGGCTGCGAGCGCATCCTGGGCGACGAGTTCACGGACCTGCCCGAGAGCGCTCTGTACATGATCGGACCCATTGACGAGGCCAGGGGCCATGAGGCTTAGGGTCATCCTGCCCAGCGAGACGCTGGTGGACGAGTCGGTGTCCGAGGTGGCCGCCGAGGGCCCCCAGGGCCGGTTCTGCCTTTTGCCCAGGCACGTGGACTACGTGACCGGGCTTGTGCCCGGCATCCTGAGCTACCTCGCTAAGGACGGCGGCGAGTCCTTTTTGGCCCTGAACGGCGGGCTGCTGGTCAAGCAGGGGCCCGAGGTCATGGTCAGCACGCGCCAGGCCGTGACCGGGACCCTGGGCGAACTGGAGGTCCGGGTCCGGGGCATGCTCGGCGAGGTGGACGAGAAGGAGAGGGTCGCCCGGGCCGCGGTGGCCAGGCTGGAGGCGGACTTCGTGCGCCGGTTCATGGGGTTCGGCCATGGCTGAGCAGAAAAAGGGGCAAGACGAGGGCCGCTCCGGGTTCCCCAACCGGGTCGGGTCCAGCGAGCGGCGCAGGATCAGGGCCAGGGACTCGGCCGGGCACGGGGCCTGGTTCGGCCTGGGGACCTTCGGCATCGTCGGCTGGTCCGTGACCGTGCCCACGATCCTGGGCGTGTTCGCGGGCGTGTGGATAGACTCGCGCTGGCCGGGCAGGCACTCCTGGACCCTGATGCTCTTGGCCGTGGGCCTGGTCGCGGGCTGCCTCAACGCCTGGCTGTGGCTCAAGCGCAACCGCGAGGCCATCTCGAGGGAGCAGGACCATGAGGGCTAGCCTGTTGATCCTCTCGCCCGTCTGGGGCGCGGTTTTGGGCCTGGTCTACTTCGGCGGGCTGTGGCTCACGGTGACCAGGCTGGCCGGAGCGAAAAATCCCAGGCGGCTGTGGGCCTTGAGCTTCGCGGCCAGGCTGGTCCTTTCCCTGGCCGGATTCTGGGCCGCGCTGCGCGTCGGGCCCGCGGCCCTTTTCCTCTGCCTGGCCGGTTTCTTGGTCCTGCGCGCGGTCCTGGTCTCAAGGGCCGGGACGGGCCGGGAGGCGTTGCCGTGGACATAAGCCCGGACTGGACCGTGTACGCCCAGTGGGGGGCCTTCAGGCTGAACGCGACCATAGTCAACACCTGGCTGGTCATGGCCCTGTTGGTCTTCTTGTCCTGGCTGGCCACGCGCAGGCTGAGCTCGGAGGTCCCGGCCTCCGGGTGGCAGAACGCCCTGGAGGCGGTCGTGTCCCTGGTCTCCGGGGAGATCCGCCAGGTCACCGGCCGCGAGCCCTGGCCGTTTGTGCCCTTTTTGTGCACCATCTTCCTGTTCGTGGCCGCGTCCAACCTGCTCTCGGTGGTGCCCTGGTTCA
The DNA here is from genome assembly GCA_016932995.1 of Desulfovibrionaceae bacterium. GTDB lineage: Bacteria > Desulfobacterota > Desulfovibrionia > Desulfovibrionales > Desulfovibrionaceae > JAFGBU01. Next base: position 4,838 of record JAFGBU010000017.1, read on the forward strand.
GGCCGCCCACCGGGTCCCTGTCCACGACCGCGGCCCTGGCCCTGTGCGTTTTCGGGGCCGTGCCCGTCTGGGGGGTCTCGCGCATCGGGTTTCGGCCCTACGTGATGAACTACTTCCGGCCCTCGCCCTTGATGCTGCCGTTCAACGTCATGGGCGAGTTCAGCCGGACCCTGGCCCTGGCCGTGCGGCTGTTCGGAAACGTCATGAGCGGGAACATGATCGCGGCCATACTGCTCTTGATAGCGCCCCTGGTCTTCCCGGTGCTTTTGCAGCTTCTGGGGCTTCTGACCGGGCTGGTGCAGGCCTATATCTTCTTCATCCTGGCCGCGGTCTACGCGGCCTCGGGCATGGAGGTCCAGGAGAACTCCCTCAACCGCTAACCAAAGGAGACGACCCGTGGACAACCTCGGACTCATCGCGGCGGTGTCCATCATCACCGCCGGCCTGTGCATCGCCATCGGCTCCATCGCCCCGGCCCTGGGCGAGGGGCGCTCGGTGGCCCAGGCCCTAAGCTCCATGGCCCAGCAGCCGGACATGACCAACTCGATCACCAGGACCCTGTTCGTGGGCCTGGCCATGGTCGAGTCCACGGCCATCTACTGCTTCGTGGTGACCATGATCCTGATCTTCGCCAACCCGTTCTGGAACTACTTCCTGTCCAGGGCCGGAGGCTAGGATGCTCCTGGACTGGTTCACGGTTCTGGCCCAGGTCTTCAACTTCCTGATCCTGGTCCTGCTGCTCAAGCGCTTCTTGTACCGGCCCATTGTCGAGGCCATGCGCCGGCGCGAGGAGCGCATCGCAAGTGACCTGGCCGAGGCCGAGCGGGCCAGGGACGAGGCCGCGCGCCGCGAGGAGGACCTGCGCCTGGAGCGCGAGGCCCTGGACCAGGGCAGGGAGCGGGTCCTGGCCGAGGCCAGGCGCGAGGCCAAGGTCTGGCGCGAGAGGGCCCTGGACAAGGCCAGGGCGGAGATAGAGGCCGCCCGCGAGGCCTGGATCAGGGGCCTGGAGGAGGAGAAGGAGAGCTTTTCCCGGGGCCTCAAGGTCCGGCTGGTGCGCCAGGTGCTCATGGTCTGCGAAAAGGCCCTGAAGGACCTGGCCGGGGGCGATCTGGAGTCCAGGCTGGTGGAGTCCTTCATCCAGCGCCTGGCCGCGGGCGAGGCCCCGGGCCGGGCCCCGGTCCTGCGCGTGCGCACGGGTTTCGAGCCGGACCTGGGCCTGCGGGCCAGGATCGAGGACGAACTGGCCCGGATCATGGGCGCGGAGCGGGTCGAGTTCGAGACCAAACCGGAGCTCGGCTTCGGCATCGAGATGCTCGCCGGGGACGTGAAGACCGACTGGAACCTGGACAGCTATCTGGCGGGCCTGGAGCGCGAGGTCGTCTCGGCCTTTGCCGAGGCCCGGGGGGAGGCGGCGTGAGCCGGGAATTTCTGGAGGACATAGCCGGGCAGGTGGGCGCGGCCCTGGAGTCGGGCGCCGGGTCCTATGCGCCCGGACCGGAGAGCGGCGAGGTCGGCCGGGTGGTCTCGGTGGGCCGGGGCGTGGTCTGGGTCGAGGGCCTGGGCCGGGTCAAGGCCGAGGAGTTGGTGGTTCTGTCCGGCGGCCGGGCGGGCATGGCCCTGGACATCCTGCCCGACCGGGTGGGCGTGGTGACCCTGTCCGAGACCTCGGGCTTCAGCGCCGGGGACGAGGTCGCGCGCACCGGCCGGGTCCTGGACGTGCCCGTGGGCGAGGCCCTTGTGGGCCGGGTGCTCGACCCCCTGGGCCGGCCCCTGGACGGCCTGGGGCCGCCGGCCGCGGCCGAGCGCTGGCCCGTGCAGCGCGAGGCCCCGCCCATACTCCACCGGGCCCCGGTGCAGGTCCCCCTGGAGACCGGGTTCAAGGTCGTGGACGCGCTGATCCCCATAGGCCGGGGCCAGCGCGAGCTGATCCTGGGCGACCGCCAGACCGGCAAGACCGCCCTGGCCGTGGACGCCATCCTGAACCAGAAGGGCAAGGACGTGCTCTGCGTGTACTGCGCCATAGGCCAGCGCAGCTCGTCCGCGGCCAAGGTCGTGGAGACCCTGCGCTCCAGGGGGGCCATGGACTACAGCCTGGTGGTCGTGGTCGAGGGCGACGACGCGCCGGGTTTGCAGTACGCGGCCCCGTACGCGGCCGCGTCCATGGCCGAGTGGTTCATGCACCGGGGCCGGGACGTGCTCGTGGTCTTCGACGACCTGACCCGCCACGCCCGGGCCTACCGGGAGCTGTCCCTGCTCATGCGCCGGCCGCCGGGCCGGGAGGCCTTTCCCGGGGACATCTTCTTCATCCACTCCAGGCTGCTCGAGCGCTCCACCAGGCTCAGGCCCGAGCACGGCGGGGGGTCGATCACCGCCCTGCCCATTGTCGAGACCGAGGCCCAGAACATCTCGGCCTACATCCCGACCAATCTGATCTCCATAACCGACGGCCAGATATATCTGTCGCCGGACCTGTTCGGCAAGGGAGTGCTCCCGGCCGTGGACGTGTCCAGGTCCGTGTCCAGGGTCGGGGGCAAGGCCCAGTCCCCGGCCTACAGGCTGGTGGCCGGGGACCTGAAGCTGTCCTACTCCCAGTTCCAGGAGCTGGAGGTCTTCGCCCGCTTCGGGACCCGGCTGGACGAGGTCACCCGCAGGTCCCTGGAGCACGGCCGCCGGGTGCGCGAGGTCCTCAAGCAGGACCAGTTCTCGCCGCTGTCCGCGGCCGAGCAGGTGGCCGCGCTCTGGGCCGTGGCCCGGGGCCTTTTTGACGACCTGGCCCTGGACCGGGTGCCCGAGGCCGAGGGGGCCCTGGCCGCCCTGGTCCGGGAGGACCCGGTCTTTTGCGCGGACCTGGTCCGGGCGGGCAGGGGCGACGAGATATGGGAGCGGCTGGCCGTGGAGGTGAAAAGGGTCCTGGGCCGGGAGGCGGGCGATGCAGGGGCTTGAGTCCCTCAAGAAGAAGATCGGCACGGTCCGGGACCTGCTGGCCGTGGTCAAGACCATGAAGAGCCTGGCCGCGGTGAACATCCGGATATTCGAGAACGCCGTGGCCGCGCTCAGGCACAGCGGCCGGGTCGTGGACCTGGCCCGCCAGGCCCTGTTCCGCCAGGCCGGAGCGCCCGCGCCCGGCGCGGGCAAGGGCCCGGCCGTGATCCTGGCCGTGGGCTCGGACCAGGGCATGTGCGGCCAGTTCAACGAGACCGTGCTCGAGGCCGCCGCGGCCGAGGCCCGGAGGCTCGGGGATTTGGGGATCGAGACCCTGTTCTGGTCCTCGGGCGAGCGCCTGCGCTTCGGCCTGGAGGACCTGGGACTGGCCCCGGCGACGCGCTTCGACCTGCCCGCCGGCCTGCCCGGGGTCAGCGACCGGGTCCAGGAGCTGGTCGGGGCCCTGGACGGGCTGTGGAGCGCGGGCCGGGCGCGGTCCTTTTCCGTGCTCCACAACCGGCCCTCGAGCCGCAGCGGCTACGAGACCGACCGGGTCCGGGTCCTGCCCCTGGACCGGGCCTGGTCAGAGGAGTTCCGGGGCCGGCCCTGGGAGGGCCCCAGCCTGCCCATGCTCGGCCAGACGCCCTTGGAGGTCTTCGGCGCCGTGCTCTGGCAGTACATGTTCCTGACCCTTTTCAGGTCCTTTGCCTGGTCCATGGCCGCGGAGAACGCGGCCAGGCTCGCGGCCATGCAGGCCGCGGAAAAGAACGTCCTGGAGCTGGAGGAGGAGCTGGAGTCCAGGTTCAGGGAGACCCGGCAGGGCATGATCACCTCGGAGCTTCTGGACATAGTCTCGGGCTTCGAGGCCCTGGGCGGGGCCGCGGACTGACCGGCCCCGGTTCCCGCAACGGTTGCCTTTCCCCATGTTGGCCTGTAGCATGTGGGCATTGCGGGGAATTCGCCCGGAGACCTTTGGAGCAGCCATGTCCGAGGAAGTGAGGAACCTGGTCCACAAGCACATGCCCGATTTCCCGGCCTCGCGCTGCGGAAGGCTGTTCACGGACACCACGCCGTTCATGGACATCAGCTACGGCGACGTCATCGTTTTGGGCGGGCTGCACTACCTGGTCCTGCGCGACGAGCAGGAGCGGCGCTTCGGCATGGAGGACCCCAAGTTCTGGGTCAAGCGCTGCCACCAGCTGGAGACCGGGGAGCGCAAGATACTCAAGCTGGTGTTCTACGAGAACTTCCCCATGAACATCGGCGGGTTCAAAATCCAGTGCTACCGCAGCCCGCACAAGGAGGCGCGCATCCTGAACCTGGTCAAGGGCGACGAGCGGTTCATGCAGGGCATTTCGGCCAAGGACGCAGCCGGCAACGTGGTCCGGGTCCTGGACGTGGTCCTGGGCAAGCGCCTGGACAGCGTGGTCGAGGAGCTTGAACTGGACCACAGGACCTATTTCCACGAGGTCTTCCCCGGGATCCTGGCCAAGTACCTGGAGGCCGTGGAGGCCATCGGCTTTCTGCACGCCAACTGGGAGAAGCACGGGGACATCAGGCGCGACCACCTGTGGGTCGAGTACGGCACGGGCCGCTACCGCTGGATAGACTTCGACTACACCTTCGAGTTCCAGGAGAACCCCTTTGGCCTGGACCTGTTCGGACTGGGGAACATCCTCTTGTTTCTGGTCGGCAAGGGCAGCGTCACGCTCCAGAACGCCGCGGACGAGGCCGGGATCGAGGCCGCGGCCCGGATCACCCCGGCCGACCTGTCCCTGATCATCGGCAACCGGGTGGTCAACCTGGGCAAGCTGTTTTCGTACCTGCCCGAGGAGCTCAACCGCGTGCTGCTGCATTTTTCGGCCGGCGCCGAGGTCTTCTACGACTCGGTGGACGAACTCATGGCCGACCTTGGGCCCTGCCTGGATCTGGTCGGCAAGCCGTAGGAGGTGAGGGACATGGATTGGAACAAGGTCCTGGTGGCCTTTGACGCGTCCGAGAACTCGTTCCGGGCCGTGGAGTACGCGGGCGAGATGACCGGCCGCTCAAAGGGCTTCTACCTGGAGCTGGTCTACGTGGAGCGCCTGCCGGACAGGGACATGTACCCCGACGACGCGGCTTGGAAGGCCAGGTGCCGGGAGCACGAGGCCGAGGTCCGCGCGGCCCTGGCCCGGGCCAGGGGTGTCCTGACCGCCAGGGGCCTGGACGCCGGGAGCGTTGGCGAGCGCTACGAGGTCAGCTGCCGCTCCCCGCTCAGGCAGGAGCAGTCCTGCAGCCTGGGCACGAGCATCGCCCACGAGATACTGAGGATCCAGCAGGAGGGCGGCTTCGGCACCGTGGTCATCGGCCGCCGGGGGGTGTCCAAGGCCGAGGAGTTTCTGTTCGGCAGCGTGTCCAACAAGATAATCCACGCGGCCAAGGGTTGCACCGTGTGGGTGGTCAGCTAGGGCGGTCGGAGTGGAGCCGATAAACAGACACCTGTTGGTGACCGTGAGCGAGGACCAGAAGGCCCTGTGCGCGGCCCGGTTCGTGAGCGCCTTTTTCGACAACAAGCAGGACGTGGAGTGCACCCTGCTCTACGTGGCCACGGACCCGGCCAGGACGGCCTCCAAGCTCGAGGTGCACCGGGACATGGGCCGTTTCGCGGCCGGCAAGGCCAAGGCCCGGGGCAGGGGCGAGGCGGCCATGGCCAGGGCCAGGGACTTTCTGGAGAGCAAGGGCTTTCCCGCGGCCAACATCCACGACAAGCTGAAGTTCAAGGAGTTCGGCACGGCCAAGGACATCATCTTCGAGGGGGTCAGGGGCATATACGACGCGGTGGTCCTGGGCCGAAGGGGCCTGGGCTGGTTGCAGGAGCTGGTCGAGGACAGCGTGACCAGCACCCTGGCCGCGACCCACATGGAGGTCCCGGTCTGGGTGACGCGCATGCCGGACGCCGGGCGCAGGAACCTGCTGTTGTGCGTGGACGGCTCGGAGGAGGGCCTGAGGGCCGCGGACCACGCGGGCTTCATCCTGTCCACCGAGCCCGGGCACTCGGTGCGCGTGTTCCACATCTGGGACCCGGTCAAGGAGGACGAGTTCGAGGCCCGCTACGTGGTCGATCAGGCCCTTTTGAGGCTCGCCGAGAACGGGGTGGACGGGCCCCGCGTGTCCTGGGAGATAGTCCGCGGCGCGGGCTACGCCAGGATGATCATGGCCGAGGCCGAGAGGGGGGCCTACGCGGCCGTGGTCGTGGGCGCCACCGGGGCCGACAGGCCGCCGCTGGGCAGGCTGATCATGGGCTCGGTGAGCCTGAAGCTCTTGCGCTCACTGGAGATGGACAGGGCCGCCCTGTGGATCGTGCACTAGGCCCGGGCTAGAAGCGGTTGAACAATAGTTGCTCGTAGGCCGAGCAGATGCGTATGGCCGTGGGCCTTCGCAGGCCGAAGTCGCAGAGCCTGCAGTAGACGTGGAGGGGATTGAAAACGTGCCTGAAATACTTGCCGATGTATTTCATCGAAGCGCCGCCGTCCTCTTTGAGTTTCGGGCTTCTTACACCAGGGCCCGGGGAAAGTCACGACAAAAAATCCTGTTCCGGGTTTTGACCGGCCGGCCGGCCGGGGGATTGGAGGCCCGGAGCGCGCGACGCGGCCCTTGACCTGAAGGGCGGTTCAAACCCGACGCCGGACATGACCGACAAGAGAACCAAAAAGGAGCTTCTGGCCGAGATCGAGGTCCTGCGCCGCAGGCTGGCCGGGCGCTCGGACCTCGAGCAACGCGTGGCCGGGCGGACCAGGGAGCTCGAAGGGGCCAACCGCAAGCTCAGGAACGAGATCAGGGAGCGCAGGCGGGTCGAGGAGGCCTTGAGGCGGAACACGCTGCTGTTCAAGGGCCTTTTGGACAACTCCCAGGCCCTGATCTTCATCAAGGACCTGGAGGGCAAGTACCTGTTGGCCAACAGCCGGTTCGATCTTTTGTCCCTCAAGGACTCCGGAAGCGCCTTCGGCAAGACGGCCGCCGAGCTGTTCCCGGGCGAGATGGCCGACGCGGTCGAGGTCGAGGACCGCATTGTCGCGCGCACCAAGAGCGCCCTGACCCGTGACAAGCTCATCGACGTGCACGGCGAGCAGCGGGTCTACTCGGTGACCAAGTTTCCGCTTCTGGACGAGTACGGCAAGTGCTGCGCCGTGTGCGGCGTGGCCACGGACATCACCGCGCACAAGCGCACCGAGGACGAGCTCAAGAAGGCCCTCTCGGCGCTCAGAACGACCTTTGACACCATCCCGGGCATGCTCAGGGTCGTGGACCGGGAGTTCCGCATCCTGGACGCGAGCGATTCCCTGATGCGTCATTTGGGCGCGGCCTCCAGGGAGGATGTCCTGGGCCGCAGGTGCTACGAGGTCCTGAAGGGGCGCTCCTCGGCCTGCTCGGAGTGCATCACGGAAAAGGTCTTCAGGACCGGATGCACCCAGACGCGCATGTCCACGCCCGAGGAGGAGGACCTCTACGGCTTTTTCTTCAAGCTCTACGCGGCGCCGCTCAGGGACGAGTACGGGGAGGTCGGCGGGGCCATCCAGATGATCATGGACGTGAGCGACATCCGCAGGATGGAGGAGGCCCTGAGGCAGAGCGAGACCAACCTGTCCCGGGCCCAGCGCATAGCCAAGGTCGGGAGCTGGAGCAGGGACATCGGTACCGGCGAGCTGTGGTGGTCCGAGGAGATGGCCCTGCTCTACGGCTACGAGCCGGTGAACAAGTTCGACACCTTCAGCCTGTTCGTGCGCCACCTGCACCCCGAGGACCGCGATCGGGTCATCGGGGTCATCGAGGGGGCGGTGGAGGGCCGCCAGGGCTACGACTCCGAGTACCGCATCATCCGCAACGACGGGGAGATACGGGTGGTCCGGGCCCAGGGCGAGGTGGAGTTCGACGGCCAGGGGCGGCCCAAGCGCTTTTTCGGCACCACCCAGGACATCACCGACCAGGTGCGCCTGGAAAAGGCGCTTCGGGCGGCCAAGGACGAGGCCGAGACCGCGAACCGGGCCAAGAGCGCGTTTCTGGCCAACATGAGCCACGAGATACGCACCCCGATGAACGCCATCCTGGGCTATCTGGCCCTCATCCTCCAGGAGGACCTGGAGCCCAGGCAGCGCGAGCGCCTGGAGGTCGTGGAGGGCGCGGCCAGGACCCTTTTGACCATCATCAACGACATCCTGGACTACTCCAAGATCGAGGCCGGCAAGTTCATGATCCGGGACCGGGATTTCGACCTGCACAACGTCCTGGAGACCTTGGTCAAGGAACAGCAGGTCCTGGCCTCGGAAAGGGGCCTGGAACTGGACATGGTCATCGACCCCGCCGTGCCCCGGGAGTTGAACGGCGACCCCTTCAGGCTGCGCCAGATCCTCCTGAACCTGGTCAACAACGCCATAAAGTACACCGAGGTCGGCCGGGTGGAGGTCAGCGTGGCGCCCGATCCCGAGGCCGAGCCGGTCACGGACCGGGTCGGACTGGTGGTCACGGTCCGGGACACCGGCATCGGCATCCCCGAGGACCAGCAGCGGATGATCTTCGAGAGCTTCACCCAGGTCGACTCCGGGCTGACCAAGAAGTACGCGGGCACGGGCCTGGGCCTGGCCATCAGCAAGAAGCTGGCGGACCTGCTGGGCGGGGGCCTGTCCTTTGAGAGCCGGGCGGGCGAGGGCAGCGTGTTCCGCCTCCGGGCGCCGTTCAGGATCGCCCGGGGGGCCTCCGGGCAGGCGGGCGCGGAGACGGAGTTCGCCATGGCCGGGGCCCCGGAGCTTCCGTCCCTGCGCATCCTCTTGGCCGAGGACAACAAGGTCAACCAGCTGTTCGCCGTGGACCTGCTCCAGGAGCGCGGCCACCGGGTGACCGTGGCCGAGAACGGGGCCCAGGCCGTGGAGGCGGCCAGGGATTCGGTCTTTGACCTCGTGCTCATGGACATCCAGATGCCGGTCATGGACGGCATGGCCGCCACCCGGGAGATACGCGCCGCGTCCGCCGGGGCCACGCCCGGGGACGTGCCCATCCTGGGGCTCAGCGCCTACGCGATGACCGAGGAGGTCGAGGGGTTTCTGTCCGCGGGCCTGGACGGCTACGTGACCAAGCCCATAGACCCCGAGCACCTGTTCATGACCATCGCCCTTCTGCTCGACAAGCGGGGCAGGCTGGGGCCTGCGCGCGGGGCCCGGAACTGCCCGGCCACGGTCGGCTACGTGGACGAGGCCGCCTTGGGCGGGCAGTACAAGGGCAAGGCCAAGCTGTTCGGCAAGGTCGTGGACACGTTCTCGGCCGAGGCCCCGGGATATCTGGCCGATCTCTCGGCCGCGGCGCGCAGCGGCGACTGGGAGCGGCTGCTCCACGTCAGCCACGTGCTCAGGGGCAACTCCCTGCTCTTCGGGGCCTGGCGGCTCAAGGAGCTCCTGGACAGGGTCGATACGGCCGGCAGGAAGCGCGACGCCGGCCGGCTCATGGACCTGGTGCCCGATCTGATCCTGGAGGTGGACGGCGTGGCCGGCGCATTGAAGAGGCTCACGGACAACCTTTAGCCCTGCACGGAGACAGACGGCTTGAGACGCATCCTGATAGTGGACGACGACAGGGTCTTCTCCCTGGTGCTTTCGGACATAGTCTCCGAGGCGGGCCACGAGGCCGTGTGCGCGGGCACCCTGGCCGAGGGCCTGGACCTGGCCAGGTCCCAGGACTTCGACCTGGTGTTCCTGGACGTCCGGCTGCCCGACGGCAACGGCCTGGACCTCCTGCCCCGGCTCAAGACCCTGAGCTCCTGCCCCGAGGTGATCATCATGACCGGGGCCGGGGACCCGGACGGGGCCGAGCTGGCCATAAGCAACGGGGCCTGGGACTACGTGGAGAAGGCGGCCACCTCCCAGGGCCTCAAGTTCTCCTTTTTAAGGGCCCTGCAGTACCGGGAGAAGAAGCTCGCGGCCATGCCGGCCAAGCGGCCGGGCATCGTCGGCTCCAGCCGCGCCATACGGCAGTGCGTGGAGCACATGGCCCGGGCGGCCAAGAGCGCGGCCAACGTGCTCATCCTCGGGGAGACCGGCACGGGCAAGGAGATATTCGCCAAGGCGGTGCACGAGAACAGCTCCCGGGCCGGCCGACGCTTCGTGGTCGTGGACTGCGCCGCGCTCCAGGAGACGCTTCTGGGCAGCGAGCTGTTCGGCCACGCCAAGGGCGCGTTCACCGGCGCGGTCTCGGACCGGGACGGCCTGATCCAGAGGGCGGACCACGGGACCCTTTTCCTGGACGAGGTCAGCGAGATGTCCCTGGACATGCAGAAGTCCTTTCTGCGCCTGCTGGAGAACCGCAAATACCGGCCCCTGGGCGAGGTCAAGGAGGTCGAGAGCGACTTCAGGCTGGTCTGCGCCAGCAACCGGGACCTCAAGGCCATGGTCAGGCAGGGGGACTTCAGGGAGGACCTGTTCTACCGCATCCGGACCTTCACCCTCGAGCTGCCGGCCCTGCGCGAGCATATGGAGGACCTGCCGGAGCTGGTCGAGCACCACCTGGCGGCCATAACCTCCAAAAGCGGCCTGCCGGCCAAGGTCTTGTCCCCGGAGCTGGAAAAGCTCTTGTACGCCTACGACTGGCCGGGCAACGTGCGCGAGCTGGTCAACGTCCTGGAGGTCCTGGTGGCCTCGGCGCCCACGGACGACGTGCTTCTGCCCATCTACCTGCCCCGGGAGCTCCGGGTCCATTTCTTCCGTTCGCGCGTGTCCGGCGGGGGCAAGGCCGCGGACCAGCCGGCCCCGGCGGGGGCCGGAGCGGCCTGCCTGAACTGGGCCGAGTTCCGCAAAAAAGGGGTCAAGGCCCTGGAGCGCCGCTTCCTGGAGGACCTGATCCGGGCCAGCAACGGCGAGCTGAAAAAGGCCATGGACCTGTCCGGGCTGAGCCAGGCCCGGATCTACGGCATGCTCAAGAGCCACGGTCTGAACCTCAGGGAGCGGGCCAAGCGGGCCCGGGATATGAATTGACATCGGCTCCGGGTTTGTAGGAGCCTTGGACAGGCGGCCTGTGGTCCGAGGGCCGTTGGCAAGGTTTTTGTAGGTGATTTCGAAAAAACGCTGCCCAGGGACGCGGGGGATGGCTTCAGGCCCCGGCCCCGGCGCGAAGGAGAGACATATGGGACGCCGATTCTTGTTCTGGGTTTTGCTGCTGACGGCCTGGGCCGCGGCCGCGGCGCTCGCGGGCTGCGCCAAGAAGGAGACCGGCGGCGCGCCGCAGGCAGTGGTCATCGAGGAGCAGGAGGTCAAGGTCCAGGCCCCGCCGCCCGCGCCGGAGCCGGCCGGGCCCGGCGAGGACGAGCTCAGGCAGCGCAGGCTGGCCGAGGAGCGCCGGGCCCTGGAACAGGCCGCCGAGGCGCTCAAGGAGAAGATACATTTCGATTTCGACCGCTATGAGCTCAAGCCCGAGGCCAGGGCCGTGCTCGAGGCCAAGGCGGACATCCTCAAGCGCTTTCCCCAGATAACGGTGCTCATCGAGGGCCATTGCGACGAATGGGGCACCCGGGAGTACAACATGGCCCTGGGCGAGCGCAGGGCCTGGGCGGCCAAGGAGTTTTTGACCATTTCGGGCGTTGAGGCCGGGCGCATGAGCACGGTCAGCTACGGCGAGGAGGAGCCCCTGGACAAGGCGCACAACCGAGCGGCCTGGGCCCTGAACAGGCGCGACGAGTTCAGGCCGTCCTTCTGAGGCCTCTTTCCGGGTCCTTGAACGAGCCGCCCGGCTTTGGCCGGGCGGCTTTTTTGCGGGCCCTGGACTCCAAATTTTTTGGAGGCTCCAATTTTTTAAGAATAATATTTGTGTAAACAGGGCTGTCGTTCAGCTGGGCGGGTGATTAAGGCCAATTATTGCAGCCGGTTGATTTTTGGATCAATTGGCAGGGTTTTTGAAGTGTCCGGACTTGAAACAAAGCTGGAGATGAACCCGGAACAAGGATGCTCAAGGTCGGGTTGTTTTTCGAACGGTTCCGCAGGCAATGGTTGGGGGCTTTTTCCGGGAACGCCTGAACTGGGAGGTGAAGCCTTGCTTAACAAGATACTGCTTCCTGTGGACGGTTCCGCGCAGGCCATGAACGCGGCCAAGATGGCCGCGGAGTTGGCCGGGATGGCCGGGGCCAAGGTGGTGCTCATTCACTGCTACAGCGGCGTGCCCATGGTCATGGAAGGCCAGGTGTTTCCCCACGCCGTGGACGAGATCGTGGCCATTTCCAACGAGATGCTGAGCACATACAGGGACATGCTCAAGAAGAGCGGGGTCCGGTACACGGACAAGGTCCTGGAGGGCCTGCCGGCCGAGGTCATCGTGGACGTGGCCAAGGACGAGGGCTGCGACATGATCGTCATGGGCTGTCGCGGGCGAAGCGACATAGAGGGGCTGTTGGTGGGGGGCGTGACCAGCAGGGTCTTGCAGACGGCCCCGTGTCCCGTGCTCGTAACCCGTTGAGTCGGGCCGGGCCAAGCGCAGAGGAGGTTGCAATGGACGAGGTCAGGGTCAGGCGAAACGGAAAGGTCGACCTGTGCTTCAAGGGCCGGGAGCTGGCCCGTGTTGACGAGCGCGAGTGGATGTTCATCTCCATGTCCTGGTTCGTCGTAACCCTGTACAAGACCGAGGTCGGGAAATACATCCTGGCCTCAGACCTGTTTTTCCGGAGCCTGGACAGGCGGGATCTGCACGGCTGCATCACCTTTTCCTCGGCCTTGGAGTTCAAGGCCTTTATCAAGGAGGAGGGCCTCGGATGGACCCGGATCGGCAGGGCCCTTCTGGAGCGCGCCGCGGCCAGGGACTCCGCCCTGGCGGTCAGGCGCAGGACCAGGCGCTCCGGCGCGGGCTGGTCCGCCTCCGAGCCGGCCCCGGCCATGGCCTGCTCCGGGGAGTAGGGCTTGGTTCGAGGACCGCTCAAACCCCGGCAGTAGGCGTCGGAGGTTTCCGGTGTCCATGATTCTTTCAGGGAGGTGTCAGGCATGGTTATCGACTTCAGCCCGTTTTACGATCTGGCCCTTGACTGGGACAAGGTCTTTGAGAAGCTGCACGCCCCGCTGCCCGGCGGCCTGGGCGGCTATCCGCCCATGAACCTGAGCCAGGACCAGGACAATGTCTACGCGGCCTTCTCGGTCCCGGGCGTGAAGCAGCAGGACCTGGACATAACCTTGACCGACAAGAGCCTGACCGTGCAGGGCGAGCGCAAGGCCCCGGCCGGCCAGTACTACCGCCAGGAGAGGCCCATGGGCCGTTTCCAGCGGGTGGTCAATCTGAACCTGCCCGTTGATCCGGAAAAGGTCTCGGCCAGGATGGTGAACGGCATCCTGGAGGTGGTCATGCCCAGGTCCGGCGCGGCCAAGCCCAGGAAGATCAGCATAGAAACGGCTTAAGGGGGCAGACATGAGCAACGCCAAGAGCACCCAGAAGAGCGCGCCCTGTCACTACCCGGCCACGGACATCCTGGAGCGCGAGGACGGGTTTCACATCCTCATGGACCTGCCGGGCGTGGGCAGGGAGGATTTGAGCGTGGAGCTCGACGATACCAGCGTGACCGTGCACGGCAAGAGCTCCTACCATCCGGACGGGGGCAGGTCCTTCGCCTCCAAGGAGTTCGGCTGCCACAGCTACGAGAGGCGCTTCACCATCTCCGAGGTCGTGGACCGGGAGGGCATCAGGGCCGAGTTGAGCGACGGCGTCCTGGACCTGTTCCTGCCCAAGGCCGAGAAGATCAAGCCGCGCAGGATAGAGATCAAGACCGCCTAGCCTCGGCGGCCGGCAAGGCCGTCGAGGTCTGGGGCAAGACATCCGGCCCTCTGGGGCCGAGGCACAAGGAGGCCAGCCATGTTGGAGAAGTTTTATCCGGCGCTCAAGAGGCGCCCGGGCGGCCTGGCCCGGGGCGGCGGCCTGTTCGAGCTCATGGACGAGATGATGCGTTCCGGCCTGGGGGAGTCCCCCTTTTTTCCCGAGGGAATATTTCCGGCCGTGGACGTGAACGAGACCGACAAGGAGGTCGTGGTCGCCTTCGAGCTGCCCGGGATCGACCCCAAGGACGTGGAGCTGTCCCTGGAGAACAACATGCTCGTCATCCAGGGCGAGAAGAAGCGCGAGAGCGAGGAGAAGAAGGACAACTATCATCGCCTGGAGCGTTCCTACGGCTCGTTCTGCCGCAGCATCCCCCTGCCGGCCAAGTGCCTGGAGGACAAGGTCAAGGCCGAGTACAAGAAGGGGGTGCTCACCGTGCGCCTGGCCAAGGACCAAAAGGCCGCGGGCAAGCGCATCGAGATCAAGTCCTAGGTCCCGGCGTCTCCGGCGGCCGCGCGGCTTGCCGGACCTCGTTCCTTGGGCTAAAACAGATGTGCGCATACCGTGGGTGGCGGCCCTGGCCGGGCCGGGACCGCCGCCTTGTCTGGATCGGGCCCCGCTGCAATCCTAAGGAGGGAGAATGAGGAGTCTTCACTGCGTGATCACCGGAAAGGTTCAGGGCGTTTTCTTCAGGGCCTGGATTCAGGACCAGGCCGCGAACATGGGCGTCAACGGTTGGGTCCGCAATCTCGATCAGGACAAGGTCGAGATACTGGCCCAGGGCGACGAGGCCGCGCTGGACAGTTTCAGGGAGCGCGTAAGGCAGGGTTCGCCCCTGTCCCGGGTCGACGATTTCAAGTCCGATTGGATGGACTACGACAAGATATACGACCAGTTCGAGATGAGAGGTTGACCGCGAGGCGGCCGGACCGCTCTTCAGCGTGACCCGCGTCCCGGCGGTTCGGCCGACCCGCAAAGTCCGGAGGGCTTGGTGGGGCGGAGGGGTTCGCTGCGCATAGGGACGTCCGGGTGGGCCTACCGCCATTGGAGGGGCCCGTTCTACCCCCCGGACCTGCCCCAGGACCGGACCCTGGCCTTCTACTGCTCCCGTTTCAAGACCGTGGAGGTCAACTCGACCTTCTATCGTTTGCCTTCGCCGGGCGCCGTGGCCCGCTGGCGGGAGACCGCGCCGCCGGGCTTCGTGTACGCGCTCAAGGCCAGCCGCTACATCACGCACATGAAGAGGCTCAAGGACCCGGACAGGACCCTGCCCGGGTTCATGACCGCGGCCCGGGCCCTGGGCCGGGGCCTCGGCCCGATCCTGTTCCAGCTCCCGCCCGGCCTGGGCCTGGATGCGGCCAGGCTGTCCGGATTTCTGGCCGCCCTGCCCGAGGGCCCGCGCTACGCGTTCGAGTTCAGGAACAGCTCCTGGTTCGACGATCAGGTCTACAGGCTCCTGGCCGGCCGGGGCGCGGCGGTCTGCGTCTTTGATCTCGCGGGCGCGCGTTCGCCCATGCCTGTCGCCGGGGAGTTCGCCTATCTCCGGCTGCACGGGCCCGGCCCGGCCTACCAGGGCTGCTACGCGGAAGAGGAGCTCCGCTTCTGGGCCGAGCAGGTCCTTGCCTGGGCCGGCCGGGGCCTGGACGTCTACGTCTACTTCAACAACGATCAGGGAGGCCACGCCCCGGCGAACGCCTCCCGGCTTAGGGCCATGTGCTCCCGCGGGCTGGCGCTCGGCGATTTGAGCGTGTAGGGTGATTGCATGGGAGCATATATCCCGGTCGCCGGAGCCGCGGCTCCGGGCTTGAAACGGCAATCCCCAAGGAGATGCGGATGTTCAGAAAGATAATTTTGGCGGCCACCCCGGGAGAGCAGGGTCTGTGCGCCGCGGACATGGCCTTTTCCCTGGCCGCCAGGGCCAATGCCAGGTTGATAGTCTTCCACGCCTGCTGCCTGCCTTCGTCCTGGTGGGGCAAAAAGAGGCCGGCGGCCATGTGCGGCGAGATGGAGCAGGTCCTGGCGGACATGAAGCAGTCCTTTCAGGACAAGGCCTCCGGAACGGCCGATGTCTCCTTTCAGGTCGTCCCGGGCCAGCCCCCGGAAGAGATACTGAAGCTGGCCGGCCAGGAGCGGGCGGACCTCATCGTCATGGGCCCGCACGCCAGGGACGCGGACAGGGAGGGCTCGGCCCTGGTCTACCGCCTGATCGGCAGCACCGCGGAAAAGGTCAGCCGCCAGGCGTCCTGCCCGGTGATGATCGTCTCCCGAAGGCCCCCGGAGACCGGGCCCAAGATGTCCAGGATCCTGCTGGCCACGGACTTCTCCTCGCCCTCGGAGAACGCCCTGAGGTACGCCTGCATGCTGGCCGGGGCCTACGACGCCGAGCTGCACGTCTTTCACGTGATCAACGTGGCCGGGTATTCGCCGGTCCAGGAGCAGCCCTGCCCGGACATCGAGGTCCTGATCGCCGAGGCCAAGGACAGGATGCGCAGGCGCTACGGGCACCTGCTGGGTCGGGTCAGGACCGTGTTCGAGTCCTGGGAGGGCACGCCGCCCGTGGAGATACTCAAGTACGCCAGGTGGAACGACGTGGGCTGCATAGTCATGGCCCACCACTCCTCGGACAAGGGCCCGGAGAGGACCCTGATAGGCTCGACCGCCGCGTACGTGGCCCTGACGCCCAGTTGCCCGACCGTGCTCATCAACTACAAGGTCCCGCTGTGTCCGGCCGCCTAGGTCCAGGGGCAGGGGAGTAGGGCCATGAACAAGAACCTGCTTCTGACCGTGAGCTTCGACCGCGAGGCCCTCTACGGGGTGCGCTTCGTGGAGGCCTTTTTCCAGAACAAGCCCAGCGTGGGCCTGACCCTGCTCAATATCGGCGAGGCGCCCGGGCCGGACGAGCCCGGGTCCGAGGCCGACAGGCAGGCGGTGCGCGGCAGGGGCCAGGCCCTGCTTGAGGACATCAGGCGCGGCCTGGTGGACAAGGGCTTTCTGGCCGAGAATATCAACATAAAGTTCACCCAGATGCAGGACACTGCGGCCGAGGACATCCTGAGGGAGGGGGTCGTGGGCGGCTACGACTCCGTGGTCCTGGGCCGACGCGGCCTGTCCAGGCTGGACGAGCTCCTGGTCGAGGAGAGCGTCAGCAAGACCCTGGTGACCAGGGAGATGGACGTGCCCATCTGGGTCTGCCGTTCCCCGGACCCGGGCCGCAAGAACGTGCTCCTGGCCGTGGACGGCTCCGAGGAGAGCCTGCGCGCCGCGGGCCAGGCCGGGCTGATGCTCGCGGACGAGCCGGGCCACGTCCTGGACATCCTGCACGTCTGGAACCCGCTCCGGGAGTCGGACCTGGAGGCCGAGCGCGTCCTGGACCTGGCCAAGAGCACGGCGCTGTTGAACGGCACGCCCAAGGAGAGGATATCCACGATCCTGGTCAGGGGCGCGGCCCCGGCCAAGGCGGTGATCAGGGAGGCCGAGCAGGGCGCCTACGCCGTGGTCGCGGTCGGCCGCACCGGGTCGGACAGGAAGCCCAAGCGGCTGTTCATGGGCTCGGTCAGCCTCAAGCTGTTGAGGACCCTGGAGCGCGAGACCCTCTGGATCAGCCACTAGCCCGGCCGGGTCCGGGGCCCGGCCAAAGGACGGCCCATGAGCCCCCTGTCCAGGACATTTCTGATCCTAGGCGGCCTGCTGATAGTCGGCCTGGCCACGGACGCATTGGGCCGGCGCACCCGCCTGCCCAGGGTGACCCTGCTGCTCATCTTCGGTTTCCTGGCCGGGCCCGGCGGGTTCGCACTCCTGGTCCCGGGCGACAACAACTGGGCCGGGTTCGTGTCCAGCGCGGCCCTGGTGATGATCGGTTTTCTGCTCGGCGGCAGGCTGACCCTGGACGAGCTCAGGAGGCACGGCAGGCAGGTGTTGTGCATCTCCGTGGCCGAGGTCGTGGTCACGGCCGTCCTGGTCCTGGCCGGACTGGTCGTGTTCGGCGCGCCCCTGGCCGCGGCCCTGACCCTGGCGGGCATATCCACGGCCACGGCCCCGGCGGCCACCAGCGACGTGGTCCGCGAACAGCGGGCCAAGGGCCCCTTCAGCCGCGTGCTTCTCGGCGTGGTGGCCGTGGACGACGCCTGGGGCCTGATGGCCTTCAGCCTCTTGTTCACCCTGGCCCAGGTCTTTGGTCTCGGCTCGTGCGGGGCCGAGCCCCTGCTCGCGGGCCTCTGGGAGGTGGGCGGCGCGATCCTGGTCGGCGCGGCCCTGGGCCTGCCCATGGCCTTTTTGACCGGCCGGATAAGGCCGGGCGAGCCGACCTTTGTCGAGGCCCTGGGCTGCGTGTTTTTGTGCGCGGGCGTGGCCCTGTGGCTCAAGGTCTCGTTTCTGCTCGCGGCCATGACCATGGGCTTTGTGGTCGCCAATCTGGCCCGCCATCACGTCAGGCCCTTTCACGCCATCGAGAGCATCGAGTGGCCGTTTCTGGTCCTGTTCTTCATCCTGGCCGGGGCCATGCTCGATCCCTCGTCCCTGGCCGCAGTGGGGTCCCTGGGCCTGTGTTACATGCTGCTCAGGGTAGTGGGCCGCATCAGCGGGGCCTGGCTGGGCGCGGTCGCCTCGGCCGCGGACCGAGCCATGCGGCGGTTCATGGGCCTGGCCCTCATGCCCCAGGCCGGGGTGGCCATGGGCATGGCCATAGCCGTGCAGCAGCGCTGCCCGGAACTGGGCCGGGTGGTCCTGCCCGTGGTCGTGGCCAGCACGGTGATATTCGAGTTGATCGGACCGGCGCTCACGCGCCTGGCCCTGGTCCGCGCCGGCGAGGCGCGAAAGGTCTGAGGAGGGGGTCATGAGAGAGGCGAGGTTCTGGAAGCCCTTGGAGGGCGGCGAGGTCCGCTGCTTTCTGTGCGCGCACCGCTGCCGCCTGGGCTTGGGCGAGCGGGGAAAATGCGGGGTGCGCGAGAACCGGGACGGAAGGCTCTACAGCCTGGTCTACGCCAGGCTCGTGGCCAGGCACGTGGACCCGGTGGAGAAGAAGCCTTTGTATCACTTCCATCCCGGCTCGCGCAGCTACTCCATCGCCACGGCCGGGTGCAACTTCAAGTGCGCCTTTTGCCAGAACGCGGACATCTCCCAGGGCCCCAGGGAGACCGGCGCGCTGCCCGGGACCTTTTTTCCGGCCGAAGAGGTCGCGACCGAGGCCAAGAAGACCCGCTGCCTGTCCATCGCCTACACCTACGTGGAGCCGACCGTGTTCATGGAGTACGCCCTGGACGTGGCGGTCCAGGCCCGCGCATTGGGGCTTAAGAACGTCTTCGTGACCAACGGCTTCATGACCAAGGAGGCCCTGGCCGAGCTGTCCAAGGTCCTGGACGCGGCCAACGTGGACCTAAAGGCCTTTGAGGACTCCTTTTACAAGACCTATTGCGGGGGCCGGATCAAGCCGGTGATGCGCAGCATCGAGCGCATGCTCGAGGCCGGGGTCTGGGTCGAGGTCACCACCCTGGTCATCCCGGGGCTCAACGACGACCCCAGGAAGTTGAGGGAGCTGGCCGCGTACCTGGCCGGGCTGAGCCCGGACATCCCCTGGCACGTGAGCGCGTTCTATCCCTGCTACCGGATGCTGGACGTCCCGCCCACGCCGGCCTCGACCCTGCGCCGGGCCAGGGAGGCGGGCCTGGAGGCGGGCCTGCGCCACGTGTATCTGGGCAACGTGCCCCACGAGAGCGGGGAGAACACCTTTTGCCCGGGCTGCGGGGCCGAGCTGATCGAGCGTTCGGGGTTCGCGGTCACCAACCGGGGCCTTCGTGGCGGGCGTTGCGTCAAGTGCGGCCGGCCCTTGGCCGGGGTGGGCATGGCCGATTTGGGCTAGGGCCCGTTTTTTCTGGCGGCCAGCCTCAGGTCCCTGGCGACCTTGATGATCGCGCTTATGATGGCGAAGAACTCGAGCCTGCCCAGGAACATGCCGCAGGCCTCGGTCCAGAGCACGCCCGGGGCCGCGTCCGGCCCGGTCAGGCCCACGCTCAGGCCCACCGTGCCCTGGGCCGAGGCGAACTCGAACAGGGCGTCGCCCAAGGGCGCGCCGTGCAGGGCCAGGACCCCGGTCCCGCAGACCAGAACCAGCAGGTAGAGCAGCAGGAACGCGCCGCAGCGTCTGAACATGGCCTCATCCAGGAATATCCTTTCCCCGCCGTGACAGATGAAGGCCTCCTTGACCACGGCCTTGGGCAGGAAGGTCCGCCTGAGCTCCAGGCCGAGCTCCCTGAGCAGGATGGCCAGCCGGTACTGCTTGAGCCCGCCCGCGGTCGAGCCGGTCTGGCCGCCGGCGATCATGAGCAGGAGCATGACCAGGAGCCCGAGGGGTCCGAACCCGGGGCAGGGCGAGGTGGTGAAGCCCGTGGTGCTGGCCGCGGAGACCGCGGCGAACAGGGCCCGGCGCAGGCCCGGGCAGGCCCCCTGGCCCGAGAGGGCCAGCAGGGCCGCGCCCAGGGCCAGGAGCAGGGCGGCCAGCCTGACCTCGCTGCCCTTGAACAGGGCCGAGGCCCGGCCGTGCACGACCAGGTGCGCGGTCAGGAAGTTGAGGCTGCCGAGGAGCATGAAGACCATGACTGCGGCCTCCAGGCCCATGGAGTTCCAATACCCGATGCTCGCCGCCCTGGTCGAGAAGCCGCCCGTGGACACCGTGGCCATGGCGTGGTTCACGGCGTCGAACAGGTCCATGCCCAGGACCCGGTAGCTGGCCGTCGCGGCCAGGGCGTAGGCCAGGTAGATGCCCAAAACCGTCCTGGCCGAGGACCTGACGTTGGGGACCAGCTGCTCGGAGCGTCCCGCGGCCTCGGTCAGTCCGGACCCGGCGGGCCCGGCTATGGACGCGAGCATGATCACGGCCAGGCCCGCGCCGCCGGCGAACTGGGTCACCGAGCGCCACAAGAGGATGGTCCTGGGCGCGGCCTCCACGTCCAGGATCGAGAGCCCGGTCGTGCTCCAGCCGCTCACGGACTCGAACACGGCCAGGTGGAGGGGCAAATTCATCACCGCCATGAACGGCCAGGCCGAGACCAGGCACACGCCCAGCCAGCCGAACAGGACCACGACCCGGCCCTCGCGCACGGTCAGGGCCGCGTCGCCCGGCCCCAGGCCCCGCCACAGGCCCAGGCCCAGGCCGGCCAAAACCAGGGCCGGGGCCAGAAAGCCCCAGACATCGGCCGCTTCCCGGGGCTCTTCGATGAGCCCGGCCAGGGGCAGGAGCATGAGCAGCCCGCAGATGAGCAGGACCAGCCCGGTATAGGCGGACACGGCCCGGTACTTTCCGGCGAGCTCCTGTCTGGCCGCGGACAAGAGGCCTCCCTCAGGTCCTGGTCAGGGCCTTGAGGGCCTGTTCGTGGGTCTCGGGCCGGGTGATGACCAGGACCTGGTCCCCGGCCCGGAGCATGGTGCCGCCCCTGGGCACGATCACCCGGCCCTGGCGGACCACGCAGGCCAGGAGGCAGTCGTCCGGGATGTCCAGGTCCTTGAGCGCGGTGTCCAGGGCCGGGGAGTCCTGGGCAAGGACCAGCTCGGTGACCAGTATCTCGCCCTGGGCCGCGGGGAGCATGTTCATTATCCCGGTCAGCCCGGCCCGGCCCTCGATGATCTGGATCAGGGCCGGGGTCGGGGAGAACGCGCCCTCCACGTCCAGGGCCCGGAAGATGTCCTCGTTGTCCGGGTCGATCACCGGGCTGAGGACCCTGGGGGCCTTGAAGCGCAGGGTCGCGGCCTGGCACACGGCCAGATTGACCTCGTCGCTGCCGGTCATGGCCAGGACCACGTCCATGGCCCCGCAGCCCGCGTCCTCCAGTATCCTGGGGTCGCTGCCGTCGCCCCGGACGATCACGGCCCGCTCCAGACGCCTGGACAGCCAGCGGCACTCCCGGTCGTCGGAGTCGATCACGGTCAGCTTGTGGTCCTTGCCCAGCAGGTCCCGGCACAGGAAATAGACCTGCCTGCCCCCGCCCACGATGAGGATGTTCATGGATTTTCCCCGGCCTTGGGGCCCGGCAGCCCGAGGGCCGCGAGTATGGACGCCTCGGCGACCAGGGCCGGGCAGACCGCTATGATGCCCGTGTCCCGGTAGGTGGCCAGGCGCTCCGGGTCCTGGACCACGGCCACGGCCGTGGCCAGGCCGAAGACCTTTTTGGCCACCTGGGCGGCCATGAGATTTACGTTCGGGTCCCCGGTCACCGCGATCAGGGCGTCGGCCTTTTCCGCGCCGCAGTGCCTAAGGGCCGAGGTCTCGGTGGCGTCGCCCTCCACGGTCTTGCCCCCGAAGCGGTCGGACAGCCTGTTCAGGGCCTCGGCGTCCTTGTCCATGACCACGACCTCGTGGCCCGCGGCGCTCAGGTCCTCGGCCAGGACCGAGCCGAGCCGGCCGCAGCCGGTGACGATGAAAAACAGCCGTTGCTTCTTGGTCACGCCGCCCCCTTGGACTCTCGGCTCCCAGCCTATCAGACTCGGACCGCTTTTATCCAGCCCCCACCCGGCGCGGCCCTGAGTTGCCTTGGCCGGCCGAAGCGTTGTACTGTCGAACACAGCCGACGACGCGTTCCCGGCGCGGCGTCAACGGCCGTCAACCAGGGAGCCGGCTGATGGGCGACGGATACCTTTTGTACAAGTGCGGTTCGGGCGGCAGGCGCAAGCTGATCACCTTCATCGACGCCCGCGACCTGGACGAGGCCAACGCCGCGGTCCGGCTGCTCAAGAACCGGCCCGAACGCAGGGCCGATCTGGAGCTCAAACCCGGCGAGTTCTTCGAGGTCCTGGAGAAGAGCCAGGTCCCGCAACAGGAGTGGGATCAGGTCATGTCCGGCCTGGCCAAGGGCCGCTGAGCCCCGCGTTTTTTCGGCCCCTAGGCCTTGAAGTCCGATTCGAAGAAGCGCGTGGCCATGACCCGTGAGCTCAGGCCCGGCTGGTAGTCCGGGTCCCGGCCGCCGCCGAAATGGTAGGCGCACAAGAACGACCCGTCCGGCAGCTCGATCCAGCCCGAGTAGCCGAAGTCGGCCGGGCTGGCCAGGCGGTCGTTCATCAGCTCCAGGACCTCGCGTTCGGCCCTGCGGTCGGGCGTCCCTTCGGAGCTGTCCCAGGCCCAGTGGTAGCTGCGGCCGTACCGCGGCTCCCTGATCCTCAGGCTGACCCGCTTCCAGACGCTCTCCGCGGCGTTGTCGCCCTCGGCCGAGACCGTGCCCATGAGCACCGGCCTGGCCTCGGCCTGGCCCGGGTCGATCCTGATCCTCATCCGCCGCCGGCCGTTGACCGACAGGGTGCACGCGCCAGGCGAATACGTCAGCCGGATGCGGTTGAACCGGCCGGGCTCGAGCGCGGCCGACCCGGCGTCCTCCACGTCGGGCTCGATCCTGTCCGGGAACAGCCTCCACCACCGGCCGAGCCTGAGGCCCACCCCGTCGCGCCGGGCCCTGAGCACCCGGACCTCGGCCTCCAACTCGGCCCTGGCCTGCTCCGGGTCGGTCATCGGCCGCAGGGCGTAGCGCACCACGTCGCCCTTGCCGCGCCTGGTCCTGATGCGCAGGCCGTCCCTGGCCGGGGCGGCCGCTTCTTCGGGTGAGGCCAGGCCGTGGACCGCGAACTCGTCGAGGTCCTGCTCCAGGCCCATCCAGGCGGCCAGGCCGCTGTTCGGGCCCAGGTTGCGGTAGGTCACCAGGAGCCTGCCGCCCGAGGTCAGGCCCAGGCTGGGCCGGTGGCCGATGAGCGGCGTGGGCTCGGGATCGGACCAGGTCCGGCCGTTGTCCTTGCTCAGGCACTTGTACATGGGCTCGAACACGAAGCTGTTCTCCCTGAGCAGGGCCAGGAGCCTTGCGTCCGGCAGCCGGACCATTGAGGCCTCGCACAAAACCAGGTTCCTGTCGTAGGCCATGACCGAGAGGGCCTCCCAGTCGTGGCCCCGGTTCTTGGAGCGGTAGACCATCTGCTCGGTCGGGGCCTGCCTGGTCTTGGGGTTGGCAAAGGTCCCGCGGTGGGTGTGGCCGGTGATGAGCAGGGTCTCGGGGTTAAGCTCCACGATCCGGTCCAGGAGCGAGTGCTGGATCTCCGGGGCCGGCCGCTCGGCCCAGTTCTCGCCCGAGTCCCGGCTCCACCACAGGGTCGGGCCGAAGTCGTCGGACAGGACCAGCTGGCCGTCGCCGAGCCTGGTCAGCCTGGGGCAGTGGCTGCGCCTGGCGCACAGGAGCCTGGGCGCGGACCAGGTCCGGCCCAGGTCCAGGCTGGTCTTGAGCAGGAGGCTGCGCCTGGCGCCCACGTGGCGGTCATACTCGTTGTAGGCCGCGATTATCCGGCCGTCCGGGGCCAGGCAGAGGTCCGGGAAGCACAGGTATTGGCCGGGGCGCTGGTCAATGACCGTGTGCCTGGAGGTCTGGGCTGTGAGGCTTGGCATGGCGCGCTCCGCGTGTTTGGGCCCGGGCCTAGTCCTGGTTCCTGTCGTCCTGGACCCGCTTGGACTTGGCGAAGCTCCTGGGCAGCCCGCCGGGCTGGACGATGTCCACCTGGCTGCGGACCAGTATCTGGCCGCGTATCTCCTCGGACACGGCCCGGGCCAGGGCCGACGCGTCCATGGCGGCGTCCTTTTTGCGCTCCACCCTGACGGCCATGAAGTCCAGGCCGCCCCGGCGGCTGAGCTGGATCTGATACTCGGAGCTCAGCTCCGCGAACTTCTCGATCACCGCGGCCACCTGGCCGGGGTAGATGTTCACGCCCCTGAACACGAACATGTCGTCGGAGCGGCCCTGGATGCGGTCGTGTCTCGGCATGCGCAGGCCGCAGGCGCACTCGCCCGGGATCAGCCTGGTCAGGTCGTGGGTCCGGTAGCGGATGAGCGGGGAGGCCTCCTTGCACAGGCTGGTGACCACCATCTCGCCCAGCTCTCCCGGGGCCACGGGCTCGAGCGTGACCGGATCCACGATCTCCAGGATGAACAGGTCGGCCCAGTAGTGGATGCCTTGGCGGGCCTCGCAGTCCAGGCCCGTGCCCGGGCCGTAGAGCTCGGTCATGCCCGCGATGTCGAAGCTGGCCTCGACGCCCAGGGCCTCCTCGAACTGCCTGCGCATCTTTGGGGTGTGGGCCTCGGCCCCGAAGATGACCCTCTTGAGTCTGATCCGGTCGCGCAGGCCGTTCTTGAGCACCTCGTCACCCAAGAGCAGGGCCATGGACGCGGTGGAGCACAGGCAGGTGGTCTCAAGGTCGGTGAGCATCTGGAGCTGGATATCCAGGAGGCCCGGGCCCACGGGCACGGCCATGGCCCCGAAGCGCTCGCAGCCGAGCTGGAACCCGGCCCCTGCCGTCCACAGGCCGTAGCCCACGCAGATCTGGACCCGGTCCAGGACGCTCAGCCCGGCCAGCTCGTAGCAGCGGGCGAACATGTCCTTCCAGACCTCGATGTCCTTTTGGGTGTAGGACAATATCTTGCGCTTGCCCGTGGTGCCGCTGGAGCCGTGGATGCGGACCACGTCCTTCTCGGGCACGGACAGAAGGGGCAGGGGATAGCCGTCGCGCAAATCCTCGGTGTTGGTGAACGGCAGCCGGGCCAGGTCGTCCAGGGTCCTGACGTCGCCCGGTTCCAGGCCGGCCTGGCCCAGCCGGGCCCTGTAGAACGGGCTGCCGTTGAAGGCGTGCCCGACCGTCCACTTGAGCCCCTCCAGCTGCCTGTCGGCGATCTGTTCGGCTGAGAGGTCGGGCAAAAAGCGGCGTTTTTTCGCGGCCATGGTCACTCCTCGTGGCTTCCGGGGCTCCGGGTCCGGCCCGGTCAGGTATTGATGCAGCAAAACCCGGCAATCTTCAAGCCCGCGGCCGGTCGGATTCGGGCCGCCCGGTCAGGACCAGGCGGCCATGAACTCGGCGCTCTTGCCCCCGGCCTCGAGGTGCTTGATGAGCGCGCTCCCGAACACGGCCGCGTCCACCAGGCCCTCCAGGCCCTTGAGCTGGTCCGGGGTCTTGAGGCCGAAGCCCAGGGCCACGGGGATGTCGAAGACCTGCCTGGCGACGGCGAGCTTTTGCCTGACCTCCTCGGGCAGGGTCCTGCGCTCGCCCGTGGTCCCGAGCACGGACACGAAGTAGGCGAAGCCCGTGGCCTGCGCGGCGTACATGGCCAGGCGCTCCCTGGAGGTGTTCAGGCCGACCAGGGGCACCAGGTCCAGGCCCTGGGCCGTGAGGATGCGCTTGATGTCCACGGCCTCCTCAAAGGGCAGGTCGGCCAGGATCACGCCCGAGACCCCGGCCCGGGAGGCGTCCCGGGCAAAGGCCGCAACCCCGTACTGGAGCACGGGGTTCAGGTAGCCCATGAGCACCAGGGCCGCGGAGAACCCGGCCCTCCGGGCCGCGAGCTCGCCCAGTATCCAGGCCAGGTCCACGCCCTGGGCCAGGGCCTGCAGCGAGGCCCTCTCGACCACCGGCCCGTCGGCCACGGGGTCGGAAAAGGGCATGCCGATCTCGATTATGTCCGCGCCGGCCGCGTCCAAAGCGGCCAGCTCCTCCCAGAACCGGTCCTTGTCCGGGAACCCGGCGGGCAGGAAGGGTATCAGCGCGATCCGGCCCGAGGCGTTGGCGGCGCGGATCTTTTCAGTGAGCAGTGAGCTTTTCATGGACTAGTCTCCTTTGCTTTCCTTTTGCGAGGCCAGGGCCTGCTCGACTATCTCCAGGTCCTTGTCCCCGCGGCCCGAGAGGCAGAGGAGCACGCTGGACCCGGGTTTGATGTCCCGGGCGTTGTCCAGGACCCAGCCCAGGGCGTGGGAGCTCTCCAGGGCGGGCAGGATGCCCTCGGTCCGGCACAGGGTCTGGAAGGCCGCGAGGGCCGAGTCGTCGGTGACCGACACGTACCTGGCCCGGCCCGAGGCCTGCAGGTCGGAGTGCTCGGGCCCGACCCCGGGGTAGTCCAGGCCCGGGGCCACGGAGTGCGAGGGCAGTATCTGGCCCTGCCCGGTCTGCAGGAGCTTGGTCCTGGTGCCGTGGAGCACGCCCGGGCTGCCCAGGCTCAGGGTGGCCGAGTGATAGCAATCGGGCTGGCCGCTTCCGGCCGCCTCCACGCCGACCAGCTCGACCCCGGGCTCGGGCACGAACTCGTGGAACATGCCGATGGCGTTGGACCCGCCGCCCACGCAGGCCACGACCATGTCCGGCAGCCTGCCGACGCGCTCCCTGAACTGGGCCTTGGCCTCTCGGCCGATGACCGCCTGGAAGTCGCGGATCATCTCCGGGAAGGGGTGGGGCCCGACCACCGAGCCCAGGCAGTAGTGGGTGTCCCGCTGCTCGGCGATCCAGTGCCTGAGCGCGGCGTTGATGGCGTCCTTCAAGGTCTGGGTCCCGGTCTTGACCGGCTCGACCCGCGCGCCCAGAAGCTCCATGCGCCGCACGTTGTGGGCCTGGCGGCGTATGTCCACCGCGCCCATGTACACGACGCACTCAAGCCCCAGCTTGGCCGCGGCCGTGGCCGTGGCCACGCCGTGCTGACCGGCCCCGGTCTCGGCCAGGAGCGTGCCCTTGCCGAGCATCTTGGTCAGCAGGCCCTGGCCCATGGTGTTGTTGATCTTGTGCGCCCCGGTGTGGGCCAGGTCCTCGCGCTTGAGCCAGAGGTCCAGGCCGAGCCTCTGGGACAGGTTGTCGCAGCGGGTCAGGGCCGTGGGCCGGCCCACGAAGTCCTTGAGCAGGGCCTTGAACTGCCTGTCGAACTCCTCGGAGCGCACGATGGTCTCCATGGCCCGCTCCAGCTCCAGGAGCGGGGGCATGAGCAGCTCGGGCACGAACTGGCCCCCGAAGTCGCCGAAATAGCCTTTTTTCATCTCTCCTCCGTGGTTGCTGCAAGTGTCCGGCCCAGGGCCTTGAACACCGCCCTGAGCCTGGCCGGGTCCTTGATCCCGGGCGAGTCCTCGACCCCGGAATTGAAGTCCAGGCCGGGCGGGGAGCAGGCCGCCAGCGCGGTCCGGACATTGTCCGGGCCGAGACCGCCGGCAAGGAACCAAACTTTATTTATGTCAATATGTTGAATCAAGCCAAAATCAATGGACCTGGCGTGGCCGCCGCCCGATCTTCCGGCGTCCAGCAGGAAGTGGCGGCAGAACGGCGCAAAGCGTTCCAGGTCTTTTTGCAGGCCGCGGGCGTCCGCGTAGGACTCGGGCCACAGGGTCTTGATCACCCGCCGGGGCCCGATCGCGGCGCAGAACGCCTCGCTTTGTTTGCCGTGGAGCTGGGCCAGGTCCAGCCCGGCCCGGTCCATGATCTCGAGGACCTCCCCTGGGGTCTGGTCCACGAAGACCCCGACCTTGAGCCCGCGGCCGGGCTCGATTTCGGCCGGGAACCCCGGGTCCGTGTTGCGCGGGCTTCCGGGATGGAAGATGAAGCCCATAAGGTCCGCGCCGAGCCTTTGGCACAGCTCCACGTCCGCCCTGCGGGTCAGGCCGCAGACCTTGATCAGGGGCCGGTTCATGGCTGCTTCCTCCCGGTCAGCTTGGCCAGGGCCAGGCCCGGGTCGCTTGAGGCCATGAGCGCGCTGCCCACGAGCACGGCCGCAAAGCCCAGACCGCCCAGCTCCAGGACCTGGCCGCGGTCCTGTATGCCGCTGGCCGAGATCCATGTCTCGCCGGGCTCTTTCAGCTCGACCAGCCGGCGGGAGTTGTCCAGGTCGACCTCAAGGCTGTCCAGGTCCCGGTTGTTGACCTGGATGATCCAGGCCCCGGCCCGGCGCGCCCGGTTCAGGTCCGCGCGGTCAAAGACCTCGACCACGGGCTCGAGGTCCAGGCGCTCGGCGCGCTTGATCATCTCGAAGAGCTCGGAGTCGAGCAGGAACATGCGCGCGATGAGCAGCAGGGCCGAGGCCGGGGTGGCCGCGGTCTGGACCACCTGGAGCGGGTCGAGCAGGAAGTCCTTGCGCAGCAGGGGCAGGCCCGGGCCGCTCATGTCCGCCAGGAAGCCCAAATGGCCCTGGAAGTAGCGCTCCTCGGTGAGCACGGACATGGCCGCGGCCCCGGCCCGGGCGTAGGCCTCGGCCGCCAGCTCGGGCGTGAGCCCGAGGTTTATCTCGCCCCTGGAGGGCGAGGCCCGCTTGTACTCGGCGATCACGGCCGCGCCCGGACCGGGCGAAACAAGGGCCCGGGAAAACGACGGCCTCTTGCCGGAAAAGGCCGGCGGCAGCCTGCCCGCGTCCGCGGCCTGCCTGAGCCGGGCGATCTCCCCGGCCTTGGCCCGGCGGAACTTGTCAAGCATCGAGCACCCCTTCCTTCAGGCCGCTGGCCACGGCCTCGCGGGCCTTTTCCGCGGCCCGCTCCAGGCTCAGGTCCTCGAGCAGGAACAGGGCCGCGGCCAGGTTCAGGGCGGCCATGTCCATCATGGCCTCCGGTCCCCGGCCCGCGAGCACCGCCCTGAGCGCGGCCACGGCCTGGTCCTTGTCCTCGACGCGCATGTCCTCGGGCGCGCGCCGGGCAAAGCCCAGGGCCTCGGGGTCGATGTCCAGGCGGGTTACGCGGCCGCCCTCGATCAGCAGGGCCCGGGTCGGGCCGAAGGGCGTGAGCTCGTCAAAGCCCGTGGCCTGGTCGTGGACCACCAGGGCCCGCTCGATCCCGGTCAGGGCCAGGGCCTCGGCCATGAGCTCCACGGCCGCGGGGTCGCCCACGCCCAGGAGCTGGTGCGTGGGCCGGGCCGGGTTGAGCAGGGGGCCCATGAGGTTGAACAGGGTCCTGACGCCCAGCTCCTTGCGCACCGGCATGACGTGGGCGAACGCCGGGTGGTAGGCCGGGGCGAACAGAAAGGCGAAGTTGCGCCTGGCCAGCTCGGCCGTGGCCTGTTCCGGGTCCGAGGTCAGGGGCAGGCCCAGGGCCTCGACCGCGTCCGCGCTGCCGCAGGACGAGGACACCGCCCGGTTGCCGTGCTTGACCACCTGGTGGCCCAGCCCGGCCAAAAACAGGGCCACGGCCGTGGAGCAGTTGAAGCTGCTCGAGGCGTCGCCGCCCGTGCCGCAGGTGTCGATGCTTTTCCCCTCGACGTCCTTGACCAGCTTGGCGTGCTTAAGTGCCGCAGACACGGCCGAGGCCAGCTCCCGGGCCGTTGCGCCCTTGGCCCTCAGGCCCATGAGCAGGGCCCCGGCCTGGGAGGCGGTGAGGCGCCCGGCCATGAGCTCGCCAAAGGCCGCGTCGGCCTGTTCCTGGTCCAGGTCCCGGCCCTGGGCCAGGGTTTCCAGTATCTCCTTCACGCTGTTCTTGGTCATTTTTCCCTCCCCGCAGGCCCGCTTGAGCGGGCCTGGTCTTGATCCAGAAAGTTCTTCAAAAGCCTTGGGCCCTCGGGCGTGAGTATGGACTCCGGGTGGAACTGGACCCCGCTCCAGGGCCGGTCGCGGAAGGCCAGGCCCATGACCTCGTTGTCCTCGCTCCTGGCCGTGAACTCCAGGTTGTCCGGCGCGCCCTGTTCGCGCACCGCCAGGGAGTGGTAGCGGCAGGCCTCGAAGGGGTCGGGCAGGCCCTTGAACAGGCCCTGGCCCGAATGGCTGATCATGGACGTCTTGCCGTGCATGATGCGCCTTGCTCCGACCACCTCGGCCCCGGCGAACGCGCCCAGTATCTGGTGCCCCAGGCAGACCCCGAGCAGGGGCGCGGTCCTGGGCAGCAGGGCCAAAAACTCAAGGCACAGCCCGGCGTTCTCGGGCCGGCTCGGGCCGGGCGAGATGCACACCCGCTCCAGGGTCCCGGAGCGGGCCAGATCGAGCAGTTCGGGCTCGTCGTTGCGCAGCACCCTGGGGTCCTGGCCCAGGACCTGGAAGGCCTGGACCAGGTTGAAGGTGAACGAGTCGAAGTTATCTATTAGCAAAAACATCGCCGTCCTCCGTGGCCTTGATCACCTCCAGGAGCACCCTGGCCTTGTTGTTGCATTCCAGCCACTCCTTTTGGGGGTCCGAGTCATAGACAATGCCCGCCCCGGCCTGCCAGAAGCAGCGGCCGTCCCTGAACCACATGCTGCGGATGGTGATGCCCGTGTCCAGGTCCACCCGGCCCTTGTCCAGGCCGATCCAGCCGATGGTCCCGGCGTAGGGCCCCCTGGCCCGGCCCTCGAGCTCGGCGATGATCTCCATGGCCCTGATCTTGGGCGCGCCGCTCACGGTCCCGGCCGGGAAGGTGGCCGCGAGCACGTCCAGGGCGTCGAGCCCGGGCCTGAGCTCGGCGTCCACGTACGAGGTCAGGTGCATGACGTGCGAGAAGCGCTCGACCTGCATGAGCCTCTGGACCTTGACCGTGCCCGGCTTGGCGATGCGGCCCAGGTCGTTGCGGCCCAGGTCCACGAGCATGACGTGCTCGGCCCGCTCCTTGGGGTCGGCCAGGAGCTCCTCGGCCAGGTCGCGGTCCTGGGCCTCGTCCGCGCCCCTGGGCCTGGTCCCGGCTATGGGCCGGACCTCCAGGGCCCCGCCCTCGCAGCGGACCATCATCTCCGGGGACGAGCCGACCAGGGTCACGCCCGGCAGGCGCATGAAGAACATGAACGGCGAGGGGTTGGCCTGCCTGAGCCTGCGGTAGACCTGGAACGGGTCGCCCGAAAAGGGGGCCTCGAACCTGGTGGACAGGACTACCTGGATGGCCTCGCCCTGGGTGATGAGCTCCTTGGCCGCGGACACGGCCCGGCAGAACTCCTCCTGGCCGGGCGCGGCCGAGACCTCGCCCGCCTCGGCCCGGCCCGCCTCCGGCGGGACCGGCGAGCCGTTGGGCGAGGCGTCCTCGTCCAGGCTCAGGAAGCAGCAGCGGTGGCGCAGGTGGTCGAAGAGCACGAGCCTGCCCGGCAGGGCCAGGCAGGTCTCGGCCTCTTGCGGCGGCATCAGGGCCGCGAGCTTGGGCTCGAACATGCCGGCCACGCCGAAGCCGAAGTAGCCGTAGAGCCCCCTGGTCAGGGCGGGCAGGTCTTCGAGGCCCTGGCCGGGGATCAGCTCGATCTTTCGCATGAGCGCCTTGAGCCCGGGCAGGAAGTCTTGGCCGTCGAGGTCCCTGAGCGCGGCCAGGGCCGGGTCCGGGGCGTCCACGGCCAGCCTGCCGGCCCGGGCCCGGACCAGGAGCCTGAAGTCCCAGGCCATGAGGCTGAAGCGGCCCAGCCGGCCGTCCACCTCGGCGCTCTCCAGCAGGATGCCGGGCCGCGTCCCGACCAGGGACAGGTACAGGCTGATGGGCGTCTGCACGTCGGCCGGCAGCCATTTGCCGTACTGTCTCAGTCTTATCTTGGTCATCTTCCCTCCGTTTTCGTTCCGGCCCCGGGCTAGTCGCGGACAAAAAAACCGCGCCCCGGGGCGCGGTTTTTTTCGGCTCCTTAGCCTTGACCCGTATAGGCCGCACCCCTGCTGTTCTCAGTCACGCCACCACCAGGAGGCCCGCTGGGCCAGAAGGTCGAGGTCGCCGCCCGCGGCCAGGCCCAGGTAGGACATGTACTGGCGCACGGTCTCCTGGAGAAAGGGGTTGGCCTCGGCAATGGTCGCGAACAGCTCCTGGTCCTCGGTCATCATCTTGCGGGCCGAGTCCAGGCGGCGCTTCAGCGACGGGGTGACGAACATCTCGATGCCCGGGACCTGGCGCATGGAGGCCAGAAAGACCACCGTGGTCGTGAAGTTCAGGCCCTGGACATAGGCCATGGCCCGGTCGTGCTGCTCGGCCGTGGCCTCGAAGGGGCTGAAGCCCAGCCTGGACATCAGCCCGGACACGCGCCCGAGGGCCGCCTCCCCGCGGCCCGGGACCAGGGCCACCCGGGGGGTGAAGCCCTCGGGTATCTCGGGCCCGAACAGGGGGTGCGCGCCGACCACGGGCCCGGGATGGGCCGCGAGCATCTGCTCCATGGGCCGGACCTTGACCGAGCAGACGTCGATCAGGATCGTGTCCGGGTCCAGGAACGGGCAGACCCGCTCAAGGGTCTCGGCCATGGCCGTGACCGGCACGCTCAGCAGGACCAGGTCCGCGCCGGACACGGCCCGGACCACGCTTCCTTTGTCCAGGGGCCGGCCCAGGGTCCGGACCTCGATTGCGGCCTCCCGCGCCCGCTCGCAGATGAGCCGGCCCATGCGGCCCGAGGCCCCGGCCAGGGCCATGGTCTTTATTTCCCGGCCGTCCATTATTGCCCGCCTCCGGCCCGGACCTTGGCCCACTCATCCCAGAAATCCGGAAATGACTTGGCCACGCAGCCCGGATCGTCCAGCCGGGCGTCGATGCCCGCCAGGCCGAACAGGGCCAGGCTCATGGCCATGCGGTGGTCGCCGCGGGTGGCGAAGTCGATGCGCCTGCCCGCGGGCAGGGGCGCGGGCTCGATAACGATGCCGTCGTCGAGCAGGGCGGTCCGGCACCCGGTCTTGGCTATCTCCGCGGCCAGGACCTCCAGGCGGTCGGACTCCTTTATGCGCAGGTGGGCCACGTTGCGGATGGTCGTCGGCCCGTCGGCAAAGGCCGCGACCACGGCCACCGTGGGCACCAGGTCCGGGCAGCGGCCCATGGTCAGCTCCTGGCCCGACAGCTTGCCGGGCATGACCGCGACCCCCTGCTCGTCCCACTTGGCCCCTGCGCCCATGCGGGTCAAGATGTCCAGGATGGCCCGGTCGCCCTGCAGGGAGCCCACGGCCAGGCCCTTGACCGTGACCGGGGCCGGGCCCACGGCCCCGGCGGCCAGGAAGTACGAGCCGTTGCTCCAGTCGCCCTCGACCCGGTAGGCGCAGGCCGAGGGCCTGCCGGGCAGGACCACGAACCTCAGGCGGCCGGGCTCAACGGCCCGGATGGACCGCCAGGGGACCTGGACCCAGGCCTCGCGCTCCAGGACCTCGGCCCGGAAGGCGATCTTGAAGTCCTCCATGGTCTTCAGGGTCAGGGCCACGTAGGGCCAGGACACGGCCTTTTGCCCGACCACGGACACGGTCACCGGGCCCTTGGCCAGGCAGGAGGCCATGAGCAGGCCGGAGAGGTATTGGCTGCTCTCCTCAAGGCTTATGTCCACTTGGCCGGCCTCAAATCCTCGGCTTTCCATGATAAACGGCGGGCAGCCCGGCTCGCCCTCCCAGATGAAGCCCACGCCCAGGCCCTCCAGGGCCCGGGCTAGCTCGCCCACCGGCCGTTGGTGCAGCCTGCCCCGGCCGAAGACCCGGAAGCGGCCGCCCACGGCCGCGGCCACTGCCGTGAGCAGGCGGCAGGAGGTCCCGGACTCGCCCATGTCCAGGTCAACGGCCTGGTCCGGGGCCTTGCGCTCCTCGGGGATGCCCCGGACCTGGACGCGGCGGTCCTGTTTTTTGAAGGCCGCGCCGCACGCGGCCAGGCAGGACACGGTCCTCTCGGTGTCCTGGCTGACGAGCAGGTTCTCCACAACCGACTCGCCCCTGGCCAGGGCCGCGGCCATGAGCGCCCGGTGGGACAGGGACTTGGAGGCCGGGGCGTTGACGCTCACCGGGGGTCTCATCAGCGTATGTCCCCGCTGTCCTGCTGGGCCCCGGCCGGGTACGAGCCCAGGACGCGCAGGGTGTGGCAGTTGTCTTTCAGCTCGGCGAGCAGGCTTTCGTATTCCGCGCTGCTCAGGTCGCACTCCAGGTCCGCGAAGAACACGTACTTCCACTTCTCGCCCCGGAAGGGCCGCGACTCCAGCTTGGTCAGGTTGATGTTCCTGCCGGCCAGGGTGTTGAGCACCCCGGCCAGGGCCCCTGGCCGGTCCGGGGTGGTGAACAGGATCGAGGTCTTGTCGCGGTTGCCGCCCTTGGAGGGCGCCGGGCCGATGACCAGGAACCTGGTCCAGTTGTCCGGCAGGTCCTCCAAATGCTCGGCCAGGACGTTTAGCCCGAACATGTTGCTCAGCCTGTGGCTGCCGATGGCCGCGGCCCCGGGGCTGCCCGCGGCCAGCTCAGCGGCCCGGGCCGTGCTCGCGGCCGGGATCAGCGGCCTGCCGGGCAGGTTGTTCTTGAGCCACTCGCCGCACTGCTCCAGGGCCTTGGGGTGCGAGTGGACCTCGCGGACCTCGGACAAGACCTTGGCCGAGCTCAGCAGGCTGTGGCTGATGCGGCAGAATATCTCGGCCTGGATGAACACCGGGTAGCGCATGAACAGGTCCGCGGCCTGGCCCACTGTGCCCTGGAGCGAGTTCTCGAGCGGTATGACCCCCATCTCGGCCTCGCCGTCGGCCACGGCCCTGAAGATGTCCTCGAACCCGTCCCTGGGCGTGAGCTCCGCGGAATGGCCCAGGTACTCTATCCCCGCGAAGTAGGAAAAGGTGCCCTCCGGGCCCAGGTACACGACCCGCTCGGGCCGCTGCAGGCGGCGGGAGGAGGACAAGACCTCGCGGTAGATGGCCCGCAGGTGCTT
This sequence comes from Desulfovibrionaceae bacterium, assembly GCA_016932995.1. GTDB lineage: Bacteria > Desulfobacterota > Desulfovibrionia > Desulfovibrionales > Desulfovibrionaceae > JAFGBU01. The sequence continues at coordinate 39,865 of JAFGBU010000017.1, forward strand.
CTCGGGCAGGGGCCCGGGGTTCTCCCGGCACAGGCGCTCCAGGACCTCCTTCTCCCTGAAGGGCTTGAACACCGGCTCGCCGCCGGACTTGACCCGGCCCACGGCCAGGCTGATCCCGGCCCTCTGGTTCAGGAGCTCGAGTATTTGGCTGTCGATCTCGTCTATCCTGGCCCTCAGGGGGCCGATGGCCTTGTTTTCCTCGCTCTTTGCCATGTGCTCTAGGCCTCTTTTATGTCTTCCTTGATGCGCATGCCGAAGTGCCTGCCTGCCTGGTCCGTGCGGCACAAAATCTCGTCCCCGGGCTTGAGACTGACCACGCTCACCGGCTCGCCCCCGGGCCTGACCACGCGGATGGTCTCGGCGTTCTGGAGGAATATCTGGCCCGTGGCCTTGCCGGCCTTGGCCGTGATCAGGAGCATGGGCCGGACCTCGACCTTGACCCGGCCCACGGTGGCCAGGCCCGCGGAGCCGTCGGCCGAGACCACCAGGACCTCGCTGCCGGCCCGAAGCTCCTCCAGGTAGGAGGTCTTGTCCCCGGGCATCTGGGCGTAGGCGTGCACCGCCCCGGCGTTGATCCGGAAGGGCCGGGCCGCGACATAGGGGTTGGACTCGGTCTCGGCGTGGACCAGGAAGGTGAAGGCGCTGGAGTTGCCGACCAGCATGCCCTGGCCGGTTTTGAGCATGGAGATGGTGTCCACGCAGACCCGGTGGCCCAGGCCGGCCGGGTCAATGGCCGTGACCTTGGCCTTGACCAGGTCCAGCCTGCCCTGGCTGATCTTGATCTCGGCCACGATGGCCTTGAGCTCGGCCGCGGCCTCGGGCAGGACCACCAGGGTGTCCACGCCGCGCTCCAGTATCCCGGCCGCGAGCCGGGCCCGGTCCAGGGACTCGACCTCCACGGCCAGGCCCTCGGTCTGGGCCAGGAGGTTCTCGACCGGGATGATCTCCCAGCCCTTGGCCAGGACGACCATCTGGCCGGACTTGAGCCTCTTGGCCGCGTCCTGCTCGTCGGACTTGGCCTTGAGCTCTATGCGGGTTGCGGCCTCCGGGGTCAGGACCTCGACCCGGCCCAGGGCCTTGACCGCGTCGAGGCGGTCGGCCTCGACCATGATCGCGTCCACCCCGGACTCCAGGGCCAGGGTGACCAGCTTCTTCTGAAAGGGCACGGCCTTGAAGATGATCTTTTTCATGTCCCCCCCGCTCAGGCCTTGAGCGTTTCCAGGGTCTCCCGGACCCCGGCGTTCTCGTGCACGATCCTGCTCAGCGCGGCCACCAGCCTCTGCGGGGAGTCGGCCTGGAACACGTTGCGGCCCACGGACAGACCGGCGCCGCCGGCCATGAGCGAGTCCGCGACCATGCGCAGAAAGGCCTCGGTGCTGCCCATCTTGGGGCCGCCGGCGATGACCACGGGCACGCAGCAGGCGTCGACGACCCTGGCAAAGGAGTCCGGGTCCCCGGTGTAGGGCACCTTGACCACGTCCGCGCCGAGCTCCACGCCCACCCGGGCGCAGTGGGCGACCATGTCGGGATCGAACTCGCTCTTCACCTTGGGGCCGCGGGCGTAGACCATGGCCAGCAGGGGCACGCCCCAGGAGGCCGCGTCCGCCGCGATCCTGCCCAGGTCCCTGAGCATGCCGGCCTCGGTCTCGTCCCCGAGGTTGACGTGCACGCTCACCCCGTCCGCGCCGAGGCGCACGGCCTCTTCCACCCCGCAGACCAGGGTCTTGGCGTTGGGGAACGGGGACAGGGAGGTGCTCGCGGACAGGTGCACGATGAGCCCGATGTCCTTGCCCTGGGTGCGGTGTCCGCAGCGGACCAGGCCCTTGTGCATGAGCACGGCGTTGGCCCCGCCGGCAACGATGTTGCCCACGGCCTCGCGCATGTCCACGAGGCCGTGGATGGGCCCCACGCTCACCCCGTGGTCCATGGGCACGATTATGGTCCGTTTGGTGTCCCGGTTGAAGATGCGCTCCAGCCTGATCGCCTTTCCGATATGCATGACCGCTCTCCTTGTTGCTCCCCGGCCCGCTTGCCCAAGCCGGGGCAACCAAACAAAAGGGCCGCCGGCTTGTCTGCGCCTGCGGCCCTTGAGAGGTTTTTCGGTTTCCCAGCCCCTTAAGGCTGCACCCCTCCCCCGACCGCGGCGCGGCTGTACCAGTACCAAAAATAATAGGCGGCAAAGCTGCTCTGGTTGGGGGGCTGGGTCATGGCAACAGGCACTACCCCAGGGCCTCGGGCCGTGTCAACCCGTTTTTTCAATATTCCACCCCACTAATCTCAGGTCCCTGCTTCCAATTTTGGAAACCAAGCGCATATATGACTTATCAGATTTTTATTTTTTGACAAATTTATCAAAAATAGACTGCAATTTTAACGCTAATGTCTAGATTTGTGGCCCGGCTTTGGACCGATTTTTTTACAAAAATCAATAATTAAAAGACGTTGTAACTTTGGCCCAGGGGTTGCTCTGTCTTTGCCCAGCCAACCGTCTGTCCACAAGGAGGATCGTGATGTCTCTTTCAATTTCGCGCAGCCCAAAAAGGCCCTGGCCGCTGTTGCTCGGCCTGGGCCTGTTCGGGACCCTCTCCTGGGCCGGCCCGGCCCTGGCCGCGGACGCGGCCTGCCTGAGCCAGGACAACGCCGACCTGCTCTGGACCCTGCTGGCCGCCATCCTGGTCATGTTCATGCAGCCCGGCTTCGCCATGGTCGAGTGCGGCTTCACCCGGGCCAAGAGCGCGGGCAACATCCTGATGAAGAACTTCGTGGACTTCTCGGCCGGGTCGATCGTCTTTTTCCTGTTCGGCTTCGGGCTCATGTTCGGCAACGACGTCGGCTCGTTCATCGGCTGGTCCGGCTTCGGGCTCAGCGACCTGGCCGTGGGCGGGGAGAACTGGAACTGGAACATGACCTTCTGGTTCTTCCAGTCCGTGTTCGCGGCCACGGCCGCGACCATCGTGTCCGGCGGGATCGCCGAACGCACCAGGTTCGGGGCCTACCTCTTGATTTTGATCATCGTCAGCGGCCTGATCTATCCCATCTCCGGGCACTGGGCCTGGGGCGGGCTGTGGGGCGGCGAGGGCGGCTGGCTCGAGTCCATGGGCTTCATAGACTTCGCCGGGTCCAGCGTGGTCCATTCCGTGGGCGGCTGGATCGCCCTGGCCGGGGCCATTGTGGTCGGCCCGCGCGTCGGGAAGTACGCCCCGGACGGCAAGCCCAGGGCCATTCCCGGCCACAACATCCCCCTGGCCGCCCTGGGCGTGTTCATCCTCTGGTTCGGCTGGTTCGGCTTCAACCCCGGCTCCACGACCAGCGCGGACTCGACCATAGGCTACATCGCCGTGAACACCAGCCTGTCCGCCTGCGCGGGCATGGTCGCCTCCATGGCCTTTTCCTGGCTGCGCTTCGGCAAGCCGGACATCTCCATGAGCATGAACGGCGTCCTGGCCGGGCTGGTGGCCATCACCGCGCCCTGCTTCACCGTGACCCCGGCCGCGTCCATGCTCATCGGCCTGATTGCCGGGGTCTTGGTGGTCGCGTCCATCGAGTTCATCGACAAGGTGCTCAAGGTCGACGACCCCGTGGGCGCGGTCTCGGTCCACGGCGTGTGCGGCGCGTTCGGGACCATTGCCGCGGGCCTGTTCACCCACCCGGCCTTAAACCACGGCCTGGGCGGGCTGCTCTACGGCGGCGGGTTCAAGCTCCTGGGCGTGCAGCTTTTGGGCGCGGGGGCCTTTTTCCTCTGGGCCTTCGGCGCGGGGCTGCTGGTCTTCGGGGCCCTCAAGGCCCTGGTCGGGGTGCGGGTGACCGAGGACGACGAGCTGAAGGGCCTGGACATATCCGAGCACCACATGGAGTCCTACAGCGGGTTTCAGATATTCAGGACCGAGTAGCCGCGAGGGACCGCGGGGAGAAAGATCATGAAGCTGATAATCGCCTACATCAGGCCCGAGAGGCTCAACCAGGTCAAGCAGGAGCTCTACGCCAGGGGCATATACTCCATGTCCGTGACCAACGTCCTGGGTTCGGGCCGCCAGAAGGGCTACACCGAGACCTACCGCGGCGTGGTCAGCGAGGTGAACCTGCTCAAGAAGGACCGGTTGGAGATCGGCGTCGAGGAGGACCGCCTGGACGCGGCCCTGGAGGCCGTCGCCAAGGGCGCCCGGACCGGCAGGGAGGGCGACGGGGTCGTGTTCGTGCTCGACGTGGCCGGGTGCCTGCGCATCCGCACCGGCGCGGACGGGGTCGGCTGATCCCCTGTCTGGTCTTGGGGCCCGAAAAAAGGGGCGCGGGTTGTTCCCGCGCCCCCTTTCAGTTGTCCGCTCTTGTCCGTCTAGACCTTGCAGGCCGTCTTGAGGTCGTCCGCGGCGTCGGTCTTTTCCCAGGTGAACTCGGGCCGCTCGCGGCCGAAGTGGCCGTAGCAGGCGGCCTTTTTGTATATCGGCCGCTTGAGGTCCAGGCGCCTGATGATGTGGTAGGGCCGCATGTCAAAGACCTCGAGCACGGCCTTGGTCAGGACGTCGTCCGGGACCTGGCCCGTGCCGTAGGAGGTGGCCAGGACCGAGACCGGCTCGGCCACGCCGATGGCGTAGGCGACCTGGACCTCGGCCTGCCTGGCCAGGCCGGCGGCCACGATGTTCTTGGCTATGTACCGGGCCATGTACGCGCCGGAGCGGTCGACCTTGGACGGGTCCTTGCCCGAGAACGCGCCCCCGCCGTGGTTTCCGGCCCCGCCGTAGGTGTCCTGGATGATCTTCCGGCCGGTCAGGCCGCAGTCGCCCATGGGCCCGCCGATCACGAACCGGCCGGTGGTGTTGATGTATATCTTGGTCTTTTTCCTGTCCACGTACTCGGGCGGCAGGGTCTCGAAGATGACCTCCTTCTTGATCGCGTCGCACAGGTCCTGGTAGGAGATGTCCTCGTCGTGCTGGGCCGCGATGACCACGTGGCCGATCTTCTTGGGCTTGCCGTCCACGTACTCGAAGGTCACCTCGGTCTTGCCGTCGGGCCGCAGGAAGGGCAGGATTCCGTTCTTGCGCACGTAGGCCAGCCTGCGGCTGAGCTTGTGGGCCCAGAACACGGGCGCGGGCATGAGGGTGTCGGTCTCGTCGCAGGCGAACCCGAACATCATGCCCTGGTCCCCGGCGCCCTGGCTCTCCGGGTCCTTGCGGTTCACGCCCTGGGCGATGTCCGAGGACTGCTTGTCGATGGACGAGATCACCGCGCAGGTCTCCCAGTCAAAGCCCATGTTCGAGCTGTTGTAGCCGATCTCCTTGACCGTCTCGCGCACGATGGCCGGGAAGTCGGCGTAGGCGTCGGTGCTGATCTCGCCGGCGATGAAGGCCAGGCCGGTGGTGACCAGGGTCTCGCAGGCCACGCGGGCGTTGGGGTCCTGGGCGATGAGCGTGTCCAGCACGGCGTCGGATATCTGGTCCGCGACCTTGTCCGGGTGGCCCTCGGTCACTGATTCAGAGGTGAAGAGATATCTGCCTTTGGGTGTGATCATCTATGGTTCCTCCTTGGCCTTTTTCATTCCCCGCCCGGCGGTTCCGGAATCTGGTAGTCGATGCATCTGGTCACCGCGTTGTCCTTGTCCACGATGAGCACCCTGGGCCTGAACCCGGCCGCCTCGTCCTGGTCCAGCCAGACGTAGGTGGCGACGATGACCTTGTCCCCGACGCGGCCCTTGTGGGCCGCGGCGCCGTTCAGGCACATCTCGCCCGGCCCGCCCGGGATGGCGTAGGTGGCCAGGCGTTCGCCGTTGTCCAGGTTGTAGACCTCGACCCGCTCAAAGGGCAGAATTCCCGCCCGGTCCATGAGCCGCCTGTCGATGGTCAGGCTGCCCTCGTAGTCCAGGACCGCGCCCGTGACCGTGGCCCGGTGTATCTTGGCGCACAAAAAGCATCTGGTGGACACTGGCCTTACACTCCTATGGAGATGTTGTCTATAAGCCTTGCCGGTCCGAGGCGCAAGGCCGCGGCCGCCAGGGCCGGACCCCGGATCAGGTCCAGGGGCTCCAGGGTCTCGGGGTCCACGATCTCCAGGTATTCGATGTCCGCCTCGGCCAGGTTCTCGGCGTAGTACCGCCTAAGGCCGCCAAGCAGAACGGCCGGGTCGGTCTCGCCCCCTGCGGCCCGCACGGCGAGATCGACCAGGCCCCGGTGTATGGCCGCGGCCCGCAGCCTCTGCCCGGGCGAGAGATAGGCGTTGCGCGAGCTCATGGCCAGGCCGTCGGGCTCGCGCACCGTGGGCCGGCCCACGACCTCCACGGGCATGTTCAGGTCCTTGGCCATGCGTCTTATGATCGCCAGCTGTTGCCAGTCCTTTTCCCCGAACACGGCCAGGCCGGGCAGGGCGAGCATGAACAGCTTGGCCACCACCGTGGCCACGCCCCTGAAGTGGCCGGGCCGGGTGCGGCCGCAGAGCCCTCGGGCCAGGTCCGGGACCTCGATCCAGGTGCAGTGGCCCGGGGCGTACATCGCCTCCGGGCCCGGGGTGAACAGGATGTCCGCCCCGTGTTCCGCGGCCAGGCGGGCGTCCCTGTCCAGGTCTCGGGGGTAGGCGGCCAGGTCCTCAGCGGGCCCGAACTGGGTCGGGTTGACGAACAGGCTGACCGCGACCCGGTCCGCGTTCTGGCGGGCGAAATCCATGAGCGAGAGGTGGCCGTGGTGAAAAAAGCCCATGGTCGGCACCAGGGCGGTCGCAAGCCCCTGCAGACGCCAGCCCAGGCACTGCCTCTGGAACAGGCAAGGGTCCTTGATGATTTCCATTTTTGGCGACTCGCGCATCGGACAAGTGTCTGCTATGTCATTTGCCGGCCCCTGTCCACTGCAAATCCGCCCGGCCCGGGGCCTCTTGTGCAAAGGCCGGGGCCAATGTAGTATCGCGGGCCATGAGAGAGCACGAAGACGTCCCGGCCGCGGAGGCCTCGGATCTGACCAGGCAGGACCTGATAGATTTCGAGCACACCCTGAAGGACGCGCTGCTGGGCCATGTCCGGTTCTCCTCCTACAGCCTTTTCTTTCCCAAGTCATCGGCCGGGCCGGACCAGGCCCCGCTTGAGGCCCGCTTTGATCCGGACACCGGCGAGCTGACCCTGCCCCTGGTCCTTTCCGGGAGGCATCTGGCGACCTTTCTGGCCCGGGGCGCCAGGCTCAAGGCCCCCAGGACGCTCCCCAGATACCTCCAGGCCCTGGCCGCGGCCAGCCTGGAGAAGCTCTGCCTGGCCAAGAAGTGCGTCACCGACCGGCTGACCGGGCTGCGCACCGGCGAGTCCTTCATCCGCCGCCTGGGCCGGGAGATAGGCGGGGTCCAGGACGCCCTGGCCGCGGGGCAGGGCCGCAGCGTGGACGCGGAGCTGCCGAGCTTCAACGGCCAGTTCGGGCTGATCCTCATGGACCTGGATCGCTTTCAGAGCATCAACGAGAACTACGGCTACCTGGTGGGCGACGACATTTTGTCCGAGGTCGGCCGGCTCATAGGCCTGGTCTGCCCCAGGCATGTGTGCGCGGCCAGGCTCGGCAACGACAACTTCGCGGTCCTGGTCCCGGAGGCCAAGCCCCGGGCCTGCTTCCAGCTGGCCGAGGTCATCCGCGAGGGCGTGGCCAAGCTCAGCTTCGAGGACGAGGTGAGCGGGGACAGGATCAGGATCACGGCCAGCCTGGGCTACGTCAACTACCCCCAGGGCCTGTCCGGCCCCCAGCACGGCCGCGAGGCCCGGGAGCAGGCCAGGATGCTCCTGCGCAAGGCCAAGAAGGCCGTGGCCACGGCCAAGGACCTGGGCCGCAACCTGGTCTTCGCCTATGCGGACATCCTGGCCAAGGGCGGCAAGCTCTTGGAGGTCCTGCCCATGCAGCGGCTGTGCGTGGGCCTGGGCCGGTCCGTGGGCGCGCAGGAGGGCCAGCGCTACCTGGTCTGGTCCCCCAAGTACCAGCGGGCGGCCGAGGCGCGCATCACCGAGGACGAGCGCCTGGTGGGCCGCTATCCGACCATGTACAAGGGCGAGATCGTGCTCATCGACGTCCAGGAGGAGATGTCCTTTGCCGAGCTCTTGAACGAGGCCGATCCGGCCTGGCCCGTGGAGTCCGGCGACCGGCTGACCATGGTCCCGGACCGCGAGGCCTTCCTCGCGGCCGAGGCCGGACAGGCCCCGGCCGCGAGCCGGGACATGATCACCGGGCTTTACGGCTACCGGGACTTCATCTCCATGTGGTCCGCGCAGCGCCAGGGCCCGGAGCGCTTCAGCCTGATCCTGTTCCGGCTCCTGGAGCACCCCCGGGAGCGGGCCGGCAACTTCGACCGCTACATGGACGCCCAGGCCCGGCAGGTGGCCGGGCTGGCCGCCGAGGTCCTGGGGCCAGGGGCAGTGGGCGGCCGCTTCGGCCTGAACGGGCTGATCTATTACCTGCCCGAGCGCGACCCCGAGGAGGTCGGCCGCTTCACCCGGGAGATCGTCGAGCGCTCGGGCCGGGACCTCAGGATCGGCCTGGCCGCGGGCGCGGCCTCCTACCCCTGCCTGACCTTCGGTCGGGCCGACGTCCTGGACAACTGCCGCAAGGCCCTGGACCACGCCCTGCTCCTGCCGCCGCCCCAGGCCGCGGCCTTTGACAGCGTGTCCCTGAACATCGCCGCGGACAGGCGCTACATGGAGGGGGACATCTACGGGGCCCTGGAGGAGTTCAAGCTCGCCCTGCTGGCCGACGCGGACAACGTCCTGGCCCGCAACTCCCTGGGCATATGCCTGGCCCAACTCGGCCGCCTGGAGCAGGCCCGCCGCCATTTCGAGCAGGTCGTGGAGCTCAGCCCGGACAACGTCATGGCCCTGTACAACCTGGGTTGGACCTGCCAGCGCATGGGCGATACGGAACAGGCCAGGCGGGCCTACGAAAGTTGTCTTTCCCGCGACCCGGACCACGTCTTCAGCCTGGTCAGGCTGGGCAACCTGGCCGAGAGGGCGGGCGATCCGGACCAGGCCGAGCAACGCTACCTGGAGGCCGCCAGCCTGCCGGGCGGCGAGGCCCTGACCATGCGGCACCTGGCCCGGCTGGCCGTGGAGGCCGGGGACAAGGAAAAGGCCAGGGAGCACCTGCACTTGGCCCTGAAGGCCAACCACAACGACGCCATGGCCATGCACCTCTTGGCCCGGCTGTACCTGGACAGCGGCGAGGACCCGCAGATCGCCGAGGTCCTGGCCCGCCAGAGCTCGGCCCTGGCCCCGGACAGGCGCGAGTACTGGGACCTCCTGGCCCGGGCCCTCAGGGCCCAGGGCAAGGAGGATGAGGCGCTCAGGGCAGAGGCCAGGGCCGTTCCGGCCTAGGATCCGGCGTTCGGTCGGGGGGTGTTTTTCATGGCTGACGAGTACACCGAGTATTTTCCCATCTCCACCCTGACCATCATTCCGGGCACGGTCGGCCAGTTCGACCTGTTTTTCAGGCGCGAGGGCAAATATCTGCTCTATTGCCCCAAGGGCGAGGGCTTCAACCGCGAGCAGCTGGCCAAGGTCCTGGAGGTCACCGAGTTCTACGTGCCCAACGGGCACAAGCTGGAGTACGAGTCCTACCTGGCCAAGAACCTGGGCGACCTGCTCCAGAACGAGCGCGTGCCCTTAAAGGAGCGCTCCAAGGTCTTTTACGCCATCTCCTCCACGGTCATGAAAAAGGCCCTGGAGACCAGGCTGCCCAGGCAGATGAACCCCAAGACCCACCAGGAGCTCCTGAGCGTGGTCCGGGCCAGCCTGATCTTCATGTCCAAGGAGGAGGCCCTGCGCAGCGTCTCCCAGTTCATCGCCCACACCTACCAGACCTACAGCCACTCCATTAACGTCATGGTCCTGCTCTTGGCCGTGCTCCAGAACATGCCGGACATGGACAGGCAGCTGCTTTTGGACTGCGGCATGGGCGCGCTTTTGCACGACATCGGCAAGACCGAGGTCCCGGTGGAGATATTGAACAAGCCGCCCGAGGATTTGAGCGACCAGGAGTGGGAGACGGTCAAGACCCATCCGCCCAAGGGCATGCGCATCTGCTCGTCCCTGGATTTGTCCAGCGCGGCCATCGGCTGCATCCTGTTCCATCACGAGAAGATGGACGGCAGCGGCTATCCCGGCGGGCTCAAGGGCGAGGAGATACCGCTCGAGGTGCGCGCCCTGTCCGTGTGCAACGTCTACGACGCCCTGACCACGGACAGGCCCTTTGCCAAGGCCCTGGCTCCGTTCGAGGCCCTGAAGGTCATGAAGGAGGAAATGCCCGGGGCCTTTGACAACAGGTTCTACAAGCGGCTGGTCTTTGTGCTCAACAACGCCAGGCTGGTCAAATAGGGCCTCAGGCCCCGGCCGCGGCAAAGGCCGCGGCGAGCATCTCCCTGGCCTGGTCCTGGATGGCCTTGAGGTGCTCCGGGCCCACAAAGCTCTCCGCGTATATCTTGTAGATGTCCTCGGTGCCCGACGGCCTGGCCGCGAACCAGCCGTTGTCCGCGGCGACCTTGATCCCGCCGATGGGCTGGCCGTTGCCCGGCGCGTTGGCGAGCACGGCCCGGACCGGCTCCCCGGCCAGGTCCCGGCAGGCCAGGGACTCGGGCGACAGGGCCCTGAAGGCCGCCCTCTGGGTCGGGCCCGCGGGCACGTCCAGGCGCTGGTAGATTGGGTCCCCGTACCTTTCGGTCAGCTCGGAGTAGAGCAGGGCCGGGTCCCTGCCCCTGACCGCGGTCATCTCCGCGGCCAGAAGGCCCATGATCAGGCCGTCCTTGTCCGTGGTCCAGACGGTCCCGTCCTTGCGCAGAAAGGACGCGCCCGCGCTCTCCTCGCAGCCCATGCCCAGGGCCCCGGATATGAGCCCGTCCACGAACCACTTGAAGCCCACCGGGGTCTCGAAGACCTCGCGTCCCAGGCCCTCGGCCACCCGGTCGAGCATGGAGCTGGTCACCAGGGTCTTGCCCAGGGCCGGTTTCGGGCCCCAGCCGGGCCTGGTGGAGAACAGGTAGTCCGCGGCCGCGGCCAGGAAGTGGTTGGGGTTCATGAGCCCGGACCGGGTCACGATGCCGTGGCGGTCGAAGTCCGGGTCGTTGCCGAAGGCGATGTCGAAGTTTTGCTTGTGCCTGATGAGCCCGGCCATGGCGAACGGCGAGGAGCAATCCATGCGGATGGTCCCGTCGTGGTCCACGGGCATGAACGAAAAGGTCGGGTCCAGGGTCTTGTTGACCACCTCGATGTCCAGGCCGTAGCGCTCGGCTATTGGCTCCCAGAAGCCCAGGCCCGACCCGCCCAGGGGGTCGGCGCCGATCCTGAGCCCGGACCCGGCCACGGCCTCGAGGTCCAGGATGTCGCCCAGATCCGAGACATAGGGCCCGACGTAGTCGCGCCAGTGGGTGGTCGGGGCCTTGAGGGCCCGGTCCAGGGGCAGGCGCCGGACCTCGCCGAGCCCCCGGCGGAGCAGCTCGTTGGCCCGGTCCTGGATCGCCTTGGTGGTCTTGGTGTCGGCCGGTCCGCCGTTTGGCGGGTTGTACTTGAACCCGCCGTCCTCGGGCGGGTTGTGCGACGGGGTCACGACCACGCCGTCGGCCATGTTCGAGCCGGCCTTGCGGTTGTGGGTCAGGATGGCGTGGGACACGACCGGGGTCGGGGTGGGGGTGAGACCCTTCTGGAGCACCAGCTCCACGTGGTTGGCGGCCATGACCTCGCAGGCCGCGGCCAGGGCCGGTTCGGACAGGGCGTGGGTGTCCATGCCCATGAACAGCGGCCCGGTCACGCCCATGGCCGCCCGGTGCTCGCAGATGGCCTGGCTGATGGCCAGGACATGGGCCTCGTTGAAGCTCAGCCTCAGGGACGAGCCCCTATGGCCCGAGGTCCCGAAGGAGACCAGCTGGCCGGGATCCGAGGGGTCGGGACGGCCGGTGTAAAAGGCCGAGACCAGTCTGGGGATGTTGGCCAACAGGCTTCTGGGCGCCGGTTTTCCGGCCAGGTCGCTTAAGGTCACGGCGCGGCCCTCAGTCCAGGTGCTTGAACATGACCCTCTTCAGCGGGCCGTCTTTGGTGTTGTGGGCCTTGGCTATGCGCTCGTTGACGTCCCTGAGCTTGCCCAGGGCGTACTCGGCCAGGACGCGGTAGACCTTGGCCTGGGCCGAGACCCGTTCGCTTTCCTCCAGGCGGTCCATGAACGAGGCGTCCACGGCCAGGCACAGGGTCTCGGCCAGGGCCTCGATGCTCGCCGAGCGGGGCGAGCCGTCGATGATCCCCATCTCTCCGAACACGTCGCCGTGGTTCTTGAGCCTGCATATCTCCACCCCGCCGTAGCTGACCCTGACCCGGCCCTTGATCAGGAAATATATCCAGTGGTCGTACTCGCCCTCGCGGATGATGGTCTCGCCGGGCCCGTACTTGCGTATCCTGGTCAGCCTGACGGCCTCGGCGAGCTGGACCGGGTCGAGCACGGCGAAGACCTGCAGGCCCCTCAGCCGCTCGATGTTCTCGGGTCTTGAGGGGTCGACGAGCTGTTCGATCATTGGGCCTTCCTCGGGCGGCGCGGGCCTGGGCCGCGGTTTGTCGCCCCGGCCCGGTTGCCGGGGCCGGGGGCGTGTTCAAGTTATGACCCAAAACCCGGTCCGGGGCAAGGTTCCGGGAGCCGGGCGCGGGTTGCGGCCAAGGCCTGTGTCCGGCGGAAGTTGGACCCTGGCCGGTGAACGGTCCGGCCTTGGGGCCCGCGCCGCGCCCTGGCCTCCGGCCGCGGGCTCTGTTAAGCTGGTTGCGGGAGGTTCGATGTCCGCAGTCTCGCGGCTGGTCTTTTCGGACGATCTGGCGGCCTTGGTCAGGCGGCGGGCCGCTGCCGGCGGGGTGGACTACCCGGTGCGGCGCAGGGCCTCGATCAAGGACGTGGTGGAGTCTTTGGGCGTCCCGCACACCGAGGTCTACTCTATCGAGGCCCACGGCCGGGCCAGGGATTTTGCCTGGCTCCTGGAGCCGGGTTGCCGGGTCCTGATCCGGGGGGCCGAGCCGCCCGTGGACGTGACCAGGCCCAGCCTGCTCAGGCCGCGGCCCCTGGCCGGGATCAGGTTCGTGGTCGACGAGAACGTGGCCCGCCTGGCCCCGCTCTTGAGGCTGGTCGGCCTGGACGCGGAGTATGACCGGGCCTGGCGCGACGAGCGCATAGCCGGCCGGGCCCTGGAGGCGGGCCGCGTGGTTTTGAGCCGGGACCGGGCCCTGCTCAAGCGCTCGGCCGTGGTCTACGGCAGGCTGGTGCGTTCGGCCAGGCCCTGGGACCAGCTGGTCGAGGTCCTGGGGCTTTTCGGCCTGCTTCGACCCCCGGGCCTGCTCGGCCGCTGCCTGCGCTGCAACCTGGAGCTTGCGCGCGTGGACAAGTCCGAGGTCATGGACCGCCTGGAGCCCAAGACCAAAAAGTACTATGATCAATTTTACATCTGCCCGGGTTGCGGCCGCGTCTACTGGCGCGGCTCGCACTGCGAGCGGATGCTGGCCAGGCTGAAGCGGGCCGGCGTCCGGGTCGGGCCCTGATCCGGGAATTGATCCGGGAATTGATCCGGCCCCGGGTCTTGTAAATCCGGGCCTATTGCTATAATAAATCCGGCAAATCCGGACTCGTGGACAATGGAAGCGACAGGCAAGAGCATCAAGGAGCACATCGCCAGGGCCAAGGCGTCCATTCAGCGCAAGGACTACCTCAAGGCGCTGAAGTCCCTGTGCACGGCCCTGGAGCTGCTGGTCCAGAGCAACGTCTTCGGCCGGGAGAAGTTCGAGATCGGCATCCTCTTGAGCGAGGTCCTGCGCGATCTGATGGGCGTTCCGGCCATATCGAGGCTGTTTTCCAAGCCCCTTGCCTATGAAAAGGGCAAGGAGAAGGCCCTGTACCGGACCTTGAGGAGGCTTCACGACAAGATGAAGCAGGCCATCGAGGACGCCCTTCTCCAGCGCAAGCGCAATGAGTACGGCCAGCTCGACGAGATGATCATCGCCGGCCAGGAGTATCTGGCCAAGAAGGAGCCCCTCGAGGCCAGGAAGTTGTTCCGCAAGGCCGCGGAGCAGTTTCCCGACGTGCCCGGGCTGCTTTCCGACCTCGGCGGCCGGCTGACCAGGGCCGGGCTGTTCCAGGAGGCCCTGGAGTATCTCAAGCGGGCCCTGGAGGCCGACGTCCTGGATTCCCGGGCCTATTCCTACATGGTCATGTGCTATGAGGGCCTGGGGGACATGCCCAAGGCCGAGGAGGTCATCCGCAGCGTGCTCAAGCGCTTCGGGGCCAACGAGGTCCTGAGCCTGCGGCTGGCCAAGATCGCCCTGGACCGCAGGAACTGGAGCGAGGCCTATGAGCAGGCCGAGGCCGTGCTGGCCTCAAGTCCCATGAACACCGAGGCCAGGCGCATCCTCCGGGCGGCCAAGGCCAAGGTCTTCCGCCCGCCGAGCCGTCCGGCGTCCGCGCCCGCGCCCGCGCCCGCGCCCGCCGCACCTGCCGCTCCCGCGTCCGGGGAGGAGGGCGGAGAGGCCCCCAAGACCGCCTCGGGCAAGCCCATAAAGCTGGATTTCTAGGCCCGCGGCTCGCGGGCGTGAAAAAAGGCCGGGGCGTTTCGCCCCGGCCTTTTCTTGGCTTTTGTGGACGGGCCGGCCTAGTACATGCCGCCCATGCCGCCGCCCATGCCGCCGCCGGGCATCGGGGGCATGTCCTTCTTGGGCTCGGGCTTCTCGGCCACGGCCGCCTCGGTGGTCAGCAGCAGTCCGGCCACGGAGGCCGCGTTCTGTATGGCGATGCGGGTGACCTTCTTGGGGTCGATGACCCCGGCCTTGATCAGGTTGCCGAACTCGCCGCTGGCGGCGTTGAACCCGTAGCCGCCCTTGCCCTCCTTGACCTTCTCGACGACGATCGAGCCCTCGGCCCCGGCGTTGCCGGCGATCTGGCGCAGGGGCTCCTCCAGGGCCCGGCGGATGATGGCCACGCCCGCGGCCTGGTCGTCGTTGGCGGGCTTGACCTTGTCGATGGCCGGGACGCAGCGCACCAGGGCCACGCCGCCGCCGGGCACGATGCCTTCCTCGACCGCGGCCCGGGTGGCGTTCAGGGCGTCCTCGACCCTGGCCTTCTTCTCCTTCATCTCGGTCTCGGTGGCCGCGCCCACGTTGATGACCGCCACGCCGCCCACGATCTTGGCCAGGCGCTCCTGGAGCTTCTCGCGGTCGTAGTCCGAGGTGGTCTCGTTTATCTCGGCGCGGATCTGGCCGATGCGGGCCTTGATGTCCTCGGTCTTGCCCGCGCCGTCGACAATGGTCGTGTTCTCCTTGTCGATGACGATGCGCTTGGCCGAGCCCAGGTCGTTGATGGTGATGTTCTCCAGCTTGACGCCCAGGTCCTCGGAGACCACCTGGCCGCCGGTCAGGATGGCGATGTCCTGGAGCATGGCCTTGCGGCGCTCGCCGAAGCCCGGGGCCTTGACCGAGCAGACGCTGAGCGTGCCGCGCAGCTTGTTGACCACCAGGGTGGCCAGGGCCTCGCCCTCGACGTCCTCGGCCACGATGAGCAGCGGCTTGGACATCTTGGCGACCTGCTCCAGCACGGGCAACAGGTCCTTCATGTTGGATATCTTTTTCTCGTTGATCAGGATCAGGGGCTCGTCCAGCTCGCAGGACATCTTTTCCGCGTTGGTCACGAAATAGGGGGACAGGTAGCCGCGGTCGAACTGCATGCCCTCGACCACGTCCAGGGTGGTCTCCAGGCCCTTGGCCTCCTCGACCGTGATGACCCCTTCCTTGCCGACCTTGTTCATGGCCTCGGCGATGATGTTGCCGATGGTGGCGTCGTTGTTGGCCGAGATGGTGCCGACCTGGGCGATCTCCTTCTGGTCCCGGGTGGGCTTGGCGACCTTGTTCAGCTCCTTGACCACGGCGTCCACGGCCTTGTCGATGCCGCGCTTGATGGCCATGGGGTTGCGGCCCGCGGCCACGAGCTTGACGCCCTCGGCAAAGATGCTCTGGGCCAGGATGGTGGCCGTGGTGGTGCCGTCGCCGGCCACGTCCGAGGTCTTGGAGGCCACTTCCTTGACCATCTGGGCGCCCATGTTCTCGAACCTGTCCTCAAGCTCGATCTCCTTGGCCACGGTCACGCCGTCCTTGGTGATCACCGGGGAGCCGAAGGACTTCTCGATGACCACGTTGCGGCCCTTGGGGCCCAGGGTTACCTTGACCGCGTTGGCCAGCTTGTCGAGGCCGTTTTTCAGCTTCTCGCGGGCCTTGGCGTCGAAAAGAATCTCTTTCGCCATTTGTCCTACTCCTTGATGTGTTGAACCTTGGTGTCCTGCCGGGGTCTATTTCTCGATGATCGCCAGGATGTCTTCCTCGCGCATGATCAGGTGCTCCGTGCCGTCGATCTTGAACTCGGTCCCGGCGTACTTGGCGAAGAGCACGGTGTCTCCGGCCTTGACGTTCAGGGGGGTGCGCTTGCCCGAGTCGTCCAGCTTGCCGGGGCCCGCGGCCACGACCTTGCCCTTCATGGGCTTTTCCTTGGCCGAATCCGGGATGATGATCCCGCCGGCGGTCTTTTCTTCCATCTCCAGGCGCTTGACCAGAACGCGGTCGTTCAGCGGTTTCAGCTTCATTCCTTTCAACCTCCGAATGTTTTTTTGTTTTCTCGTGGCCAGGCAGCGGGAACCGCTACCACCCGTGCGACGGAAATGCAAGAAAGCCCGGTGCGCAAAGGGCTTCCCTGAAAATGCTGGACCGAAAATAAGTACGCCTTTTATCCTGTCAAGAACAGGCAAACAAAAAAAGCGCCTCCGGGCGAAGACCAGCCGCGCCCGCGTCCAGACGCCGGGCGCGCAACTTGCATGGCCCCTGGCAGGGAAAAAAGCTCCGCACAGGGGACGACCATGGGCAATGATTCAAGCGACCCGGTCCTGCACGAGATCGACTTCCAGGACATCTCCATATCCGGTCACGGGCTCGGGCTCATCAGGCGGGCGGCCGAGGCGGTCATGCGCCGCTACGTGTCCTGGGTCCAGGCCGAGCGGCTGAGCCTGTTCGAGGCCGTGGCCATGTTCGTGGACAAGGTCTTCTGGGAGGAGCGCACCGGCGGCCTTCTGCTCTGCGCGGACATGTCCTTCAAGAGCTTCTGCCTGCCCATCCCCAAGGACCACTGGAGCCTCAACCCCAGGACCGGTCCGCTCCAGTAGCCCCGGGCCCGGCCCCTCAGGCGAGCCTTTTGCGCTCGATCCAGTCGCCCATCCTGGGCGGCCGGAAGTCCCTCAAGCGGTCCAGGAGCCCGGCCGGGGTCTTGTCCGAGAGGATCATGTCCCGGTGCCCGGGCAGGATGAAGCCCTCATCCGCGGCCAGGTCGAGCATGGCCTTGAGCGGGCCAAAGAAGCCGTTCACGTCCAGGAGCCCGCAGGGCTTGGCCTGGAGCCCGAGCTGGGTCCAGGTGAGCATCTCGAAGAACTCGTCCAGGGTGCCCAGGCCCCCGGGCAGGGCGGCGAAGGCGTCCGAGACCTCGGCCATGACCGCCTTGCGTTCCTGGATGGACTCGACAAGCAGGGTCCGGCTCAGGCCCGGGTGGCCGATCTCCTTGTCCCAGAGCAGCCTGGGCATGACCCCGACGACCCGGCCGCCGGACTCCAGGGCCGCGTCGGCCAGCTGCCTCATGCAGCCCACCCCGGACCCGCCGTAGACCAGGGTCAGGCCGCGTCCGGCGATCTCCCGGCCCAGGGCCCGGGCCATGTCCAGGTAGTCCTGGCCCTTGCCCGGGTTGGAGCCCAGAAACACGCACACGCTGTTCATCGGATTGCCCAGGGCTTCAGTAGGAGAGGAGGTTCAGGGGGTTGGGCCGCGCCTTGCGGCGGCGGGTGAACCTGGCCCGGTCAAAGCCCTCCCCGGGCTCCAAGGCCATGCTCCAGTCCGGGTCGTTGGCAAAGGCGCTGACCAGCTCGTGCTCCACGCCCGGCCGGATCAGGAACTCCACGACCCCGGCGGGGGTGTCCTTCAGGCGTCCGGCCATGGCCGGCACCAGGCCGCAGACCGTGTCGCGCATGTCCAGGGTCTCCTTTTCCATGGCCGCCTCATTTCCCGATGCAGAACCGGGAGAAAATGTCGTCGAGCACGTCTTTGGAGGTCAGCTCCCCGGTGACCTCGGACAGGATCGCGCAGGCCGCCTCCAGGCGCACGCCCATGACGTCATAGGTGGCCTCCTGCCGGTTGTCCAGCTCCAGGGCCGCGAGCTCGGCGTCGGCCCGGCCCAGGGCCCGGGCCTGGCGGTCGTTGGGCACGGGCTCGTCCTCGCAGGGCCCGTCCCGGCCGTCGAGTATCCGCCGCCTCAGCCCGGCGCACAGCTCCTCGATCCCGGCCCCGGTCCTGGCCGAGATCGGCAGGGCCTCCAGGCCCAGGGCCGCGAGCCCGGCCAGGGGGTCGGGCGAGGCCGGGGCGAGGTCGGACTTGTTGGCCGCGGCCAATATCCTTTGCGGGCCGAACTCGCGGGCGGCCTCGACATCCTCCCCGGACAGGGGCCTGGACCGGTCGCAGACCAGAAGCACCAGATCGGCCCGGCCGGCCAGCTCCCGGCCCAGCTCAAGACCGGCCCGCTCGACCTCGTCGCCCGGATCGCCCAGCCCGGCCGTGTCCGCGACGCGCACCAGGGCCCCGCCCAGGTCCAGGGTCTCCTCCAGGTAGTCCCGGGTGGTGCCCGGGGCCTCGGCGACTATGGCCCGCTCGCGGCCCAGAAGGGCGTTGAGCAGGCTGGACTTGCCCGCGTTCACCCGGCCGAGGAGCACGGCGAGCGCGCCCTGGCGCCAGGCCCGGCCGCGCCGGACCCCGGCCAGGAGCCTGCCCAGGGCCTCGCGGACCAGGCCGCAGTCCCGGGCCAGCTCGGCCCTGGACAGGCACTCGGCCTCGTCGTCCGGAAAGTCCACGGCCAGGCACAATTTGGCCCTGAGGTCCTGCAAGAGGGCCTTGAGCTCCCTGATCCTCTGGCCCAGGGCCCCGGAGAGCTTGATCTGGGCCAGGCGCAGGGCGGCCTGGCCGGGCGCGGAGATGGCCTCGGCCACGGCCTCGGCCTGGGTCAGGTCCAGGCGGCCGTTCAGAAAGGCCCTGAGGGTGAATTCTCCCGGCCGGGCCTGGCGCGCGCCCCTGTCCAGGGCCGCGGCCAGGACCACTGCCACGACGGCCCGGCCCCCGTGGCAGTGGAACTCGAAGCAGTCCTCGCCGGTGTAGGAGTTCGGCCCGGGCATGAACGCGGCCAGGACCTCGTCCAGGACCCGGCCCTGGGCGTCCAGGACCTGGCCGTGGTGCAGGCGGTAGGGCCTGAACCCGGAAAAGGAGGGTCTGAGGGAGCGGAACATGGCCCGGGCCAGGGCCGAGGCCCTGGCCCCGGACAGGCGCACTATGCCCAGCGCGCCGCTGCCCGGCGGGGTGGCCACGGCCGCGATGGTGTCCTTTGAACTCGGGCTGGGCATGTCCTGGCGTCCCCCGCCGGGGCCCTTGGCCGGACCGGGCCCCGGGCTAGTCCTGGTCGGGCTTGTTCCAGTTCTTGCGCTTGGGCACGATGAGCACCCGCTTCATGGGCCCCTCGCCCTTGCTGCGGGTGAACACGCTCTCGGAGTTCTGCAGGGCCAGGTGCACGACCCTGCGGTGATACGAGCTCATCGGCCTGGTGCTCTGGGTGCGGTCCTGGGCCACGCACTTCTCGGCCAGGTCCCTGGCCATCTGCCTGAGCCTCTCGTCCTGGCGCTCCCGGTAGTCCCCGCTGTCGAGCTGGACCCGGATCGAGGCCTGCATCTTCCTGGTCACCAGGCGGTTGACCAGGTATTGCAGGGCGGCCAGGGTCTGGCCCTCGCGGCCGATGATCAGTCCGGAGTGCTCCTCGTCGTCTATGACCACCTTGACCCGGTCCGTGTCCAGGGCGATCTCGACCTTGGGCTCGGCGATGATGGGCCGCAGCAGGTTCTCGGTCACCTCGCGCACGGTCCTGACCAGGGCCTCCTTGTCCAGGCCGGCCAGGGTGTCGGCCTGGCCCTCGGACCCGTTCTCTTCGTTCTCCTCGGACAGGTCCAAGGGGGCCTCGACCGGCCTTTGCGCGGGTCTCGGGGCCCTTTCAGGGGCCTTTTGAGCGGGTCTTTCAGGGGCCTTGTCCCTGGCCTGGCGCTGCTCGGGCTGGCGCTGCTCCCTGGCCTGGCGCTGCTCGGGCTCGGGCTGGCGCTGCTCGGGCTCGGGCTGGCGCTGCTCGGGCTTCGGGGCCCTTTCAGGGGTCTTTTGAGCGGGCCTTTCAGGGGCCTTGTCCCGGGCCTGGATCTGTTCGGGCCTGCGCTGCTCCCTGGCCTGGCGCTGTTCGGGCCTGCGCTGCTCCCTGGGCCCCTCAGCGGCCTCCGGGGCGCTCGGCCCCTTGTCCTGGGCCTGGTCCTCGACCTCGGCCAGGGCCTTGAAGTTGCTCGGCCTGGCCTTGATGGCCGCCTTTTTGACGCCCATCAGGCCGAAGATGCCCGTGGAGCCGCCGCCCAAGATCTCGATCTCCAGTTTGTCGCGTTTGAGATTGAAGTAGTCGCATGCGGCCTCGATGGCCTCGTCCAGGTTCTTGCCCTGGAATTCCTTGTATCCGTTCATGGTCTTTCCTCACTTTGCGCGTTCCGCGTCGGCGGATTCGTTCCTGTTTCAGGCCCGCTTTTTACCGCGCTGGATCATCCACCACTGCTGGGCGATGGACAGGATGTTGTTGACCATCCAGTAAATGACCAGCCCTGCCGGGAAGCTCAAAAACAGGAAGGTGAAGATTACGGGCAACAGGTACATGATCTTGTTCTGCATCGAGTCGCCCGTGGTCGGGGTCATCCTCTGCTGGAGAAACATGGTCACGCCCATCAGGATGGGGGTGACGTAGAAGGGGTCCTTGGCCGAGAGGTCGGCGAGCCAGATCTTGTCCGTGAACGGCAGGTGGCTGATGAACGGCGCGTGCCTGAGCTCGATGGCCCCGAGGAGCGCCTTGTACAGCCCGAAGAACACCGGTATCTGGACGAACATGGGCACGCAGCCCCCGGCCGGGTTTATCTTGTAGGTCTTGTACAGGGCCATGGTCTCCTGGTTGAGGCGCTGCTTGTCGTCCTTGTACTTCTCCTTGAGCTTCTGGATGTGCGGCTGGAGCCTCTTCATCTGCTCCATGGACTTGTAGCTCTTCTCGGACAGGGGCCAGAAGATGATCTTGATGATGATCGTCAGGATGATGATCGCCACGCCGTAGTTGCCGGCCACGTGCTTGTAGCACCAGTCCACGACCCAGAGCAGGGGCTTGGCCAGGAAGTCGAACCAGCCGAAGTCCACGGCCGCCTTGAGGTCGCCCGGGGCCTGGGCCAGGAGGTCCCGCTCGCAGGGCCCGATGAAGTACGAGCACTTGAAGGCCGTGGGCCCGGCCGGGGTCACCGCCGCGGTCTGCTCCACGGCCATGCGGAAGACGTTGTCCTGCATCCCGGCCTTGAACACCACCTGCTCGGCCGCGGGCGCGATGGCCTGGATGAAGTAGTTGCTGTCTATGGCCCCCCACCTGACCCGGCCGCTGAAGGTCACGCCCTTGTCCCTCAGGTCGTCGCGGTCGCTCTCCTCCTCCAGGCCGCCCGGGCCCAGGTAGGCCACCCTGGTCGGGTTGTAGCGGTTGTCCTCGGCGGACAGGCTCTCGGTGGCCCCGGTGAAGGCCAGCCGGACCTCGCCCGCGGCCTGGCCCAGGCTGCTGACCGCGGCGGTCTCCTCTAGCAGGTAGGAGTCGCCCCGGAGCGACAGGCTGCGCTGGACGCGGTAGCCCGCGGCCTCGCCGGTGAACACCAGGGTTTTGGTCTCCTCCGGGCCGAGGCGGATCTCGTCCTGGCCGTCAAAGGCCCAGGCCCCGGAGCGCCAGGTGGGCACGCCGTTCAGCAGGATGCCGAGCGGCGCCTTGGCCCGGGCGGTCTGGCCGACCATGTCGATGTTCGCCGAGTCGGGCTGGATGGTCTGCTTGTACCTCTTGAGCACGAAGCCCTCCAGGACCCCGCCCTGGGTGTTGATCAGCGCGCTGTACAGGGGGGTCTCGACCCTGATCCTGCGCCCCGGGGTCGGCTTGACGGCCTCGGCCTCCACGGCCGGGGCCGAGGCCTGGGCCGGGGCCTGGTCCGGGGCGGGCCGGGCCTGGTCCGTGGCCTCGACGGCCTGGGTCTGGACCGGCTTTGCCGGCGGGAACACGTACTGCCAGCCGAAGAGGATGAGCAGGGATACGCCCAGGGCCACTATGAGACGGGTATTGTCCATTCAAACACGCTTCCTTGTTGGCAATGACCAGGTCCAGGTTTCGGGCACCGGATCGAATCCTCCCCGGCACAGGGGCTGGCAGCGCAAGAGACGCCAGGCGGCCAGCAGGCCGCCCTTGACCGAGCCGTGCGCGAGGACCGCCTGCCTGGCGTATTCCGAGCAGGAGGGCTCGAAGCGGCAGCAGCCCGCGAACAGGGGGGAGAAGAGTTTCTGGTAAATCCAAATGAGCGCCAGGATGATCGAGCGCATCATTTCCTCTCAATTCGCCTTTCCGGCCTTGGCGCAGTTTTTTATGCGCCCGATCAGCGGGGCGAGTTCCTCGGTCGTCCGGGCCAGGTCGATCCGCTCGGGGTCCAGGCCGCGCTTGGCCACCACGACCACGTCCACCGGATATCGCAGGCGCTGCTGGTTCAATCTGAAGAACTCGCGGACGACCCGTTTCACACGGTTGCGCGCCACCGCTGAACCAGTCTTCCTGCTCACGGCCAGCCCGAGCCGCAGGCCTTCCGGGCCTTGGTCCCTGCGGGCCGCAAAGACGATGAAGCTGGTGGTGAAGAACTTGACGCCCCGGTCGAAGCAGACCTGAAACTGGGGGCGCTTGAGCAGGCGGCGCTCCTGCGGCCAGTCTAGACGCTTAATCTCTTGCGTCCTTTGGCCCGGCGGCGTCTGAGCACCGCCCGGCCGCTCTTGGTCCGGGAACGCACAAGAAAACCGTGGGTCCTTTTCCTGCGGGTATTGCTCGGCTGATAAGTCCTTTTCATATGAAAAATCTCCTGCGAGTGATTTTGTCTCTCAAGGTTGAACGGAAGTTCTTAGCCGTTCGACCTCGCCCCGTCAAGCGCCTCGGCCCGTCGGGCCCCTGCTTCCTGTCCCGGCCGTTATCTGCTAAACGCCGATTGTCGGCGCTGTTCTCGAATATAGATATTTTTTTTAAAGCCGATGTCAAGCCAGGACCTTGGACTTGTTTTTGGGGGAGGCGATGAAGAATCCGGTTGACGCTTATTGGAGCCGGCGTCTGGCCGAGGCGGCCGAGGCCCTTGAGGCCAACGGGTTCGAGGCCCGGGTCGCGGCCACGGCTGAGGCCGCCAGGGACTACGCGCTGAGCGACCTGATCCCGGCCCTGGGGCCTGCGACCATGGGCCTGGGCGGGTCCAAGACCGTGGTCGACATCGGCCTCTACGAGGCCCTCAAGGCCCTGGACGGCCCGAGGCTCTTGGACAGCTACGACAAGTCCCTGTCCAAGGAGGCCAAGATCGAGCTCAGGCGCGAGAGCCTGTTGAGCGACCTGTTCTTCATGGGCAGCAACGCGGTCACCGAGGACGGCCTGCTCGTGAACCTGGACATGATCGGCAACCGGGTCGGGGCCCTGGCCTTCGGCCCCAGGCACGTCCTGGTTGTGGCCGGCCGCAACAAGATCGTGCCCGACCTGGAGCAGGCCGTGGCCCGGGTCAAGAACTACGCCGCGCCGGTCAACGCCATGCGCCTGGGCATGAAGACCCCGTGCGCCAAGACCGGCCGCTGCGCGGACTGCGAAGGCCCGGAGCGCATCTGCAACGTCTGGACGATCACCGAGCGCTGCCATCCCAGGGGGCGGATCAAGGTGGTCCTGATCAACGAGGACCTGGGGCTTTAGGGGGCGGCCTTGAGCAGGGGACACGCCTCCCCGGCCAGGACCTACCGCGAGTCGGTCAGGCCCGGCCGAGGCGAGGTCGCCTTCCAGGTGGTCGTGGAGCAGACCGACCTGTTCGTGGTCGCCGAGCGGGACCTGAGCGCGGAGCTGGCCGATTTCCTGCGCGGCCTGCGCGCCGGGCTCAAGACCCACATCCTGCTCCAGCCCGAGTTCGCGCGCAGCCTGGTCCCGGTAGAGGTCCCGGAGAGCGCCCCGGCCCTGGCCAGGGAAATGGCCCGGGCCGCGGCCGCCTGCGGCGTGGGGCCCATGGCCGCGGTGGCCGGGGCCATCGCCCAGGCCGTGGTCGAGCGTTTTGCCGGGCAGAGCCCGAACCTGCTCGTGGAGAACGGCGGCGACATCTTCATGCGCTCCACCCGGGGCCGCACCGTGGCCCTCTTGGCCGAGCCCGGGTCCGGGGCCAGGCTCGGGCTCCGTTTCGAGGCCCGGGAGTTCCCGCTCGGCCTGTGCTCGTCCAGCGGGACCATCGGCCACTCCCTGAGCCTGGGCCAGGGCGACCTGGTGGCCGTGCGGGCCAAGGACGCGGCCTTTGCCGACGCCGCGGCCACGGCCCTGGCCAACGAGCTCGGCCAGGCCTCGGACCTGGAGGCGGTCGTGGCCCTGGCCAGGTCGTTGGCTTGCATGGGCCTGGACGGGGTCTTTGCCCAGTGCAGGGGCAGGCTGGCGGTCTGGGGCAGGATGGATCTGGTCGCCCTGGCCTAGCGGTTGTCCTCCATGACCCTCTTCAGAAAGTCCGCGTGGTGGAGCTTGATCGACCTCTTGGCCGGGTCCGAGGTCGCGGCGATCTCCAGGTGCCCGCGCGCGGCCAGGGCCTCCAGGTACTTCTCGATCTTCCCGGCCGAGGTGGAAAAGGCCTCGGACAGGGTGCGCACGGCCGAGCCGTATTTGATCTTCATGAGCCCGTTCATGGCGAACAGGTCCAGGACGCGGCACACGCCCATGGGCACGTTGGGCACGCGCAGGGCCTTTTTGGTGGTCGTCTTGAGCCGGTGGACCAGGACCTCGAGGATCGAGGAGATGACCTGGGGGGCCTGGGACATGTAGTCGGCCAGGTCGTCCTTGGTGATGATCACGATCTTGGAGTCCTCCAGGGCGATGGCCGTGGCCGTGCGCGCCTGGTCCTCCAGGAACAGGGCCATCTCCCCGAAGATGGACGGCGGACTGAGCACGGCGAAGACCTTTTTGCGGTTGTCCACCGTGCCCGAGAGCTCGACGCTGCCCTGGGCCAGGATAAAGGCCGTGTCGCCCTTGCTGCCCTCGGCGAAGATGACGTGGTGCTTGAGAAAGGACTTGACCAGAAACCCCTTGGGCACCTTTTTCAGAAACATCTCGCTCATGGTCGCTCCCCGCGTCCGGCGACGCGTTTTTCCCGCCGGGCCCGGCCGGTCAACGATCCCTGGCCGCGGCCCTAGGCCTTGGAAAGGACCTCCCGGGCCGTCTGCCCGGCCAGGGCCAGGGATCGGGCGTCCTTTTCCGCGTCCCCCAGGCCGTAGACCCCGCAGGCCCGGATCAGGCGCATGCGCTCAAAGCCCAGCATGTGCTCGAAGAAATATTGGTATCGCGGGAAGATGTCCGCGAACAGGTCCTCTCTGGGGTGGCCCTGGGCAATGACCAGGACCGCGGTCTTGCCGGCCGCGAGCCTGGTCTTGTCCGGGACATAGGGATAGTCCGGGACCAGGAACGAGAAGGTCCGGTCCACAAAGGCCTTGAGCTGCGAGGAGAGCTCGCCGTAGTAGACCGGGGTGGCCATGACCAGCACGTCGCACTCGGCCACGGCCTTGAGCACCGGGCTCAGCCCGTCGTTCAGGGCGCAGGCCTCGGTCTTGCCCTTGCACGAGAAGCAGGCCTGGCAGCCCCGGAAGTCCAGGCCGTTGAGAAAGACCTCGGAGACCTCGGCGCCCAGGCCCCTGGCCGTCTCGCAGAAGCGCCGGGCCAGGGTGGCGCTGTTGCCGTTCTTCCTCGGGCTGCCGAGCAGACAGAGTACGTTCACGGGCCTTCCCCTTCTTTCAGTTTTTCCTCCACCGAGGCGGTCTTTTTGTCCAGGCCCCGGTCGCGGCCCCTGCGCGCGTCGGCCTTAAGCGTCAGGTAGACCCGCTCGCAGTCCCGGGCCATGGCCCGGTAGCAGTCCCCGACCACGGCCATGACCTCGTCCCACTCGCCCTCGATGCAGGTGCCCATGGGCCCCAGTCTGTGCGCCAGGCCGCTCTTGCGGATGATCTCCACGGCCCGGGCCACATGCGTCCCCACGCTCGGCCCCTGGCCGATGGGGAAGATGGACAGCTCGACAAGCACGCTCAAGACGGCCCCCCCGTTCCAAAAGCTCGTTCCGGGCGCCTTCGTTGACACCCTTGCCCAACATCTATATCAGTTCCGCACGAAGGTGAAGGGAGAGCCCGAAAGGAGATGGCCGAATACTACATGCCCGATGCGGGCGACGGACTGTGGGCCAGGTTCAGGCGCTGGCGCAGGACCGGGCAGCTGCCCCGGCCCTCGTTCCCCAGGGCGGTGCAGATCCAGACCACCAGCCTGTGCAACGCGCGCTGCCTGTTCTGCGGCTATGTGGACTCGCACAAGGACCTGCCCCAGGGCCGCATGGACGAGGCCCTGTTCAGGAAGATCATCGACGAGTGCGGCCGGCACCCGGTAGGCCGCATCAGCCCCTATCTGATGAACGAGCCGCTCCTGGACAAGGACCTCCCGGAGCGCATCGCCTACATCAACAGCCGCAAGAGCCCGGTGACCAAGACCAAGATCAACTCCAACGGCTCCCTGCTGACCCCGGAGATGAGCGAGGGCCTGGTGGACGCCGGGCTGAGGCATCTGTGGATCAGCGTCCAGGGCTACTCGGACGAGAGCTACAAGAAGAGCATGGGCCTGGACCTGGGCCGGACCCTGGAGAACATCGACCGCTTCCTGGACATCCGGGAGCGCAAGCGGGCCAAGCTGCCCAAGCTGACCGTGACCACCCTGCGCACCTCGATCGTCGAGCACGAGCTGGACTACGCCCGCAAGTACTGGGCCGATCGCGGGGTCAGGTTCAAGATCCACAACCTGGACAACCGGGCGGGCAAGGATCTGTCCGGCCTGGGCGTGAAAAAGCCCAAGCTCAGGCGCGACTGCGACCTGTTCCTGAAGCAGGCCTATATCCTCTATAACGGGGACATGGTCATCTGCTGCCACGACTGGCGGCGCAGCGTGGTCCTGGGCAACCTGGCCGAGTCCGGGCTCAAGGACATCTGGAACTCGGAGCGCTTCCTGGGCCTGATCCGGGCCTACTACGCCGGCGACTTCTCGGAATTGGCCATCTGCCGCAGCTGCACGATCTCCTGATCCCTATAATTATAGACGGGACGGGCCCTGCAGGGCCTTGGGCCTACTTCCCGCCGGCGTAGCCCAGGGAGGCGTAGTCCAGGAACCTGGCGATCATGTTCGGGCCGTCGATCTCGGGCCCGGGCCGGTCCTTGAGCAGGCCCTCCAGGAGCAGGGCCAGGGTCAGGGGCAGGGCCCTGGTCCTCTGCGGCCCGGCCCCGTCGAACCCGGCCAGGGCCCCGGCCAGGTCCAGGGGGTGGATGACCTTTTCGACCTTGGCCTGGGCCGAGAAGACCCGGGCGCAGTGCTCGGGCGGCGAGGTCACCGCGTACTGGCGGCAGATCAAGGGCCGGTCCCGGTACACCCCGCAGACCCCGTTCTCCAGGAACGGGCAGTCGATCCCCAAGTCCCAGTAGGCCTTCTGGACCTCCCTGAACCTGCGCCAGTCGTGGACCTGGTTGGAGAACGCGTCGATGAGCCCGGCGAGCAGGCCGGCCTGCTCGAGCCTGGCTGCGGCGTCCTGAAAGCGGCCGAGCACGCTCTCCCGGCCGGGCTCGGGCAGGTCCCGGGCCAGCCGGGCCAGGCGCAGGGCCTCGGGCTCGCTGACAACGATCAACTGCCTGCAGCAGGCCGCGCAGCCCGGGCCGCAGGACACGGGTCTGCCCATGCCGGCCAGGGCCGCGGCCGTGCGCGCGAAGACCGCGTCCGCGACCTTGAACAGGGCGGGCAGGGCGTCCGCGAGCTTAGCCCGGCCCAGGGGCGCGTCCACTGCCACGATCAATCGGTCGCGTCCGGCAAAGTCTATGACCAGGTTCGTCTTTTTGGTTTCGGGCATGGCCGCTTGGGATTCGGGTTCTCGGTGCTCAGGGCTTGATGCCAGACTTTGGCGCTCCGGGCAAACCAGTTGCGGTCCGGCGCTTCGGAGCGCAGGGGCCCTCTTGTAGGACCCCGGACGACCTTTTGCCGCTTTGGGATGAGGGCCGCAAGGCTGTCTATCAGAGGTCTTTTTTGCAATCACATGTTGATTTTGTATGGAAAGGCGGGTATAAGACTCCGTAGGTGTTATATTTGTGTCCCGTGTAACAAATTGTATCTGTTTAGTTACATCAAATAAGAAAAGGAGTGAAAAGAGTAATCCGTTTTTTTATATTAGTGCTACAGGCAGGGGTAATGACCTTTGGGCCCGGCAGGGTGCCGAGCAAGGGTTAAGGGGATATCGGCGTTTTCGCGTCAGGAGATACCCATTCATTTTTGTACGGAGGTGTTCTATGAAAATTTTCGTAGGTCATGGCAGGGACGGAGCCGAGGAACGGCTGCAAAAACGCGGTGTCTCGCGCCGCGATTTCATGAAGTTCTGCGGGACCGTGGCCGCAGTCATGGGCATGGGCCCGGCCTTTGCCCCCAAGGTGGCGGAGGCGCTCACCGCCAAACGCAGACCCTCCGTGGTCTGGCTGCACAACGCCGAGTGCACGGGGTGCTCCGAGTCCATCCTGAGGACGGTTCAGCCCTACATAGACGAGCTGATCCTGGACATCATCTCCCTGGACTACCATGAGACCATCATGGCCGCTGCGGGCGAGGCCGCGGAAGCCGCCCTGCACAAGGCCGTAAGCGCCCCGGACGGCTACATCTGCGTGGTCGAGGGCGGCATTCCGACCAAGGACAACGGCATCTACGGCAAGGTCGCCGGACGGACCATGCTCGAGTACAACACCGAGATCGTGGGCAAGGCCATTGCGACCATCGCCTACGGCACCTGCGCCGCCTTCGGCGGCGTCCAGGCCGCGGCCCCGAATCCGACCGAGGCCAAGGGCGTGCACGCGGTCATTCCGGACGCCCCGGTGATCAACATCGGCGGCTGTCCGCCGAACCCCTACAACCTGGTGGGCACCATCGTCCACTACCTGACCAAGAAGTCCATCCCCGAGCTGGACGACAACCTGAGGCCGGTGATGTTCTTCGGCGAGACCGTGCACGACAACTGCCCGCGCCTGAAGTACTTCGACAACGAGCAGTTCGCGCTTTCCTTCGACTCTCCGGAGGCCAAGAAGGGCTACTGCCTGTACAAGCTCGGCTGCAAGGGCCCCTACACCTACAACAACTGTCCCAAGGTCAAGTTCAACCAGACCAACTGGCCCGTCGAGGCCGGCCATCCCTGCATCGGCTGCTCCGAGCCGAACTTCTGGGATGACATGAGCCCGTTCTACAAGGAAGCCGAGTAGACGGGGCCGGTATCTTAGGCAGGAAGACTACTAAGGATATAGAGAAGCATCCAAGGAGGAAAGAATATGTCTGGTTGCAAAACCAAGGCCGCCCCGGCCGTGCCGGTGACGCCCAAGAGCACCTACACCGGGCCGGTGGTTGTTGACCCCATCACCAGGATCGAGGGTCATCTGCGCATAGAGGTCGAGGTGGAAAACGGCAAGGTCGCCGAGGTGCGGAGCAGCTCACAGCTCTTCAGGGGCCTGGAGATCATCCTCAAGGGACGCGATCCCAGGGACGCCCAGCACTTCACCCAGCGCTCCTGCGGCGTGTGCACCTACACCCACGCCCTGGCCTCGACCCGCTGCGTGGACAACGCGGTCAAGGTCAACATCCCGCCCAACGCCACGCTGATGCGCAACCTGGTCCTGGCCGCCCAGTACATGCACGACCACATCGTGCACTTCTATCACCTGCACGCCCTTGACTGGGTCAGCGTGTCCAACGCCCTGAACGCCGATCCCAAGAAGACCGCCTCCCTGGCCAACAGCCTGGCCGACCGCAAGGAGACCCCGGAGTACTTCAAGGCCGTTCAGGACAAGGTCAAGGCCCTGGTGGACAGCGGCCAGCTCGGCCCGTTCACCAACGCCTACTTCCTGGGCGGACACGACGCCTACTACCTGCCGGCCGAGGCCGACCTCATGGCCACGGCCGACTACCTCAAGGCCCTGCACCTCCAGGTCAAGGCCGCCCGGGCCATGGCCGTGTTCGGGGCCAAGAACCCGCACACCCAGTTCACCGTGGTCGGCGGGGTGACCAACTATGACGGCCTGACCCAGGAGCGCATCGCGGAGTTCGCGGCCCTGTACGAGGAGACCAAGGACTTCGTGGCCAAGTACTACATCCCGGACCTGCTCGCCGTGGCCGGTTTCTACAAGGACTGGGCGGGCATCGGCGGGACCACCAACTTCCTGAGCTTCGGCGACTTCCCGGCCCCGGGCGGCGAGTTCGACCTCAACTCCCGTTGGTGGCCGCAGGGCGTCATCTTCGACCGCAACATCGGCGGGGTCAAGGACTTCGACCCGACCAAGATCGAGGAGCACGTCAAGTACAGCTGGTACAAGTACAGCGCGCCCAAGCACCCCTACAACGGCGTGACCGAGCCCCAGTACACCGAGCTCGGCGACAAGAACCACTACTCGTGGATGAAGGCCCCGCGCTACGACGGCCGCTCCACCGAGGTCGGCCCCCTGGCCCACTGCCTGGTCGCCTACGGCCGCGGTCACAAGGAGATCAAGGCCGCCGTGGACATGGTCCTGGGCAAGCTCAACGTCGGCCCGGCCGCCCTGTTCTCGACCCTGGGCCGCACCGCGGCCCGCGGCATCGAGTGCTACGTCACCGCGGTCAAGACCGCTGACTGGCTCAACGCCCTCAAGGAGAACGTGGCCAAGGGCGATTCCAAGATCTACCAGGAATGGGAGATGCCCGACGAGGCCGAGGGCGTGGGCTATGTCAACGCCCCGCGCGGCGGCCTGAGCCACTGGATCAAGATCAAGAACAAGAAGATCAAGAACTTCCAGCTCGTGGTCCCCTCCACCTGGAACCTCGGTCCGCGCGACGACAAGGGCGTGCTCAGCCCGGTCGAGGAAGCGCTCATGAACACCCCGATCGCCGATCCCAAGCGGCCGGTGGAGATCCTGCGCACCGTTCACTCCTACGACCCGTGCATCGCCTGCGGCGTGCACGTCATCGACAACAAGACCGGCCACGTGGCCAAGTTCAGGATCCTGTAGCCTGAGCGCGACGAACCAAAACCGAACGGGAACCCGGGGCTTTACTTCCGGGTTCCCGTTTCTTATGAACTCCTGATGGCGGACGACAAAAAAAAGCGCATCCTGGTCCTGGGCGTCGGCAACATCCTGTTCACCGACGAGGGCACGGGCGTGCGCGCCGTGGAAAGGCTCAAGGAAAACTACGAGTTCTCGGACAACGTCAGCCTCATGGACGGCGGCACCCTGGGCACCAGGCTCATTGACCCGATAATGGACGCGGACTTCTTGATCGTCCTGGACGCCGTGCTCGGCGACGACGAGCCCGGCAGCGTGTACCGGCTCACCGGCGAGGACCTGCGCCAGAGCCTCGGGTTCAGAAACTCCATGCACGACACCGATCTGGTGGACACCCTGGTGACCTGCGGACTGATCGGCAACCGGCCCGAGGCCGTGGTCATCGGCATGGAGCCCTTTGACTTCAGGACCATGTCTCTGGAGCTGTCCGAGACCGTCGGCCGGAACCTGCCCGGGCTGCTCGACGCCGCCCTGGCCGAGGTCAAGAGGGCCGGCGGGACCTTCAGGTCCAGAAACCAAGCATAGAGGAGCAGGCCTATGTGTCTCGCGGTACCGGCGGAAATAGTAAAGATCGACAACCAGATGGCCACCTGCAAGGTCGGCGAGGGCCCGACCACGGTGAACGCCTCGCTCATGCTCCTGGACCAGGAGGCCGGGCTCGGCGACTACGTGATCATCCATGCCGGGTTTGCCATCCGCAAGCTCGACCAGCAGGAGGCCCTGGAGTCCCTGAGGATACTCAGGGAGGTGATCGAGGCCGCGAAGGCCGCGGGCATAGAGCAGGACCGGGTCGATCTGCTCTGAGGCCCTGAATCGTTGCGGGCAGAAAAGACAGGGCGGCCGCGCTATGCGCGGCCGCCCTGTTTCGCTCTTCAGGTCCTGAAGAACGTGGCCTTTAAAAAAACCGGGTCCAGCAGCGTCCTGGGGTCGGCCAGCACGCGGTCCGGGAGCAGGTGGCGTCGGCAATAGCCCCGGGAGCCGTAGAAGGCCCGGGCCCGGTCCAGGCACCCGGCCTCGCGCGCGGCCAGGAGCGCGGCGTCCCGCTGGCAGCGCGACCCGGCCATGAGCGCGAAGAGCCTGTCCCGGTATCCGAAACGCGCGAGCAGGGCCTTGAGCCTCAGGTATTCCCGGTGCCTGGACCTGGCGTCGGCCAGGCAGATCACGGCCCCGGCCGTGGAGAACGCGGCCGCGGCAAGGGCCGGGCCGGACCCGGCCCCGGACGCCCAGGCCGCGGCAAGGGCCCAGGCCGCGGCCTGGGCCAGACAGGCCAGGGCCGTGAGGCAGGGCAGGGGGGCGGCCCTGGCCAGGCGTTTCAGGTCCAGGTCCTGCATCGACGCCTCCGTCTAGAAGGAGAACAGCGTTATCTCCTGCGGCGGCCCCTGGTCGGCCGTCTGGGCCCGGGGCTCGGAGCGGTAGGTGAACCCGTAGACCTTGGGCGAGAGCCTGATCTCGGCCGGGGCCTCGCGCGGCTCGTCGTCGGCCTGCTCGAAATGGCCGTCGCCCTCGAAGTCGCCCCTCAGGCCGTAGACCTTGTTGCTGGCCGCGTCCCGGTACCAGTAGGCCGCCGGCCGGCCCTGGATGTAGTTCACGAAAAGGGTCTTGTCGCCCTTGCGGAACTCGCGGACCAGGGACTCCTCTCCGGCCAGGTCCTTTGTCTGGTCGCGCTGCCGCTCCGAGACCAGCTCCCACTCGGAGAGGTCCGGCAGGGGGCAGCGCGGGCCCTGGTCCCCGGCCCGGGCCGCGGACCAGGCCAGGCACGCGGCCAGGGCCAGAATCAGGGTCAATGCCTTGCCCGGTCCGTTCATGTCTCCTCCGGCCGACGGTCTAGAGGTTGTTCACCAGGATGTCCCCGAACTCGGAGCAGCCCACGGTCTGAGAGCCCGGGACCTGGGGAGCGAGGTCCACGGTGACCCGCTTCCGGAGCACGGCCTTGGCCACCGCGGCCTGGATCATTTCCGCGGCCTCGCCCCAGCCCAAATCTTCGAGCATCATGGCCCCGGACAGGATCAGGCTGCTCGGGTTGGCCGTGTCCCTGCCCGCGTAGCGCGGCGCGGTGCCGTGGGTCGGCTCGTATATGGCCAGCCGGTCGCTCTTGTTCACGCCCGGGGCCAGGCCCAGGCCGCCGACCTGGGCGGCCAGGAAGTCCGAGAGGTAGTCGCCGTTTAAGTTCGGCGCGGCGATGACGCTGAACTCCTGGGGCCGCTTCAGGGCGACCTGGAACATGTTGTCCGCGATGCGGTCCTTGATCACCAGGCGCTTGTCCCCGCCGGCCGCGGCCTCTTCCTCGGTCATGGTCAGGGCCCCGAACTTGTCCCGGGCCAGCTCGTAGCCCCAGGCCCTGAACGCGCCCTCGGTGTACTTCATGATGTTGCCCTTGTGCACCAGGGTCACGCTGGGCCTGTCGTGGTCCAGGGCGTACTTGACCGCCCTTTCCACCAGCCGCTTGGAGCCCTTCTCGGTCATGGGCTTGATCCCGATCCCGGCCTCGGGGGAGACCTCGACCTTGAGCTCGGAGCGCAGAAACTCGATGAGCTTTTTGGCCTCGGCCGACCCGGCCGGCCACTCGATCCCGGCGTAGACGTCCTCGGTGTTCTCCCTGAACACGATCATGTCCACCTTTTCCGGGTGCTTGACCGGGGTCTCCAGGCCCGGAAAGTATTTTATCGGCCTGATGCAGGCATACAGGTCAAAGGCCAGGCGCAGGGTCACGTTCAGGCTCCGGAAGCCCTTGCCCACCGGGGTCTGCAACGGGCCCTTCATGGCCACCTCGGCGCCGCCGAGCACGTCCATGGTCGCCTGGGGAAGGTGCTCGCCCAGCTCCTCAAAGGCCTTTTCGCCGGCCAGGAGCTCCTTCCATTCTATCCTGTTGGCCTTGCCGTAGGCCTTGGCCACGGCCGCGTCGATGACCGGCCTGGCCGCCTTCCATATCTCCGGGCCTATGCCGTCGCCCTCGATCCAATATACGGTCTGAACAGTCAAGATATCCTCCGTTGTCTGCGGGTTGAGCCGGATGTCCGCGTTCCCTTTGGCGGAGTTCACCTGATAGCCGCTGAAAGGCCGTATGGCAAGACCTTTGGGCCCGCCGGCCGGGGTTGACAAGGCTTCGGGGCCAGGGCTAGTTCACAATGGACAACCAAGAGGCCGGGCCTGTTTGCGATCCCTTTGCCGCCCGGGCCCGCGCGGTTCGACCGTCCTCGGCCGAGGGTCCGGGCGGGCGATTTTTTTGTGCTGATTTCGGCCTTTTCAAGGAGGACAATGTGAACAACGTCGTCAATCTACCCCCCGAGGACATGCCCAGGCAGTGGTACAACGCCCTGCCCGACCTACCCACGCCCCTGCAGCCGCCCCTGGACCCGGAGACCAAAAAGCCCGTGGACCCGGCCAAGCTGGCGGTGATCTTTCCCAACAGCCTGATCGAGCAGGAGATGAGCCCCGAGCGGTTCATAGACATCCCCGAGGAGGTCCTGGACATCTACGGCCTGTGGCGGCCCACGCCTCTGGTCCGGGCCAGGAACCTGGAGCGGGCCATAGGCTCCAAGTGCAAGATATTCTACAAGAACGAGTCGGTGTCCCCGGCCGGGTCGCACAAGCCCAACACCTCGGTGCCCCAGGCCTGGTACAACAAGGCCGAGGGCGTCAAGCGCCTGGCCACCGAGACCGGGGCGGGCCAGTGGGGCACGGCCCTGGCCTTTGCCTCCCGCATGCTCGGGATCGAGTGCGTGGTGTACATGGTCAAGGTCAGCTTCGAGCAGAAGCCCTACCGCCAGATAATGATCCGCTCCTACGGCGGGGAGATACATCCCTCGCCCTCGGACAAGACCAACACCGGCCGGGCCGTGCTCGCCAGGGACCCGGGGTGCAAGGGCAGCCTGGGCCTGGCCATCTCCGAGGCCGTGGAGGACGCGGCCACCCGCGAGGACACCAAGTACACCCTGGGCAGCGTGCTCAACCACGTGCTCCTGCACCAGAGCGTGACCGGGCTCGAGACCCTGAGGCAGCTGGCCATGATCGGCGAGAAGGCCGACTACGTGGTCGGCTGCGTGGGCGGGGGCAGCAACTTCGGCGGGTTCATGCTCCCGTTCTTGTCCCGCAAGCTCTCGGGCGAGGACGTGACCTTCGTGGCCGCGGAGCCCAAGGCCTGCCCGACCCTGACCAGGGGCGACTACCGCTACGACTACGGGGACATGGCCAGGCTCACGCCCTTGCTCAAGATGCACACCCTGGGCCACTCCTTCATGCCCCCGCCGATCCACGCCGGGGGGCTGCGCTACCACGGGGACGCGCCCATACTCTGCAACCTGGTGGCCGAGGGCCTGGTCCAGGCCCGGGCCTATTTCCAGACCGAGTGCTTCGAGGCCGCCCGGCTGTTCATGGGCGTCGAGGGCTTCCTGCCCGCGCCCGAGACCTCGCACGCCATCAAGGCGGCCATTGACCTGGCCTCGGAGGCCAAGCCCGGCTCGACCATCGTGTTTCTGTACTCCGGCCACGGCCTGCTGGACCTGGGCTCCTACGACGCCTTTCTCCAGGGCGGACTGTCCAACTACGCCCTGCCCCAGGAGGACATCGAGGCCGCCCTCAGGGACTGCCCGCGGATCTAGCCTCGTCTTGAAAGAAAAGGCCGCCCGCGGGCGGCCTTTTCTTTTGGTCCCTTGGCCGTTCAGTCGGCCTTGGCCCGGGGGACAAGCCCGGCCTTGGCCTTCAGGGCCATGATCCGCTGAAAGGACTCCTCGATCCTGGACCTGTCGAGCCTGCCCTCGGCCACCAGCTCGGTTATGGCCCGTACGGCCCTGGCCGCGATGTCCGGGTCATAGCTCAGGTTGTTGCCGAAGAGCAGGATGTCCGCCCCGGCGTCCAGGGCCAGAAATATGGTCTCCTTGAACCCGTAGCGCCCGGCCACGGCCTTCATGTCCAGGTCGTCGGTCACGACCAGGCCGTCAAAGCCCAGGGCCTGGCGCAGGAGCCCGGTGATCGTGGCCCGGGACAGGCTGGCCGGGTACTTCGGGTCCAGCTCGGCGTTGAACACGTGCCCGGCCATGACCATGTCGCACAGGCCGGCGTCAATGAGCCTGCGGTAGGGCACGAGCTCGGACCCGGACCAGGTCCGGGTCACGTCGGTCAGGCCCAGGTGGCTGTCGGTCCTGGCGCTGCCGTGGCCCGGAAAGTGCTTGGGGCAGGCGATGACCCCGCACTCGCCGAGGAGCGAGACGAACTCCGCGGCCATGCGGGCGACCTTTTCCGGGTCCGGAGAGAAGCTGCGCTCCAGGGCCCCTATGGCCGGGCTTTCCGGGTTCAGGTCCAGGTCCACCACCGGCGCGAAGTCCAGGTTGAAGCCGTTCTCCGCGAGCTCGTTGCCGATGATCAGGGCCGAGGCGCCAAGGGCCAGGGGGTCCCCGGAGCGGCCCAGGGCCCGGGCCGAGGGCGTTTCCAGAAAGCCGCGCCCCGCCCTGAGCCGCTGCACCCTGCCGCCCTCCTGGTCCACGGCCACGAAGAGCGGGACCTTGGCCCTGGCCTGCAGGCCCGAGATAAGGGCCCGGACCTGGCCGGGGCTTTTGATGTTGCGCTCCGGGCTGTTCAGGGCCACGTCGCGGTCGAACAGGATCAGCCCGCCGAGGCCTTGGCCCAGGGCCTCGGCCAGGGGGCCGTCCGCCTCGGCCACAAGGCCCCTGAACCCGACCATGACCAGTTGCCCGGCCATGAGCTTAAGCTCCGGGTCCGCAACCGGGCCCCAGGCGCCGCGCCGCGCGCCGCAGCCAACGACAAGGACCAGGCCCAACAGGGCGCTCAGCAACACCGGGACCAGGGGCTTGTCCATGTTCGGGCCTTGATTCTTGGAGATTGCAGGGCAAGGGATTTTTCGCACACCAAACCGGGTTCGTCAAAGCCGCTTCGGCCGGCCGGCCATTTGCCGTTGGCGGGCCGCAGGCCGCCTTTGGCCGAAAAATGCGTCCTGCCCGGGACCAAGGGCGCTAGCATAATGATTGCGGCAAGGGGTTTCAGTGCGGGGAGGCGTTCGGCCATATTTTATTATATCTAGTTTATTATATCATGTTGTATTATTTATTATGCTCAATAGTGCATAAACATTTAAAGCACATTGGGCATTGCCAAAAACTATAATTTAGTTATCATTTAATTATACGAAGTAATCCATGGCCTGGCAGGGGCGCGTTGGCTGGTGGACATGAGGGGCGAGGCGGCTAACAAGACAGGGGGTTATGCGAAAGTCAGTTGTGGCTAGGTTGATAGCCTTCGTGGTCCTGGCCCTTGTTTTGGAGGGGGCGTTTTCATACCTTTACGTGTCCTACGACCTGGGCGGATTTTCCTCGAAACAGGCCCAAAAGACAAAGTCCTTCATATTCGACAGGGAGAAGACAACGCTCGAGGACCTGGTCAAGGCGGCCTACAGCATCGCCCAGGAGTATTATGACCGGTCCGTGGACATCGAGGCCCTGAAAAGGGACAAGGCCGAGGAGCTCAAGGTCCTGATCGAGGCCCTGAAGAGCCAGATCGTGGCCTACTACAACAAGAACAAGGACCTTGTTTCCGGGGACGAGCTGCTGGACAATATCAAGGAGCTGGTCCGCAGCATGCGTTTTTCCGGCGGCAACTACGTGTGGATAAACGACATGCAACCGGCCATGGTCATGCACCCGACCCAGCCCAAGCTCGACGGAAAGGACCTCTCCGGGTTCAAGGACCAGGAGGGCAAGGCCCTGTTCGTGGACATGGTCGAGGTCTGCAAGAAGCACGGCCAGGGCATGGTCAGCTACCTCTGGGAGAAGCCCGGCGAGGCCGAGGCCAAGCCCAAGGTGTCCTATGTCATGCTCATCCCGGAGCTGGGCTGGATAATCGGCACCGGGGCCTGGGTCGAGGACATCAGCTCCAGGCTCAAGGCCGAGGCCCTGGCCCAGATAGGCAAGATGCGCATGAGCGACGGCAACTACTTCTGGGTCAACGACCTGGAGCCCCGGATGGTCATGCACCCGATCAAGCCGGACTTGAACGGCAAGCCCCTGGCCGAGTACAAGGACACCCAGGGCAAGAAGCTGTTCGTGGAGTTCGCCGAGGTCTGCAAGAGGGACGGCCAGGGCTTTGTCGAGTACCACTGGGGCAAGCCCGGCAAGGAGGGCGACTTCCCCAAGTTGTCCTTTGTCAAGCTGTTCAAGCCCTGGGGCTGGGTCATCGGCATGGGCGTGTACGTGGACGAGGTGGACGTCCTGGCCGAGACCGGGCAGCGTGAGTTCAACGACGCGGTGGCCGGCATCCTGACGCGCATGCTTGTGAGCCTCGGCCTGTTCATCCTCGCGGTCACCGCGGCCCTTGTCGCATACATCCGTTACAACCTGAACCGGCCGCTCAGCCGCCTGGCGGACTTTGCGGGCAAGGTGGCCGAGGGCGATCTTAAGGCGGGCATAACCGGCCGTTTCAAGGGCGAGATACTGGGGCTCAAGACGGCCATCGAGACCATGGTCCAAGGCCTTAAGCAGAACATGGCCGAGGCCCACCAGAAGAGCAGGCAGGCCGAGGAGGAGGCGGAAAAGGCCAGGTCGGCCATGGCCGAGGCCGAAGAGGCCAAGGAGCGGGCCCTTAAGGCCAGGCGCGAGGCCTTGGTCGAGGCGGCTGAAAGGCTGGAGGGCCTGGCCAACAGCATGTCCTCGGCCTCGGAGGAGCTCTCGGCCCAGGTCGAGCAGGTCAGCCAGGGCAGCTCGCTCCAGAGCGAGCGCTCGGCCGAGACGGCCACCTCCATGGAGGAGATGAACGCCAATGTCCTGGAGGTCGCCAGAAACGCCTCCGAGGCCGCAAGCAGCGCGGACGCGGCCAAGAAGCAGGCCACGGACGGGGCCGAGATCGTGGGCAAGGTGGTCCAGGCCATAAACGAGGTCCACGAACGCACCACGCGCATGACCGAGAGCCTGAACACCCTGGGCGGCCAGGCCGAGGGCATCGGCCAGGTCCTGAACGTGATCACCGACATCGCCGACCAGACCAACCTCTTGGCCTTGAACGCGGCCATCGAGGCCGCCCGGGCCGGCGAGGCCGGCCGGGGTTTCGCCGTGGTCGCGGACGAGGTCCGCAAGCTGGCCGAAAAGACCATGCTGGCGACCAAGGAGGTCGGCGACGCCGTGGAGGCCATCCAGGGCGGAGCCAAGATCAACATCTCCGAGATGCAGGGCGCGGCCGAGGCCGTGGCCAAGAGCACCGGGTTGGCCAGCGAGGCCGGGGCCGCGCTCCAGGCCATCGTGGACATCGTGGACGCGAACACCGACCAGGTCAGGTCCATCGCCGCGGCCTCCGAGCAGCAGTCCGCGGCCTCTGAGGAGATCAACAGGGCCGTGGAGGACATCAACAGGGTGACCTCCGAGACCGCGCAGGGCATGGTCCAGGCCGCCCAGGCCATCTCGGACCTGGCCAGGCTGGCCGGCGACCTCAAGGAGATAGTCGACGGCTTCAGGCGCGTGGAATAGTCCCGGGCCGAGGCGCGGCAAGAGGACCCCGGGCCGGATTCCGGCCCGGGGTCCTCTTTTGCAGGCAACCCAAATGGGCTAGACTGCCGGGCATGAGCCCACTTCCACCAAGGCCGTCGTTTCTGCGCCGGGTGCTCAGGCCCGCCTGGGTGGACCTGGGGCCCCTGGTCCTCGGGCCCGCCTCCGGGCCCCTGGACAGGGCCACGGCCGAGGACTGGTCCCTGGTGCTGGCCGCCAGGCGGGTCCCGCACCGGATGCTCCGGAGCGGCGCCGGATACGGCCTCAGGACCACGCCCTGGTTCGCGGACCGGGCCGCGGGCGAGATCAGGCTGTACATCGAGGAGAACCCCCCGGGCGCGGGCGCGTCCCGCGTCCCGCCCCGTTCGGGCCCGGACGCGCGCCTGGCGCTTTTGGCCGCGCTCTTCTTGCCGGCCTTCTATGGCCTGACCAACAGGCCCATGCCCGGCCTGGGCCTGTTCCCGCACCACTGGACCGAGGCCGGGGCCGCGGACGCCGGGGCCATAATCGCCGGGCAGTGGTGGCGGGCCGCCACCGCCCTGACCCTGCACGGCGACCTGGCCCACGTCCTGGGCAACGCGGTCATCGGCGGGGTGTTCCTGGTCCTGGTGGCCAAGAGGCTCGGCCCGGGCCTGGGCTGGCTCTTGACCCTGGC
The DNA here is from genome assembly GCA_016932995.1 of Desulfovibrionaceae bacterium. GTDB lineage: Bacteria > Desulfobacterota > Desulfovibrionia > Desulfovibrionales > Desulfovibrionaceae > JAFGBU01. Next base: position 80,276 of record JAFGBU010000017.1, read on the forward strand.
CGCGGGCGTCCTGGGAAACCTGGTCAACTCGTACCTTCAGGGCCCGCCGCACCTGTCCCTGGGCTTCTCCACCGCGGTCTTCGGGGCCGCGGGCATATTGTCCGGGGTGCGGGCCATGGACGGCGAGGGCCTGTCCCCGCGCTCGTTCCTGGTCCCGGTGGCCGCAGGCCTGGGCCTGCTGGCCATGCTCGGCTCGGGCGAGGGCAACGTGGACTTGGGGGCCCATGTGTGCGGGTTTTTCTGCGGCCTGCCCATGGGGGCCCTGGCCGTGGCCGTGGCCGGACGCCTGGCCAGGGTCCTGGCCAGGGCCGACGCCTGGTTGTTCTTGGCCGGGTTCGGGGTCATTGCCTGGGCCTGGGTCTTGGCTTATGCTGATTGATGTGCGCCGCGCCCGGCGGGCGTTTTCGGGAGGGTCATGGAACCGGTCGTTGAAATGAACGGGGTCTGTTTTTCCTACGACCAGACCCCGGCCCTGGAAGGGGTGGACCTGACCATACTCAAGGGCCAGCTCATCGCCGTGCTCGGCCCAAACGGCGGGGGCAAGTCCACCCTGCTCAAGCTCATCCTGGGGCTTTTGACGCCCGACAGGGGCCTGGTCCGGGTCTTTGGCCGGCCGCCCCTGGAGGTCAGCGCGCGCATGGGCTACCTGCCCCAGCAGAAGGACATCTCCAAGTCCTTTCCCGCGACCGTGCTCGACGTGGTGGCCATGGGCCTGGTCAGGCGGGGCAGACTGGGGGCCTGGGGCCTGCGCAGGGACCGGGCCCCGTCCGCCAAGGCCTCCCGGGCCCTGGGCATGGTGGGCATGATCGAGCAGGCCAAACGCTGGTTCTTCGAGCTCTCCGGGGGCCAGAGGCAGCGCGTGCTCCTGGCCAGGGCATTGGTGGCCGACCCCGACCTTCTGGTCCTGGACGAGCCCACGGCCAACGTGGACGCCCCTGCGCGCGAGGACCTCTTCGGGCTCCTGGAGCGGCTCAAGGAGCGCATGACCATAGTCATGGTCAGCCACGACGTGTCCGCCCTGACCAGGGGGATAGACTCGCTGGTCTGCGTCAACAGGACCGCGCATTGCCACGATCGGGCCCAGCTGCCCGAGGCCATCTTCGAGGTCGACTACGAGCGCCTGGACCTGGGCCAGTGCCCGGTGCGCCTGGTCTCTCATGGCAGGGACCGGTCCGGGCCGGATGAGACCGGGGGCGGCCATGCCTGACCCCGCCTGCCTGGGGCTGATGGCCAACGCCCTGCTGGCCATGGTCCTGACCAGCCTGGTCTGCGGCGTGATCGGGAGCCTGATCGTGGTCAACAGGCAGGTCTTTCTGTCCGGGGGCATCGCCCACGCCTCGTTCGGCGGGGTCGGCCTGGCCGTCTGCCTGGGCCTTCCGGTCCTGCCGGTGACCGCGCTCTTCGCCCTTTGCGCGGCCCTGTCCATGTCCTGGCTCTCGCAGCGGGCCAGGATGTTCGAGGACGCGGTCATCGGGGTCATCTGGGCCTTGGGCATGGCCCTGGGCGTGCTGCTCCTGAACCTGGCCCCGGGCTACGGCGTGGACCCCATGAGCTACCTGTTCGGCAGCGTCCTGGCCGTGTCCGGGACCGACAACCTGCTCATGGCCGGCGCCGCGCTCGCTGACGCGGTCCTGTGCGCGGCCTTTTACAAGGGCTTCGAGGCCATGAGCTTCGAGGAGGACTTCGCCCGGGCCCGCGGGGTCCCGGTGGTCGGCCTCTACTATCTGCTCATGTGCATGGTCGCGGTGAGCATAGTCATGGTCATGCGGGTGGTCGGCCTGATACTGGTCATCGCCCTACTCACCATCCCGCCGCTCATGGTCATGGGGCGGGTCAAGAAGCTGAGCTCGATGATCTTGTGGTCCATCGGCCTGTGCCTGTTCTTCGGGGTCCTGGGCCTGGTCGTGTCCTATGTCCTGGACCTGACCGCCGGGGCGACCATCATAGCCGTGGCCGGCCTGTTTTTTGTCCTCTCCCTGGTCTTGCCCGGCAGGATGCGCCGGGAGCGCTGAGGCCGGGATGTCCTTCCGGCGCTATGCGGACAGGGCGCTGACCTCCTCGAAGAGAAAGTGGTCGACCAGGTGGCAGAGCGCGTGCCCGGCGGCGATGTGTATCTCCTGGATGATCGCGGTGTCCTTGGCCGGGGCCTGGATGAGGTAGTCGCACAGATGGGCCATCTCGCCGCCCTGCCTGCCGGTCATGCCCACGGTGGTCAGGCCGCGCTGCCTGGCCTCGCGCAGGGCCTTGAGCACGTTCACGCTGGCCCCGGAGGTGGAGATGCCGACCAGCAGGTCGTTCTCCTGGCCAAGGGCCCGGACCTGCTTCTCGAATATCTGGTCGAAACCGTAGTCATTGCCGATCGAGGTCAAGATCGAGGAGTCCGTGGTCAGGGCGATGCACGGCAGGGGCGGGCGTTCGAGCCTGAACCGGTTGACGAACTCCGCGGCCAGGTGCTGGCTGTCGGCCGCGCTGCCGCCGTTGCCGCAGAACAGTATCTTGTTCCCGTTGGCCAGGCACAGGGCCATGACCTTGCCCAGGGAGACCAGGAACTCGGCGTTTTCCTCGAAGAACGCCTTTCTGGCCTCCAGCCCCTGCCTGGCGTGGTCCAGGACTTTTTTCACCGCGGCCTCTGACATCTCTGCCTCCTTGCAATGCTTTCAACTAACATCTAAACAAGACGACGTTAAGCAACAAGATGTCGGGGGCAGCCATGGAAGCGCCGTCTGGAACCACGGCCCGTCTTTTGATCACCTGCGCGGACCAGCCCGGGATAGTCGCCTCGGTGTCCGGATTTCTGTTCTCCTTTGGCGCGAACATCATCGACTTCGACCAGCACTCCTCGGACCCGGAGGGCGGCAAGTTCTTCATGCGCCTGGAGTTCTACATGCCCGAGCTGAACGGCCGGCTGGCCGGGATAAGGGACGAGTTTCAGAAAAAGGTGGCCGGGCCGTTCGGCATGGCCTGGAGCCTGACCCCGGCCTGGATCGACAAGAAGGCCGCCCTTCTGGTCTCCAGGCACGACCACGTGCTGCTCGACCTGCTCTGGAGGTGGAAGCGCGGGGAGCTGGCCATGGAGGTGACCATGGTCGTCAGCAACCACCTGGACCTCAAAGACGAGGTCGAGTCCTTCGGGGTCAGGTTTCTGCACCTGCCCTTTGACTCCGGGATGTCCGCCGAACAAAAGGCCCGCTTTGAGCAGGACCTGGCCGACCATTTGCAAGGCAACGCGGACTTCGTGGTCCTTGCGCGCTACATGCAGATCATCCCGCCGCGGGTGGTCGGGCTCTATCCCGACAGGATCATCAACATACACCACTCGTTTCTGCCCGCCTTCGTGGGCTCGGACCCCTACCGCCGGGCCGCGGACCGGGGCGTCAAGCTCATCGGGGCCACGGCGCACTACGTCACCGAGCGGCTCGACCAGGGGCCGATAATAGAGCAGGACGTGATCCGGGTCTCGCATCGGAACAACGTCCAGGACCTGAAGGTCCTGGGCCGGGACATCGAAAGGCAGGTCATGGCCCGGGCGGTCAAGTGGCACCTGGACGACAGGATCATCGTGGACCGGAACAAGACCATCGTGTTCAACAAGTGAGCCGGGTTGGATCATTGTCTGTCTGATGCGCCGCGGACGTATCTGGCGATCTGCGCGTCGCGGCGAAGCATGCATTTGTAATTTTCACCGTGTGTTTTTATTATTTTTGAAAGATAGCTCATGTTTTTTGAGATGTATTCCAGGTACGGGTCGTGGTCCATGCCGTGCCGCTCGCGGAAATGATATTTCATGTAGCTTATGGCGTCCTCCAGGTAGTATTTCAACCTGAAGTCCATGTATCTTTTGAATCGGGCGGTCTTCTTGGCCAGGTCGAACTCGCTGCTGAAGCCGGTGACCCCGCCCTCCTCGAACTCCTTGTACAGGTTGGGCAGTTTTTCCAGGTACAGCTCGTCGGCCAACTGGGCGATGATGTCCGCCGTGGCCACTATGGCCCCGATGGTCCTGACCTCGGGGCCTGAGAAGGCGATGTCCACCGGCTCGATGTCCAGGTCCGTGGCCCGGATGACGCAGCCGCAGTCCGAGGCCTCCCGGTCATCGAAGCCGTGCCCGGCGAACAGGTCCCTGAGCAGGTCTATGCTCCTCTGGACGTGGGTCAGGGTGTACTTCGCGCCGCTGCCCTTGATGTCCGAGATGGTCTGGATGTAGCCGATGTCGTGGAGCAGGGCGCTTGCCAGGCCGATGAACACCAGGCGGTCGCTCAGGGCCTGTTTGCCCACATGGCAGCCGTGCAGGAGCCGCGCGGCCGCGAGCGTCGTGGACAGGGTGTGGTCCAGGTTGTGATACGAGGTGTTGCTGGCCTTGTATCCCGGGTACTGGCCGCTGAACAGCCTGACCACGTCCTCGAAGATCAGCGAGTATGGACGGAAGTCGAAATCGGGGTTAATCATCTTGACAGTGGTTTGGACCTCGCGGTCCAATTCGCCGATGGTCTTGATGTGCAGGTTGAGCGCCCTGAGATTCTGGTTCATGTCCAAAGCAGCCTTTTGTGATTGTTGATTCTCAAGACCTGCTCAACAAGTTTGTTGCTCAAGAGAATATCTATGATCCGGTGCACGAAATGCGGGACTCAGAACAACGACGACGATCGTTTCTGCTGCAAGTGCGGCCAAAAGCTCCAATCCGAAAGAAGGCCCCCAAGCTCAAAACAAGCGGGCGAGGTCCGGTTTCTTGAGAAGCTCAGCATCGTCAATCTGCTTGCCGGCCGGGCGATGCTCAAAAAATGCCTGGAGACGTGGATATATTGCCTGGCGGTCCTGTTCGCGGCCCTGTACAGCGTGTTTTCGCGTAGTTGGCTTCCCCTGGTCCTGGGCGTCGCGGTCGTGGGCCTTGTGGCCTGGCTGAGGAAGATTTGACGCCTACTTGGCCGGCTTGGTGGCGTTGGCGTCCTTGCCGAACACGCTCTTCAGGTCCTCGTCGAGCAGGGCCGGGATGGTCCTGGACCAGAACTTCTCCTCCTCCACGTCCTCCTTTTTCCTGACCGCGCAGCAGATGATGTCGTTCTTGTTCGGGCATTCGGGCACCTCAAGGGCCACGATGCCGCAGCGCGAGTTCTTGTCGAACACGTAGGGTATGGTCCTGGTTATGGGCGTGGCGGCCCTGCCCCGGACCTGGATGTTCTGCTCGGACACGTAGCAATAGAACCTGGTCGGCTTGCTGGCGTAGAACACGCTGAACCCGTAAGTCCCGTCGGCCATCCTGCCGATGTACTCGATCTCCTCGATGTCCTTGCACAGCAGCCGGCCGATCACGTGCCGGCACAGGCAGAGGTTCATGTCCTCCGGGCCCATGGCCCGGGACCCGGTCGCCAGCCACGCCGAGACGAGCAGGGCCGCCAGTATCGGAAGCGCGAATCTGCGTGTCTTGTTCAACTTTTCCCCCCGGAGATGGCCGACGGGACCGAGTTTAAGCCTCTTGGTTCGGGTTTGTAAAGAAACACCGCCCGGCCGGTCCCGTCTGTTCCGTCCCCTCCGGCCCGGGCTCAACCCAGGGCCTCTTTCAAGAATGATTCCAAGGCCGCGAGCTGCCGGGCCAGGGAGTAGTTTTTTTCCACGAAGGCCCTGAGCTCGCGGGGCGTAGGCCCCTCACCCAGGAGTATCTCGGCGCAGCGCTCCACGGTCTCGAAGACCAGGTCTGCGGGGTACAGGGTCCTGGCGCCCGGGAAGTTGTGCACCGCCGGCCTGACGCCCCGGGCCATGGCCTCGGCCACGTTGTAGGCGAAGGACTCCCTGATGCTGCACGAGATCAGGGCGTCCTTGTCCGAGAGCCAGGCGGCCACGTCCTCGACCTGGCCGTGGAACCGGACCCGGTCCTCCAGGCCCAGGGCCGCGATCATGTGGTGCAGGTACACGGCCAGCTCCATGCGCTCCAGGTCGCCGCCCTCGTAGCGCCCGGCCAGATGCAGGCTCAGGTCCGGCGCGGCCTTGGCCGCGGCCGCGAAGCACTGCAGGACCAGGGGCAGGTTCTTGGTGTGCCGCAGGGCCCCGACAAATGCGACCTTGCCGCTCCGCTGCCGCTTTCGGCCGGGCCCGAAGCGTTCGAGGTCCACGCCGTTGGGCAGGACGCTGATCCGGACCCGCTCGGCCAGGTCCGGGACCTGGATCTTGACTATCTCGGCCACGTGGGCCGCGACCACGGCCAGGCGGTCCACGTTCTCCCAGGCCACCTGGCCGGGCCAGGCCGTGTAGGCCTCGAAGCTGTGCAGGCGCATGACCAGCCTGCCGCGCCTGGGCAGCCTGGAGGCCTGGGCGGCCAGGTCCTGGACCCATTCGACCCAGGCCAGATCCGCCCAGTCAAGGGCCCGGGCCAGCTCGTCCGGGCCGGGCGCGTCGAACCTCCGGACCTCGTGGCGCTCGTTCAGCCAGTCGTATATGGGCCCCAGGAACTTGTCGTTTCCGCCCTGGACCAGGATTGCGACGCGTTTGGACATGAAAATTGCATATAAAATAATGGGCCGCCGAGGTCAAAGCGGCCTTTTTTCGCCCCAACCCCGAACCCCGGACCCGTGGACACCCGGCATGAGTGACCCCGCCATTTCCCTGTGCACCTACACCTACAACGACGCGGCCTTTGCCCGGGGCCTGGTCGAGAGCGTCAAGGAATGGACGCTCCGGCCGGACGAATTGGTCATTGTTGACGACGGCTCGATCCCGCCCTTTGAGGCCCAAGGCCTGCCCGCATCGGCCCGGATCATACGCCTTGAGCCCAACCGGGGCATCACCCGGGCCAAGCGCAGCGGCCTGTGCGCGGCGCGGGGCGAGTACATCATGTCCATGGACTGCGACACCCGCGTGGCCCCGGACTGGCTGGAGCTGAACCTGGCGCACGTCCAGAGGCCCGGGATCGGGCTGGTGGGCGGGGCCCTCTTGTACGCCTCGGGCCGGGACCTGGTTTCGAGGTATTTGTCCCGGTTCGGGGACAACCACAACCTGCGCCACGTGGGCGAGGTGGACTTCATCCCGGGCAACGCCTTTTTGCTGCGCCGCGCGGTCTGGGAGGAGATCGGCGGGTTCGGCGGCTACCGGGAGACCAACTGCCAGGACCACGCCCTGTGCAGGCGGATGACCGGGTTCGGGTACAAGCTTTTTTCCAACGCCCGGGCCCGGGCCTGGCAGCTGCGCAGGATTCCCAGGACGACCCTGTGCAAGCGGGTCTGGAAGTGGTGCCACAAGGCGGTCAAGGCCGACATGCCCGGGGGCGGGCGCCTGGTCCCCTATCTGTTCGAGGTCCTGGCCAGGCCCATGATCTCGCGCTTCGAGGACGCCGTGGACCTTGGCGAGCCTTTGTTCATCTATGTGGAGCTGTTGTACCTGGCGCACACGGTCCTGGACTGCCTGGACCACGGCCTGGCCCGGGGCCTGGCCACGGCCGGGGTCAGGGACGGGTTCTGCGCCCGGGTCCAGGGGGTTTTTTCCGCCTCTCCCAGGCTGTGGGCCGTGTTTCTGGCCGATCTTGCGCGCATCGGCCGGGCCTGGCCGGAGTCCTTGGAGCCGGACACCGGGCCCTGGGAGGACTTTTTCATGTTCGAGCCCCTGCTCAGGGACTCGGGCCTTCTGGCCTGGCTGGACTGCGAGGGCGCGCGCCAGCTGCTTGTGGAGGACGGCCGGGCCGACTACCACTTCTCGTCCTACGCCCAGGCGACCTTCGAGGTCGACTAGGCCGCGGGGCCTGACCCCCCTCAATACAGGGGATATATGCCCCGGGCGGTCTGTTTTTGCATCTTTGGCAGGACCCTGGTCTTTACGTACTCGGCGATGATCCGGCAGCCCTTGGCGTTGGGGTGGCCGTCGCGCGAGTCCTGGGGGAAGATGCGCGAGCCGATGTAGTGTCTGAGGTGCTCGGAGAGGTCAAAGGCCGCAATCCCCAAATTTTCGCAGGCCCCGGCCAGCCTGGCCAGGGTCTCTTGCTCGGCCCGGCCCAATCGGACGAGCGTCTCCCGGTCCCTGACCCGGGCCTCGGAGAGCCGGGTGTAGACCAGGTACTCGCGGGTCGGCACGAGCAGCGCGCTCAGGCCGAAGCCGTAGTTCCGGGACAGGGCGCCCAGGTGCGAAAGGGCCCTTTCCGCGATCTTGAACCCGGCGCATATGGCCGGCTGGGCCTGGTCCTGGACCGCGAGCCTGAAGTTCTCGGTCAGGTAGAAGCGCGAGGCCTCGATCTCGGCCAGGCCGCAGTCCGGGACCCCGGCCCTGGACATCTCGGCCAGGACCTCGGCCTGGCCGGCTTCGGGCGCGGCCTCGAATGCCCGGTCCACGGCCCGGTCCGAGGCCTGCTTGACGGACAGGTCCGGAAAGGCCAAATCCTCGAAAGCCGGGTCCCAGAAGGACCCGGCCAGCCGCGCGGTCGAGCGCCTGGCGCACAAAAAGGACTCGTAGATGTCGTTTCCCGCGTACAGGGCCACGATCACCTGGTCCGGGGCCAGGCCCAGAAGCTCGTCGGTGATCATGGCGTACTGGACCGCGCCCCAGCCCTCCATGGCCGCGTTGTACACCCCGCCCTCAAGTCCGGCGGCCAAAAGAAACGGCCAGCACTGCTCGGCGCGCACGCACGCGCCGTAGACCTGGGAGTCGCCCACGACCAGAAGCGGCGCGCGCCTGGGAACCGAGCGGTTCCTGAAGCCCAATTGGTCGTGCTCCGGGAACTCGGGGTTGCCGCGGAGCAGAAACTCGGGGTCCTTGACGTGCCTGGGGATGTCCCGGGGGTCCTGGCCCCGGGCCGCGGTCTTCATGAAAGTGCTAAGGATTTCAAGCTGTTTTATCTTGGCCAAGGCCTTGTGGCGCAGCATGTCCGCTCCCGGGGCTTGGGCCCGGCCCGCTGGCCGAGCAGCGGGCGGCGTTGAAAATGGGAAAAAATGGCCGCCTGGAAAATGAAGCAAAACATGTGCCCGGGCCTGGCGCACCAGGGGCGTTTTCGGACAACTTGTTGTTTTGAAAGCAGATGTTTTTCAGGGCAAGGATAATTAACCGCTTGACAGGGAGGAAAAAACTTCTAAACTTTGTCTAGAAAAAGCCCAGTATTTCCGGTCGAATTTTGTCTTTAGCCATTGTGGAAAAAAATTAATTTTTTGTCTAGTCGCCGTTAATCGTCCGTAATCAAAATCTGGGCCCAACATGCTTTATTGTTTAACAAAAAGCCCATGTACACAGCCCGGCAATTGGGTTATCTTGCGGCCAGTTTTTTTGAGCGGACCTGAAACCGGCCCTGGGCAGGGGCGTTTGCGGAGGCGTGGTGGCGGCAGGCGGCGAGATATGGAGCTACGTCCGGGGGCTTGAGCGCTTCAGCCTCTGCGACTGGCCCGGCAGGACCTGCGCCGTGGTCTTTGTCGGCGGCTGCAACCTGCGCTGCCCGACCTGTCACAACTTCGAGCTCGCCTGGCACATGGAGCGCGCCCCCCGGGTCCCGGACTGGAAGCTGAAGATATTTCTGGCCGAGCGCGTGCACTGGCTGGAGGGGGTGACCGTGACCGGCGGCGAGCCCACCGCGGCCCCGGGCATAGCCGAGCTGCTCTGGGAGATCCACAGGCTGGGCTTTCCGGTCAAGCTGGACACCAACGGCATGCGGCCGGACGTGGTCGAGGACCTCCTGTCCCAGGACCTGGTCGACGTCTTTGCCGTGGACGTCAAGGGCCGGTTCGAGATGTATCCGGAGATCACCGGCCACGGGGTGACCGAGGCCCGGGCCAGGGTCTGCCTGGAGCGCGTCTTCACCCTGGCCGAGGCCGCGCCGGACAGGTTCTTTTTCCGCCAGACCAGGATCCCGGTTTTGTCCGACCAGGACGTCGAGACCTGCCGGGGCTATTTGCCCCCGGGCTTCTCACTGACCATGCAGAATTACGTACCCCCCAGGAGGACGACCAATGCCGACGCAGATCATGAAGAGGGACGGCCGTTTGGAGACCTGGTCCACGGAGCGCATAGCCCAGGCCATTTTTAAGGCGCTCAAGGCCAACGGCGTTAAGGACCCTATTCTTTCCAAGCGTCTGGCCCAGAAGGTCGAGATCAAGCTCGCGGGCGTGGACATCCCCGAGCAGGAGGACGTCCAGAACACGGTCGAGCAGGTGCTCATGGAGTCCCGGCAGTACACCGTGGCCAAGAGCTACATCCTCTACCGCGAGAAGCGCCGCCAGTTGAGGAACCAGCACGAGGCCTACCTGGACATCAAGGAGACCATCGACGAGTACCTGGGCAAGAGCGACTGGCGCGTCTCCGAGAACGCCAACATGACCCATTCCTTTCAGGGGCTCATGCTCCACCTCTCGGGCACGGTCCAGGCCCGCTACGCCCTGGAGAAGTATCCCGAGGAGGTCCGCCTGGCCCACGAGCACGGCTACTTCCACATCCACGACCTGTCCTTCGGCCTGGCCGGGTACTGCGCGGGCTGGAGCCTGCGCGACCTGCTCCTGGAGGGCTTCAACCTGGAGGGCCGCTCCTCGGCCGGGCCGGCCAAGCACTTCGACTCCATCCTGGGCCAGATGGTCAACTTCCTGGGCACGCTCCAGAACGAGTGGGCCGGGGCCCAGGCCTTCAACAACGTGGACACCTACCTGGCCCCGTTCATCCGCCGCGACGGCCTGGACTACGACCAGGTGCTCCAGGCCATGCAGAAGTTCGTCTTCAACCTGAACACCACCTCGCGCTGGGGCGGCCAGAGTCCGTTCACCAACCTGTCCTTTGACCTCGCCCCGCCCAAGCACCTGGCCAAGGAGGCGGTGATCGTCGGCGGCCGGCTCGAGGATTCGGTCTACGGCGACTATGTCCCGGAGATGGAGATGATCAACAAGGCCTTTCTGGAGGTCATGTCCAACGGCGACTTCCACGGCCGGATATTCTCCTTCCCCATCCCGACCTACAACATCACCAAGGACTTTCCCTGGGACTCCGAGATCGGCGGGCTCCTGCTCAAGCTGACCTCCAAGTACGGGGCCCCGTACTTCCAGAACTTCATCAACTCCGAGCTCTCGCCCGAGGACGTGCGCTCCATGTGCTGCCGCCTGCAGATGGACCTGCGCGAGCTGCGCAACAAGGTCGGCGGGCTGTTCGGCGCGGGCGACCTGACCGGGTCCATAGGCGTGGTCACCCTGAACCTGCCCAAGCTGGCCTATCTGTCCCAGGGCGAGGACGAGTTCCTGGACCAGGTCGCGGAGTACGCCGAGATGGCCAGGCAGGCCCTGGAGTTCAAGCGCAAGCTGATCAACGACAACCTGGCCAAGGGCATGTTCCCCTGGACCCAGCGCTACCTGAAGAACGGATTCAAGGGCCACTTCTCGACCATCGGCCTTCTGGGCGGCCACGAGGCCTGCGTCAATCTCCTGGGCAAGGGCATAGAGACCGACTCCGGGGTGCGGCTCATGCGCAGGACCCTGAACCACCTGCGCCGGCTCACCGCCCGCTTCCAGGAGGAGACCGGGCACCTGTACAACCTGGAGGCCACCCCGGCCGAGGGCACCAGCTACCGCCTGGCCAAGATAGACAAGAGCCTGTACGCGGACATCCACACCTCGGGCAACGGCACGCCCTATTACACCAACTCCACGGCCCTGCCCGTGGGCTACTCCGACGACGTGGTCTTTGCCCTGGAGCACCAGGACCAGCTCCAGCCGCTGTACACCGGGGGCTCGGTCTTCCACACCTTCCTGGGCGAGTCGGTCACCGATCCCAAGGCCCTGAAGTCGTTCATCGTCAAGGCCTTCACCAAGACCAAGCTGCCGTATCTGTCCATCACCCCGACCTTCTCCATCTGCAAGGAGCACGGCTACATCCGCGGCGAGCACTTCACCTGCCCCGAGTGCGGGGCCGAGACCGAGGTCTACACGCGCATCGTGGGCTACTACCGGCCGGTGTCGCGCTGGAACAAGGGCAAGCAGGCCGAGTACGCTGAGCGGCTGGTGTTCAGCGGGGTCATGGACGACTAGCCCGGACCCTGCGCCGGAGAAAAAAGTCCCCCGCTGATCAGCGGGGGACTTTTTTCTTTGCGGGCCGCCTGCCGGCTCATCCCGGGGGCGGGGGCGGGGGC
>JAFGBU010000018.1 GCA_016932995.1 Desulfovibrionaceae bacterium
CAAGTGCGACATGTGCATAGACCGGGTGCACAACGGCATGTTGCCCGCCTGCGTCCAGGCCTGTCCCACCGGGACCATGAACTTCGGGGACCGCGAGGACATGCTCAAGCTCGCCGAGGCGAGCCTGGCCAAGGCCAAGAAAAAGCACCCCAAGGCCGTGCTCGTGGACGCGGAGAGCGTGAGGACCATCTACCTCAGCGCCGTGGACCCCGGCCTGTACCACAAGTTCATGATGGCCGAGGCCCGGCCCATGCGTCTGTTCACTAGAAAGGAGGCCCTGGCAAGCCTTATCAGGCCCTTGTCCAGGATGACCGCGGGATAGGTCTCAGCAAGCCTGTCCCCATACGAAAACCGCCGGGAACCCTGCCTCCCGGCGGTTTTCCTTGTACCCGGGCCGCCGGGGCCGGGAAACCGGCCCCGCGGCCCTTTTGGCCCGATCGGACAGCCCTTGACAAAACATGCCTTGTTTTTTCCGCTGCCAAACCATAATGTAGTCGACATGCGTCAAAAAAAGAACGCCCCTACCCGGCAAGGCAAAGGCGTTCCGCGCGCCTGCCTGGGCCTGGCCCTGCTCCTCTTGCTCGCCGGCTGCCTGTCCCAGGGCGAGACCCAGAAATCCCTGGGGAAAACCCCGGGGGTCACGGACACCGAGGTGCTCCTGGGCTCATCCCTGGCCCTGACCGGCCACGCCAGCTACCTGGGCACCCAGACCCTGCGCGGGGCCATGTCCTACATCGACTACGTCAATGAAAAAGAGGGCGGCGTGCACGGCCGCAATATCCGGGTCATCGCCTACGACGACTCCTACGACCCGCCCCAGTGCCTGGCCAACACCCAGAGGCTGATCATCGACGACAACGTCTTTGCCCTGTTCTGCTACGTGGGCACCCCGACCACGGTCAAGATACTGCCCATGATCGAGGATGCCCAAATACCCATCCTGGGCATGTTCACCGGGGCCAACGCGCTCAGGGAACCGTTCAACGGCTTCGTGATAAACGTCCGGGCCTCCTACTACCAGGAGACCTCGGCCGCGGTGCGCCACCTGGTCGAGGACCTGGACATCCGCAAAATAGCCGTGTTCTATCAGTACGACGCCTACGGCTTCGACGGCCTGACCGGCACCGAGCTGGCCCTCAAGGAGTTCGGGCTGGAGCCCGTGGCCCGGAGCTTCTACACCCGGGGCACCCTGGACGTGGAGGACGGGCTGGAAAAGATCAGGCTCTCCGGGGCCGAGGCCGTGGTCATGGTCGGGACCTACGAGCCGTGCGCCAAGTTCATCCGCCTGGCCGCGGAAAAGAGCTACCGGCCGATCTTCTACACCGTGTCCTTTGTCGGGGCCGACGAGCTGGCCCGCAGGGTCGGCGGGGTGCAGGAGATCATCCTCATGTCCCAGGTGGTCCCCCCGCCCGAGGGCCCGGACTCCCAGGACCTGATGGGCAGCGTGGGCGACTACGTGACCCTCCAGAAGCAGGCCTTCCCGGAGGACAGGCCGAACTTCGTGGGCCTTGAGGGCTACATCAACGCCCGCATCCTGGTCGAGGGCCTGCGCCGGGCCGGCCGGAACCTGACCAGGGAGAGGTTCGTCTCGGCCCTGGAGTCCATCCACGACGTCAAGGTCGGCCCGGACACGGTCATCTCCTTCAGCCCCACGGACCACCAGGGCATGGAACGGGTCTTCTTCACCCGGCTGGTCAACGGCCGCTTCGTGCTCATCAAGGACTGGAGCTCCATAAAGAGCGACTTCAAGCGGCGCAAAAAGGAAACCCGGCCATGAGCGCCAGGCAACAGAGATGAAGGCCCACCTGAACCTGAGCCTGAAGAACAAGATCGTGTTCTCGATCCTGGTGGTCATCCTGATCATCAGCATGGCCATCGCCTTTCTGGCCAGGTGGATACTGGTCTCCTCCCTGACCAACGAGCTCGAGCTCCGGGGCAACGCCATCGCCCACTCGGTGGCCGAGCACGGCGCCTCCTTTCTCCTGGACAAGGACTACCCCAGGCTCTTGAGCCTCATCTTCGACGAGGCCAAGCTCAGGGAACGCGAGCACCTCATCTCCTACATCTTCGTCACCGACCCCAAGGGCACGGTCCTCAGCCACACCTTCACCAGGCCCTTTCCCGACGAGCTCCTGCCCGTGACCCAGGTCCCGCCGGAGGTCCAGAGGAACGTGGCCAAGCTGGACATCGAAAACGAGCCGGTCTCGGACATCGCGGTGCCGGTCAACGAGGGCCTGTACCGCATCGGCACGGTGCACGTGGGCCTGTCCATGGACCACATCGACGCCCTGGTGGCCAAGCTGCGCATCACCTTTTTGGGCTTCATCGCGGCCATCATCCTCATCCTGATCGCCATCAGCACCAGGCTCTCCAGGCACATCACCCAGCCCATAACCAAGCTGACCAAGATCTCGGACGAGCTCTCCAGGGGCAACTTCGACATCACCCTGGACCTGGCCGGGCTCGACGAGGGATGGGACCCCTCGGCCTGCCCGGCGTTCACGAACACGGACCTGCCCTGCTGGAACTTCGACGACCTCTCGGCCTTCGAGGAGTCGCCCGAAAGCAACCCGGAGAAGTTCCGGACCTGCCGCAAGTGCAAATTCTACAAGAAGCGCGAGGGCGACGAGGTGGTCCAGCTGGCCGACTCGTTCCGGAACATGGTCTGGAGCATCAAGCTCTACCGCCGCAGGCTCTCGGAGTCAGAGGACAAGTACCGCTCGCTGTTCAACAGCGGCCCGGACCCCATATTCGTCATCAACCGCGACGACCACGTGATCGTGGACGCCAACCCCAGGGCCCTGGAGGTCTACGGCTACACCCAGGATGAGCTCATCGGCAAATCCTTTGACGAGCTGGACCCGGACAACACCCAGGAGTACCTGTCGGTGTTCAACAGCCCGTCGCTCGAAAGCTCCTGCGTCTACCGGCCGAAGATCATCCACTACAAGAACGGCAAGCGGCCGTTCTTCGTCAACGCCCACTCCTGCTCGACCTCGTACCGGGGCCAGGCGGCCATCATCCTGGCGGTCAACGACGTGACCGAGATGGTCGAAAAGGACGCCCAGCTGATCCAGGCCAGCAAGATGAAGACCCTGGGCGAGATGTCCGCGGGCATCGCCCACGAGCTGAATCAGCCGCTCAACGCCATCAAGATGGGCAGCGAGTTTCTGCTGCTCATGAAGGAGCAGGGCCTGACCGTGCCCCCGGAACACTTCCAGGAGGTGGTCCACGAGATCAGCGCCCAGGTGGACAGGGCCGCGGAGATCATCCAGACCCTGCGCGCCTTCGGCCGCAAGGCCAACTTCTTCAAAGAGCGGATCAACATCAACGACCCGGTCCTGGGCGTGCTCTCGGTGCTGCGCAAGCAGTTCGAGCTGGAAAACATCACCTTTGACATCGACCTGGGCAAAAACCTGCCCTGCATCATGGCCCACGACAACCGCCTGCAGCAGGTCCTGTTCAACCTGGTCACCAACGCCCGGGACGCGATCAACGAAAAGAGCTCCACCGTGGACGTCCGGCCAAAAAGGCTCATCTCCCTGCGCACCTATGCCGAGGGCGACAAGGTCGTGGTCGCGGTCGGCGACACCGGGGTGGGCATCCCGGACCAGGTCAAGGACAAGATATTCGAGCCGTTCTTCACCACCAAGGAGACCGGCCGGGGCATGGGTCTGGGCCTGGCCATCTCCTACGGCATCATCGAGGACTACAGCGGGCACATAAAGATCGACAGCAAGGAAGACGAGGGCACGACCTTCACGATCAGCTTCCCTGCGGCCGCCTAACGTGAGGACGGGGATATGGAAAAACGGATTCTGCTCATCGACGACGAACAGGCAACCCTGAACATGTTCCGACTCATGCTCATGGCCTACGGCTACGAGGTGCTGACCGCGGAGAACGGCGAGCAGGGAATCGAGGTCTTTTCCCGGGAACACCCGCCCCTGGTGCTGACGGACATCAAGATGCCGGGAATGGATGGAATTGAGGTCCTGAAGAGGATCAAGGAGGCGGACCACAGCACCGAGGTCATAGTCATAACCGGACATGGCGACATGGACTTGGCCATCGAGGCCTTGAACCTTGACGCCACCGACTTCATCAACAAGCCGATCCAGCGCCACACCCTGGAGCAGGCCCTCAAGCGCGCCCAGGAGCGCATCCTGCTGGCCAAGAGCAAGGAGGGCGAGGTCACGGTCAACGAGGTCGGAAGGGCCGCGGTGATAAACATCCGGGGCAACGTCACCTCCCGGTCCGAGCCCTATCTCCTGGAGGCCTACGAAAAGGCCGAGGCCCTGGGCAGGGACGCGATACTCCTGCACTTTGACGACGCGGCGTCGATCAACGGCGCGGGCATCGCCGTCCTGACCCAGATACTGCTCAAGGGCCGCAAAAAAGGCCACAAGCTGGCCATCACCGGCCTGTCGGACAACTTCAGGCGGGTCGTGGAGATCGTCGGGATCACCAAGCTGGTGAACATCTACGACACCGTGGACGAGGCCCTTGAGGGGCTCGAGGGCTAGGCGGACCCGGGACATGCGCCGGCCGCCGGTTGCCCTCGGCCCCCTGTTCTGGGCCCTGCTCGCGGTCCTCATCCTGGCCGCGTCTCCGGTCCTGGCCGGAGGGGTCCTCGAGCCGGGCCAGACCCTGCCTGAAATCAGCCTCCAGGCCCCGCCCCTGCCCGCGGCCCGGGCCGAGCTGGGCCTTTCCGGGGACGGCCCGTTCAGCCTCCGCGACCTCGGCTGCCGGGTCCTGCTCCTGGAGGTCATCGGCGTCTATTGCCCCTACTGCTACGACCAGCTCCCGGGCTTCAACGCCATCCACCAGCGGCTCAAGAAGCACGGCCGCCTGGGCGAGATCAGGATGCTGGCCGTCGCCGCCGGGGCCACCAGCCAGGAGGCGCTGATGCTCATGGCCGCCGAGCACCGGGGCTACGCCTTCCCGGTGGTCCCGGACGAACGCTTCGCCGCCCACGGTCTCCTGGGCGAGCCCATGACCCCGTTCACCCTGCTGGTGACCGCCGACGGGGTGGTCAGGTTCGCCCACCAGGGGGTGGTCAAGGACGTCGACGCCCTTTACGAGACCATGAAAAAACTCGCCGAGTGACCGGCCCAGCCATGGAAAAGATCAAAGCCGAGCTGCGCGCCGCCATCGATGAGGCCAAAAAGGCCAGGCAGGATCTGGAGAAAAAGACCCTGCACATGAACACCCTGTTCGAGACCTCCAGGGAGCTGGCCGGCATCATCCAACCCCAGAAGATCATGGAGACCTTCCTGCTCATGGCCATGGGTCCGCTCGGCGTGGACCACGGCCTGGTCGCGCTCATCAACTCCATGACCTTCGAGGCGCACCTGGCCTGCCGCGGCCTGGCCGAGGACCAGGCGGCCAGGCTCCGCGGCCTGGGCGCCCAGATGATCGGGCGCTACTTCTCCGCCGGCGTCCAGGCCCGGGAGGCGGCCCTGCCCAGGGCCGTGATCCTGTCCCGGGACCCCGGCGCCGATCACTCGCTTCTTCCGCCCGGCGCCGAGGTCCTGGTCCTGTGGACCGTGGACCAGACCTATTGCGGCCTGCTCGGCCTGGGGAAAAAGATCAGCGGCCAGGCCTTTGACTCCCAGGACCTGGAGGTGCTGCTCAATCTGACCAACACCCTGGTCGGGGCCCTGCGCCACACCCTGGCCAGCAACAGCATCTGCCAACTGAACGCCGACCTGACCCAAAAAAACGCCCAGCTCAAGGAGTCCCTCAGCCTGTGCCGCCAGTCCCAGCACTCCCTGGACAGGCGCGTGCACCAGCTCAAGTCCCTGAACCAGCTGGCCGCCGAGCTCGGCCCCATCCACAACACCAAGACCATGCTGGAGCGCTTTCTGCTCATGCTGCTCGGGACCTACAGCGTGGACAAGGGCCTGATCGTGCTGGTCGACCGTCGGGACAAGGCGGTGCACATGGCCCACAGGGGCCTTGAGTGGTCCGGCCGGATGTCCTTTCAGGCCGCGGACATGCTCCTGTACAACTGCTTCGACCTGTCCGAGGCCCGCAGCCTTGCCCCCTTGAGCGCGTCCCTGGTCCAGAACGCCAAAATGACCCTCCAGAAGTCCGGCGTGCCCATGGATGTGTCCAAGGCCGTTTTCCTGGCCATCAGCCAGCACAAGCTCGGATTCCTGGCCCTGGGGCCCAAGTTCACGGGCGAGGTCTTTGACCAGGACGAGGAGCACCTGCTCCTGTCCCAGACCGCCAGCCTCATGGCCTTTCTGGAAAACGCGGCCGCGTTCGAGACCATCGAGTCCCTGAACAAGGCCCTCAGGGTCCGCAACGTGGAGCTCGAGCAGACCATAGACCAGCTCACCGAGGCCAGGCGGCACGTGGCCGTGGCCGAGAGGGCCAAGGAGCGCTTCAAGTCCCTGATCGCCGGGCAGTCCAAGCGCGTGGACCGGGTCTCGGCCTTTGACCTGGCGGTGATATTTCTGGCCTCCCTGGTCCTGGGCCTGTTGTTCAACACGGCCAGCCCGAGCGGCATCGATCTCTGGCCCAGGGACATGGGCCAGGCCGGCCTGACCCTGGTCGAGCCCGAGGCCGCGAACCGAATGGCCTCCACGGCGCACGCGGTCGTGGTCGACGCCAGGCCGGCCGAGTTCTACCGCCAGAGGCACGTCCGGGACGCGGTCAACGTGCCCCCGGCCCTGTTCGACATCGTGTACATGATGAAGCTCTCCCAGCTCGATCCGGCCACCCCGCTGGTCGTCTACGGCCGGACCTTCAGCAGGCGCTACGACCAGGAGGTCGCCCACCGGCTCAGGGTGCGCGACCACGCCAAGGTGTCCATCTTAAGGGGCGGGCTCGCGGCCTGGGAAAACCAGGGCTACCCGGTGGCGCCATGAACGCGAAGGGCCTGCCGGCGCGTCTGCTTACCAACAGGCATCTGGCCCTGGCCTTCCGCCTCTATCTGGGCGCGATATTCATCTACGCCAGCAGCTACAAGATCAACTTCGCCGGCGAGTTCGCCGAGACCATCGCCGGATACCAGCTGATCCCCTGGTTCGCGGTCAACATCGCGGCCGTGGTCATGCCCTGGATCGAGCTCGTCTGCGGGGTCCTGCTCCTGGCCGGGGTCCGGGTCAAGTCGGTCTCGACCGTGCTGATAACCCTTTTGTCCTTCTTCACCCTGGCCATATCCTGGGCCCTGATCCAAGACCTGCCCATAGGCTGCGGCTGCTTCCACACCATCGAGGACCCCATCGACACCCTGACCCTGCTCCGGGAGATGGCCTGGCTGGGAATGGCCGTGCACGTCTACTTTTTCGACTCCACCTTCCAGCTGGAGAGGAAGTTCTTCATCAACATAGGGGACGAGACATGAGACCCTGGCATGTCCTTGCGGCCGCGGCCTGCATCTTCCTTCTGGCCTGCTCCCGGCCCATGGAGCGGGGCCCGGCCGGCAAGTACGAGACCCGGCACCCCTCGGCCCAGGACCGGGTGGCCGTGCTCATCCTGGACGAGGACGGCAAGGGCTCGCTGTCCTTTAACGGCGACAACGCCCCGCTCAAGTGGACGGCCAAGACCCGCGGCGAGGTCTGGCTGCACACCAGGGACGGCGGGGTGATCGAGGCCAGGCAAAAGGATTTCGGCCTGGAGATGTCCCTGCCCGGGGTGGGCGCCATGGCCTTCACCAGGATCGAGTAGGGGCCGGGCTCCGGCTACTCGGGACCGCGCAGGGCCAGGATGGGGTCCATGGCCGCGGCCCGCCTGGCGGGCTTGAGCCCGAAGACCACGCCGATGGCCAGGGCGCTGGCCAGGGACAGGAAAAAGACCTTCCAGGAGAAGCGGATGACCAGAACGCCCAGCCCGGTCAGGAACTGACCGAGGCCCAGGCCCATGGCCAGGCCGAGCAGGCCGCCGATCAGGGTCAGCAGGGCGGCCTCGGCCAGGAACTGGAGCATGATCGCGGAGTTCGGCGCGCCAAGGGCCTTTTTCAGGCCGATCTCGAAGCTGCGCTCGCTCACGGTGATCGAGAACAGGTTGGCGAGCACGAACCCGCCCACGAGCACGGCTATGGCCGCGGTCGCGCCCAGAAAGACCAGCAGCCCGCCCTTGAACATGGCCAGGAACTTGAGCACCTCGTCCGCGGTGATGACGGTGAAGTCGTCATCGTCGCCCGGCCCGAGCCGGTGCAGGCTCCTGAGCAGATCGCCCAGGTTCTCCACGTGGGCGGCCATGTACTCCGGCCTGTGGAACTTGACCCTGATGGCCCGGAAATACTTGCGGTCCAGGTTGAAGCGCATGGTCAGGGTGGTCAGGGGCATGATCAGCCTGTTGTCCAGGTCGTGGCCGCCGCCCGAGGCCATGCCCCGGTAGGACAGCCGCCCGACCACCTGGAAGGGGACCTTGTTCACGAACACCACCTGGCCCACGGGCGACTCCGCGCCGAAGAGCTCCCTGGCCGGCTTGTCGCCCAGCAGGCAGATCTTGGCCGCCCGGTCCACGTCCTCCTGGTTCAGGTCCCGGCCCTCGGACAGGGGCCAGTTCCAGCACGAGGCGTAGTTCTCGGTCGCCCCGACGCCGTGCGTGCCGCTGAAGGTCTGGTTGCCGCGCCTGAGCGTCAAGTCCGACTTGGAGCGCATGGGCACGACCAGGTAGGCCCCGGGCAGGGACTGGCGGATGCGCTTCACGTCGTCCCAGGTCAGGGTCATGGTGCGCATGCCCGCGGCCCGCTTCTTGATGTTCCCGCCGAGCACCAGGACCGTGTCCGGGCCGAACATCTCGACCATCTCCACGGCCCGGCGGTTGGCGCCGTCAATGGCGGTCACGATGAGGGTCAGGGAGGCGATGCCGAAGGACACGCCGAGGACCACGAACAGGGAGCGGACCTTGGCCGAGAACACGGCCCCGCAGGCCATCTTGGCGATGCGCAGGAAGAGTTGAACGCCCATCAGCCGGCCCGCCCGCGCCTTCAGGAAGGGCCCACGATCCTGCCGTCGGAGAGCCTGATCACCCGCCGGGCGGCCAGGGCGACGTCCTCGTCGTGGGTGACCAGAAGGATGGTCTTGCCGGTCTGGTTCACGGTCCTGAACAGCTCGATGATCTCCTTGCTGGTGGTCGAGTCCAGCTGGCCGGTGGGCTCGTCCGCCAGGATGAGGTCCGGGTCGTTCAACAGGGCCCTGGCCATGGCCACCCGCTGCTGCTGGCCGCCGGACAGGCGGCTGGGCCTGAAGTGCATCCTGTCCGCCAGCCCCAGGCGCTCCAGGAGCTCCACGGCCCGGGCCCTGATCTCGGACTGGGGCCGGTCCGAGTACATGCCCGGGAGCATGACGTTCTCCAGGGCCGTGGCGTAGGGAATCAGGTAGAAGCTCTGGAACACGAAGCCGATGTGTTGGTTCCTGATGGCGCTGGCCGCGTCGTCGTCAAGCTCGGCCGTGTCCCTGCCCTCGAGCAGGTAGCGGCCCTGGCTGGGCCGGTCCAGAAGCCCGATCAGGTGCAGGAGCGTGGACTTGCCCGAGCCCGAGGTGCCCTGGAGGGCCACGAAGTCGCCCCTGGATATCGTAAGGTTGATGTCCCTGAGCACCACCACCCCGTGGTCCTCCCGGTGCTCGTCGCCCGGCCCGAGCGGGGCGTGGACAAAGGTCTTGCCCAGGCCCTCGAGGCGTATCTGCGCCGGGCCGGACAAGCCTAGGCCCCCTTGCCGTTCTTGGCCTGGCCGGGCAGGACCAGCTGGACCGCGACCTCGTCGCCCTGGTTCAGCCCGGACAAGACCTCGCTGAAGTCCAGGCCCACCAGGCCGATCTCGGGCTTGACCCGGCGCACCTCGCCGGAGGGCCCGCGGACAAAGACCACCTGCTCGCCGTTGACCCACTTCAGGGCCGAGTTGGGCAGGGCCAGGACCTTGTCCTTGACCTCGACGATGATCCGGCACTGGGTGGTCATCTCGGGCCTCAGGAAGCGGGCCTGCTCGCGATCCACGAGGACCAACGCCCGGTAGTAGACGATGTTGTCCTTGATCTCGGGCTCCGGGTAGATGCGGTTGACCGCGCCGTGAAAGGTCCTGCCCTGATAGGCGTCCACGGTGAAGTTGACCTCCAGGCCGGGCCTGACGTGGCCGACGTCGGTCTCGTCCACGTAGATCCACATCTCCAGGCGCAGGGGGTCGAGTATGGTTATCAGGTTGGTCACCTGGAGCCCGGACACGACCATCTCGCCCTCCTGGGACGCGACCTGGCTGACCACCCCCTCCATGGGGCTGTATATCTTGGTGTAGGAGATCTGGACCTCCAGGTTGGCGATGGTCGCCCTGGTCGCCTCGGCCTCGAACCTGGCGACCCTGGCGTCCTGGCGGGCCTGGTCCAGGGTGTCCTGGGGCTCCAGCTTCTGCTCGACCAGCCTCTCGCGCCTGGACAGGTTCTTCTCGGCGTAATCGTACTTGGCCTGGGCCAGATTGAGCCTGGCCACGGCCTCCCGGCGCTTGGCCTGGAGCTCGCGGTCGTCGATCTCGGCCACCAGCTGGCCGGCCGCGACCGTATCCCCGACCTTGACCAGGACCCTGGACAAGACGCCCGTGGACCGCGAGCCGACCTTGACGCTCGCGCCCACCTGGGCCTTGACTATGCCCGTGGCCTCCAGGATCTTGCGCACCTGGCCCATCTCGAGCTTCTGGGTCTTGAGCACCCTGACCTTGTCGTTGGCCGGCCGCAGGACCACGAACAGGACCGCGGCCAGGCCCGCCAGCCCGAGCAGGGCGCCGATCATCAGCTTCTTCTTGCTCATACTCTATGTCCGGTTCTCCAGTTCGGCCATCCAGCGGCCCAGGGGGGCCTCCACCAGGCCCCTTATCTCGGCCAGCCGCTCCGGGGTCTCGGCCTCGAAACGCAGGACCAGGCAGGGCTGGGTGTTGGAGGCCCGGACCAGCCCCCAACCATCCGGAAATATAAGCCTGGCCCCGTCCTCGTCAACGACCTTGTATCTTTCCTTGAAATATTTCAAGGCCTTTTCAACGACCTTGAACTTGATCGCCTCCGGGCAGGCGAGCCTCAGCTCGGGCGTGTTCCAGGTCCTGGGCCAGCCGAGCAGGCCGGACAGTGGCCGCTCTGACCGGGACACGATCCCGGCCAGCCTGAGGGCCGCGTAGCAGGCGTCGTCAAAGCCGTAATAGCGGTCCGCGAAGAACATGTGCCCGCTCATCTCCCCGGCCAACAGGGCCCTGTCCCTGCGCATCCTGTCCTTTACCAGGGAATGGCCCGAGGCGCACATCTCCGCCCGGCCGCCGTGGGCCTCGATGTCCTTGAACAGCAGGTGGCTGCACTTGACGTCGCCCAGGACCAGTCCGCCGGGCCGGGCCTTGAGCGCGTCCCTGGCGAACAGGGCCAAGAGCTCGTCCCCGAACATCAGCCTGCCGCGCTCGTCCACCGCGGCGATGCGGTCGCCGTCGCCGTCCAGCCCGACCCCGAAGTCCGCGCCGGTCCCAAGGACCTCGGCCTTGAGCCGGACCATGTTCTCCTCGATCACCGGGTCCGGGTGGTGGTTGGGGAACGAGCCGTCGGGCTCGCAGAACAGGCGGACCACCTCGGCCCCGGCCCGTTCCAGGACCTCGGCCGTGATCTCGCCGCCGGAGCCGTTGCCGCCGTCGACCACGACCCTGACCGGCCGGGCCAGGTCCGCGGCCGGGACCAGTGCGGCCAGATACGAGGGCCGGATGTCGTGGGCCGAGGCCAGGCCGTTTCCCGAGACAAAGGCCCGGGCCTCCAGGATGCGGCGGATATCCTGTATCTCGCCGGAATGGATGGTCGAATCCCCGGCCCAGACCTTGAAGCCGTTGAACTCGGGCGGGTTGTGGCTGGCCGTGACCATGACCCCGGCCCCAAGGCCCAGGGTCTTGACCGCGAAATAGAACATGGGCGTGGACACCAGGCCCAGGAACAGGACGTCCACCCCGGCCCGGGTCAGGCCCCTGACCATGGCCCATTGAAAGCCCGGCGAGCTGGCCCGGCAGTCGTGGCCCACAACGGCCCGCTCAAGGCCCCGGGCCCGGAAATAGGCCCCGCAGGCCCGGCCCAGGGACTCGACCCGGCCGGGCCCGAAGTCCCGGCCGACCAGGCCCCGGATGTCGTAGGCCCGAAAGACTTCAGGATTTATTTCAGTCATAAAAACGCCTTGTCCTCAGGCTGCCTAAGGCGATGGCAAGCGCCTTGACCTGGCTTCAGTTGACGCCTATCATTCCCCGGTAATGAACTGGGACTGGGAAAAACTCAAGAAGCAGCAGCGCGGCCGCGGCGGGCCTTCGGGAGGCGGCGTCCAGCCGCCCGACTTCGAGGGCATCAACGAGAAGCTCCGGCGCCTGAAAAACGTCAAGCTGCCCGGGGGCAAGCTCGTTGCGGCCGCACTCGTGCTCCTGTGGATAGCCTCGGGCATCTATATCGTCGACCCGGACGAGATCGGGGTCGTGACCCGCTTCGGGGCCTACAACAGGACCACGCCGCCAGGGCCGCACTACCACATTCCCTATCCGGTGGAAAGCGTCGACACCCCCAAGGTCACGCGCATCAGGCGGACCGAGATCGGCTACCGCTCGCTCAGCCGCGACCGGAACAGGCCCTTTGAGCAGGGCCAGACCAAGGACGTGCCCGAGGAGGCCCTGACGCTCACCGGCGACGAGAACATCGTCAACGTGCAGTTCATCGTCCAGTACATGATCAAGGACCCGGTGCACTACCTGTTCAACGTCAGCGAACAGGAGAACACGGTCAAGGGCGCGGCCGAGGCGGCCATGCGCGAGGTCATCGGCAAGAGCAAGATCGACGCGGCCCTGACCACGGGCAAGCTGGACATCCAGAACCAGACCCTCGCGCTCATGCAGGACATCCTGGACCGCTACGACTCGGGCATCCGGGTGGTCGCGGTCCAGCTGCAGAACGTGCATCCCCCGGACGAGGTCGTGGAGGCGTTCAAGGACGTGGCCTCGGCCCGGGAGGACAAGAGCCGATACATAAACGAGGCCGACGCCTACAGGAACGACCTGCTGCCCAAGGCGCGCGGCCAGGCGGCGATCATCCAGAACCAGGCCGAGGCCTACAGGGAATCCAAGATCCGCCAGGCCAAGGGCGACGCGGCCCGGTTTTTGAGCGTGGTCCGGGAGTACGACAAGGCCAAGGACGTCACCCGGACCAGGCTGTACCTGGAGACCATGGAGAACGTCTTGTCCTCGCCGGATATGGACAAGCTGATCATGTCCGACGAGGCCCTGAAGAAGTCCGTGCCCTATCTGCCGCTGGACAAGCTGCCCCTGCGCCAGGAAGGACAGACCCAGGCCGGGCCGGACCAAAATCAGGGGCAGGGCGCAAGGCCATGAAGAAATCCACCATCGCCATCCTGGCCGCAGGGGCCTGCCTGCTGGTGCTGCTGACCCAAATCGCCTTCACCGTGCACCAGATCGAAAAGGCCCTGGTCCTGCAGCTCGGCAAGCCCATCACCAGGCCGCTCGAACCCGGGCTGCACTTCAAGCTGCCGTTCATCCAGAACGTGGTCTTCTTCGACTCCAGGCTCCTGGACTACGACGCCCGGCCCGAGGAGGTCCTGACCAAGGACAAGAAGAACATGGTCGTGGACAACTACTCCAAATGGAGGATCGCCGACCCCCTGCTCTTCTACCAAAAGGTCAAGAGCGAGCCCGGGGCCCAGGCCAGGCTTGACGACATCATCTACGCCGAGCTGCGAGTGGCCCTCGGCCAGTACACGCTCGTGGAGGTCGTTTCCGAAAAACGCAAGGAGATAATGGACCAGGTGACCTCAAAGTCCCGGGCACTGCTCAAGCCCTACGGCATCGAGGTGCTGGACGTGCGCATCAAGCGCACCGACCTGCCGCCCGAGAACGAACGGGCCATCTTCGGCCGCATGCGGGCGGAACGCGAGCGCCAGGCCAAGCAGTACCGCTCCGAGGGCCGGGAGGCCGCAGCCAGGATCACGGCCCAGGCGGACAAGGACCGGGCGATCATCCTGGCCGAGGCCAGCCGCATGGCCGAGATCGCCCGGGGCCTGGGGGACGCCGAGGCGGTCAAGATATACGCCGAGGCCATAAACCAGTCCCCGGACTTCTACGCCTTCAAGCGCAGCCTAGAGGCCTATGAAAAGGGCCTGAAGGACAACACCCGGATAATCCTCACCCCGTCGAGCCCGTTTCTAAAATTCTTCCACTAGCCACCCTCTCCGCGACACAGGCCGCGGCCGACAAGGCAGGACTCTATCCGGTCACACGTCTTTCGAAAAAATGTGAATGAAAATTTTTCTCACTTTTTGTAGGGAAAAATCCCGAAGCATTATCGGGAGTTTCTCCCGGTCGGGACGCGAAAAAGCCCTGGTTATCCTGTTCTTGATATAGATTTGTACAGATAAATATAAACTATACCAACAAGTTAGCATTGACAATATCGGCCTCGGTGATATAGGGCCCAACTTAGGGGCGCAGCGAATAATCTTTTTATCGGAGATACCCATGCCCAAGACCAAGAAAAAATGCGACAAGGCGCAGGAACAGTGGTTCGAGGCCGCCCTGGAAAGGATCAAGAAGTCCACCGGCGCCAGGACCCAGGTCCAGCTGGCCGAGGTCCTGAACGTGCGCCAGTCAAGCATATCCGACGCCAAACGGCGCTGCTCCATCCCGGCCGAGTGGTTCCTGAAGCTCTACCGCAGCCACGGCCTGGACCCCGACTGGCTGGCCGACGGCATCGAGCCCGTGTACCTCAACCCCGGCAAGGCCAAGCTTTCCGCCGAGGCCATTCTCAAGGAGTCGCCCGCGCCGTACGGCAAGCTCAACTCGCGCAGCCGGGTGGTCCAGGTGTCCACCCTGGCCGGGGACCTGTCCGAGAGCGAAACCTGGAGGCCGGATTACGTAGAGGACCTGTCCATCCCCGAGTCCTGCCACCGCCAGAACCTTTTGGTCGTCAAGGTGGACAACTCCAGCATGGAGCCCATGATCTTCCGCGGGGCCTTCGTGGGCGTGGACCAGGAGCAGAGGCAGCACCCGGACGGGGACATCTGCGCCATCCACTTCCCGCACCAGGGCCTTTTGATCCGCAGGGTCTACCTGCACAACTCCCAGTTCACCCTGAGGGCCGAGAACCCCAAGTTCGCGGACCTGAGCATCCCGGCCAGGGAGATGAACGAGCGGATCATCGGCCGGGTCATCTGGGTCCTGCAGCACATCGTCGCCCAGTAGCCCCGGCCCCAAGGCCTTGCCGGCGGTCCCTTGACTCGGGCCGAACCCGGACCTAATCTTGTCGCCGGCCCGGACACCGGGCCCAAGCCAAGGAGGTCCGACATGCCCAGGCGCCTGAGCGCACCGGACATACTGGCCCAAAAGGGCCAGGCCCCGATCTGCGTCATGACCGCCTACGACTACCCGGGCGCGGTCCTGGCCGACAGGAGCGGCGCGGACATGGTCCTGGTCGGGGATTCCCTGGGCATGGTCGTGCTCGGCTACCAGGACACCCTGTCCGTGACCATGGCCGACATGCTCCACCACACCCGGGCCGTGTCCAGGGGCGTGGAGAGGGCGCTCGTGGTCGGGGACATGCCGTTCATGTCCTTTCAGCCCGGAGTGGAGATGGCCGTGGCCAACGCCGGCAGGTTCCTGGCCGAGGCCGGGGCCCGCGCGGTCAAGGTCGAGGGCGGCCGCGACTTCGCGCCCCAGATACGGGCCATGGTCCGCTCCGGGATCCCGGTCATGGGCCACATCGGGCTCACCCCGCAGTTCATCGCCGGCCTGGGCGGCTTCAGGACCCAGGGCAAGACCGCCGAGGCCACGGCCGTGCTCAGGCAGGACGCCCTGGCCCTGGCCGAGGCCGGCTGCTTCTGCCTGGTGCTCGAGGCCATGCCCGAGGAGGCGGCCCAGGCGATCACCGAGTCCGTGCCCATCCCGACCATCGGCATAGGCGCGGGCCGGCGCACCGACGGCCAGGTGTTGGTGATGCACGACGTGCTCGGGCTCTTTGAGCGCTTCACGCCCAGGTTCGCCAAGCGCTACGCCGAGCTGGGCAAGGCGGCCCAGGAGGCCCTGGTCCGCTTCTGCGGGGACGTGCGCGAGCGGCGCTTTCCGGCCGAGGAGCACGTCACCCACCTCTCGGCCGAGGAGCTCGAACGGCTCAACGCGCTCTTGGCCGGGCCGGGCAAGCCGGGCTGAGCAACCCCGAAATGACCCAGGCCCTGGAGCTCGACGCCCTGGCAAGGGGCCTGTTCCTGCCCCTGGCCAGGCTCACCCTGGCCATCGGCCTGGGCCTGTTCGCCGGCAACCTCATAGAGTCCATGAACTGGACCCGGGCCGTGGCCAGGCTGGCCCAGCCCCTGGTCAATCTGGGCAGGCTCAAGGACGTGGCCGGGGCCAGCTTCTCCATGGCCTTCTTCTCGGGCCCGGCCGCGAACACCATGCTCGCCGAGGCCTTTGAGCAGGGCCGCCTGGGCCGGCGCGAGCTGGTGCTCTCCAACCTGTTCAACAGCCTGCCGACCTATTTCCTGCACCTGCCGACCGTGTTCTTCATCGCCGCGCCGTTCCTCGGCGCGGCCGCGGTGGTCTACGTGATTCTTACCGCGGCCGCGGCCGCGCTCAGGACCCTTTTCGTGGTCCTGCTGGGACGCCTGATCCTGCCCAGGCCGCAAAAGGCCTGCGTGATCTGCCTCTTGGACCAAGTAGAAAAGAAAAACCTCTCCAGCGCCCTGGCCGAGACCTGGAAGAGGTTCAAGGCCCGGCTGCCCAGGATAATGCTCTTCACCGCGCCCATCTACGCCCTGTTCTACCTGGCAAGGGCCCTGGGCCTGTTCGAGTGGATCGAGGGCTCGGCCGCGGGCAGGCTGGCCCTTTTTTCCTGGCTGCCCCCGGAGGCCATGGGCGTGGTCGCCCTGCACATGGCCGCCGAGTTCACCGCGGCCGCGGCCGCAGCCGCGGCCCTGCTCTCGGCCGGGGCCCTCACGGCCAAGGAGGTGGTCCTCGCCCTGCTCCTGGGCAATGTCCTGTCCACGCCCATGCGCGCCTTCCGCCACCAGTTCCCCTATTACGCGGGCATATTCAGACCCAAGACCGCGGCCCTGCTCATGGCCTGCAACCAGGCCCTGCGCGCCGCGGGCATAATCCTGGTCGGCGCGGCCTATCTTGTCTGGGGCTGAGGGCTAGAAAAGGCTCAGGTCCGGGGCTTGCCGCGGCGCGCCACGCTCAGCCTCTCGACCACCCTGCGGTAGTAGAGCTGGTCCTTTTCCAGGTCCACGGGACGCCTGCGGCACATGTTGAGCTTGGTGATCAGAAAGTTCAGCTTCTGTATCTGGCGGTAGCGCTCCTGCTCGTCCTCCATGGCCTCCAGCAGGTCCACGGCCGTCCGGATGTCCTTTTCCGCCTGGAGCTCCGGGGGCAGGCACCCGGCGTTCTTGAGTATCTTGTAGGGCATGCGCAGCTCGGCAGGGATCATGGAGTCGTCCTCCAGGTTCAGGGGCCGGCCCTTGCCCTGGAGATCGTCGAACTGGCCCTCGCGCATGGCCTTTTGGATGAGCTCCTCGGCGAACTGCTGGATGAAGCTGATCATGGTCTGAGCTTAGCCGCGCAGCGGGCGACAATCAAGCCCCCGGCGCCTGCTGGCGTTTGCCCGGCCCGGCCCTTTGGGTTATTAGCGGGGCAAAAGACAAAAGACCTCCCGGGCCGGGCAGGCTCGCCGGGCGCGCGGGTGGTCATCGGAGAGAGACATGGATTGGAAGATATTCGCCGCCACCTTCGGGACCCTGTTCGTCGCGGAGCTGGGCGACAAGACGCAGATCGCCTGCGTCCTGCTCGCGGCCAAGACGGAAAAGCCCTGGTGCGTCTTTGTGGCCGCCTCCCTGGCCCTTGTCCTGGTGAGCTTTCTCGGGGTCATGGCCGCCCAGCTGGTCTGCCGCCACCTGCCCGTGGACCTGATCAAGAAGGTCGCGGCCGCGGGCTTCGTGGTCCTGGGCGGGCTCATGTTCCTGAACAAGATATGAGCCTAGGCGGCCGCGGCCTCCCGGATCTCCACATAGCCCTCGGACACGGACCGGATATGCTGCTCCCTGCGGAGCTCGGCCTCCAGCCGGTTGTCGTAGGTGGCCAGGACCTCCTCCCGGCCGGCCACGATCAGAACGACCTCGTACATCTCGCCCCCCTGTTCGAAAACTATTCCCCGGCCCCGGCGCCTGATTCAGGCCCGGGGGCCTGGGCCTCGGCCACGGCCGGCTCCGAGGCCTCGGGCCTGGACCCGGCCCGCTCGGCCGCGGACATGAAGATGTCGCCCTCGACCACCGCGCCCTCCTCGACCACCAGGCTGGGGGCCCGGAGGCTGCCGGAAAGCGCCGCGTTGCTCCTGAGCACCGCCTTGCGGCCGGCGATAACGTCCCCGGATATCCTGCCGTTGGAGTACAGGCCGCCGACCTCGATCCGGCCCTCGACCATGGCGCTCTTGCCGAGCACCAGGTCGCCCTCCGAGGTTAGCTCGCCCTTGAACGCCCCGTCTATCCTGACCGTGCCTGAAAAGCGCAGGTGGCCGTCGTAGCCCGTGCCCTCGCCGAGAAAGGCGTTCAGCTCGGAGGCCGCCTGCTCTTCGGAGAGGTCCTGTTTCTTCTTAAAACGCATGACCGACACCACACCCCGTGTCTGCCCGCTGACCAGCGGACCCGTTAGGCCTCAACGCATTCCCGAGGTCTTGTCATATATACCCTGGGCCGGGATAAAGCCATATTTTTTATTGTCTCGCAACTATATTGAAAAATTGATCATTTCATAAACAAGGCCCTGCTCCGCGACATCGCGGCCAGGGAGGAACATGGGCCCGGGGCCTGTCGGGCTCAGGCCCGGCGGGCAAGGACGTTCGGCGGCCGCCGGGGGCTCAGGCCCGGCGCTCCTCCGGGCCCCGGTCCTGCTCGGGCCCGGCCTTTATGGGCAGGATGATGTAGAACTCGTTGCCCCCGGGCCTGGGCTCGTACCCGACCTCGCCGCCGTGGAGCTCGACGACCTGGCGGACGAAGAACAGGCCGTGCCCGGTGCCGTGCTGGTTGCGCACGTTGCTGGCCCGAAAGCCCGGCCTGAACAGGTTGGCCCGGTCCTCGCCCTTAAGGTGCGGGCCGGTGCTGAACACGCTCAGACGCACGCCGTCCAGGCCGCCCTTGAAGTGGCCCTTCAGGACCTCGCAGCCGTAGGTCACGAACTTGCCCTGCCTGCCGTCCTCGAGCAGGCCCGGCTCGGTGTACTTGACCGCGTTGGAAAAGAAGTTCGCGTAGACCTGGGAGATGAGGCCCACGTCGGCCATGAGGTATATCCTGGTGTCCAAAATCCCGCTCGAGGCCGGATCGATCTGCACCCCGATCTCCTCCAGCCGCGGCCGGAAGCGCTGCACCTGGGGCTCCACGACCTGCTTGCGCAGGTTGCAGACCCGCTTCTCCAGGACGTAGCGGCCCTCCTCGAAATGCCTGCGCCTCAAAAGGGTCTCCAGAAACAGGCTGGTCTGCTCGTAGTGGCTGAATATCTCCTGGAACTGGGAGGCCATGGTCTCGTAGAGATACTCCACGGTCGCCCTGCGCCGGGCGTACGGCGGCGGGGCGTCGACCAGGGACTCGTCCCTGTGCATGTCCTCGGCCAGGGCCTTGAGGCCCTCTATGCGGCCCTTGAGCCGGTTGAAGTAGAGCTTGAAGTACATGTTCGGGACAATGACGTTGTGCCCGATGTCCTGGACCAGGTTGCGGATGAAGTTGATGTGCTCGATGTTGTTGTCCCGGATGATCCGGATGTGCAACTGGTAGCCGACGCGGTTGGCGAACTTCTCGAAGAACAGCTTGCGCCGCTCGTCAAGGTCCTTTCCGGGGTATATCTCGATGCAGCCGATGACCCCTTGGGGCGGGTCAAAGGGCAGAAGCTCGCTGATCTCCCTGTTGCCCCGCAAGGGGACCACGTAGCGGTCCCCGGAGATCGTCGGTTCGACCGGCACGGCCCCGCCCCAGGACTTGAGCTTCTCGGACGTGCCCAGGGAGCACCTGGCCAGGCTCAGGGTCTCCTCGTCCTCCAGGAGATACAGGTTGCACTCCAGGCCGAAGAAGACCTTGGGCAGGCAGACGCACAGGGCGTAGAAGTCCTCGCTGCCCCAGTACTCCTGGGCCAGGTCGAAGAAGACCGTGAGCAGGAGCACCTCGCGCCGGGAGAACCCGTAGGCCTCGTGGTCCTTGATCTTCTTCCGGATGCGCTTTTCGATGCGCCGGGCGCGCCCTCCGTTCTGGTCCTCCGCGCAGCCCTCCGGCCGGTCGGCCGCCGCCTCGTCCCGCAATTCCATGCCCAAACCGCCCCGCCTTGATGATTGTCCGATATTTCTTGCTATTTTGCTTATAACTTCAAAGCAGTTCCGGCACAAGCCAAAACATTCGCCGCGGCCTCCGGGTCCTCTTGTCTTTGGCCCCTAAAAGATTATCATGATGTTTGATCCACAATCAGCCAAAGGCGACGAGGAAGGCCATGAACATGCTTTTGTCCGCGCTCATCCTGGTCCTGGCCCTGGCCGCGCCCTGCCCGGCCCAGGGCCAGGGCAAAACCAGGTCCGAGATGCCCGACCTGGTCCTGGCCGGTCCGACGGACCGGGCGGCCGCCGACTACCTGGGCCTGGCCGGGGAGTCCAAGACGATCAGGCTCTCGGACATCAAGGCCGAGCTGGCCCTGATCGAGGTCTTCAGCATGTACTGCCCCCACTGCCAGGCCGAGGCCCCGGAGGTGAACGAGCTCCACGCCCTCATCCTGGCCTCGCCACACAAGGCCAGGCTCAAGATCCTGGGCATCGGCGCGGGCAACTCCGAGTACGAGGTCAACTACTTCCGCAAGACCTACAACGTCGCCTTTCCCCTGTTCCCGGACCCGGACTACGTGGTCCACAAGGCCCTGGGCGAGGTGGGAACGCCGTACTTCATCCTCGCCCGGCTGGCCCCGAAAGACGGCCGGCTCGAGGTCCTGTTCACCCACGAGGGCGAGTTCAAGGGCGCCCGGGCCCTGTTCGACGCCCTGCTGGCCAAGAGCGGCCTCAACAATCAAGGGAGGTAGACCGTGCACAGATCGCTGGCCGTGTCCTTGCTGGCGGCCCTGCTCGCCCTGGCCTGGGCCGCCCCGGCCCGATCCGGGGTTTCCCAAGAGCACATCTACCGGACGGGCGAGCTGGCCCCGATCGACAGCACGCTCAAGGTAAGGCCGGGCGACCCGGCCCCGGACTTCAGCCTGCCCGCGGTGGACGGCTCGAAGGTCACCCTCAGCTCCTTCAAGGGCCGCAAGAACGTGGTCCTGTCCTTTGTGCCCGCGGCCTTCACCCCGGTCTGCTCGGACCAGTGGCCGGGCTACAACATCGCCAGGCCCCTGTTCGAGGAGCACGACGCCGTGCTCCTGGGCGTCTCCACGGACAACATCCCCAGCCTGTACGCCTGGACCAGGGAGATGGGCGAATTGTGGTTCCCCGCGCTCTCGGACTTCTGGCCCCACGGGGCCGTGGCCTCGGCCTACGGGGTGCTCCGGAGCACGGGCGTGGCCGAGCGGGCCGTGTTCGTGATCGACAAACGCGGGGTGATCCGCTACGTCGATGTCCACGACATAAACAGACGTCCGGACCTGGGCCTGCTCATGCAGGAGCTCTCAAAGCTCGACCAGGCCCGCTGAACGCGGCGGCCCGGGCCGCGCGCCCGGCGGCCGCCTTGTGTTTTCGGGCAAAGTCTGGCAAGCATGGCCGAACTCCCACGGCTTCCGGAACAACAAGTGATCGACACCAAGCCGAGCGCCAAACACGGCCTCTTCCCAAAAAACGTCACCAGGGCCCAGGCCGCGGACACGGGCATGGCCATGGTCCTCATCTGCCTGCTTGTCGGCCTGTGGCGCGGCAGGCCGGGCTGGACCGCGGCCGCAGCCCTCCTGCTGGTCCTGAACATGACCTGGCCCAGGGCCTACGCGCCCCTGGCCAGGGTCTGGCTCGGCCTGTCCCAGGCCATGGGCGCGCTGGTCTCGCGGCTGCTCCTGGCCGCGGTCTTCTTTGTCCTGGTAACACCCGTGGGGCTGGCGCGCCGCGGCCTGGGCAAGGACCCCATGCGGCTCAAAAAATGGAAGTCCGGCCAGGACTCGGTGTTCGTGGCCCGGGACCACCAGTTCAAACCCGAAGACGTGGAAAACCCGTACTGACGGAGACAAGACATGGGATTTCTGTCCGACATGTGGGGCTTTCTCAGGGTCAGGAAAAAGTTCTGGCTGCTGCCCATAATCCTGACCCTGATCCTGTTCGGGGCGCTCATCGTCCTGACCAGCGGCTCGGCCATCGCCCCGTTCATCTACACCGTGTTCTAGACCATGCCTGAACTGATACTCGGCATCTCGGCCTTTTACCACGACTCCGCGGCCGTGCTCTTGTCCGACGGCCGCATCACGGCCGCGGCCCAGGAGGAGCGCTTCAGCCGCAAGAAGCACGACTCGGGCTTCCCGGGCCGGGCCGCGGCCTGCGTGCTCAAGGAGGCCGGGGCCCGGCCCGGCGACCTCGCGGCCGTGGCCTTCTACGACAAGCCGTACCTCAAGTTCGAGCGGCTCCTGGAGACCTACCACGGGTTCGCGCCCAGGGGCCTGACCAGCTTTCTCTCGGCCATGCCGGTGTGGATAAAGGAAAAGCTGTTCATGCGCCGAATGCTCGACCAGGAGCTTGCCAAGCTCGGCCCGGGCAGGCCCAGGATCCTGTTCCCGGAGCACCACCTGTCCCACGCGGCCTCGGCCTTCTACCCCTCGCCCTTTGAGAGCGCGGCCATCCTGACCGTGGACGGGGTGGGCGAATGGGCGACCACGACCATAGGCCTGGGCCAGGGCCAAGACATCCGCGTGCTGCGCGAGGTCCACTTCCCCCACTCCCTGGGGCTTCTGTACTCGGCCTTCACCGCCTTCTGCGGGTTCAAGGTCAACTCCGGCGAGTACAAGCTCATGGGCCTGGCCCCGTACGGCGACCCGAAATCAAAGCGGACCGGGAAGTGGCGCGAGTTCATCCTGGACGAGCTCATGGACCTGCGGCCCGACGGGTCCCTGCTCCTGAACATGGACTACTTCAACTACGCCACCGGCCTGACCATGTGCCGCAACCAGAAATGGCAGGACCTGTTCGGCGTGCCCCCGCGCGCGCCCGAGACCCCCATCTCCCAGGAGTACATGGACCTGGCCCTGGCCGTGCAGCAGGTCACCGAGCAGGCCGTGCTCAGGCTGGCCAAGACCGCCAGGGACCTGACCTCGGCCCAGAACCTGGTCCTGGCCGGGGGCGTGGCCCTGAACTGCGTGGCCAACGGCAAGCTCCTGCGCTCGGGCCTGTTCAAGGACATCTGGGTCCAGCCCGCGGCCGGGGACGCCGGCGGGGCCCTGGGCGCGGCCCTGGCCGCCTGGCACATCTGGATGGGCAGGGAGCGGCCCGGGCCCGAGGGCGACGCCATGCAGGGCGCCTACCTCGGGCCCGAGTTCGGCGACAACGCCGTTCTCCGGGTCTCGCGCAGGTTCAACGCGCCCTTCAAGCGCTTCGAGGACTTCGACGAGCTCTGCCGCCGCGTGGCCGGGCTCCTGGCCCAGGGCAGGGTCGTGGGCTGGTTCCAGGGGCGCATGGAGTACGGGCCGCGCGCCCTGGGGAACCGGAGCATCCTGGGCGACCCCAGGCAACCGGAGATGCAGAAAAAGCTCAACCTCAAGATCAAGTACCGCGAGGGCTTCAGGCCCTTTGCCCCCTCGGTCATGGAGGAGGCCCTGGCCGAGTACTTCGACCTGGACCGGCCCTCGCCGTACATGCTCCTGGTCGCGCCCGTGACCCGGGCGCACAGAAAGCCCGTGCCGGACAACTACGGCTCCATGGCCATGTTCGACCGGCTCTACGTCGAGCGCTCGGACATCCCGGCCGTGACCCACGTGGACTTCTCGGCCCGCATCCAGAGCGTGAGCAAAAAGACCAACCCGCGCTACTGGAGGCTTTTGGACACCTTTTACCGCGAGCACGGCTGCCCGGTGCTGGTCAACACCTCGTTCAACGTGCGCGGCGAGCCCATTGTCTGCACCCCGGCCGACGCCTACGTCTGCTTCATGCGCACCGAGATGGACCACCTGGTCCTGGGCGACTGCCTGTTCGACAAGACCGGGCAGCCCGAATGGATCGAGACCCGGGACTGGCGCGAGAGGTTCGAGCTGGACTAGGCCGGACAGGGGTCAAAGACAAAGCGCCCCGGGCTCCTGCCCGGGGCGCTTTTCTTGCAAAATCAATACACAGGCTACTGGACCAGCTGCCAGGTGCCGTCCGGGTTGCGGTAGGCCTTGGCGTAGACCTTTTCCTTCTTGCCCTCGGCCGTGGTGGTCTCCAGGACCACGTCGCGGTAGGTCCTGTCGTTCTGCGCGTAGGCCGGCTGCGGCGTGGCCTGGTAGTAGTTGCCGGTGTCCGGGTTGCGCCAGTTCGTGGTCTGCCCGGAAGGCGTGGTCTCCAGGGTCCTCGAGACCTGCTGGCGGTCGTACTTGTCCATCTCGTTGCCGATTATGTACCCGAGCAGCAGGCCCACGCCCGCGCCTATGGCCGCGCCCTCGACCTTGTTGCCGAAGGTCAGCGCGCCCAGTGTGGCCCCGGCCAGGGCCCCGGTCCCGGCGCCGGTCTGGGCCTTGTTGGCGCAGGCCGAGGCCGCGAAAACAACCGCGATGAGCACAGGTATGATCTTGTTCATGGGGCTCCCCCTTGTCTTGCGCAATTCATATCAATGTAACTCTTCTGCGGCCCGGGTCAAGGCCGGTCGCACCACTGCGTATTGGTCCCGAGCAACGGCCGTGCCAAAAATAAAAACCTTTCATGTCCAGAGGTTGGCGCCAGGGGCCGGGCCGGGGTGCGAAATTTTTGCGCATCGGCCAACACATTTTGCCCGCCCCACGGGCGTCAGGTCAGGGTCTCGCGCTCGCGCACCCCGACCAGGTAGAGGATGGAGTCCAGGCCCAGGGTGGAGATGGAGTGCCCGGCCCCGCGCTTGACCTTGGGCTTGGCGTGGAAGGCGATGCCCAGGCCCGCGATGTTGAGCATGGGCAGGTCGTTGGCCCCGTCGCCCACGGCGATGACCTGCTGGAGGCTTATGTCCTCCTTGGCCGCTATCTTGCGCAGCAGCTCGGCCTTCTTGGGCCCGTCCACTATCTGGCCCACGACCTTGCCGGTGAGCCTGTCGTCCCTGATCCCCAGCCTGTTGGCGTAGACGTAGTCGATGCCCAGGCGGTCCTTGAGCCGGTCGCCGAAAAAGGTGAACCCGCCGGAGATGATGGCGATCTTGTAGCCCACGCGCTTGAGGTTGGAGATCAGCCTCTCCGCGCCCTCGGTCAGGGGCATGGCCCCGGCGACCTCCTCCAGGACCGAGGTCGGCAGGCCCTTGAGCAGGGCCAGCCTGCGGCGCAGGCTCTCCTTGAAGTCCAGCTCCCCGCGCATGGCCTGCTCGGTGATGGCGCTGACCCTGTCCCCGACCCCGGCGCGCTTGGCCAGCTCGTCTATGGCCTCGGCCGCGACCAGGGTGGAGTCCATGTCAAAGGCCACCAGGCGCCGGTTGCGGCGGAACACGTTGTCCTCCTGGAAGGCGATGTCCACCCCCAGGTCCGAGGCGATGTCCATGAACTGCCGCCTGATGTCCGAGACGTCGTTTGGGATGCCCCGGACCGTGAACTCCACGCAGGCCTGGCGCCGGCCGGACCCGCCCTTGAGCGGCATGCGGCCGGAAAGCCGGTGGATGGTCTCGATGTTCAGGCCGTTTCGGCTTATGGCCCCGGCCACGCGAAATATCTGCTCGGCGTCAAGGGCCCGGCCGATGAGGGTCACGATGTGGCGCTTCTTGCCCTCGGCCCCGGCCCACTGCTCGTAGCGGCCCTGGTCCAGGGGGTCCAGCCTCAGGCTCACGCCCAGCTCGTGGGCCCTGAACAGGAGGTCCTTGAGGATCGGCGCGGACTCGGCCTTGGACGGGATGCGGATGAGCATGCCCAGGGTCAGGAAGTCCTGGATGACCACCTGGCCGATGTCCAGGACGTCGACCCCGTAGCCGGCCAGGACCTCGGTCAGGGAGGCGGTCAGCCCGGCCCGGTCCGGGCCGGTGACGTGGATCAGGATTATCTGCTGCATGTGCTCTTGCCCGGCCTTGTCTTCGTCAGCCGGACAGTGGCACAAAATCCGGGCGCAGTAAATGCCGCGGCCGTAAACGCCCCGGCCTCAAGACGTCCGGGGCGTCCGGCCCCGGGCCTAGAGCTTGGACTTGAGCACGATGTCCGTGATCGGCCCGCGGGAGCGCTCGCCCTTGAGCACGATGTGCCCGTAGTTCTTGTACCCCTTGAGCTTCTTGACCACCCAGTTCAGGCCGTTGTTGGCCTCGTTGAGATAGGGGTTGTCCACCTGGCGGGTGTCGCCCAGGCAGATGCACTTGACCCCCTCGCCCATGCGGGTCAGAAGGGCCCTGGTCTCGGCCCGGGACAGGTTCTGCATCTCGTCCACGATGACCACGCAGCCCTCGAGGTTCATGCCCCTGATGAAGGCTATGGGCTGGACCTCGAACTTCTTGGGGTTGAGCTTCAGGGAATCGGCCCCGGGGTCCAGGAACACGCGGTTGGCCGGCCGCATCTCGTGGAGCTTGAGCAGCAGGTCGTGGACGTAGCGCACGTAGGGGAGCATCTTCTCCTCCACGTCGCCGGGCAGATAGCCCATCTTGGAGCCTATCTCGACCACCGGCTTGACCAGGTATATCTTGCGGAAGGGGTTGTCCTTCTTCTCCAGGACCAGGTACAGGGCCGCGGCCAGGGCCAGGAAGGTCTTGCCGTATCCGGCCTCGGACTGGACCGAGACCAGGTCCACGGCCGGGTCGAGCATCAGCTCCAGGGCCAGGTTCTGGTAGACGCTCCTGGGCTTCACGCCCCAGATCTCGTGGCTGTAGGTGATGGGCCTGGGCCCGTCCGCGCCGTAGAACACGGGCTGGCCGTTCTCCCAGACAAAGCAGTTGGGCAGCGGGGCCTCGTCCTCGGCCGCGAACCCGGTGTACAGCTGGGATTCGGACTTGAAGGGCACCGAGTCCCGGTAGCCCTCGCAGTCTATGCCGCAGGCCCGGGCCTTGACCTGGAGCACGCGGTCGTTGGTTATCAGGGTCGGCCGCTCCAGGCCCAGGTTCTGTATCTCCTTGAGGATGCGCTCGTCAAAGCTCTCGTCGCTGAGCCCCTGCGCGAATCCGGGGGCCAGGATGTTGACCTCGGAATCAACCAGGATGGTCCTGACCGCCTCGGCGACCACGTGGCCGATGCGCTGGTCTTTCTTGAGCTTGTCCAGCTCGCTCAGGACCGTGTACGGGACGTGGATCCTGTTTTCATGCCCGTTTCGCAGGGCCGCGATGCACTTAGGGTTCTCGATCAGGACGCTGGTGTCGAGTACAAACTGCTTTTCGGCCATCTCGGGCTCCCTTGTTGGGGTCCTCGGGGATCAAGTCTTGAGCAACCCAGGTCAAGGGCATTCACGCCTGCTCCATGGCGCCTCCTTTTGCGAGCCGAAGGTTGTACCACCCCGGGGACCGGCCCTGCTCCCGGCCTCGCTGCCGCCCCTGGTCAGGGGACAAGGGACAACAGACCTCCCGGCCCGGACGATGTTTCCTGGCTCAATCCATGAAGGCTTTTTGAGAAAAAGTCTAGACCCGCGGGCAGGAATTCGGGTCGCAAACGCGCTTGCCTCCGGCTGCGGCCGTGGACCGGGAGAAAGGCCCGGCCTCAGGCCCAAGACCTTGGCCTGCGCGGCGTTCGGCCGGGCCGGGGTTGAGGGCTAGATGCTCAGCAGGGCGACCTTGAATTCACGCTTGCCAAAGGCCAGGGCCTGGTCCTTGTCCCACATGAACACGTCCACCCGCCTGCGGAAGCGGGAGTGCATGAGGTCGTTGATCTCGAATATGCCCAGGCCGTCGATGCGTATCTTGCGGCCGAAGACCCAGCCCTGGTCGAACAGGTCGCGGGACACGGCCACGGTTCCGGCCCGGACCTTGCGCATGCTGGCGGCCACGAACGGGTCCTCGTCGCACTGATCCTGGCTCGGGTTGTAGGCGGTGACCGTGACCTTGAGCACCTGGCGCTGGCCAAAGGCCTTCTGGAGTATCCGGGCCTCCTCGACCAGCTCCCGCCTGGCATCGGCCGTGTACTTGGCCAGTTCGAGATCATGCCTGAGCCCGACGATCTCGTGCTCCTTGACCTGGATGGCCACGGCCATCCAGATGAAGAGGCCCAGGACCAGGGGCGGCGCCAAATAGCGTACGGCGTATCGCATTGTCTTTCCCTTTGGCCAGGTGGCTAATATCATCCTGCGTCCCTGTCAACCCTTGGGGCCGGGCCTTTTTCGAGCCCAAAAAGGCCCGGCCGGGAAAAACCCGGCCGGGCCGCGAAAGGCGTTGCGGGCCGTCAGGGTCAGCGCTTGATCTGCATGACCGTGTTGAGCAGGGAGTCGGCGGTGGTGACCACCTTGGTGTTGCACTGGAAGCCCCTCTGGGTCAGGATCAGGTCGGCGAACTCCCGGGCCATGTCCACGTTGGAGGACTCCAGGGTCTTCTCGGATATCTCGCCCCTGCCGCCCTGGCCCGGGACCCCGTCCTGGGCCTCGCCCGAGGCCTCGGTGGCCGCGAACAGGTTGTTGCCCTCGCGCCTCAGCCCGTCCTCGCTGTTGAAGCGGTACAGGGCGACCTGATAGAGCTTCATGGACTCGCTGTTGGAGAAATAGCCGATCAGAAAGCCGTCGCTGTCCACGCCCAAAGAGGTCAGGTAGCCGCTGGCGTAGCCGTCCTGATAGGCCATGAGCGTGGCCGAGCCCGTGTCGTAGCCCGTGGTGGCGTAGACGTTCATCTCGCGGCCGTCCATATTGGCCAACCTGGCCGCGTCGATGCCCACGTTGCTGGCCGAAAGCCCGGCCGCGTCCCAGGCCGCGTTGCTGCTGCCCAGGCCGAAGTCCAGGGCCACCTGCTGGACGTCCAGGGCCGCGCCCCCGGACCCGACAAAGGTTATGTCCATGAGCGGGAAGCCCTCGGAGTCGAAGTCGGCCAGGACCCAGCTGCCGAGCTCCTTGACCCCGCCCGCGGCGCCGCTGTTCAGGGTGTAGAAGGACTCGCCCACGAGCATGCCGTCGTGGTTGAAGGTCAGGGTGCCCATGGCCAGGAGCCCGGCCGCCGAGGTCCCGACCGTTTCGCTCCGGCCGTCCTCCGAGGGGTCGATGGCCGCGCAGAACTCCCAATAGCTGTAGCCGCCCCCGGCGTTGGACAGGGCGTTGTCCTCCACCCGGTCGTAATACACGGTCAGGGTGTGGGCCTCGCCGTCGGCGTCGTAGATGCTGATGCTCGTGGTGTAGTTGGGCGAGACGCCGCCCAGGGGCGGATCGTCGAGCCCGTTCCAGGCCAGGGCCATGGCGAAAAAGGGGTTGTCGGCGTCCGAGAACTGGCTGACCGCCGAGTAGTCCAGATTGGTGTACAGGGTCGCCGAGGTCGTGGCCCTGGGCGGCGACTTGACCACCCTTATGGTCTCGCCGTTGATCTCCTCGTCCACGTAGGGCAGTTGGATGTCCTCGACCTGGTCCACGATCCGGCCGGAGTCCTGGTCGAACTCGTAGCCCTGGAGCCTCAGGCTGTGGGGGTTCAGCAGGTAGCCGTCGACATCGAACCTGAAGTTGCCCGCCCGGGTGTAGTAGTAGGTCCCGGCCTCGGGGTCCCGGACCCCGAAAAAGCCCCGGCCGCCGATGGCCAAGTCGGTGCTCTCCTGGCCGAGCTCAAAGCCGCCCTGGATGAAGCTGGTGCGGATGGTCTCCACGGCCACGCCCAAACCCTTCTGGCCGATGGTCACCGCGTCCGAAGGCATCTGGTTGACCGTCCCGGCCAGGTACTCGCTGACCAGGTCGCAGAACAGGGCGTCGGTCTTCTTGAAGCCTATGGTGCTGACGTTGGCCAGGTTGTTGCCGATGACGTTCATGCGTTCGCCGTGGGCCAGAAGCCCGGTCACGGCCGTATGCATGGACTGAAAACTCATTTCCGCCTCCAGACCGGGCCAAGGGAGATGGCCCGGAAAAAAATTCCCTCAAGCGCGCAACAGCAAGGCCCGTGCCACGCTCCTCCGGGTCCGGGGCCGCAATCCTGGACAACAGGGGCCTGGTTCGTCTATTGAGTTGTAAGACACATGGGAACCCGGACATGAAGACCTCAAACCCCTTTTCCAGACGCGATTTTCTCAGGACCTGCGGGACGCTCGGCCTGGGCCTGGCCGCGGCCGCGGCCCTGCCCGTCCCGGCCTGGGCCGGGCCCATCGAGACCGAGGGCGTCGGGGTCTGCCGGACCAGGCCGCTCATGGGCACCTTCGTGACCATCACCGTGGTCCACGGCTCTGGCCTGTTGGGCGAGGAGGCCGCGGGCCGGGCCTTCGAGGCCATGGAGGAATTGATCCCGATCTTCGACCGCTTCGACCCGGCCTCGGCCCTGAGCGTGCTCAACCAGACCGGCCGCCTTTCAGGCGCGCCGAACGAGCTCTGCGGCCTGCTCCAAAGGGCCAAGCGCCTGAACACGGTCAGCAACGGGGCCTTCGACGTCACGGTCAAGCCGCTCATGGACCTGTTCGGGGAAAGGCTCGGCGAGGGCCGGGCCGGGCTGAGCCCCAAGGACCTGGCCCCGGTCCTTGAGCTGGTGGACTCCTCGGCCCTCAGGGTGGACGGAAACCGCATCCGCCTGGACAAGACCGGCATGGGCCTGACCCTGGACGGCGCGGCCAAGGGGCTGATCGTGGACGCGGCCAGCCTGGTCTTAAGACGCCTGGGCGCGGTCAACCACCTCATAGACGCGGGCGGCGACATCCGGGTCAGCGGCTGCCCGGCCCAAGGCAGGCCCTGGACCGTGGCCATCGAGAACCCGGACAAGTCCGATCCGGACGCCCGGGTCCGCGGCCCGCGGCGCCACCCCCAGGTCCTGGACATGACCAGCGGCGCGATCGCCACCTCGGGCGGGTACGAGGTCTTTTTCGACCCCGAAAGACTCTTCCACCACATCGTGGACCCGCACACCGGGCTCTCGCCGAAGGAGGTCAAGGGCGTCTCGGTGCGGGCCCAAAGCGCCCAGGAGGCCGACGCCCTGTCAACGGCCATCTTCGCCAGCCACCCCAGGCAGGGCCTTGAGCTGGCCGACTCCCTGGCCGGGGTCGAGTGCCTGATCCTGGCCGCGGGCGGCGCGGCCTGCGCCTCGAGGGGCTGGACGGCCTAGGCCCTTGTCAGCCGCCCGGCCAAAGGTTAATGACGGCCTCACGTAACTCTGATAATCATCAAGACAACCTTATAACCTGCGGAGTCAAAAAGTATGAAAAAGAGTCTGATCGCCTGTCTGGCCATGGCGGCGCTCGTTTGCCTGGCGGCCTGCAACCAGCCCGCGGGCACGGGCATCAAGCTGGTGGACGCGGCCAAGGTCTTCAAGGAGTGCAAGGCGGGCCAGGAGGGCATGGACTACCTGCGCGACCTGAGCCAGAACCTCCAGGCCGAGGCCAAGGACGCCCAGGATGCGGTGCAGAAGGACCAGAGCGAGGAGAACGCGGCCAAGTTCCAGGAGGCCATCGCCAAGTACCAGAGCACCATGGCCGCGGAGCAGCAGCGCATAGTGGGCACACTGAACAAGAACTTCAACGAGGTCCTGGACGCCT
This sequence comes from Desulfovibrionaceae bacterium, assembly GCA_016932995.1. Taxonomy (GTDB): domain Bacteria; phylum Desulfobacterota; class Desulfovibrionia; order Desulfovibrionales; family Desulfovibrionaceae; genus JAFGBU01. Next base: position 31,670 of record JAFGBU010000018.1, read on the forward strand.
ACCGCGCGGAGAAGAAGATCGACCTGATCCTCAACAAGCAGACCGCCCTGTCCCAGGAGTCGGGCATTGACGTGACCGACGACATCATCGCCAAGATGAACAACCTGACCATCGAGGTCCTGCCGGCCGAACAAAAGGCCGCTGCGGCCCCGCAGGCCGCGCCGGCCCCGCAGGCCGCGCCGGCCCCGGAGGCCGCGCCGGCCGCGGAACCGGCAAAGCAGGAGGCCGCCGCACCGGCCGCTGAGCCCGTAAAGCCCGAGGCCAAGACAGAGGCCAAGACAGAGGCCCCCGCGCCGGCAAAGACCGAGACCCCGGCCAATTAGCCGACCGCGCAGCGCGAACCAAAAAGGCCCGCCCCTGACAGGGGCGGGCCTTTTTGCTTGATGTCGCTGAAAAAATCAGGGGCACTGGGTTTCCAGGTAGGTCTTGACCGCCTTGAGCACGTCCTCATGGACCAGATCAAGGCCCTGGTGCGCGGCCCTGGCCCCGGCCAAATCGCCCCGCCTGGCCGCGGACTCGACCTCCAGGGCCATGGCCATGATGCTCTCGGCCCTTATGACCCCGCTCATGCTCTTCAGGGAATGGGCCCGGCGGACCACCCGGTCCAGGTCGGCGACCTCAAGGGCCTGGGCCAAGTCCCTGGCGCGCTCCGGACCGTCCTCCACATAGGCCTGGAACAGCTCGCAGACCAGATCCCTGTCCCCTCCGACGCTGTCCAGAATCAAATCCGGATCGAATCCGACCCCAGGACCACTGTCAGCTCTCACCTGCGCCAACGCCCCCTTGCACCCAGTAAGCACGAATTTAATGCCGGCGGCTAAAAAAATCAACCGAATCTCAATTGCCGGCCAGGGAAAGATAAAACGCCTCGTACGCCGAGGCCATGGCCGCAAGGGAGTAGTGGTCCCTGATCCGGGCCCTGGCCCGCAGGCCCAGGTCCCGCAGCTTCGGCCCGGGCAGGTCCAGGAGCCGGCCCATGGCCTCGGCCAGGGCACTGGGGTCGCCCGGCGGCGCGACCAGGCCCGTGTCCCCGACCAGAAGGGCCGAGTCGCCCGCGTCGGTCACCGCGCAGGGCACCCCGCAGGCCATGGCCTCGCCCACGGCGTTGGGAAAGCCCTCGCCCAGGGACGAGGACACGGCCAGGTCCAGGGCGGCGAAGAACCCGGGCATGTCCCGGACCTCGCCCAGAAGACTGCACGAGTCCGCAAGGCCCGCCTCCTCGATCCAGGCCCGAAGCACCGCGTTGTCCCGGTCCACGCCCCGGCCGCAGAGCGCGAAGCGGACCTCGGGCCTTTCTGCGGCCAAGATCCTTGCGGCGCGCAGAAACGAGGCGTGGTCCTTCATGGGGTCGAAGCGCGCGGCCAGCCCGACCAGGGTCTGGTCCGGCCGGACAGCGATCTGTCCGCGCAGCGCGGCCCGGGCCAAGGGGTCGGGCCTGAAGCGCTCCAGGTCAAAGCCGTTGGGGATGACCTCGAAGCGCCTGGGCCTGTAGCCCAGGGCCAGGTGCCGGGCCCTGGCCGACTCGGAGTTGGCCAGCACCGCCCTGGGCCGGCCCGAGAGCAGGGCGCAGGCCCTCACGGTCCAGGCGGTGAACCGGGAATAGCGGCTGAAGTCCATGTTCGAGCAGCGCAGGTTCCAGACCACCCCGACCCGGCCGGCCAGGCCCGCGGCCGCAAGGCCGAGCAGGTCGGCGTGGTACAGCCAGGTCTGGACGAGGTCCGGTTTAAATTCGCGGATGATCCGAATCAGCCTGAGCAGCCCGCGGGCCGAGGGCCGGCCGCGGCGCATGCCCAGGTCGTCGAGCTCCAGGCCCAGGCCGCGCAGCTCCGGGGCCAGGTCCCCGCCCGGCACCAGGCTGACCACCCGGCAGGCGAAGCGCGCCCGGTCCAGGCGCGAGAGCAGCCTGACCAGGGCGATCTGCGCGCCCCCGCGGTCAAGGCCGGTGATGCAGTGCAGGATCTTCAAGTCTCGGGCGTCCCGGCCATCAGGGCTCCCGGACCAGCCTCAGGCCGAAGTCCTCGCCCCTGAAGCCCGTGCCGCCCCGGTAGCGGCCGGAGCAGCGGGCGTTGCCCGCGGCGAAGTTGTAGCTGCCCCCGCGCAGGACGCGGTGCGAGCCGTACTTCTCGAACAGCGGGTTGTCCTTGGCGTGCGCGGCGTAGGCCCCGGCGTCGTAGACGTCCTGGACCCACTCCCAGACATTGCCGCTCATGTCGTAGATGCCCAGGCCGTTGGGCTTGAGGGTGCCGACCGGATGGGTCTTGAAGCCCGAGTTGCCCGCGTACCAGGCCGAGCGGGACGGGCTCGTGGCCCCGGAAAAGGCCTCGGGCTTGCCCCCGCTGCGGCAGGCGTACTCCCACTCGGCCTCGGTGGGCAGGCGGTAGCGGAACCTTCCGGAGCCGAGCCCGGCCAGGGTGTCGATGAACTCCTGGGCGTCGTCAAAGGACACGCCCGCGGCCGGGTGGGCGTCCGAGTCCCCGGGCCTCGGGGGGTCCACGCCCATGACCTTTTTCCACTGGCCCTGGGTGACCTCGTAGCGGCCGATCCAGAAGTCGCGCACGCAGACCTCGTGGACCGGGGCCTCGTCCTGGCCGCACTCGCCGGTCCACGGGCCGCAGCCCATCTCGAAGCAGCCGCCCGGGACAAAGGCAAAGGACATGCCCGTGGCCGGGTCGTTCCAGGTCTCTCCGGTCTTGACCTTGAGCTGGGCCACGGGCGGGAGCGGGGGCGCCGGGGCCAGGGCCAGGGTCTGCTCCGGCGCGCTGTTGCCGCGCTTTTCCGAGTCCTCGGCGGCCATCTTCAGGGTCCCGGACTTGTCCAGGGGCTGGGCCTCGATCGCCTTGGGCTGGCCCGCGAAATAGAAGTCCCCGGTGAGCGACGAGGACTCCCAGGGGGTCTGCTTGCCCCCGGTGTCGTTGAGCACCCCGATGCGCACGTTCTTGAACATGCGCTCCACGCCCATGCCGGGCACGTCCATGTTCCTGAGCAGGTGCTGGGTGTACAGGCCGTTTCGGCCCGAGCCGTCCGCGGCCACCGAGCCCGGGGCAGTGGCGTAGGCGATGAGCGAGCCCGTGGGCGCGTCCATCTGGGCCAGGCCCTGCTCGGCCGAGCGGAAGCTGCGGGCAAAGGGGTTGTCCCGGCAGGCGTCCAGGACAACGATGCTCAGGCGGTTCCCGGCCGACTCCATCCTGGACAGCACCCGGCCCGCGTCCAGGCCCTCGAACTCCACGTCGGCCTCGGAGGCGATGTGCACCTTGACCGGGATCAGGTAGTTGCGGCCCTTGATCTGCATGCCGTGCCCGGCGAAGTAGAACAGGCCCACGTCCGCGCCCTTGAGCCGGCCGCCGAACTCGTCCACGGCCTGGACCATGGTCCGCTTGTCCGCGTTGAGCTTGCTGACCACGTCAAAGCCGAGCTGCTTCAGCTTCTTGGCCATGTCCGCGGCGTCGTTGACCGGATTCTTGAGCGGCGAGGTGGCGTAGTCGCTGTTGCCGATGACCAGGGCCACCTTCCTGGCCTTGGCCCCCTGGGCCGCGGAGTAAAGGACCAGCATCCCGGCAAGGGCGAGGACCGAAACCGCGCCGACAGTCGCTTTTCTCATGACCAAATGACCTCGGTTTGAAACATTGAGTCCTTGATGGGCCGTGGAATTCGACTACCACCTTCGGCCGGAAAAATCGAGCCCGCAAGGCCCGCCCGGCCCGGGGACCCGGGCCCCAAGTTGACAGCCCGGCAGGCCTTGGCATAGAAATTAAATTATTGCCGCCCCGCCCTGCTGCGGCCGTCGGCAAAGGGGGTCCCGGAAATGAAACGCCCTGCCGCGCTGCTTGTCTGCCTGGCCTGCGTCTGCCTCTGGCCCGCGGCCGCGCACGCGCGCTCCGGATTCCATCCCGGCAATCCCGGCTCGGGATTCCACCCCGAGCGCGACGGACTGGGGGCCTACCTGCCCGACCCCGGCCTGTTCGTGCCCGGGGCCGGACGCTGGGAAAGGGAGGGCCTGCGCGGCGACCTGCTGGACGTCATCGGCGGCCACACCGGCTCCAAGTGGCGGACCAGCCCGGACAACTGGGAGAACTCGGAAAACAACTGGGACAACAGCCCCAAGAGATGGGAAAACAACCCAAAAAACTGGGAAAACAACCCCAACAACCCGAACAGCAAGCGCATAGTCTACGATCAGAACGGAAACGCCATCGGCTACGTGGTGCCCAAGAAAAACGGGGGGGCCAACTACTTCGACCTCCAAGGCAACCGCAAGGCCTACCTGCCGCCGCCCTAGGTCCGGCCCCTGGTCACGGCCCTTGACTATGGGCCATCCGTCCCCGGCCCGGACGGTTGACGAGGACTGATTCTGGTATATAATGATTATTATTTACAATATAATCATTGTACTATAGTCGTCGGCCGCGGCCGACGCCGACCAGAAGGCGTTGCGATTGAAAAACTCCGTCAAGGCCCTGGGCCTGGGCCTGGCCGTCCTGGCCCTGAGCGCATCGATCCTCATCGCCCTGCTCACCAGCCTGGTGGACCTGGAGGCCGGCAAAAAACAGCTCGCCGAGGCCGTGCGCCAGGCCACGGGCCGCGACCTGGACCTGCCCAGGGAGGTGTCCTTCACCTTCTTCCCCAGACTGTCCCTTGAGACCGGACCGCTTATCCTGAGCAACGCCAAGGGGTTTCACAAGGACTTCATGCTCAGGGCCGAAAAGGTCCGCTGCGGCATAAGGCTGCTGCCGCTTTTCAACAGGCAACTGGAGCTGGGACCGGTCCTGGTCCAGGACATGACCCTGAACATCACCCGCGAACAGGACGGCCGGGACAACTGGACGGACCTGCTCAAGGACCTGGGCCCGGGCCTGTTCGGCCTGTTCAGGGACGGCCTGACCATCGCCAAGGCCAGGGTCCTGCTCGACGACAACCAGGCCGGACGCCACTACGCCATCGAGGACCTGAACATAGAGCTGGCCCCGCACCGGGACCTCGAACCCTTTGCCTTCAGCCTGTCCTGCGAGCTCCACAACCAGCTGTCCACCCTGGGCCTGATCCCCCGGATCAGGGGCCGGGCGATCGTGGACTCCGGGGCCGGGCGCTGCCGGATCGAGGACGGCCGGGTCGAGTTGGACGTCTGGGGGAGCGCCCTGAACAGGAAGGCCTACGCCGAGCTCGGCCTTTGCCTGGACCTGGACGTGCCCGGAAAGAACGTCCGGGTCAGCGGCCTGTCCCTGGACTTTTTGGGCCTTAAGGCCACGGGCTCCCTGTACCTGGACCTGACCGGCAAGGCCCCGGCCCTGTCCGGGCGCCTCAGGCTGGCCGAGTTCAGCCCCAAGGGCCTTGCGGCCGGCCTGGGCCTGGAGCTGCCGACCCTGGCCGATCCGGCCGCCCTGAACAGCCTGGCCGCGGAGTTCTCGTTCAGCGCCGGACGGGAGACCACCCTGGACCTGGACAAGGCCGTGCTGGACGGCTCGCGCCTCCAGGGCCGGGCCAGGATAACGGATCAGGGCCGGGAGGTCCGCTTCAGCCTGGCCATGGACCGCCTGGACCTGGACCGCTACCTGCCCAGGAGGCCCGAGGCCGGCCGGGCCTGCTGGCCGAAGCCCTTAAACGGCCTGGATTTGGCCGGGGAGATCGAGATCAAGGACCTCAAGGTCAAGAACCTGCGGCTCTCCGAGATCAAGACCGAATTGTCCGCGTCCGGCGGGGTCGTTGAACTCGGGCCGCTCTCGGCCAGGCTCTACCAGGGCGCGCTGCTGGGCAGAATGGTCCTCGACGCCGCGGGCCCGGGCCCGGCCCTGTGCAAGAGCGGCTCCCTGCGGGGGGTGGACGCCGCGGCCCTGCTCGAGGACCTCTTGGGCGCCGCGCCGCTCAGCGGAAGCCTGCACCTGCGGGCCAGGCTCTGCCCGCCCGGCCCCGGCCCGGACGGCCTCAAGGCCTCGGCGTCCTTTTTCCTGCGCCAGGGGGCGCTGTCCGGGGTCGACCTGGCCGACCTGGCCCTGAACGGCCCGGGGCAGAAAGACAAGGAGGCCGCGGGGTCCACCGCGTTCAGCGAACTGAGCGGCAGCCTGGACATCGCCGAGGGCCGGGCGACCATCACCGGCCTGGTGCTCAGGGCCCCGGGCCTGCTGGTGACCGGCCAAGGAGGGGCGGACCTCTCGGCCAGGACCCTGGACTGCCTGCTGACGGCCGACGCCCCCGGGGGCCGGGCCACGCTGATCAGGGTGAGCGGGGATATGGCCAGGCCCAAATACAGCCTCGAACCGGACCGGGGCGTGAGCCTCGGGAATCGCGCCTTGCTCGGCCAAGGACCGGGCTAGGACCCGGGTCAGCGGGTCGCGGCCAGCACGGCCCGGGCGGCCTCGGTCACCAGGCCCTGCAGGGCCTCGGTGAGCACCTCGGCGGGCCTCTGGCTGCCCGGAAAAACGACCCTCTCGACCTCGCTCTGGAACTTCTCGATGTGCACGGTCTCGCCGCCGCGGCTGACAACGACCTTGGCCCTGACCTGGGCCTTGTAGGTGGTGGCCGACTCCTGCTTGACCCAGACCTCCAGGACCTCGCCGCCGACCACATAGTCGGTCTCGAACCCGGTGTCCAGGTTGTGGTACTTGACCTTGGCCCCGGCCGCCCTGAGCTCGTCGTACAGGGACCAGCCGACCCATTCGGCCACGCTGGAGTCGGGATAAAGGGCCTGGCCCTCGGAGTTGACCCCGATGTCCTTTTTGCCGCGGCCGTCCTTGAACGCGACCAGGCTCAGCTCGGCGTCCCCGGCCCGGGCCTCGATCCCGACCACCCGGTAGCCCAGGCGCACGCTGTTGCCGGCCGCGCAGGCCAGCAAGAGGCCCAAGACCGCGGCCGCGGCCGCGGTCCGAACGGCCCGGACCCTGAAACCACTACGGCCCGAATTCATAATTTTTCCTTGTCTTTTTCAGTCATCGAGCTGTCCAGGTCCTTCTGGGCCTTGTCCAAGAGCCTTCGGGTCAGGTCCAGGAACCGCTCCAGGTTCTCCCGGACAAAGCGCCTGGCCGTGCGGTCGAGCTCCTGGTCCATCTTCTCCTTCTCCGCCTCGTAGGACTCGGGCCCGGCCTTGAGCAGCTCCTGGCACTTCTTGAGGTTGGCGTCTATCTCGGTCAGCCTGGCCGACAGCTCGGCCAGGGCCCCGTCGCGCGAGCGCACGGCCTCGGACAGGGAGCCCTCCAGGGCCCGGACCCTGGCCTCGAGCCCAGCGACCCGCTCGGTCACGGTCCCGGTCCCGGTGGCGTTGGAACCCTGGCCGGTCACGGCCCCGGTCCCGCCGGCCTTGGAATCGCCCTTGGTCTCGGGCCCGGGCGCGCAGGATGGGCCCGAAAGGGTCAGGGCCAAAAAAAGAACCACTGCAAGGACCCTGGTCATGGCCACCTCCATGTCCGGCCGGCGCGGCCGCAAGTCCAGGGCCCGAAAGGACCCTGTGGTCTCTGACTAACACATCCCAAGCATTGATGACAAACCGTAAAGGGCCTTGATTTTCAGACCCCCGGCGGCCTATACCTGGATGGAGAAAAACGGAGGTCTTGCCTTGCGATCCCCATGGCCCCTGATCGCCCTGCTCCTGTGCCTGGCCCTGCCCGCGTCCGCCGGGCCTCTGGGCCCGGAGACCGCGAAACCCGCGCCCACCGCGTTCAGGGGCCTGCCATTCGGGGCCGACATAGGCCAGATCAAGGGCCTGGAGCCGGTGCGCAAATACCCGGGCACCTACTACCGGCCCGACGAAAAGCTCCGCCTGGGAAGCGCCGAGCTCGTGTCCGTGGCCTACTACTTCCGGGACAAGAAGCTCCGGGGCGTGGGCGTGGCCTTTGAGGGCGAGACCAACTACTTCATCATCAAGGACCAGCTCATCGCCAAATACGGCCCCGGCAGGCAGGTCGGCGCAAGGTACGGCTGGATGTGGCCCAACTTCTCCCTTGAGCTCAGGTTCGAAGACGACACCAATTCAGGGGCCCTGATCTACACCCTGGAGCAATAGCCCGCTCAGAACTTGGGGATCTGGACCTTGGGGTCGAGGCCCTTGGCTGTGGAGTAGTCCTGCATGGCCCGGTCCTTGTCCCCCAGGACGCGCCAGGCGTTGGCCCGGCGCAGGTAGGCCCCCACGTAGACCGGGTCGAGCTGGATGGCCTTGTCGTAGTCGGCTATGGCCATCCTGGGCTGGCGGCGCCTGAGCCAGATGTTGCCCCTGTTGCTGTAGGCCTGGGGCCGCTTGGGGTCCACGCTGATCGCCCGGTTGTAGTCGGCCAGGGCGCCGGCCGTGTCCAGCCGCTTCTCGTAGGCCATGCCCCTGTTGAGCAGGGCCACGTAGAGGTGCTTGGAATGCGGACCAAGCTGGCCGGAATCTATGGCCTGGGACAGGACCTTTATGGCCCCCTTGTTGTCGTTGGCCAAGAGCAGCCTGGTCCCCTGGTCCACGAGGTCCTCGGCCCCGGCCAGGCAGGGGGCCGCAAATCCGAGCAGGACGGCCAGGGCCGCCGACACGATGACAAGCCTCTTGAGCATGACCACTCCGTAGGGCTGGTTGGACCGCCGGCCGATTGGGCCGGAATTTTCCATTTGTTCAAGGATATCCCCGTTGAGCCGGACAATCAAGCCCAAGGCCGGGCGGCCGGGCCGGGGCGTTGTGGATTTTTCCCCTGAAACAGGATATGGCTTCATCAATCGCGCAGCTCACAACCAACTTTTTTTATTTTAAAAAACAAAAACTTGGCGAACACGGCCGGGCAAGCTGCCTGGGAGAGGGGCATGGGAAAAGGCAAAGCAAGCACCATCTACCTGTTGACCGTTTTTCTGCTCGCCGCGCTCTTCGTGCTCAACCTGTCCCTTTTCTACGGCCTGCTCCTTGACCGCCAGGCCCCGGCCGAAAACATGACCAGGCTGGTCTACGCGGTCATGATCCTGGGCCTGTCCGTGCTCGCGGTCCAGGCCGCCCTGGTGTTCAGGTCCATGATCGCCAAGCTGGACAAGGACCGGAACATGGCCGAGGAGCTCGCCGAGCGCATCAACCAGATGACCGTGCTCGACGAGCTGACCAAGACCTTCAACCGCCGCAAGTTCGAGACGGTCATCGAACGCGAGGTGGAAAACGCCAGGCGCTACAAGACGCTCATCTCGGGCATCATGTTCGACATCGACGGCTTCAAAAAGATCAACGACGCCCACGGCTACAAGACCGGCGACCGGATACTCTACAGCCTGGCCAGGTTCATCAACAGGCGCATCCGCAAGACCGACTACCTGTTCCGCTGGCGGGGCGGCAAGTTCATCATCCTGGCCCCGCACATCGACCTGGAAAAGGCGGCCATATTCGGCGAAAAGATCCGCAAGGCCGTGGAGGCCAAGGTCTTCGGCGACTCGGTCAAGCTGACCATCAGCCTGGGCGTGACCCAGGTCAGCCCCAACGACAGCTCGGAAAAGTTCATCCAGCGCATCCAGGCCGCGCTCTCCGGGGCCAAGGAAAAGGGCAGAAACCAGCTCTCCGCCCTGCGCGCCGCCTGACCGCCGCACCCCGCGCCGGGCCCCAAGACCCGGGGAAATCTCCCGACAAACTGTCCACAGCATCCTGTTTAAACCTTTTTGATCAGCGCTTAACTACAAAATCCTGGCCAAATTCCGGCCGGGGCATTACCCTGGGCAAAAAGTTCGTCCTGCGGCCCGGGCCGCACAAACAGGCACGCCATGCCCAAAAGCGCCTTCAAGAAACTCCTCGACAACCTTGCGCTGCGCCGCGCCCTGCCCGCGATCCTGGCCGCCCTGCTGCTCGGGCTGTGCCTGTTCCTGCTCATCCTGCCGGCTGTGGAAAGCCAGTTCTCGGCCCAGGACCGGGACGCGGCGCGCAAGCGCGTGGACAGGGCCTGGGGCCTGTTGGAGGCCCTGAACAGGGAGGCGTCCTCCGGCCGCATGTCCGGGGACCGGGCCAGGGCCGCGGCGATCAGCGCGCTTGGGGCCCTGCCCAGGGGCCCGGACCTCTGGGTCGCGGAGCGGTCCAAGGGCCTGCTGCTCGGATCCGCGCCCGGGGCCGGGGACCCCGACGGCCCGGCCGGGCTCATGGCCGAGGCCGCCCGGACCAGCCAGTCCGGAGTCCTTGAGGCCGCCCGATGGACCGGGCCGGACGGGGAGCCGGAAACCGGGCCCCTGTACTTCAAGGCCTTCAGGCCCTGGGGCTGGGTCCTGGGCGCCGGGGTCCCGGACAGCCTGTCCCAGGCCAGGTCCGCGTCCCTGAGGACCAGGCTCTCGCTCATCCTGGCCGCCATATTCTGCCTGGCCGGGCTGCCGGCCGCGTTCGTCATCCGCAAGGACATCCGGTCCGAAAAAAAACGCTCGCGCATCCAGCGCGGCCGCGAAAACCTGATCAAGGCCATGGCCGAGTCCGAGGAGCGCTACAGGACCGTGGCCGACTTCACCCACGACTGGGAGACCTGGAGAGGCCCGGACGAGACCATGCGCTACTGCTCCCCGTCCTGCCAGAGGATAACCGGATACCCCCCGGAGAAGTACTTCGAGGACCCCGGGTTCCTGGACAAGATCATCCACCCCGAGGACCTCGAGGCCTGGAGGGTGTTCATGGCCTCGGACCAGGCCAAACAGGGCGAGACCTTCGACTTCAGGATCATACACAGAACCGGCCAGACCCGCTGGCTCTCCCAGGTCGGCCAACGGGTCTACGGGCGCGGCAAAAGGCCCCTGGGCGTCAGGTACAGCCGCCAGGACATCACCGAACGCAAGGTCCTGGAGGAGCACCTCCGGCACCAGGCCTTTCACGACGCCCTGACCTCCCTGGCCAACCGCACCCTGAGCCTGGACCGCATCAGGCAGGCCATGGAGCGCGCCAAGCGCAGGGAAAGGCACTGCTTCGCCGTGGTGTTCATGGACCTGGACCGCTTCAAGGCCATAAACGACAGCCTGGGCCACAGGTACGGGGACATGGTCCTGATGGAGACCGCCAGGCGCATCCTCAACTGCGTCCGCAGCCTGGACACCGTGTCCAGGTACGGCGGGGACGAGTTCGTGCTCCTGCTGGACGAGCTGTCCTCGCCGGCCGAGGCCATCCGCATCGTCCGCCGCATCCGCGATTCCGTGGCCGAGCCCTATGTCCTGGACGACAAGGAGGCGCTCACCAGCGCGAGCTTCGGGGTCGTGTTCGGCCCGGCCCTGGGCCGGGCCGAGGACCTGGTCCAGGACGCCGGCACGGCCATGCACCGGGCCAAGGATTCCGGACGCAACCGGATCAAGGTCTTCAACTCCAGGATGCGCGCGGACACGGTCGGCCAGACCATCCTGGAAAAGGACCTCGAACGGGCCATGCGCGGGGAGGAGCTCTTCCTCCTGTATCAGCCCATATTCTCCCTGCCGTCATCCGATCTGGCCGGGTTCGAGGCCCTGATCCGCTGGCGGCACCCCAAAAGGGGCGTCCTGGAGCCGGACCAGTTCATCCCCCTGGCCGAGGAGAGCGGCCTGATCAACGAGCTCGGCCTCTGGGTCCTCAAAAGGGCCCTGTCCACCCTGGCCTCGTGGCAGAACTCCGGACGCGGCCCCAAGGACCTGTTCGTCTCGGTCAACATCTCCGGAAGGCAGCTCTTCCATTCCGGATTGCCCGAAAAGCTGGCCTCCCTCCTGGCCGAGACCGGGATCAGGCCGCAGTGCCTCAGGCTGGAGCTGTCCGAGTCCGCGGCCATGGAGAACGTCAAGGCCGGGCCGTCCATGCTCTCCAAGACCGGGGCCCTGGGCGTGCACCTGTCCATCGACGACTTCGGGGCCGGGCACTCCTCGTTCGCCCAGATATTGAGGCTTCCGGTGAACGCCCTGAAGATGGACCGCTCGATCGTCTCGCGCATCGACAAGGACCCGAAGAGCATGGACCTGGCCAGGGCGGTCGTGGCCATGGCCCACAGCCTGGGACTGATCGTGGTCGCCGAGGGCGTGGAGCAGGAGGGCCAGCTCTCGCGCCTAAAGGACCTCAAGTGCGAAAGCGCGCAGGGCTCCTACTTCCACAGGCCCCTTGACCAGGCCGAGGCCGAGGCCCTGCTCGGGGAGGGCCCGGGCCCGGACGACCAGGCGCGGCCGGGCCCGGGATGTTGACAAACCGGCTGGTTGTTCATCATTAACGGACAGTCGGTCTCTTCAACCCGCCACAAGGAGGTGCCCATGCCTACGCGTTTCGCGGCCCTGGCCCTGGCCGTTCTGGCGATCCTCGGACTGCTCGCGCCCGGCGCGGCCCGGGCCGAAAAGGTCAGGGCGGCCTTTGTCCTGCTCGAGACCATCGACGACCAGGGCTGGACCACCTGCCACTACGACGGGATCAAGAAGCTCCAGCAGGCCCTCGGGGACCGGGTCGAGGTCGCCTACACCGAGGGCATCGGGTCCGCGGCCGACGCCGAGCGGGTCATCCGCGGCTACGCGACCCAGGACTACGACATCATCTTCGGCACCACGTTCACCTACATGGACGCCATGTTCAAGGTCGCCCAGGACTTCCCCAAGGTCAAGTTCGAGCACTGCTCGGGCTACAAGACCAGGCAGAACATGGGCACCTACTTCGTGCGCATGTACCAGGGCGAGTACCTGGCCGGATACCTGGCCGGGCTCATGGGCTTCAAGAATGTGGGCACCGTGGCCACCCAGCCCCTGCCCGAGGTCGTGCGCGGGGTGAACGCGTTCACCATCGGGCTGCTCAAGGGCCTGGCCGAGTCCAGGACCGCCCACGACCCGGCCAAGGTCAACACCGTGGTCTGGCTCAAGTCCTGGCGCGACGCGGTCAACGAGACCACCCTGGCCCAGACCCTCGCGGCCATGGGCCACGACCTCATCCGCCAGATGGCCGACACCTGCGACTCGTCAAAGGCCGCCTGCCGCATGGGCGTGCCGGCCATGGGCTACGGCGCGGACGCGGCCGAGTACGGCGCGGACTGCGTCCTGGTCTCGACCGTCTTCGACTGGGGCTCCATCTACATCGACCGGGTCAGGGCGATTTTGGACGGAACCTGGAAAGCGGAGGCCGTGTGGAACGGCTTTGACAAGGGCGGCGTGTCCCTGAGCCGGTTCAACGCCTCGGTGCCCAAGGAGGCCGCGGCCAAGGTCCTGGCCCAAAAGGACCAGCTGGCCAAGGGCCGGGACGACATCTTCGCCGGGCCCCTGAGCGACCAGTCCGGCAAGGTCCGGATAGCCGCGGGCCAAAAGGCCTCGGACCAGGACCTGTTGGCCATGCGCTGGTTCGTTACGGGCGTCAGCGGCAGGATCCCGGACTAGGCCCCAGGGCCCGCCCATGCCCAGGAGCCGCCCGCCCCAAGCCCCGGACCGGACCCGGCCGGTGTTGTCCTGCAGGGGCGTGTCCAAGGCCTTCGGCGAGGTGCGCGCCAACCAGGACATCGACCTGGACCTCTACCCCGGCCGGGTGCACGCCCTGGTGGGCGAGAACGGCGCGGGCAAGAGCACGCTGCTCTCCATCCTCTCCGGCCGGCTGCGGCCGGACTCGGGCCGGATCGAGATCCGGGGCCGGGCCGTGCGCCAGCTCAGCCCGGCCCGGGCCATGGCCGCGGGCCTGGGCATGGTCCACCAGCGGTTCATGCTCGTGGACAGCCTTTCCGTGGCCGAGAACCTGGCCCTGGGCGCCAAGGGGGTGCGCTCCCCGGACATCCGGCGGCTGGCAAAGAGATACGGCCTGGACGTGGACCCGGACAGGATGGTCCTGGACCTGTCCATGGGCGAGCGCCAGCGCGTGGAGATACTGAAAATCCTCTGCCGGGACGCGGAGACGCTCTTCCTGGACGAACCGACCTCGGTGCTCACCGAGCCCGAGATCAGGTCCCTGTTCAGGGTCCTGGACCGGCTCAGGGCCGACGGCCGGGCCATACTCTTCGTGACCCACAAGCTGGCCGAGATCAGCGGCCTGGCGGACGAGGTCTCGGTCCTGCGCCGCGGCCGCATGGCGGCCCGGAACCTCCCGGCCGACCGCGACCCCCGGGACCTGGCCCGGCTCATGTTCGGCCGGGACACGGCCAAGGCCCCGGAAAGACAGCCGCCGAGCCCGGGCCGGGTCGTGATCGAGGTCGAGTCCTTGAGCGGCCGCGACAGCCACGGCCGCGAGGCCTTCAGGGACGTGTCCTTTGACCTGCGCAAGGGCGAGATACTGGCCCTGCTGGGCGTGGCCGGCAACGGCCAGGCCGAGCTGGTCCAGTGCCTGACCGGGCTGGCCCGGCCGGCCTCGGGCCGCATCCGCTTCGCGGGCCGCGCCGGGGACCTGGCCTACGTGCCCGAGGACCGCTACCTCACGGGCAGCGTGGCGGACATGACCCTGGCCGAGAACATGCTCCTGACCTCCGGGCCCGGCTCGGGCAGGCTCTTGGACCTGGGCCGGGCCAGGCGGATGGCCCAACAGGCCATTGATGAGTACGGCATCAGCGACGCGCACCCCGAGACCCGGGCCCGGGAGCTGTCCGGCGGCAACCTGCAGAAATTGGTCCTGGCCCGCGAGCTGGCCAGGGAGACGCCCCTTGTGGTCCTCGAGCAGCCGACCCAGGGCCTGGACCTCAGATCGAGCCTTCAGGTCCGCTCGGCCATTGCCGGGCACAGGGAGGCATCGGCCGTGCTCCTGGTCACCGGGGACACGGCCGAGGCCCTTGGGCTGGCCGACAGGGTGGCGGTCATGTTCAGGGGACGCATCTCCGGGACCCTGGAAGCGGTCCGCGGCGACCCCGGCCAGGCCGAGACCCTGGGCCGGCTCATGGCCGGGCTCGGCCCGGAGGCCCAGGCGTGAGCCTCGGGTCCCGGGGCCGCACGGCCTTTGCCTCCGGCGCGGTCCTGTCCACGTCCCTGGCCCTGTTCTTCGCCCTGGCCGTGGGCGCAATCATGTTCGCCTGCCTGGGCGCCGACCCGCTCAGGGCCTATGCGGTCATGGCCAGGGGCGCGCTGTGCTCGGGCTACGCCCTGGGCGAGCTCCTGGTCAAGGCCGCGCCCCTGATCCTCACCGGCCTGGCCGTGGCCCTGGCCCGGACCATGCTGCTCTGGAACATCGGCTGCGAGGGCCAGTTCGTCATGGGCGCGACGGCCTCGGCCGGGTTCGCCCTGTACCTGGCCCCTGACTGGCCCGCGGCCGCGCTCCTGCCCGCGACCGTTTTGGTCGGCGCGGCCGGGGGCGCGCTCTGGGCCCTGATCCCGGCCGGGCTCAAGAACCGCTTCCGGGTCAGCGAGATACTCTCCTCGCTTCTGCTCAACTACGTGGCCATATTGTACATGGAGCACCTGTACTACGGGCCGTGGCGCAACCCCCAGGGCTTCGGATTCCCGGGCACCGCGACCCTGCCCCAGGCGGCCTGGCTGCCGACCCTGCCGGGCTCCCGGGCGCACCTGGGCCTGGTCCTGGGCCTGGGCCTGGCCGCGGCCCTGTTCGTCGCGCTCAGGCGCACCCGGTGGGGCTACGAGGTCCGGGTCATGGGCCTGGCCCCAAAGGCGGCCGCCTACGCGGGCATGAATTTGCCCCGCCAAACCCTCACGGTCATGGCCCTGAGCGGGGCCCTGGCCGGGCTGGCCGGCATGGGCGAGGTCTGCGGGGTCCAGCACCTGCTCCAGGACGGGCTGGCCCAGGGCTACGGGTACCAGGGCATCATCGCGGCCTTTCTGGGCCGCCTCAACCCCCTGGGCGTGGTCCTGGCCGCCCTGCTTCTGGCCGCGGTCATGGTCGGCGGCCAGGGCCTGCAGGTCGAGCTCGGCCTGCCCTCGTCCATCAGCGTGATCCTGACCGCGGCCCTGTTGTTCGGATTTCTGGCCGCCGAGGGCCTGAAGGGCCTCGGCCCGGCCCTCAAGACACGGGCCGCGCAGGGCGGCGGCTGATGCCCGGGGACCTGGCCATAGTCGCCCAGATCGCGGTCAAGTCCTCGGTGGCCGTGCTCTTTGCCGCGCTCGGCGAGCTGGTGGCCGAAAAGAGCGGGGTGCTCAACCTCGGGGTCGAGGGCATGATGCTCGTCGGCGCCCTGGCCGGGTTCGCGGTCGGCGCGCAGACCCAGGACCCGGTCCTGGCCGCCGGCGCGGGCATGGCCGCGGGCGGGGCCATGGCCATGATCCACGCGGCGTTCACCGTGGGCCTGGGCGCGGACCAGGTGGTCTCGGGCCTGTCCCTGACCATCCTCGGGGCCGGGCTGTCCGGGTTCCTGGGCCGGCCCCTGGTCAATGCCAGCGGGCCGGTCTTCGAAACCCTGGCCCTGCCCGGGCTCAAGGACCTCCCCTTTCTGGGGCCGGCCCTGTTCAGCCAGAACGTCCTGGTCTACCTGGCCTTCCTGCTCACGCCCCTGATCTGGTTCGCGCTCCTGCGCACCAGGCTCGGGCTGATGATCCGGGCCTCGGGCGAGGACGCGATCTCGGCCGACGCCTCCGGGGTCCCGGTCAGGGCGATCCGCTTCGGGTGCACGGTCTTCGGGGGCCTGCTCGCCGGGCTGGGCGGGTCGTACCTGTCCCTGGCCTACACCCCGGGCTGGAAGGAGGGCATGACCGCTGGCCAGGGCTGGATCGCCATCGCCATGGTCGTGTTCTCGACCTGGAACCCGCTGCTGGCCCTGGCCGGGGCCCTGATGTTCGGCTGGCTCACTGCCCTGCAGTTCTACTTCCAGGCCACGGGCAGCGAGTTGATCCCGCCGTCCGTGCTGCGCATGCTGCCCTATGTGCTGACCATCGCGGTCCTGGTCCTGGCCAACAGGACCGGGATGCTCAAGGGCCGGGCCAAGGCGCCCGCGAACCTGGGCCTGCCCTTCAGCCGCGAGCCCTAAAAGCTCAGTAATCCAGGCACAGGCCCACGCCCACCTCGCACAGGGGCGCGGCCGCGGCCAGGGCGACCTTGGAGCCCAGGTCCGTGCAGTGGCAGGCGTGCAGTCCGCCCAGGCCCAGGCCGCGCACATAGTCCACGGTCCCGGCCAGCCGGGCCTGGTCCGGGTCAAGGAGATGAAACCCGCCTATGATGTCCAGGACCCGGTCCCGGCCGCAGACGCGCCTGGCCTGCTCCACGGTGTTGCAGACCCCGGCGTGGGCGCAGCCGGTGACGACCACCAGGCCGTGGTCCGAGACATAGGCCAGGGCCGAGTCGTCCGGCACCAGGTCGGGCTCGAACCCCTCCACGGTCAGCCTCTCGCCCACCGGGGCCGGGGCCTCGAAGTCAAAGACCCTGGGGATGCGGCCCAGAAAGACCAGCCGGTCCGTGATCCAGACCGGGTCCGTGGACAGGCTGAGCTCGAAGTGCCGGGCCGCCTCCTGCCCGCTGACCAGGCAGCCGATCTCGGGCAGCGGGCCCATGCGCCTGGCGGCAAAGGCCTCGGGAAGGGCCAGGAGCCTGGGCCTGTTCTGCGGCCGGCCCTCTATGGCCGCCTCCAGGCGCCTGCGGATCAGGGGCCCAAGGCCCCAGGTGTGGTCCAGGTGGCCGTGCGAGAGCACCACCCAGTCGGCCGCGAGCGGGTCGATGCCCATCCTGGCGGCGTTGGACAGAAAGATGCCCGAGTAGCCCACATCCAGGAGCACCCGCACGCCCCGGTCCTCGATCCACAGGCTGAGCCCGGGCTCGGCCAGGAAGTAGCGGTCGATCAAGGTGTTGTTGTCCACAAGGACCGCGATGCGCATCGCTCGGCCTCCCCTGACCCGGGCCCGCTCAACCCTGAGGGGCCCCGAGCTGCAGCTTGATGTCCAGGACCGGGCTGCCGTCTATGGCGTCAAGGCCCCGGACATAGAGGACCAAACCCTGGACCCTGACCAGCTCGGCGTCCTTCACGGCCAGGCCGGACAACCTGTCCGGGGTCCTGGAGGCGAACACCCCGACCCTCTTTCCGTCCAGGCCCCTGTTGAACACCGAGCGCACCGGCCGGGCCCGGTGCAGATAGTAGATCACGGTGATCCGGGCCTCGTCCTCCAGCTTGTAGAGAAAGCGCTCCTGGCTGGGCAGGAGCTCTATGCGCGAAAGCCCCTCGGCCTCGCCCGAAAGCCCGAACCCCTCGCCCCGACCGAGCGTGTTTCTGACCACCCCGATGGGGTAGACGTGAAACGGCTCGGCCCCGGCGTACATGCACGAGACGCAGACCAGCTCGTCATCCACCAGACAGCGGTCCGCGCCGGGCTCGATGTCCCTGCCGCACCAGTCGCAACGCTGACCCGCGGACACGGCGGCTCAAGGGCCGGTCAGGGCCCGGGCCACGGCCCGGCCAAAGGCCGCGGCCGCGGAAGGCCCGTTGGCGGTGATGATCTTTCCGTCCACCTCCACGTCCCGGCCGGAGATCCCGCAGCCCGCGGCCCGGAACGCCCGGCTCGAGTAGCCGTCCTCGTAGCACGCGGCCCTCTTTCCGGAGAGCACCCCGGCCCTGGCCAGGACCACCGGGCCGTAGCAGATGGCCGCAAGTATCTTGCCCGAGTCCGCGGCCTGCCTGGCGATCCTGTGCGCCTGGTCGTTGTCCCAGAGCTCGGACCGGACCCCGGGCCCGCCGATGAAGACCACGGCGTCGAAGCGCGCGACATCGACCTCGTCCAGGGTCAGGTCGGTCTCGGCCCGCATCCCGGACACGCCCTTGGCCTGGCCCGGCCGGGTCGAGGCGACCAGGACCCGGACCCCGGACCCGATCAGGGCGTCCCTGGTCTGTCTGAACTCCGTGTCCTGGAAGCCCTTGTGGGCCAAAATGAGCACGGCGCCCTTGTCCTGGGCCTGGGCCGGGCAGGACCAGGACAGGGCCGCGAGCGCAAGGACCAACAGCGCCGGCCAGACACGTCTTTTCATGACCTCCCCCCGTGTGCTTGGCGGGCCCGTGATTCAGGCCCGGGGTTCATCGTGAAACAAAACCCCGGCCAGTGGCAAGGCCATATTGACCGCGCCGCCCGGGCTGTGGATAAATACTTTGACTTGCGGGTGTGCTTCTGCTTATAGCCCGCGGACGGCGCGCTGGACATGCTGAATTTATGCCGTTAGTCTTTTAAAGATGAAAAAGAAGCAACCGCCTGGGGCCTGGCAGGCCGGCCAAGACGTCCTGTGTCAAATCCTGAACTCCTCTGACGGCCTGATCTTCCTCAAGGACAAGAACCTCGTCTACCAGGGCTGCAACCAGGCCTTCGCCTCGTTTGCGGGCAAGGCCTGCGCGGACATCGTCGGGGCCACCGACCAGGACCTGCTCCCCGCGGACATGGCCGATATCCTGCGCGAGATGGCCGACTACGTCATAACGACCCGGAAAAAGAAGTCCGGGCACCTCTCTTTGCAGGGGTTCCAGGGCAAAAGCCTGGCCCTTGAGGCGACCCTGGCCCCGATAATGAACAAGCAGGGCCGGCTCCAGGGCGTGGCCGGATTTTTGCGCGACGTCACCGAGACCAGGGCCTCCAAGGAGCACTACCTCCAGGTCGAGGCGGCCTACAAGTCCATATTCAAACGCTCGGACATCGGCATCGCCATATTGAGCGTCACCGGGCCGATCATCGACGTCAACGAGGCCATGACCCACATGCTCGGCTATTCAAAGGACGAATTGATCGGCGAAAAGATGACCTTTCTGGTCCAGGAGCCGGTCCGCGAAGAGTACCGGGCCAGAAACGCCGACCTGTTGGGCGGGGTCAGGGACTGCTGCCGCATGGACGCGCCCCTGAAGCACAAGGACGGCCGCATGGTCTGGGGCCACGTGAACTCGGTCCTGACCCGCTCGCGCCTGGGGACCCCGTTCTACGCCATCACCATGGTGGAGGACATCACCGCCCGCAAGCAGGCCGAGGCCGAGCTGGCCTCCCTGACCCAGCACCTGGAGGCCCTGGTCGAGTCCAGGACCGAGGACCTGGAGAAAAAGGCCAAGGACCTGGCCGACGCCAACCAGCGGCTCAAGGAGATGGACCAGATAAAGACGGCCTTTTTGTCCTCGGTGTCCCACGAGCTCAGGACCCCGCTGACCTCGATTTTGGGCTTTGCCAAGCTCACGGGCAGGGATTTCGAGACCGCCTTCAAGCCCCTGAGCCAGGGCGAGTCCGGCCTTGAGAAAAAGGCCGGGCGCATCCTCAAGAACCTCTTGATCATCGAGAACGAGGGCGAGCGGCTCACCCGGCTGATCAACGACGTCCTGGACCTGAACAAGATCGAGGCCGGGCACATAGAATGGCACGACCGGCCGATCGACCTGGAAAAGGTCATCCGCCAGGCGGTGCGCGCTGTGAGCGGGGAGTTCTCCAACCGGCCCCAGGTCGAGCTGGTGGTCGACATAGAGCCCGACCTGCCCGAGATCGTGGCCGACCCGGACCGCTTGATCCAGGTGCTCATAAACCTGCTCAACAACGCCGCCAAGTTCACCCCCCAGGGCCTTGTGCGCGTGGCCGCCCTGGAGCCCAGGCCCGGGGTCGCCCAGGTCCGGGTCGAGGACACGGGCATCGGCATCCCGTCCGCGAGCCTTGAGCGGATATTCAACAAGTTCCAGCAGGCGTCCCAGGGCGACACCGTGCAGGACAAACCAAAGGGCACGGGCCTCGGCCTGACCATCTGCCGGGAGATCGTCGATCACTACAACGGGCTGATCTGGGCCGAGTCCGAGGTCGGCAAGGGCAGCACCCTGATATTCGAGCTGCCGGCCCAGCTCGGGGCCCCAAAGGCCTGCCGGCTGCCGTCGGCAAGGCCCGCGCCGAGCGCCGCCCCCCGGCCGAGGACCGGCAAGCCGCTCATCCTCGTGGTCGAGGACGACCAGGCGACCAGCTCCTTCTTGTGCCAGATACTCGACGACCACGGATTCGACGTGGAAACGGCCTTTGACGGCGCCGCGGCCCTGGCCAAGGCGGCCGCGATCAGGCCGGACCTGATCACCATGGACATCAAGATGCCCTGCCTGGACGGCAAATCGGCCATCACCTGGATCAAAAAGGACCCGGTGCTGCGCGAAATCCCGATCCTGGTGGTCTCCGTGCTCCAGGACGCCGAGGCCGCGGGCGGAGACGCCACCCTGGTCAAACCCGTGGACCCGGACAAGCTGATGGACAGCATCAACGGGCTCCTCAGCCTGCGCCACAGCGAACAAAAACTCATCATGCTCAGGCGAAACGGCAAGGAAAAGCTGGGCCCGTTCTTCACCCTGTGCTCGGGAAACATCGAGCACTGCCGCGAGGACGAGCTGTGGGAGAAGCTGGACTCGGGCTTTGAAGGCACGGTGATAGTCCCGGCCTGGGCGGCCAAGACCATAGACATGCCCAGGCTCACGGACAAAAAGGGCGTCCAGGTCCTGCTCCTGCCCGAGCAGCCCTGAGCAAAAATCCTCTCCCGGGCTCAGCGCCCCACGCCGGGCAGGACCAGGTCGAAGCGCTGCTCCAAGATGGCCGCGCCCCACTGGCTGACCGGATTCTCCTCGCTCAGACAGAAACCCCGGCTCTCGTAAAGCCGCCTGGCCGCGTCCAGGCCCTTGAAGGTCCACAAGAAGACCCGACCGTGACCCGCCCGGCGGCAGAAGTCCAGGGCCTGGTCCAGGAGCCTGCGGCCCAGGCCGCGGCCCTGGAACCCCGGCTCGACGATGAACCAGCGCAGCCGCGCCCCCTGGCCGGCCGAGAGGCTTCCGTCAACGGCCACGAAGCCGGCCAGGGCGACGCCTGACCGGACGGCCGAGAAAAAGTCCCGGCCCGGGACAAGGCCGGACATGAACCCGGACAGCTCCGCGCCGACCTGGGACTCGAAGCTCAGGTCAAAGCCCCAGTGCTCATTGTAGTACCTGGCGTGGAGCCCGGTCACCGCGGCGATGAGCCCCGGGTAATAGCCAACGAATTCAAGCCCGCCGGACACGTCCGCACCTCCCTGCGCCGCCCGCGAACGCGGGGCGCGGAGGCGATTCTATTGTCCGGCCCAGGCCAAGTCAAACCATGTCCGGGCCGCCGGGCCGCTCGATCCCGCTTCACTTCCCGCTCCCCTTGCCCTTGCCTTTGCCCTTGCCTTTGCCCTTGATCCCCTTGCCGCTCCGCTTGAGCACGATCCTGGCCATGATCCCTCCTATCTGCCGCGCAGCTTGTCCGAAATCCAGGCCAGCGGACGCAGCACGGCCCACACAAGACCATAGGCGCAGGTCCGCCAGCCCCAGAACCAGAGCGCCAGGCCGAGGCAAAGGAGCGCAAGCGCGCCCAGGCCGCTGGCCAGGCCCCACCAATACCCGTCCATCCTAGGCCTCCTTGAACGTGCAGCTCGCGGCGTAGACCTTGAGCCTCTTGTTGTTGTGCGTGGTCAGCTTAAGCACGGTCCCGGAACCGGAACCGGCCGACAGGTCTATGTCTCCGGCGACCAAAACCTTGTCCGCGTCGTACTGGCTGTCCATTTCCAGGTCGGCCTGGATGAACTCGCCCTGCCCGCGCCTGACAAAGGCCGCAAGGTCCGTGTCCAGGGTCACGTCGTCCACGGCCTCGAACACCAGGACCACCTTGGCCAGGTCCGGGACCTCGGCCGTGAACCCGGTGAACTGGATCACGGCGTTCGTGGTCTCGGTGTCAACGGAAAGGACCACGGAATCGATTTCCGGATTTTGGCTCGCGCTCGTGGTCTTGAGGGCCACGGCGACCTTGATGTCCCCGGTCGGGACCGGCCAGTCCGCGTCCGCGACGCCTTCCACCGTGGCCGGAGTCATCCAGCCCGCGCCGTCCGAGGTCGGCAGGCTCACCGTCTCCCAGGAGTCCCCGTCCCAGGCCTTGAAGGTCACGCCGTCGTCGAAGCTGAAGGCAAAGAGCACGCTTTGGCCGTTCGCGGTCTCGGTCACGGCAGCGGAGTTGATGTCCGTGATCCCGGCCGCAGCGATGGTCCCGGTCACGGTGTAGAACTGGTTCGTGGGCGCGGCCTGCTCCAGGGCGTAGATATCCATCTCGGTTACGCACACCGTGGCGTTGTTCACGGCCGCGGTGATGTTCAGCCGGAACTTGGAGTAGGCCGTGGAGCACCCCGTGATCGTGAAATCCTTGTACACGTTGAGGGTCCAGTTGGTGACGCTGCTCTGCGTGTCCAGCACGTCCCAGGAAACGCCGTTCCAGCCCTCGAAGGTCCAGGTCTTGGGCGCGGCCGAAACGTCGTAGTTCTGCATCAGTCTGTACTTCCAGGGGACCCGGGCCGAGGCGAGCTCATAGGCCAGCCAGTTGACCGCTTGATTGGTCTTGTACCAGTGGGTCGAGGCGGAGTCGTCAAAGGCCTTGGACCCCTCGCAGCCCGTGTCGTGCCCGTTGTCCGTGGCCGTCCCGCCTGTGCAGATGTCCGTGGTCCCCTGGGTCTGGTGGCAGGAAAGCTTGACCAGGCCCGAGTCGAACACGGTCCCGTATACGGCCGTGACGGTCTTGGCTCCGGTCGAGAGCGTTCCGTCGAACACGACCTCATCGGTTCCGGTCCCGTCGTCGGTGATCGCGGTGATTGTGTAGCTGGTCCCGTCGATGACCATGCGGCATCCGGCCTGGACCTTGGCATTCGCGGCCGCGTCGAAGTGGCCGGACGTGTCTTCCGTGTCCACGGTCAGGGTGGTTATCGAGCCCTTGACGTCCTCCTGCCCGTAGTCGGCCTCAAGCGCGTAGTCCAGGGTCTTGTCCACGCCCTCGGCCGCAGGAATAGGTTGGAGATAACCGGTGTCGGCGGACTGAAACTCGTAGCCCGAGGAGTTTTCGGCATCCACCTCGTCCGCGTCGGCCAAGGGGTCCATCCAGCCGTCGCCCAGGTACTCGCGTCCGTCCTCGGCGTCGCCCACGGCCCGGCGCATGGCTTCGGCCACGAGCAGATTCCTGATCTCGTCCGCGCCCTGGTCAACGCCCAGGGTCTGCCTGGCCTCTTGCGCGTCCTGATCGTCCATGAGGGTCCTGGCGAAACTTGTGACCCCCAGCCTGTCCAGGACCTCTATGGCGTCCTGGTCCCCGGCCATGCCGCGCATGAAGCCGGACAGCCCCAGGTTGGCCAGGGCCGCGTCCGCGGCGCTCGCCCCGGTGCCGCCGTCAGCCACCGGCACCGGGGTCTCCAGGACGCCTGCGCCGGCCAGGGTCTTGTTTTCAAGGCCCTGGCCCGAGGCGTCCCAGCCCAGCATCCGGCCGGGCTCGGGGTCCGGCAGCTCCGCGCCCGAGGCCGGGGAGGTGACCTTGAGCTTGACCGCCCTGGCCAGTTTCTCGTCCAGGCCCTGGCAGATCATGGTCAACAGGTCCAGGGCCGCCTCGTGGGTCTCGGCCGGAAAGGCGTCGTTCTCCTGGTAGTCGGTCTCCTGGACTATGCCCGGGTCCCGAAGCACGGCCAGGACCTCGTCCTGGGCCGGGGCGATCGAGGTTTCAAGCGAGCCGCCGAGCGGGTCCTTGGCCCCGGACAGGACATAGTCGCTGGTCTCGGTGAGCCGTATCTCCCCGCCGTCCGAGCGCCGGAGCACCACGGCCAGATCCGAGTTCTTCACAAAGTAGAAGGGGATGCTGAAGACCCTTGTGGAGCCGTTTCCGAGGTAGCTGACCTTGGAGGTCTGCGAGGCTATGGTCATTTTCCTTCTCCGTGGGTTTGAGGCCGCAGGCCAAGGCCCGCGGCCTGCGTCCTTACTTGAAGAGCCTGGAGCCCTGGCCGATGAGCGAGCCCAAGGCGCCGAGGCCGGTCTCCCGGCCCGAGGCCTTCGCGGCCAGCCTGTACTGGTCGGCCCTGCGCCCGCCGCCGGACAGGATGCGCTCCTCAGCGGCCCGGCCCTGTTGGAGGAGCGAAAGGGCCTCGGCCTCGTCCAGGGCCGCCTCGGCCTCCATGACCATGACCGGCGAGCCCTCCATGCGCACCCCGGACCGGCCCCAGCCGGTCATGCGCCTGGCGCGCTCCCTGGCCTGGCCGCGCCTGAGCCCTTCAATCCCGGCCTCGGTCCTGGCCCGCTCGTCCGCGGCCTCCTGCCTGGCCTGCTGCTCGGCGCTGAGGGCCCGCTGCTCGGCCAGCTCCTCCTGCCTCTTTTGATCCCGGGCGCGTGTTGTCTGGTCCGCCGCGACCTTCAACCCCTGGCTCAGCACCGAGAAGAGCGCGCCCAGCCGGTCGCCCGACCCGGCCTCGGACTTGACGTTGTATCCCATTTCAACCTCCTGTGTTTTTGTCCGCTGCCCGGGCTACTCGTTGACCAGGACCTCGGGCACGACCATGAGCACGGTCATGGGCAGGGGCTGGTCCTGGACTATGGCCAACAGGCCGTCCCGGTCCCAGCCCTTGGGGAACTTCACGGTCTTGTCCCCGCTCCACACGGCCGGGGGCGCGCCCATGGCCCCTGAGGTCGGCCGGAAATGCATCGGTTCCAGCCGGGTCTTGTCCGGGCCGATCTTGCCGCCCACGGTGTCGTGGAACCTGGCCGTGACCTGGACGATGCGCTTTTTCTTGGACTGGGCCGTGCCGCGCATGGACCCGGCCTCGATGCGCATGGGCACGAGGGTCGAGGAGTAGGCCAGCCCGACGTGCACCACCCCGGCCGGCCGGTCCAGGTCGATCTCCCCGGCCGGGGACACGGTCCTCTTGGGCTGGACCGCGCCGTCGGCCAGGACCGCCACCTCCTCCCCGGCCAGGTGCTCCAGCCCGGACACGCTCGAAACCTCGGGGCCCTCGTAGGTCAGCCCGCTGTCCACGAAGAACGCGGCCTTGTTGTCCGGGCCCGAGAACTCCGCCTCCATGAACTCCACAAAACGCCTGGTCTGGCCGTTGACCTGGCGCTTGACCACGGCCCAGAGCTCGTCGCGGCCGGCCGCGGAGTTGAACACGCAGGCGATGTCCTCGACCTGCCCGGCCGTGACCTGCCTGGCCCAGGCCAGGACCTCCTGGTCCCGCTGGTAGGTCAAGGACACCAGCGCCCCGTCCGAGCGCAGGCAGTAGACCAGGGAGTCCGGCTCCTGGGCGTAGGCCAGCCTGACCACGCCGGGCCCGGTGATGTGCTCGGAGAGGATGGTCAGGTCCTGGGACACGAAGGCGTCGGACTCGAAGCGGTAGGCCATCTCCCTGATCTTTTTCCCGCCGCGCTGCACGAACAGGGTGGCGTAACCGACCGGCAGGGGCACGACCCGCTCCGCGCCCGAGGTGCCCTCGTGGCTGGCCTTGACGCAGGACGGGGATAGGGCCTCGCTCGCGGACGCGCCGCCCACGGTCCACTCGCCGCCCACGGTGCCCACCCAGAGCTTGGCCTTGGAGACCATGAACACTATGGCG
The DNA here is from genome assembly GCA_016932995.1 of Desulfovibrionaceae bacterium. Taxonomy (GTDB): domain Bacteria; phylum Desulfobacterota; class Desulfovibrionia; order Desulfovibrionales; family Desulfovibrionaceae; genus JAFGBU01. Next base: position 57,792 of record JAFGBU010000018.1, read on the forward strand.
TTGGCCTTGGCCGAGGACAGGGTTATCTCCAGCCCGTCGTCGTCCAGGGGGTCCAGCCCGGCCGGGGAGGCGATGCGCTCGCCCAGGCTCAGCTCCTGCCACTCGGACCCGTTGAGCGCGCCTGCGCCGGAATGCACGGACCCGATCTGGTTTCCGGCCGGAGAGTCCTTGAAGGTCACGGTCACGTCCGAGCCCGAGGCCGAGATCTTGAGCCCGCCCTGGTACCTGAACCAGCGCGTGTCCCCGGCCGGGGTCTCGCCCTTGACCACGGACCCGGACTCGAAGACCATGCCGTCCAAAAGCACAAAATCGTCGTCCTGCTTGCCGTCGCAGCGGCCGTCCGAGTTCGCGTCCGCGATATTCAGGTCGTCCCAGTCGTCGAGCGGCGCCTGGCGCGTGTTGGTCCGCAGGTCGAAGTAGTCCCCGGTGCGCGAGAACCATATGCTGTTCGGCCTGTCGGGCGTGGCCGCGAGCACCAGCCGCTCCTCGAAAAAGCAGACCACCGAGGGGTAGTTGTCCTGGCCCCAGGACTCGGGCTGGCCGATGAAGGACACCGTCTCCAGGGACCAGCTGGCGTGGCCCGAGCGGGTCAGCTTCCTGGGCGGGTGCTTGGGGTGGACCAGAAACAGGGTGTCGTTGGACTGCACCTGGCGCAGGTCCGCGAAATCCCCGGCCGCATAGGGCGTGTCCAGTTCAAAGGGGGTTTCCCCGTCCATGACCAGGCCCTGGTCCTTGAACACGCGCATCCGGCCCTGGCCCTCGGGGTCCTCGAAAAACTCCAGGACATAGGTCTGCTCGGTGTTGAACTCGAAAGCCACGAGCAGGGAGCGCTCGGCCTGGTTGCCGGCCTGGGCCGCGAAGCGGAACCCGCTGCGCCTGGTCACCCCGCCGTGGGGATGGACGTGAAAGTTCTCCAGCAACCGGCAGCCGTTGAAGTACCGGGACAGATCGACCCTGCCCTCCAGCCGCGGGCTGATCTCCCCGGCGGTGAAGTTGGTCAGGGCGGGCGTGGCTATGCTCATCTCTTCTCCCCTTGCCCGGGGGGCCTTCCGGCCCCCCGGGACCTCGCTCTAGGTGCCGTTGACAACGCTCACGGTCGAGCCGTCCACCTCGGCCGCCAGCAGATCCACGGTCATGGTCCCGCCGAGGCCGCAGACCGCAATGATGACGTCCCCGGCGCCCAGGTTGTATTCCGCGACAGCCTGGTCGAAGTAGCCCGAGGCCTCCACCGAGGCCACGGCGTCCGCGCTCCGGTACAAGAAGAGCTGCTGGCCGGGCACGCCGCCCATGAGCCTCATCTCGCTTGAATCATAGGCCATTTTTTCATCCTCCTGGTTTTACGCCCTAGGCGATGGCCGCGTCGTCGTCGCAGTCGATCTCGATGACCCCGTCCGGGTCGATGAGCACGGCCCCGGCGCTGATCATGTGGTCCACGAGGTGGGCCGCCTTTTCCGGGACCCAGTCGATGTAGGCCTTGACCTCGTGGCCCTCGGCCAGGCCCAAGGCGTTCTTGTGGTAGATGAAGCACTTGCGCACCCCGTCCTCAATGGGCAGGCCGGAGTGGAAGATCCAGGTCATGCCCAGCCAGACCCGGCTCTCCGCGCCCTTGAGCCAGGGATAGCGGTCCCCGGCGTAGTCCGCGCTCTTGAACTCGGAGATGTTCAGGAGCTCGTTCCACTGGTGCGCGCCGACCACGGCGAAGCGCTGGTTGTCGTCAGGCACGTCGAACCCGTTCAGGGTCTCGAAGGCCTCCAGTATCTTGGCCTTGGTCAGGCCGGCCGAGGACTCGGCGATGACGTTGGCCGTGGCCTCGAGCCTGCTCACGATGAGCTCGTCCACCTTGCGGCCCAGGGCCCAGGCCCCGGCGTTGGCGATGACCATGCGCTCGTCGTGGTTGACCTTGATCTCGTCGAGCTTGTCCACGTAGTCCGCGCCGTACCAGTCCTCCAAGGTCGCCGAGACCGTGGACCTGGCCACGTTCATGAGCGGCACGTTGCCGTGGCGGGTCTTGAGACCGGCCGATCCCTTGCCGTTCTTCTGGAAGGTCGCCTTGCTGCCGACCACCCCGGTCTTGAGGCGCACGGTGTTGCGCAGCTTGCTGCCGCGCTGCTGGTAGGCCTGGTGCACCTCGGACACGTACATGGTCACAAAGGCGTTGCTGATGCTCGTCGACATCCGATGTTTCCTCCTTTGATCCGATCATCCCGCGGCGGGCGCGGCCCGCCGTCCAATGTGCCGGCGGGTGTCCCTCATGCCTTGCTCCGGGGTGTCCGCGGGGGCGGGTCCGGCCCAAAGGCCCGGGGCCGCAGGGCCCTTTCGGCCCACTGCCCGGATCATAACCCCGGGTTTTCGGAGCGGATGAAAGGGGAAGGAAAGGGGCAATCAAAAGGATGGAAATTGGGGCTTGACGGGCCCCGGGACGGGGCCCGTCAAGCCCGCCGCTTCCGCTGCCTAAAGACCGCCGGCCGCGAAAAGGGCGCAAAAAAAAGGGCCGGGCCCAAGGGCCCGGCCCGGTTGCGTTCAAACCCGGGCCTCTCGCCTGTACTGCCCTGGAAACAGGGCCTCGAAGCCCTTGACCACCTGGTCCACGAACTCGGGATCGCGCCTGGTCTGGTCGCAGTAGCGCGGGTCGCGCATCATCTCCCTGAGCTTGGCCAGGCTCAGGCCCCGGCCCTGGCCCTGACCGACGCCCCTGATGCGGCCCTCCAGGACCAGCGGGGCGACCCTGGCCAGGGCGTTGATGACCTCGCGCCTGTCCCCGGCCCCGGTGTCCTCCAAGGCCCCGAGCAGATCCTCGCCGCCCAGGGCCAGGGCCGCCTGTCTGGCGTCGTCCAGGACCCTGCCGGTCTCGCCCCGGTGCACCGAGCGCAGGGCCTCCAGTTCCTCGGACCTGCGCCTGCGGCCCCGCTCGTCCATCTCGGCCGCGGCCGCCAGGTTGAGCGGCACGAACCACTCGTAGAGCCCCCTGACCTGACCGGGCGTGAGCCCCAGCTCAAAGGCCTTGTCCCTGAACATGCCCCTGAGCTCCTCGTTGAGCTCAAAGCCCTCGGGCAGCTCGTCCAGGTCCGGGAACTCATAGCCCTCGGCGCTCTCGGGCCGGCCGATGGCCGCGAAAAAGGCCTCCCGCTGCTCGGCCCCGGCGTCCTCGCCCGGGACCTCGACCCAGCCCTCGGGCCTCTTGCCCAAAAGCCGCTGGGCGTGGACCAGGGCCTTGACCGCCTCGTCCTTGCTCCCGTACTTGGCCAGGGCCGGGTGCTCCCGGAGCGGGATCTCGACCTCCTGGCCGGATTCGTCCCGATGGACCACGGTCCAGTCCTTGGGCAGGTCCGCGCGCCAGTCGCTGCTCGGACCTGCCGGCCCCTCGGCCTTAAGCCTGATGTTCTTGGCCTTGCTCATCGCCTTCCTCCATGATGTTTTTGAAGTTTTCCTCGTCTTTCATGTGCATGACGTGCAGGACCATGGACCTGCGGCCCTCGTTGAACTGGATCCGGCCGGGGTGCGTGGAGAACGTGGAGGCCCGGACAAAGCCCCGGCCCTTGAGGTCCTCCAGGACCGTGCGGCCGTCCGGGCCCTCGAAGAGCCGCTTGTAGGCCTGGTGCAGGCGCAATATCTCCTTCATGGCCTGCCCCCCGCCTGGCCCGCGGCCCTGCTCAGACGCAGCTCGGCCACGGCCTCGACCGGACGGACGTGGTCCGCGGGCATGCCGAACAGCTCCGCCGCGTGCCTGGCTATGCGGTCGGTGTCGAAGTTGTCCACGACCCCCAGCTCGTCCCCCCGGGCCATGAACGGCGAGAGGTAGTCCATGGCCTGCATCAGGCCCTGGGCCTCGTACTGCCGCTGGGCCCGGGCCAGGGGCGAGGAGTAGACCACGGTCATATCCCCGGCCTCGACCCCGGCCGGCGGCTCGGGCAGCCGCCCGGCCCGGAGCATGATCCTGAACACCCGCTTGACCAGGGGGCACAGGAACTCGGTCTGCATCCGGCCCAGGACCGGGCCCAGGACGCGGACCTTTTCGCTCTGCCGGATCAGGGCCTCGGTGGCGCTCATGGCCGGGCCGCTGTCCGGGGCCAGCTGGTCGGCCATGAATATCCTGCGGATCGAGGCCCGCCTCTGCTCCATCATCCGCTCGGCCGCGCCCAGGTCCGCGCTGATCGGCAGGGCCTCGATGCGGTCCGTGGACCCGGCCCGGTAATAGGACAGCCCGCCCGGCCCGGAGCGCACCGGCCCCAGGAACCCGTCGTCCGGGACCATGAGCGGCGGGTCGGCCATCTTTTCCGAGGCCATGAGCGCGGTCCGGGCCATGGCGTTGAGCACGCGCGTGTCCGAAAGCGCGGTCAGGCCCGGTCCCCGGCCGTAGACCTCGCCCGCGGCCTTGGACCAGCGGGGCGCCATGTAGGGCATCTCCAGATACCCGGACTCCTCCAGGAGGTGTCCGGCCCTTGTCTCCAGGTACAGGCTGGCGAACGGGAAGTTGGCGCTGCCGAAACCCATGGGATCGCGGTCCTGCCTGGGGAACACGGCGTGCACTATCTCGACCTTGTCCTCGGGCCGGTCCCTGAACCTGGCCTTGAGCTCCCCGGAGCAGTCCTGCCCCCATTCCTGAAAGGCCTGGCGCGCCGTGAGCTCGTACTTGCGCAGCACCGTGTCCACCACCCCGCCGGCCGACTCGGACACAAAGACCTCGCCCAGGGGGCGGGTCGAGAACCTGACCACGCTCGCCTCGTCCGCCTCCACGTACATGACCCCGATGCCGAACAGGGCCAGGTCCAGGTAGATCTCGTGGGCGTGGGCCTGAAATCCCGTGTCCTCGGAGTTGAAGACCGAGATCATGGCCTGGCGGCATTTCTCCAGGTAGTCCCGGACCTGCTGGCCGTCGCCCTCGGACCCGGCCCCGAGCCTGATGTCGAACCAGGGCAGGGCCGGATTGGTCAGCAGCCCGCCCATGGCCGAGGCCAGAAGCTCCAGGGCGTTGCGCGGCGTGGAGTCGTATATGTTCTCGTCCCCGGCCCCGGAGGCCGGGCCCTGAAACCCGGCCCTGCGGGGCATGAAGTACCCGGACAGCTCCCGCCAGGTCCCGAGCCACTGCGAGCGCGCCTCGTCCATGGCCCCGAGACGGGCCAGGACCCTTTCAACCAGCTCCGCTGCAGCCATCACTCACCCAGCCTTTTCTTGAGCCCGGCCCTTTTGACCTCGGCCTCGTTCAAAAGTCCGGCCCCGCCGGTGACCAAGGTCGACCTCTGACCCTTGAGATCCTTGAGCCGCTTCTCCTCCAGCTCCCGGGCCCTGGCGACCTTCTCCCTCTTCTCGACGCGCTCCTCGGCCTGTTTGCGCCTGGCCTCGGCCTCCTCCTCGGCCCGCCGGGCGGCCAGGTCCTCGGCCGCGGAGCCCTCATCCCGGTCCAGGGACCCGGCCAGGCCCGCGGCCGAGGACACCGCGCTGAAGACCAAAGGAATAATGGACATCGCTCCTCCTCCCATGACCTGTCCTCCTTGTTTTGGGGTCTGTGTGCCGGGATCATAGGCCCGGGTTTGGGGCCCGGATCAAACAGGAAGGCGAAGGGCGAAAAAAAAGACCGGATTTACGGGTTGACAGGTGCCCCAAGGGCCGGGGCGCGAGGTCGTCGGTGGTCCGCCCGGACCATTGGTCCAGGGCGGGAGCTTCGGGCCGCGCAGAGAGGCGGTCAATAGGCCAAGGCCGTCTTTTTTTGCCGCCCTCGGCTTGCTCTTTTTTCCGGGCCGAAAAACCCGGGCTATGCTTGCGGCCGGGGACCCTTGCCGGACCCGGCCCGGCCCAAGGCGCGCCTCTCAGACCCCAGGCGCTTCAGGAACCGGCCCCCGGGGCGGCAGACGAAATACCAGAAATTGGCCCCCGCGACCGCCAAGAGGAGGAAAAAGACGATGATCAACACCGGGATGCCCAACGCGCCAAGCCCACACACGGCCGCACCTCCCATGGCCGGGACCGCCGCGCGCCCCGGTCGGCCCAAGTGTACCTGTTTCACAACTCATGGCAACGCCTTTGCGGCGCAAACCCACAGGAGGAAATCATGGCCGTCAGCGTGATCGAGATCTGCAACAACGCGCTCCTGGACCTCGGAGAGGAGACCATCATGTCCCTGGGCGACGACTGCAAGGCGGCCAGGCTTTGCAATCAGCGCTGGAGGGCGATCCGGGACGCGGTTTTAAGGGCCCACCCCTGGAACTGCGCCATGACCCAGGCCGAGCTGGCCGCCTGCGCCGGCTCCCCGATCTGGAAGTGGCGCTTCAGGTACCAGCTCCCCCCGGATTTTCTGCGCGTCATCAGCCTGGTCGCGATCAACGGCGAGGACCTTACCCAGTGGGAGATACAGGGAGGGGCCGTGCTCTGCGACGAGCCCGCGCCGCTCTATGCGGCCTACATCCGCCGCGAGACCGACCCCCAGAAGTACGACCCGCTCCTGGACGAGGCCCTGTCCGCCAGGCTCTCGGCCAGCCTGGCCTACCCCCTGTCCGGGTCCACGTCCCTGGCCCAGGCCTTCTGGAACATCTACCAGCAGAGGCTGGCCGAGGCCCGCGGCGTGGACGCCCGCGAGGGCGTGCCGGAAAACATATCGCCCACGACCTGGCTGCGGGCCAAGCTCGGGGCCTGAGCGCCCGGGCTCAAGGCAGCAGGGCCACGGCCCGGACCGGGGAGCCGTCCATAACGTCGAGCTTGAGCGGCAGGCAGACAAAGGTGAAGCCCGCAGGCGGCAGGGCCTTCAACCCGGTCAGGTTCTCGACCACGAGCCCGAGCCCGGACAAGAGCAGACGGTGCGCGGCCAGGTCCGCGCCTTGCGCCGGGTCCGGGGACGGCGTGTCCAGGCCCAGGCCCATGAGCCCTTGGCCCGCGAGCAGCCGGGCGGCGTCCAGGGACAGCCCGGGGTAGGCGGAGAAGTAGTCGATTCGGCCCCAGCGCTCGCTCCAGTCGGTGCGCAAGAGCGCGAAACGGCCCGGGCAAAGCAGGTCCGAAAAGGGCTCGAGGTCCCGGGCCTCGATGATTCCCCGGCCCCGGCCGCTCAGGTCCAGGACGCAGCCCGGCCCGACAAAGGCCCCGACGGGCAGGTCGCGCAGGCCCGGGGCCCCGGCCAGGACATGGGCCGGCGCGTCCACGTGGGTGCCGGCGTGCGAGTCCATCTCCAGCCTGGACAGGGCAAAGCCGTGACTTTGAAGCCCGCGCGTCCGGACAAGGACCACGGGCCCGTCCCCGGGAAACACGGGCGTGCCCGGACAAAGGGTCTGGCTCAGATCAACGACCTTCAACAAGGCCTCCCAAACCCCGCAAGGGCCACGGCCCGGGTTTGCCAACCGTGTTCCTTGGGGTTATGCTTTTTATGGGTATCCCGGCCCGGCGCCGGGCCCAAAAACAGGACAAGGCGCATGGTCCAGGCGCTCACCGACCTCATACAGGCCGCCCCGGCCGGGAGCTTCATGGCCGGGCCCCCGGGCAGCTTCACGGCCGGACCCCCGGGACAGGTGGTCCCGGCCCCGGCCGGACACGTGCCCGTCGACACCTCGCCCGGCGGCCTGGACTCGTTCAGCATGGCCGTGATCAACGCCCCGGTGACCGTCAACCAGCCCGCGCCCTCCGAGGTCCGGCTGGTCGAGATCAGGGAGCGCACGGTGTTCATCGAGCAGACCATGGCCGCGCCGGAGAGGCCGGGCGGGGACATCGTCCTGGCCTCGGCATAGCCCCCGGCACAAGAACCTGGGTCAGGGACCGGGCCGGGTCAGGGAAGATACTTGGCCGGGTCAATGCCCATCTCCATGTGGTCCAGGCACTCCACGATCTTGCGGCCCGTGGACTCGATGGCCGCCAGGTCGATGACGTGGGGGGTCTTGGGCAACAGGTCCTTGTTCAGGATTATCTTGATCCTGGGTCTCAGGGGCTGGTCCGGGTTGGCCCCGACCACCACCCCGCACTCGCCGCTGGCCAGCCGGACCAGGCTGCCCACGGGATAGATGCCCAGGCACTTGATGAACCTCTCGACGTGCAGGGGATAGAAGTCCCGGCCGCCGAGGCCGTACATGATCTTGAGGGCCTTGTTCGAGGTCATGGGCTCCTTGTACACCCGGCGGCTGGTCAGGGCGTCGTACACGTCCGCGACCCCTATGATCCTGGCCGCCGTGGATATCTGCGCCCCGGTCAGCCCCCTTGGGTAGCCCTTGCCGTTGTGCTTCTCGTGGTGCTCCAGCACGCCCCGGAGCACGTGCTCCGAGACCCTGGCCTGGGCCTTGATGATGTTGAAGCCCTCGGTGGGGTGGGCCTTGACCTTGCTGAACTCCTCATCGGTCAACCGGCCGGGCTTGTTGATGATCGGCTCCGGTATCCTGGCCTTGCCCACGTCGTGGAACAGCGCGGCCCTGGCCACGTCCAGGAGGTCCTCGGGCGAAAGCCCGAGAAACTTGCCGAACACCGCGGAGATGACCGCCACGTTGATCGAGTGGGTGTAGGTGTACTCGTCATAGGCCCGCAGCTGCTTCATGCTCATGAGCGCGTCCTCGTTGCGCATGACGCTCTCGATGACGTTCTCGACCAGGGGCGCGGCCTCCTCGTACTTGACCTGCCTGCCCATGCGCACGTCCTTGACGATGTCCCGGGCGAACTGGAGCGACTCGGTGTAGACCTTGCGGGCGGCCTCCATCTCCTGGTCCAGGGGGACGCGCTTCCTGGCCCTGGACAGCTCGGCCAGGTCCAGCCTGGGCCGCTTCCTGAACTTCAGGGCCCCCCGGATGAGCGCCTTTTCCCTCTCCAGGCTCTCGGCAATGGCCTCCTCGATGGCCACCCGGGACTCGACCTGCTCGGCCTTGGGGCCCTTCTCGGTGTCGATGAAGGCGCTCCGGTAGCCGAGACGGCGGACATTGTCCGCGGCCCTGCCCCTGAGCACGCCCTCCCTGGAGTACAGAAAGGGCTTCTCGACCCAGGTCAGGCCGGTGTCCACCACGTACATGCCGGACCTGAGGTCCTCTACCGGTATCTCCTTGATCACCTGCGCCTCGGCTGAACACCGGCCGCTGGTCCGGCCGGGTCGTGTCCGGTTGCAAAGCCATGGGCCGGGTCCCGGCCATGGTCTCCTGCATAGCAAACCGGCCGGGCAAAGCTCAAGGCCTTAAAGCTCCAGAAACGCGGCCTGGACAAGACAATGGCCCCTGAACCCGAACAGCGCGCTGAACTTGACCCAAGTCCGGTCCGGCCGGCCGCAGGGATCGGCCCGAAGGCCCACGATGCGCGCAAGGCCCCGGGACCTGGCGTGGGCCTTGAGCCACTCCAGGTCCCTTTCCAGCTCCCGCCTCGGCCCGGGGCCCCACCTCGAGATATCGAGGTGAAGCTCCAGGGCCTCATGGCGCTCGGCCAGCGCGGCCAGCCCGAAGACCCCGCGGCCGTCGGACAGCCGGAACCAGCGGTAGGACGAGGGCCCGGGCAGGCCGGCAAAGGCCCCGGGCCTGGTCGTTGTCTCCTCCAGCATAAGGCCTCCTTTTTTTCCGGCCCCGGCCGCTCAGGACCCGGGCCTGAAGGGCGCGAACTCGTTGACCGAACGGGGCTGCCGGTCCCCGGACCCGGACCCGAGCAGCATCCGGCCCTCGCCGGCCCCGATCATCAGGTATTGCCCGGCCTCGCAGACATGCGAGAAACGGTTCTTGTCCGGCCGGTCGAGGAAGCGCTCGCCTGCCGCGTCGCGCACCCTGCGCAGGCAATAGCCCCCGGCCATGCCCTTCCTGAGCACCGGGCAGGCGGGCGAAAGCACCAGGCCGGGCGCGCCGTCCACAAGCCTGGACAGGGTCAGGGCCACGGCCTCGCGCCTGAGCAGGAAGTCGTTGCTCGGCGCGGGCCGCGCCGGGACGCCCACGGCCCGCAGGATGTCGAACGGCGTGCGCTCGTCCACCTGGCTGCGCTGCATGCCCGCAGGGTCCCCGAAGACCTCGATGTCCCAGCCCGCGTACCGGGCGTTCAGGCGCTTGCGCAGCAGCTCGGCGAAGCGGACCATGCCCATGTCCTCGGCCACCAGCTCGTCCAGCCATTGCCAGCGGCCCGAGGCCAGCCGCTGGCCGAAGACCGCGGCCGGGGTCAGGCCGAAGTCCAGGCCCACGAACAGGGGCAGGCCCGGGACCGGGGCCAGGTCCTGGCCGGCCAGGTGCACGGACTCCACGAACTCCGGGTACACCGGCCTGCCGTCCGATACGAACCCGTACTCGGCGCAGTAGTAGACCCGGACGTGATCCAGGGACTTTCCGGCCAGCCGCTTGCGGTAGTAGTCCGGGGGCAGGTTTTCGAGGTTCTCGGCGGCCGGGTTGGGGACAAAACCATCCCCGCGGCGCGTGAGCCCGCCGGGCTGGCGGAAGAACTCCCAGCCGGGCAGGACATTGGCCCGGGCCCGGCCCTCGGCCAGCTCGAACCACCAGTGGTCCGTGTCCGGGGGGTTGGTGTCCATTATCACCCCGGCCCAGGCGCAGCCGCCCTCGCGCCTGGACGGGTAGCGCTCCACGCGGTCGCCCACGGCGTCCACCAGGGCCTTGGGCACCTCGCGGGCCTCGTTGATCCAGGCCCCGGTCAACTCCAGGGACAGTATCCTGGACACGTCGCCGGGCCGGTCCAGGGCCCTGAACAGGACCTCCAGCTCCACGTCCGCGAAGCGCACCGAGTGGACCATGTCCGAACGCCTGAACGGGCCGAACGCGGCCTCGGGAAACCAGTCCAGCCAGGTCTTGAGGGTGGTGTCGGCCAGCTCCCGGTAGGTGTTGCGCACCACCAGCCAGCGCGTGCGCCTGACCCCGTCCGGACCCGGCCCCTGCTCCTTGGCCCGGCGCATGATCTCCATGCACATGGCCGTGGACTTGCCCGAGCCAACCGGCCCCATCACACCCCTGAAAAAGGCCTTGGAGGCGTGAAACCGGGCCAGGGTGGGCAGGGCCGAGTATCTGGTCCTGTGTGCGGGCATGAACCCTCCTTGCTGCGAATCCTGCGCGCATTATACCCCGGGCCCGGGGGCCGGACAAAAAAAGAACCAAAAAAGACCTGCGCAAGGAAGACCGGACCCGGTTGACAGCCTGGCGAGCGCCCCGAACGTTGACTCGGCCGGGGGCTCGCGCAATAAACAATCATGAGCCGAAAAAAACACCGCCCGGCCCGCAGCCGGGCTGTCCTGGCCGCGGTCCTGGCCCTGCTGCTTTCGGCCTGCGCGGCAAGGGCCCCGGGCGAAGCCAACATGGCCGCGGACGACTACTTCGAGCGCGGCCGCGGCTACATCTTTTTCAAGAAGCCCCGCAAGGCCCTCCCGGACTTCGACACGGCCATCGCCCTGGACCCGGACAACGCCGAGTACCACTACACCAGGGGCGCGGCCTACACCCAGATCGGGGAGCACGCCAAGGCGCTCAAGGACTACGACCAGGCCATCGCCCTGGATCCGGGACACGCCGAGCCCTACCTGGCCCGGGGCATCTCCCTGCACCACCTGGGCGACGACGCCGGGGCGGTCAGGGACATCTCCAGGGCCATCGAGCTCAAGCCCGGCAAGGTGGAGGCGTACTACGCCCGGGGCGTGAGCCTGCTCGGGCTGGGCAAGAACGCCCAGGCCATCGACGACCTCTCCAGGGCCGTGGCCATGGACCCGGAAAACCCCGGGGCCTACGCGGCCAGGGCCTCGGCCTGGGCGCTCCTGGGCAGACACGGCCCGGCCGCGGCCGACTACTCGAAGGCCATCGCCCTGGACCCGGCCATGGCCGCGGCCTACTCGGGCCGGGCCATGAGCCGGGCCGCAACCGGCGACCTCGAATCGGCCGAACAGGACCTGTCCAGGGCCATTGTCCTGGACCCGGAAAACCCGGCCCTGAGAATGGACCGGGCCGGGATCAACCTGGGCCTGGGCCGGCCGGACAAGGCCGCCGAGGACCGCGAAGCAGCCGCCCTGCTCAGGGCCCGGCCGGCCCAGGCCGGGCGGCCTAGTCCTTTTCCCCCTCAGGGTCCGGATCCCCGCTGAGATTCATCTCCAGGATCACCCCGGCCGGGCCCTGGTCCTGGTCCCGGCCCCCGGCCTGGGAGTATTTTTCCGGACGATGGGCCCTGAGCATGAACATGGTCAGGGCGTCGGAGTACCTGGTCACCGAGCCGCACTCCCGGCCCTGGTAGAACACCGGGGTCTCGACCCCCTTGGCCGCCCTGCGCAGGGCCTCGGCCTCGAGGGCGTCCAGGGCCTCGTCCAGGGCCTCGACCCAGGCCGCGGCGAACTCCGGATCAGAGTCCTTGACCTGATAGGCCCTGCTGCGGGATATGCCCGCGGCCCTGGCCGCGGCCGACACGTTGGCCGTTTCGCGCAACACCGCCAAAAACCTGTCCCTGCCGGCTTGCGTAAACTTGACACGCCTGGCCATGCGCCTCCCCTGTTCACGGGATCGCCCTTTTGACCCTGAGCTGGGCCTGGATGTCCAGCAGGGCGCCCTGGATCCCCTTTGTGCGTTCGTCGATGCGCTCAACCTTTGCCGCGGTTGTCCGGGCCTCCTCCAGCCGCTGCTCGACCTTGGCCATGGACGCCTCGATCGCGTCCAGCCTGGCCGATATCCCGACCACCAGGGAAACGGCCAGCGCAAGGCTGGTCCCGGCCGCGACCAGGGCGCCGAGGTTTATGCGCCCATCCAGCCACCAGCCGCTGAAACAGGACCTCTGTTCGTTGTTCGATCCGCTCATGCGCCACCCCTGCGTTGACGGTCATTCAAGCAAACAAGGCCGGACCCGCGGGACCGCGGCCCTCGGGGCCCGGGCCTGACGAAGTATAACCCCGAACCCGGGCGCGGCGGTGCATAAGCCTTGAAACGGATGGGAAAAAGACGGCATTGGCCCATTGACAAGGGCCCCTGGGCCGGGCCCGGGATCAAAGGCCTAGGCCAGGCCCTTTTGCCTCAGGAACAGGCCGAGCTTGGAATCGACCTTGACGATGTGCTCCCGGCACCAGGTTGAGGCAAAGTCGATGAAGTCCTTGGGCACGAGCTCCATCTTCAAGAACCTGGCCTCGAGCTTGAACGGCTCGCGGATGAAATTGTCGTGCAGGCCCTGGCCGAGTCCGTCTCGCAGTCCCAGTAGGGCGGATACAGGTAGAACACCGTGCCGGGGCGGGCATAACGCCGAATCACATCGACGTAGGGCAGGCACTCGATGAGCGCCCAGGCCGCGCCGCAGAACGGCTCGCAGTAGCAGGGCTTCCCGCCTTCAATCCTTAGCAAGTCCGGGGGGATCGGGCAAGGCGGCCGGATCAGGGGCCCTTGGCCCTGCCCATGGCCCCGAGCACGCCCCTCACGGCCGCGGGCAGGTAGTCGCCGACCTTTTTCACGCCCAGGACCGCGGCCACTATCCAGAAGGTGATCTCCAGAAACCAGCGCGGCAGATCGGACCAGGCGGACAGGACCCGCCGGGCCCCTTCCGGGCAAAACCCGCTCCAGACGAAAAAGGCCAGCCAGGCGTAGAACAGGACGTCGTCCTTCCAGCCCGCGTTCTCAAGCTGGCGCATCTCCCACTCGTGGTTGCACTCCCTGTCCGAGCGGGCCAGGCGCATGCGGTTCTCCATGACCGCCTGCTTGAGCTCCTGCTTGCGTTTCAGGTGCCCGGTCACGCCCTCCACCACCGCGGTCGCCAGTCCGGCCACCGCGCCTATGATCGGTATGGGCATATGGACCTCCTTTTTCGCGCATCCTAACCCCGCATAACGGCTTGGTAAGGGAAAGGGATGGTTCGGGAAGGCAACGGGACTCCTTTGACCGCTTGACAGGATTTCCGGGCCCCGGGCTTTCAAACCGGACTCAAGCACAGCTTCCTTGACCAAAAACGCGGTTTGGGAATAGACAAATCTGTTGTCTCCAAACCCCTCCGGGCCCAGACCGCGACAGGCGACCCGGAACAAGCCCGAGGCCGCGTTGTGGAAATCCGCCACCAGGACCTGCTGAACGCCAGATACGGACGCAGGGCGAGCAGGGGCGTGCGCCGGCTGCTCATCCTCTTCGGGCTGTTCAGCGCGGTCCTGATCGGGATCAGCGTGTTCGCGGCCGCCAAGAGCTACGAGCAGAGGGTCGAGCAGGCCGAGCGCCTGACCATGAACGCGGCCGAGACCCTTCACCAGCACATGCTCCGGGCCGTGGAGGCCGCGGATCAGGCCCTGCTCAGGGTCACCGACCGGGTCCGGCCCATGACCTGGGACGCGGCCCAGTCCTCCGAGGACATCTGGGACTTCGTCAACTCCCTGGCCGACCAGCTGCCCCAGGTGCGCTTCATCTGGCTGGCGGACGAGACCGGCCGGGTGCGCATCTACAGCGCCAGGTTCAGACCCTCGAACAGCGACGTCTCGAAAGGCGAGACGTTCAACGAGGCCAAGAAGCTCAAGGACGGCTTCTTCATCAGCAACCCGGTGTTCGGCGGCCCGCCCAGGCGCCACTACTTCACCCTCAGCCGGCGCATGGTCACGGAAAAAGGCGGGTTCAAGGGCGTGGTCGCCGCGGCCATCGAGCCCGACTACTTCACCGACTTCCACAAGACCTTCTCGCTCGGGGACTACGGCGAGATCGCGGTGTTCAAGACCAGCGGGATCATGCTCGGCAGGCACCCCTACATCCAGGAGGCCATCGGCAACAAGACCGTGCAGCACAGGACCCTGAGCGAGGTCGCGGCCAACCAGACCTCCGGGACCTACTACGACCGCCAGACCCGGGACCAGGTCCCCCGGGTCCTGTCCTATCACCGGGTCGGCGGCCTGCCCCTGGTGATCAGCGCGGCCCAGTCCACCAGGGACATCACCCGGTTCCTGTGGAGGGACCTGCGGCTGCTGCTCCTGGCCGTGGCCGTCAGCCTGGCCTTCATGACCTTTTTGTCCTGCGCCTTTCTGCGCAACGCCCGCAGGGAGCACGAAAACCGGCTCAGGACCGAGGAGCGCGAGCTGGTCTTCCGCTCGATAATCAACAACGCCGGCAGCGGCATCGCCATGGTCGCCCAGGACGGCAGCGTCCGGCTGGCCAACCCCAAGCTCCTGGCCATGTTCGGCTACGCCGAGGACGAAATCCTGGGCAAAAAGTTCAACGAGTTCCTGCACCCCGAACACCGGGCCTCGGGGCTTAGCATATCCAGGCTGTTCAAGGGCGAGATCGAGTCCTTCAGCATCGAGCGGAGCTTTCTGAAGAAGAACGGGGACTCGATCTGGCTGACCGTCAGCGCGAGCCTCAAACCCGCCCAGGAGGGCCTCGAGGCCCTGGCCGTGTGCGTGGTCCAGGACATCAGCGAGCGCATAAGGATCGAACGCGAGATCGCCCGCTCGAAGTTCAAGTTCCGCACCGTGGCCAACTTCACCCGCGACCTGGAGTTCTGGCTCAAGCCGGACCGGACCTTCGAGTACATCAGCCCGGCCTGCCTCAGGATCACCGGCCGCAGGGCCGAGGAGTTCCTGGACGACCCGGGCCTGTTTCAGGACATGGTCCTGGCCGAGGACCGGCCGGCCTTCCTCAGGGAGCTTGAACACGGCTTCTCCAGCCGGACGGGCGGGGAGCTGGACTTCCGCATCGCGCACAAGGACCTCGGGGTGCGCTGGGTCAGCCTGGGCTACGAGGTCATCAAGGACGCCGAGGGCGAGATGTCCGGCCTCAGGGGCTCGATCAGGGACATAAGCCAGAAGAAGGAGATGGAGGCCCTGCGCGAGGACATGGAGCGCATCACCCGCCACGACCTCAAGGGCCCGGCCATGTCCACGGTCATGGCCTGCAGGCTGCTCAGGAAAAAAGGGCCCCTGAACAACGACCAGTCCAGGCTGGTCGAGGAGCTCGAGGCCCTGGGCTTCAGGATGCTGAACATGATCAACGAGTCCCTGAGCCTGTTCAAGATGGAGGCCGGGGCCTACGTGTTCGAGCCCCAGACCCTGGACCTGATCCCGGTGCTCTCCAAGGCCGCCCAGGACCTGTCCTCGGCCCTCAGGGTCAAGGACCTGACGATCCTAAAGACCCTGAACGGCCGGCCCCTGAGCGACAAAGACCGGTTCCAGGTCCTGGGCGAGGAGGCCCTGTGCTACTCCATGTTCAGCAACCTGCTCAAAAACGCCATAGAGGCCTCGCCCGAGGGCGAGTACGTGGGCATCCAGCTTGCGAACACCGGGCGCAAGGAGGTGCGCATCGCCAACAAGGGCCTGGTCCCGGAGGACGTCCGGGACAGGTTCTTCGACAAGTACTCGACCAGCGGCAAGAGGTACGGGACCGGCCTGGGCACCTTCGCGGCCAGGCTCATCGCCGAGACCCACGGCGGGGGCGTGCGCCTGATCACCGACCAGGCCCGGGGGGAGACCGCGGTCGCGGTCTTCTTCCCGGACGCGGGCCTGAAGGCCGGGCCGTGAACATCCTGATCGCCGACGACGACCTGGCCAGCCGGATGTTCCTCGAGCACCAGCTCAAGGGCCTGGGCAGGTGTCTGGCCGTGGACAACGGGCTGGACGCGGTCCGGGCCTTTGAGGGCTCCCTGGACAGGGGACAGCCCTTTGACCTGGTCATCCTGGACATCTTGATGCCGGTTTTGTCCGGCCAGGAGGCGGCCAGGCGCATCCGGGAGCTCGAGGACCGGCGCGGGACCACCCCGGCCGGCCGCGCCCGGTTGATCATGATCTCGGCGCTTTCGGACTGGGAGGGCCACGACGGGGCGCTGTCCGCGGACAGCGCGACCCGCTTTCTGACAAAGCCCTTCCGATCCGAGGACATCCTGGAAGCGGTCCGGGGCCTGGGCCGGGAAAAGGACCCCTGAGCCCCGGGCCCTGCGCGGACCCGGCCCGGCCTCCTGGCGCGCGGGCGGCAAAAGACCCGCAAACAGGCAAAAGGCCGCCAACAGCTTTCTTGACGCGACCCGGGATTGCCAGCATAATTTGCAAGGTCGACAAAATCATGGAGGGAACGACATGAAACGCCTGCTTTCAGCTGCCGCGTGCCTGGGCCTGGTCCTGGCCCTGAGCCTGCCTTCGGCCCTGGCCGAGGGCTGCTCCATCGTGGTCAACGACGCCTTTGTGCGCGAGGCCACCGACGCCGTAAGCGTCAGCAAGACCCACATCCAGGACGTGCCCGAAGGGGCGAGCATCATCGCCAGGGTCCTTGACGGCGACAAGATCGCGGCCAAGGGCCTGACCGGGATCAAGAACGGCGACCTGGTGCGCATGACCGACATCGGCGACGGCAATTGGCGGCTCGAGAAGCCCTGACCGATCCGAGGCAATGCGCGCTTCGCGCGCCTGGACGCGCCACCCCCCCAAGGAGCGGAAATGAAAAAATCCCTGGGCCCCAAGCCCCTTGCCCTGCCCCTGCCGGTCTGGGTCATCGGGGTATATGACCCATCCGGCAGGCCCAACGCCATGACCGCGTCCTGGGCCGGGATGTGCTGCTCCAAGCCGCCCTGCCTGTCCGTGTCCATCAGGGCCGCGACCTACACCCACGGCTGCATCATGGCCAGCAAGGCGTTCACCGTGAGCGTCCCCTCCGAGGCCCATGCGGCCCAGACCGACTACTTCGGCGCGGTCTCGGGCAGGGACAAGGACAAGTTCGCGGAAACCGGCCTGACCCCGGTCAGGGCCGAGCGGGTCAACGCGCCGTACGTGGGCGAGTTCCCGGTGGCCATCGAGTGCCGGGTGGTGCACGTGGCCGAGCTGGGCCTGCACACCCAGTTCGTGGGCGAGATCATGGACGTCAAGGTCGAGGCCGGGACCCTGTCCGAGGCCGGGACCCTGGACATCCAGGCCGTGCGGCCGATCATCTACTGCCCCGGGACCCGCACCTACCACGGCCTGGGCGTCCTGCTCGGCCGCGCCGGGGCCATGGCCGCAAGATGACCCCGCCCCGCCCCCCGAAATTTTCAACATGAACATATTAAAAACTTTTTTCTTGAGGGGCGGCGACCAATCCCATATAGCTTAGCCTAGATAAATGTTGAAAGGCGGCGCTTTGCCTCAAAGGCCGAGCGACTCCACCGGAGCCTTCCCGCATGAGCGGCATAAACCGGATCATACAGGCTGTGGAAAGGATGCCCGCGTTCCCCAAAAGCGTGCATCAGGTCCTGCTGTTGACCTCGGACATCAACTGCCCGCAGAAGGAGCTGGTCGAGGTCATCAAGAAGGACCCGGTCTTCACCCTCAAGATACTCAAGCTGGTCAACTCGGCCTTTTTCGGCCTGGTCAGGGAGGTCACCTCCATCAACCAGGCCAGCGTATACCTGGGGCTCAACACGCTCAAGAACGTGGCCCTGGGCCTGGCCGCCATCGGCACCTTCCCCAAGAAGAACCCGGCCGGCCTGGACATGAACGGTTTCTGGCTCCACTCCCTGTCCGTGGCCACGGGCGCCAAGATGCTCGGCGAGCTTTTGCGGGTCTCCCACGACGAGGCCGGGGATCTGTTCGCCGCGGGCCTTTTGCACGACATGGGCAAGCTGGTCTTCGCCCTGTACCTGTCCGAGGAGTTCTCCAGGGCCCTGGCCGAGGCCCGGGACACCGAGCTGCCCCTGTTCCTGTCCGAGGCCAGGATATTCGGCCAGGACCACGCCTCGGTCGGGGCCATCCTGGCGGACAAGTGGCACCTGCCCAAGAACCTGAGCGCCTGCATCGCCGGGCACCACGCGCCGGACAAGGTCAAAGGCGACCTGCTGGCCGACTGCGTGTTCGCCTCCAACCAGATCGGCAAGAAGCTCGGCTACGGGTTCTCCGGGGACCGCACGGTCTGCGACCTGCCGGAGCGGATCAAGAACCGGTTCTCCCTGGACCTGGACGGGCTCGTGGCCTCCCTGCCCGATCTCGACGAGGAGGTCGAAAAGGCCAAGGTGTTCATCAGGCTGGGCGAGGCGGCCCAATGATCGTCACCTTCTGGGGCACCAGGGGCTCGCTGCCCGCGCCCGGGCCGGACACGGTCAAATACGGCGGAAACACGACCTGCATCGAGGTCAACGGCCCGGGCGACGCAAGGCTGATCCTGGACGCCGGGTCCGGGATCCGGCCCCTGGGGCTCAAGCTGGCCAAGTCCATGCCCGTCAAGTGCCTTTTGTTCATCACCCACACCCACTGGGACCACATCCACGGCCTGCCGTTCTTCGTGCCCCTGTTCGTGCCCGGAAACGAGATCGTCGTGCACGGGCCCCCGGACCCGGTGGCCATGAAGGGCATCGAGGACGTGCTCGACATCCAGCTGGCCTACCCGCACTTCCCGGTGCGCAGCGTGGAGCTCAAGGCCAAGATCAGATACCTGACCCTGCGGGAGTCGCAGGAGATCGAGGACTCCGGGTTCAAGGTCGCCAGCCTGCTCATGAACCACCCGGCCCTGACCTTCGGCTACAAGGTCTGCTGCAACGGCAGGACCCTGTTCTTCACCGGGGACCACGAACCCTTTTTCAACATCTACTCCCCGGGCGAGGAGGGCTTCGCGGACTACGAGGCCAGCGTGCGGGAACGGCTCAAGGGGATCACTGATTTCGTCTCCGGCGCGGACCTGTTGATCGCCGACGCCCAGTACACGCCCGAGGAGTACGGCCAGAAGGTCGGCTGGGGCCACTCGTCCTACGCGCACTGCCTGAATCTGGCCGCAAGGGCGGGGGTAAAAAAGGTCTGCCTGACCCACCACGAGGTGACCCGCACGGACCGGGAGCTCGACGCGCTCCAGGACCGGGTTTCGGGCCTGGCCCGGGACCTGGGGGTCTCGGCCCTGTTCGCGGCCGAGGGCCTGAGCCTCGAAATCTAAGACTAAGCGCGGGGAAGACTTGAGCGGGCCGCGCCTCCCAAGTCCCGTATCTTGAACCCGCGACCCGGTTCAAGGCCAAAAACGCCTTTTTAATCCACGTTCAGGATCACGGACAGGGACTTGAACATCACCCAGACCCGGTCGCCCTGGGCCAGGCCCAGGTCCCGGGCCGAGGCCGCGCTGATGATCGAGCAGACCCTTAAGCCGTCGGGCAGCCGGACTATGACCTCGACCGAAATCCCGCCCTGGTTCACGGTCTCGACCTGGCCCTGGAACAGGTTCTCCGCGCAGGTCGCGGGCGGCTCGTCGCCCGCGCAGAGCCCGACCCAGGGGGCCTTGACCACGGCGCTGGCAAAGGCCCCCTCGACAAGGCCCAAGACCGCGACGCTGTTGTTGGTGACCATGGAAAAGACCCTGCGGCCGGAAAGGGTGGTCAGCTCGACCAGGGACTGGATGTCGCCGGCCGTGACCCGGGTGATCTTGCCGAAAAAGGAGTTCCGGGCGCTGGTCTTGCGCTTCTCGGCCTCCAGGAAGTGCCTGGCGATGCGCTTCACGTCCTGCTCGGAAAAATTCAGGTAGGCGGCGGTCAGGTCCGTGGTCGAGTGGCCCAGGATGCTCTGGACCACCTTGAGGGGCACGTCCTCGCGCAACAGCTCTATGGCCCTGGAGCGCCTGAGGGCGTTCGGGTTCAGGCAGTCCTTGGGCAGCCCGCACTCGGCGGCGCGTTCGTAGAACTTGCGGCGCACGTGCCCGGGGTCCATCCTGAACAGCCTGCCGCGCCAGGCCGCGAACGCCGGGTCGTCCAGGACCTGGGACAGCTCCCGGACCAGGGCCTCGGGCAGCTGGACCTCGCGGGCCGCGTTGTCGCGCCGGGTCCCGGTGCAAAAGCGCACCAGGCCCTGGTCCAGGTCGAAGTCCCTTGAGTCGTCAAGGCCCAGGACCTCGCCCAGCTTGGCCCCGGTGAACCGGAGCAGCATGTAGATCAGCCAGAGCCGCTTTCTGGAGACGCGGACGTCCGAACGCCTGGGCCGAGAGGCCCAGGCCCTGAAGGCCTCGGTGACCCTGGCCAGCTCCAGCCCGTCCAGGTGCTTGACGCCCTCGGGGATGGAGAACAGCCTGTGCGGCCTGAGGCCTCCGGCCGCGGCCCCGAGCCCGGCCGGGCCCTGACCCTGCGCTGTCGAGGTTGATCCCATATCTTTTTCCGCCCCGGCCAATCTAGCCGCAAAAAAAACAGATGACAAACCCCGCCACAAAGGCTAGTTGTTAATTGACACCAAAACAATAAAAAACGTGACTGTTGACCCGGAAAGGTCCAGGAGCAAGCGGAGGCGGCCATGTATTTCCCGGTGGCCGGAATAGAGGTCAATCCCCTGCTGCCGCCCGTGGTGGCCTTCGGGATATCCTTTCTGACCTCCATGGGCGGGGTTTCCGGGGCCTTTCTCCTTCTGCCCTTCCAGGTCAGCGTCCTGGGCTTCACCAGCCCGGCGGTCAGCTCCACCAACCAGCTCTTCAACATCGTGGCCATCCCCAGCGGGGTCTGGCGCTATCTCAAGGAAGGCCGCATGGTCTGGCCCCTGGCCTGGATAGTGATCATCGGCACCCTGCCCGGGGTGTTCATCGGGGCCGTCGTGCGCATCAGGTACCTGCCCGACCCGACCAGCTTCAAGGCCTTTGCCGGCCTGGTCCTGTTGTACATCGGCGCGCGGCTGGTCTACGACATGTTCCGCAAGAGGCCCGGCGCGGACAAGCAGGCCGCGGAGGCGCGCTTCCAGGAGCTGGTCATGGCCCACCGCGCAAAGGCCGAGGCCCAGGGCCGGGACCTGCCCAGGGTCAGGGTCGAGGAGTTCAGCCTTAAGCGCATCGTCTACGAGTTCTACGGCGAGCGCTACGAGGTCCCGGTGACCAAGATATCGATCATCAGCTTCGTGGTCGGAATAGTCGGCGGCACCTACGGCATCGGCGGCGGGGCGATCATGGCCCCGATATATGTGGCCGTCTTCCACCTGCCGGTGCACACCGTGGCCGGGGCGGCGCTCATGGGCACCTGCGTGACCTCGGTCGGCGGGGTCGTCTTCTACCAGTGCCTGGCCCCGTTCTATCCGGGCATGCGCGTGGCCCCGGACTGGGTCCTCGGCCTGCTCTTCGGCCTCGGCGGCATGGCCGGCATGTACTGCGGGGCGCGCTTCCAGAAGTTCGTCCCGGCCCGGGTCATCAAGTGGATCCTGGCCGCGGGCATCGTCTTTCTGGCCGCCAAGTACATCCTGGCCGCGCTGCTCTGACCCGCCCGGCCCCAGGGATCGGCCCTGTACAAAGAGACCGAAAAAACGCTATGCTCCCTTCTCAAAGCCGAATCCCACAAAAGGAGCTGATATGAGGACGACCATCTATTCCGCCATTCTCATCCTCATAGTGATCTTTTTCGTGGCCGTCGCCGGTCCGCTGGGCAAGAAGATCGGGGACATCCCCGACCCCGGCCTCAAGGTCGAGGCCCCGGCCCACGCAGCGCACGGCCCCGCGCACGGCCCCGCGCACGGCCATTAGCCAGGCGCAATGGCCCGGATCAGCGCCCGTTTCGGGAGCGGCCTGGCCTGCGTCCTGGCTGTCGCGGCCCTTTGCGGCTGTTCCCTGCGCTGCCCCGACATCCCGGGCAGGCCCATGGACATCCGGGAGTACTCCTGCCTGGCCCAGAACGCCTCGGCCTTTGTCCTGTCCTGCCCGGAGAGGATTGTTGCGCCCGACAGGCAGGACGCCCTGGCCCGGGAGTTCACAGCCCGGCACTTCGCGCCCTGGCACAGGACCGAACCCGAGAGCGGCCTTGCGGACGTGCGCGGGATATTCTCCCGGCCGAGGGGCGAGAGGCTTTACGGGGAGAACGGCCTTGAGCGCGATCCGGGCTGGCTTGAGGGCCTGATCCAGGACTGCGGACTCGATTCCTACCCCAACGACGGACGGCCGGCGGTGACCGTGGCCGAGACCGCCATGCGCAGCCTGCCCGACTCCAGGCCGGCCTTTTACGGATTCTCGCGGCCCGGCCAGGGATTCCCCTTTGACCACCTGCAGCACACGGCGGTGCACGCCGGCACGCCGCTCTTCGTCAGCCACCTCTCCCGGGACAGGGCCTGGGTCCTGGCCGAGTGCCGCTTCGCCCTGGGCTGGATCCCGGCCCGGGACGTGGCCTTTGTCGATCCGGAGTTCATGGAGGCCTTCGAGTCTTGCGGGCTTTTGGCCCTGACCAGGGACAACGCGGCCATGCTCGACGATCAGGGGTCCTTTTTGTTCACCGGCCGCATCGGGGCCGTGTATCCCCTTTTGGCCGCGGACGACTCGGGCTTCCTGGTCCTGGCCCCGGCCCGGGACCACCTGGGCCGGGCCGTGCTCCTGCGCTCCAGGGTCGAGGCCGGCCAGGGCTCGCCCTTTCCGCTCGAGATGAGGGCCGAGAACCTGGCCCTGATCATCGACCGCATGCTCGGCCAGGCCTATGGCTGGGGCGGCCTGTACAACGACCGGGACTGCTCGGCCGGGCTCATGGACCTGTTCGCGGCATTCGGCCTGTGCCTGCCGCGCAACTCCGGGGAACAGGCCCGGGCCGGACGCCGCGAAGACCTGGCCGGGCTCTCCTTGGCCGAGAAGCTGGCCGCTGTGGCCGCCAGGGCGCGGCCCTTCGCCACCCTGCTCCACAAGCCCGGGCACATCATGCTCTACCTGGGGCTCGACCGCTCGGGCAACCCGGCCGTGTTCCACTACGCCTGGGGCCTGAAGACCAGGGGGCCCCTGGGCCGGTCCGGCCGGGCCATAATCGGCCGGGCGGTGATCACCGGCCTGGACCCGGGCCGAGACCTGCCCGACGCCGACCCCGCGGCCGGGCTGCTAAAGGCCCTGGACTGCATGACCTTTCCGGCCGATGCCGCCGACCCCGGCCCGCGGCTGACAAAACAGACTCAAGAACAATAATCTTGCCTTTATTTCCCCGTCTGTATTAGGTTCCACTCCCCCGCATCCCTTGGGGGCCGGTCGCCAGAGAATGAAAAAGAGCAAGTCCGGAGCGCATACCGACAAGGCCGCCCTGGTCCGGGCGGCCAAGCCCGAACCCGGCCCGGGCCCCTTGGCTGCGGACTGCGCGGCCGGCTACCAGGACCTCTTCGAGAACTGCCCGTCGGCCTGCCAGACCCTTGACGAGCGGGGCCGCATCCTGCTCGTGAACCGCGCCTGGCTCACGATCCTGGGCTATCCGCGCGACGAGGTCCTGGGCCGGGCCTTCAGGGACTTTTTGGCCCCGGACCAGATCGACGACTTCGAGCAAGGCTTCGCCGGGTTCAAGTCCAGGGGCGAGATCAGGGACGCGCAGTACAAGTTGACGCGCAAGGACGGCGCTGTTGTCGACGTCCTGTTCAACGCCAACCTCGGCCAGGGGCCCGAGGGCGAATTCCTGTTCGCCCGCTGCACGATGATCGACATCTCCAGCGAAAAGAGGGCCGAGCGCGAACTGCGCGACAAGAAGGCCCTCCTGAGGGGGGTGTTTCTGGCCTCGCCCATCGGCATCGGCGTGATCAAGGACCGGATATTCCAGGAGGTCAACGACCTGTTCTGCCGCATGACCGGCTACTCCAGGGACGAGATACTGGGCCGGCGCAGCCTGATGCTCTACCCGTCCAGGGCGGAGTTTGAGCGGGTCGGCAGGGCCCTGTACGGACCCCTGGAAAAAATGGGCCTGGCCGCGACCGAGGCCGTGTGGCGCACAAGAGAGGGCCGGGAAATGGACATGCTCCTGACCCTGGCCCTTTTGCCCGGCGAAAACCCCGAAGGCCTGGCCAGCTTCTGCGCCCAGGACATCTCCAGGCTCAAGGACTCGGAGAGAAAGCTCAGGGAGAGCGAGGAGCAGTACCGCAACATGTTCGAGGCCGCGGCCGACGGCCTGATCGTGTTCAACGAGCGCGGCACGCTCGTCGATGTCAACCCCGCCATGTGCGCCATGTACGGCTATGTGCGCGAGGACCTGATCGGCCGCAGCGGCTGGGAGTTTCTGCCCGACCGCCTGCACCCCCTGTTCGAGGACCTCCTTAAGACCACCGGACGCGGGCGGCAGTTCTTCGCCGAGTCCGAGGACCGGCGCAAGAACGGCTCCAAGATATTCATGCAGCTCAAGGGGACCCGGTTCTTCGTCAAGGGCGCCCCGCACACCCTGGTCGTGGTCAGGGACATCACCGAGCAGCGCCGGGCCGAGGCGGACAAGAACCTGTTCTTCGACCTGAGCCTGGACCTGCTGTGCATCGCCGGGTTCGACGGCTTCTTCAAGAGGCTGAGCCCGTCCTGGGCAACGGCCCTGGGCTGGCCCGAGGGGGTCCTGCTCTCCAGGCCGTACCTGGACTTCGTGCATCCGGACGACCGGGAACCCACGGTGGAGGTCGCCCAGTCCCTGGCCCAGGGAAACACCGTGGCTCATTTCGAGAACCGCTACCGCCACGGCCAGGGCTCCTACCGCTGGCTCTCCTGGCGGGCCCGGGCCCAGGAGGACCGGGGCCTGATAGTGGCCGTGGCCCGGGACGTGACCGACGCCAAGCGGACCGAGTTCGCGCTCCGCAGGGCCAAGGACTCGGCCGAGGCCGCGAGCAGGGCCAAGGGCGAGTTTCTGGCCAACATGAGCCACGAAATCCGCACCCCGCTGAACGGCATCCTGGGCATGCTCCAGCTGACCCAGTCCACCGATCTGAGCCGCGAGCAAAAGGAGTACGTGAACACGGCCATCGCCTCGGGCTGGAGCCTGCTCACGGTCATCAACGACATCCTGGACTTCTCCAAGGTCGAGGCCGGGCTCATGGATATCAGCCACAAGGACACCAACCTGGCCGAGGTCCTGCGCTCGACCGTGGACAGCTTCAGGAAGCCGGCCCTTGAAAAGGGCCTTGAGCTCAAGCTGACCGTGGACCCGCAGGTCCCGGCCATGGTCAGGTGCGACCCGGCCCGGCTGCGCCAGGTCCTGTTCAACCTGGTGGGCAACGCCGTGAAGTTCACCCACCAAGGCGGGGTCAGGGTGGAGGTCTCGCGGCTGCTCAAGCAGGACGACAGGGTCATGCTCCTGTTCACGATCGCGGACACGGGCATAGGCGTGCCCGAGGACAAGCTAGACTCCATATTCGAGTCCTTTTCCCAGGTCGACGGCTCCTACTCCAGGGAGTACCAGGGCACGGGCCTGGGCCTGGCCATAGTCAAGCGCCTGGTCCCGCTCATGGGCGGGACCATCGCCTTTGACAGCGCGCCGGGCAAGGGGACCCAGGTCAGCTTCACCATCCGGGCCGGCCTGGCCGAGGCCCCGCAGCCCACGGCCTCGGCCAGGCCGCCCAAGCCGCCGCGCAGGCTGCGCATCCTGGTGGTCGAGGACAACCGGGTCAACAGGATCGCGGTTCAGCGGATATTCGAGAAGGAGGGCCACGAGGTGACCTGCGCCACGACCGGACAGGAGGCCTTGGCGGCCCTGGACGGCTCGGACTTCGACTGCGCGCTCATGGACGTCCAGATGCCGGACATGGACGGCCTCGAGGCCACCCGCAGGATCAGGGAAAACGCCTCGCGCGCGGCCGAGCCGCGCCTGCCGATCATCGCCATGACCGCCCACGCCATGAAGGGCGACCGGGAGCGCTTCATAGAGGCCGGCATGGACGAGTACATCGCCAAGCCCGCGGACCGGATCGAGATGCTTAAGGTCGTCTACTCGACCGTGGAGCGGCTGCGCAAAGACCGGGCCCGAACAGGGCCATAGCCTTTTCCCGGGCCGGTTCTTTTGACAACCGGGCACTCATAATCTATCCACGAATCAAGGCCCCGGGCACCCGGCGGCCGAAGTCCGAAGGCCCCGGAAATCCGGGCCCCGCGCCCGGAAAAGGACGGCCCATGAACAGCGACGAAAAAACGCCGCCCCTGGCCCCAAGCTCATGCTTCCCCATCTCCCCGTACTACCTGCTGCCCTCGTGCCGGGGCGGGTTCTCGGTCTACCTGAAGCAGCACAACAAGCTCGTGCTGTACGCCAAAAAAGGCGAGCTGCTGTCCAAGGAGCACCGCAACCGGCTCGGGGACCTCGGGGTGCGGGAGATATACGTCAAGCTGGAGGAGCAACAGGACTACCGGGACTACGTGCACAGGAACCTGGGCCAGATACTGGCCGACGAGTCCATCCCCATCCGGGAGCGCTCCCGGGCCTGGTACGACACCTCGGTGGACATGGCCAAGGAGGTCTTTGACCACAGCCTGCCCGAGCCCATGACCAAGAGCCGGTTCAACAGGATCCGGGCCCTGATCTCGGCCAGCGCCAACTTCTTCGCGGACCCGGCCTCGCTCAAGGAGCTTTCGGCCTTCATCTCCAAGGGCTACGACATCTACAACCACTGCCTGGCGGTCATGGTCTTCACCGCCAACGTCCTGAACTCCTACAGGCAGGTGGACGAAAAGATACTTGTGGCCGCGAGCATGGGCGCCATGCTCCACGACATCGGCAAGATCAGGCTGCCCCGGGAGGTGCTGGAAAAGGACCCGGCGACCTTTGACCAGGACGAGACCGCCCAGTACCGGACCCACCCCGCCGTGGGCGTGAGCATCTGCTGCACCCTGCCCCTGCCCCTGGAGACCCTGCACTCGATCCTGTTCCACCACGAGACCGAGGACGGCTCGGGCTTCCCGTCCAGGGCCAAGGGCGAGTACATACCCTTTTACGTAAAGGTCCTGAGCCTGTGCAACCAGTTCGACGGCCTGACCAGGAACACGCCCTACCGCGAGGCCCTGAGCCCTTACGACGCCCTGCAGTTCATCAAGGCCCAAAAGGGCGCCTACAACGTGAACATCCTCAAGCGCCTGATCCTGACCCTGTCAAAGGCCGACATCACCTAGGCCCGGGCGGCGGGGCGCTGGGAAAGACCGCGGTGCCCGAGACCAGGTCGTGGAAGGCCAGCCTGCTCCGGGACAGGACGAACAAAAAGCCGATGAACAGGGCCAGGCCGGTCAGGTTCCCGGCGTAGGTGAAAAAGGCCAGCCCGGTGAGCGCGGCCAGCAGGCTGCACAAGATCCAGAGGTTCTTGACCAAAAAACGCAGCAGCAGCCTGGGCAAAGGGGCCCTGGCCCCGAACTGGTCGCGGACCACGATGCGCATTATCATCTTGCCCGGGGTCCGGCCGCAGATCCCCTCGACCAGGAAATAGGCCGCGGCCAGGCCGGAGATCAGCAGCCTGGCCCGGGCCCCGGACAGGTCCGGCCCGGCCCCGAGCCAGGGCAGGAGCAGCTTTCCGGCGAGCACCACCAGCGCGAAATCCAAAACAAAGGCCGCCAGCCGCCGGCCAAGGCCTATCCTGTACATCGCCCCTCCTTGCCGCCGCCTTTTTCTAGGCTGTATTTGCGATACATGTCAATGTGTTAGTGACCAGTAGACCATTTGAGCCAAAAGGGCAACCCAGAGGCCGGCCGGACCGGGCGCGCTAACACGGCATAAATGTTGCAGATTTAATTTCCGGCCGCTGTCGGCCCGGTAGATAATTCCCAGCCGGCCCTGAGCAGGGCCGCCCAAGGCGGGCGCCATGAGTTTGTCCTTGATCCGAGCCCTTGTTTTGGCCTGCGTCGCGCCCCTGTTTCTGCAGGGCTGTTTCCTTTTGGGGACCGCGCTCAGCCTGGGCGGGGCGTTCATGTCCGGGCCGGCCCAATATGTGGGGACCGCATACTCCGTCGCCGAGTTCGGCTACCAGGTGGCGGTGAACAAAAAGACCCCGGCCGAGGCCCTCAAGGCCAAGTTCGCCTGGCTGCTCGGCGAGGACCAGGACGGCCCGGCGTCCGGCCGGGTGGTCGAGCTGGCCGAGAACAAACCCGGGGACGCGGGGGTCCCGGTCGCGGGCATGCCGGAGTGGACCGGGCCGCTGACCCTGAAAAAATCGCCCAGGCGGGCCTTGACCCTGAGGGGCGGCGAGCGGCCCCGGGACTACAGCGGCCTGGATCTGCGCCAGGTCGCCCAGCAGACGCCCGCGCCCTTGATCCGCCGGGACGCGGGCCCTGAGCTGCGCTTCAAGGCCATTGACCGGCCGAGCCTGGCCTCGACCACCTCCCCGGGCCCGGACTGGTCTTAGCAAAACCCGCCGCAATGGGCCGGCCGCAAGGCCAGGCCTTGCGCTATCCGCGGCTTGCCCGCGGCCGACGATACGGCTATGTTTCAGGCCAAGGCGACACAAAGACGCACGCCCTTGGCCCCGCCCGAACAGCCTGTTGCCCTTGGAGGTGGTTATGGGACGCCTGTTTCTTTTGGCCCTGGCCCTGGCCGCAACGCTTTGCCCGGGCCAGGCCCGGGCAAAGGACGCGGACATCCTGCACTGCCCGGACAGCCGCGTCTGCAGCAGGGAAAAGATCAACTTCGGCCTGGACAAGGTCGTCTGCCTCAAGGACGGCCAGGTGATCAGCTCCTGGCTCTGCGAGTACGAGGCCGGGTTCTCCTGCCGCGAGCAGACCTCGGGCGAGGTCAGAAGCGGCGGGCTGCTGCCCGCGGCCAAGGGCCTGTGCGGGCATCTGTGCGGGGACTGCGAACCGGGCTGGGAGTAGCTCAGCCTCCGGCGCGCTCGGCCAGGTTGACGTCCCTCTGGCCGCGCATCCACTGCTTGAGGTCCTCGGGCAGGGCCCGCCACATGCCCCTGTTCTCCCTCTTCCAGGCCGGGAGCCCCTTGTCGCGCACCAGCCTGACTATCTCCTTGGGATTCTCGCCCACGGCCCGGCAAATGGCCTTGGCCCCCCGGTAGCAAACTCCGTCCATGACCAGTCCTCCAACTTTTCATATCCGGCCGGACAAGGCCCCCTCGTCCGGCCCGGCGTTTTCAGCCCAGCGAACCTCTGCCACCATGAGCTCCGGATCGTCCCGGCCCTCAAGCGCGTCCAGGAACAGGCCAAAGGCCTCCCTGGACCCGAGCACGGCCCTGTCGCCGCCCAGGCTCCCGACGCCGGTTCCGACAAGGATGCAGCCCCGGGTGTCCCGGGCGGTGTTTCCGGCGTGAAAAAGTATCTCGCTGCGGCTCGGGACCGCGCAGACCTCAAATGTCGGGCCGAAGCGCGGCGAGACCACCCTTCGGCACCTGTAACTCCCGGCCGGGATGCAGGATTTGTCCCGGACATTGCCCAGAGACGGCGGCTCCAGGGTCAGGCAGAATATCCGCCCGTCGAGCAGGAGCGCGCCGAGGGTCTCCTGCCCTGACATCTCCAGCCTGACCAGCCTGAGTTGCGGACCCACCTTTCCTCCCTGACCCGGACGATTTGTAAGACTTTTTAGTCAAACTACTATTTTTTGTCAAGACATTTTTGTTTTCTGTCTTTAGACAT
Source organism: Desulfovibrionaceae bacterium (assembly GCA_016932995.1). Classification (GTDB taxonomy): domain Bacteria; phylum Desulfobacterota; class Desulfovibrionia; order Desulfovibrionales; family Desulfovibrionaceae; genus JAFGBU01. Next base: position 87,851 of record JAFGBU010000018.1, read on the forward strand.
TTGCCCAAAAAAGTGTATTTTGATTTTATAACCCTCTGAAATGAGTAAAATTGCCTGGGGGAGCAAGATGACCTTCACCGACGATGTCCGAGACGCCCTTCTGGCCCGCATCGGCAAGGGCAGGCTGTATGCGAACAACAAGCGCATGGCCGACGACCTGGAGGTGGACCCCTCTCAGCTGAACAGGTTTCTCAAGCGCGAAAGGGGCCTCAACGCGGAGTCCCTGGGCCGGATACTGGACCGGCTCGGGGCCAGGCTGCTCTTTGCCGACGAGCCGGCCGAGGCCTCACTGGAGGTCTGCTTCAGCCCGCCGGGCGCGACCTGTGCGGACAAGGGGGCCAAGCCCGCCCAGGCCGGGGACTACCTGGCCGTGCCCCTGGTCTCCCCGGCCGCGGCCGCGGGCCAGGGCCGCATCCCGGAGGAGGCGGTGCGGGGCTGGATCCTGGTCTGGAAGCACCATGAAAACATCCTCTTCCGCACCAACCTCGTGGCCGTGCAGGTCCCCAAGAACGACGAGTCCATGGCCCCGGCCCTGCACCCCGGGGACATCGTGATCGTGGACCGCAACGACCGCGAGCCCCTGCCGGCCGGAAAGATCATGCTCGTGCGCGAGCCGGGCGCGCCGGGCCGCGACGCCGAGGCCCTGATCAGGAGGGTGAACACCGGCAGGCTTGACGAGGACATCGAGTTGGTCTTTTACTCGGACAACGGCCGGCAGTTCCCGCCCCTGACCTTTTGCCTGAACCGCGACTACGGGGGGGACATCGCCCGGGCCGTGGCCGGAAACGTGATCTGGGCCATGAGCGACATGACCAAAAAGTGACCCCGGGCCGAATCCGGACCAGGCCCGGCGAACGACAAACCCGCGGGGGGAAAGTCATGCACATCGGAAAGGCCATCCGCCTGGAGCGCATCTTCAACCGGGACACCAAAAGAACCATCATCGTGCCCATGGACCACGGCGTGTCCGTGGGTCCCATCGAGGGCCTGGTGGACATCCGGGAGACCGTGACCAAGCTGGTCGACGGCGGGGCCAACGCCGGGCTGGTGCACAAGGGCCTGGTCTCCTGCGGCCATCGCTCCCGGGGCCGGGACTTCGGGCTCATCGTGCACCTGTCGGCGAGCACCAGCCTCTCGCCCTACTCCAACGCCAAGGCCCTGGTGACCAGCGTCGAGGAGGCCATCCGCCTCGGGGCCGACGCCGTGAGCGTGCACGTCAACCTGGGCGACGAGACCGAGGCGGACATGCTCCGGGACCTCGGCCGGACCGCGGAGAACGCCGCCAACTGGGGCATGCCCCTGCTGGCCATGGTCTACGCGCGCGGGCCCAAGGTCAAAGACGAGTACGACCCCCGGGCCGTGGCCCACTGCGCCAGGGTCGGCGCGGAGCTCGGCGCGGACGTGGTCAAGGTCCCCTACACCGGCGACATGGACAGCTTCGCCAGGGTCGTGGAGGGCTCGTGCGCGCCCGTGGTCATCGCCGGGGGGCCGAAGATGGACAGCGTCCGGGACTTTCTGCAGATGGTCGCGGACTCGCTGGCCGCAGGGGGCTCCGGTCTGTCCGTGGGCCGCAACGTGTTCCAGCACCCGGACCCGACGCGCATGGTGGCCGCCCTGAACAAGATCGTGCACCACGACCTGGGCGTGGACCAGGCCCTGGCCGAGCTGGGCTAGGCCCGCGGGCCGCGGGCCGCGGGCCGGTTCCGGGCCAAGGGCCTTTTTCCTTTCCATCGCCAAGGCCTTGGAGTATGAGGTCGTTTGGCTGGGTTTTCCGGCGCATCGGCGCGCAACTTGTCCACGGCCCGCGCAGCACCCCCTTCCGGTATGGATCTATACGACCTGTTCTTCTACCTCTCCATTGGCGCGGGCTTTCTCATGGCCTTCAACCTCGGGGCCAACGACGTGGCCAACTCCATGGCCTCGGCCGTGGGCGCCAGGGCCATCTCCGTGCGCCAGGCCGTGCTCATCGCCAGCGTGCTCAACTTCGTGGGCGCGGTGTTCCTGGGCTCGCACGTCACCGCGACCATCAGCAAGGGCATAATCCAGGCCGACAAGATCGGCGACCCGGCATTGATGATGGTCGGCATGTTCTCGGCCCTGCTGGCCGCGGCCCTCTGGGTCCTGGTGGCCACGCTGACCGCCCTGCCGGTCTCCTCGACCCACTCCATCGTGGGCAGCATCATGGGCGTGGGCATAGTCGCCGGCGGGTTCGGGGCGGTCAACTGGTGGGTCATGGGCGGCATCGTTTTGTCCTGGATCATCTCCCCGTTCTTCGCCGCGGCCATAGCCTACATGATCTTCAGCCACATCCGCAGGACCATCCTGTTCATGCGCGACTTCATCCACCAGGCCCGAAAATGGGCGCCCGTGTGGATATCCCTGACCGTGGCCCTGGTGCTCTTCTCCTTTGCCTACAAGACCCCGTTCGGCAAGAGTCTCGGCCTGCCCTGGCACCTCATGGGCCTTGTGGTGGCGGCCCTGGTCTTCCTGTCATGGGCCCTGGCCAGGCTGGTCATGAGGCGCGCGGTCCTGGACCAGGAGCAGGGCGCCGAGGCCGTGGAGGGCGTGTTCAGGAAGATGCAGGTCGGAACCTCCTGCTACGTGGCCCTGTCCCAGGGGGCCAACGACGTGGCCAACGCCATCGGGCCGGTCGCGGCCATCTACCTGATCGCCAAGGAGCACGTCCTGGCTGCCAGGGCCGAGGTGCCCATGTTCATCCTGATCCTGGGCGGGATCGGCATCGCCATAGGCATCTGCCTGCTGGGCCACAAGGTCATGGCCACGGTGGGCGAAAAGATAACCACCCTCAACAACACCCGGGGCTTTTCCGTGGACTTCGGGGCCGCGAGCACGGTGCTGGTGGCCTCCAACCTCGGGCTGCCGGTGTCCACGACCCACGCCGCGGTAGGCGCGGTGGTCGGCGTGGGCCTGGCCAGGGGCTTCGGGGCCGTGGACTTCAGGGTCCTGTGGAAGATCGTGGCCTATTGGGTGCTGACCGTGCCCATCGCGGCCTTTACCAGTATATTCATCTTTGTTTTCCTGAAATGGTTGTTTCTGTAATCCGGGGGGAAAAACCATGAAGAGACTACCGTTTTTCGGCATGCTGGCCAGGCAGTCGCCCATGATCGGCCTTATCGAGCACTACGACAAGATCGCTGAGTGCATCAACATCATAGACGAGTCCATGGAATGCTATGTCTCGGGCGGCTCGTGCCGGGAGTTCGGAGAGCTCACCAAGGCCATCGACAGGATCGAGGGCCACGCGGACACCATCAAGCGCTACATCCGCAACCACCTGCCCAGGGGCCTGTTCATGGCCGTGGACAAGACCCTGTTCCTGAACTACACCAAAAGCCAGGACAACATCCTGGACTCCGCCCAGCAGGCCCTGCACTGGCTGGCCATACGCCCGATCTCCATCCCCGGCGCGTTCCAAAAGGACATGATCTACCTCTTGGACGAGGTCACGGAGACGACCGTGCTCCTCGGTCCGGCCCTCAAGGCGACCATAAACCTGGTCCACGGGGCCATACTCGACCGCGAGGGGACCAAGGAGGCCTACCGCAGGGTCAGGCGGCAGCGGGACAAGGTGCGCCGGCTGGTGAACAAGATCAACGGGGACATCTACAACTCGGACATGGACTTCAAGGACATCTACCAACTGATCCACTTCACCGAATGCCTGGGCGAGATGAGCCACAACTCCGAGAACTGCGCGGACATCCTCAGAAACATGATCGCCCGCTGATCCGGCCCGCCCCCGGGCGCAAGCCCATCCCTCGGGGCAACCCCGTCGGTCCCGTCCATGGCCGCCGGGGCCTTGAGGCCGGTCAGGCCCCTGCGGCCGGCGGCCGACCCGCCCCAACCCCTGGATCGCATTTTTACCGAACCCCGAGGCGGGACCCGGGCCCTTGGCCCGGCCGGATCGCCTGAGCGCGCAGCGCCAAGCAGCGCAGCGGGCCGCCCCGCCGGCCAAAGGCCGCAAGGCCGCGCCCCGGCCGATGCGCTGATCAACAACTTCGCAAAAACAGGCCTGCCATGCGACATCAGCGCTGAAAAACGGCGTTGAGTCAACACCCCGGACAGAAACGCCGTTTTTTTTCAGTGCTGACCACCTGCCCGGACACCAAAACCAAAACTTGAATGAACAACCAAAAATACGTGGTTCTGCTCCCAACGTATATATTTTAATAGTGATACATATACAAGCAATGCATTATAGACTCTATTGAGTAAATTTAAGCAAAATCTGTAATGTTAGTTAAAGCCAATATCAAACTCAAGATTGTACAAACCTATAAAATTAGATAAACATGAATATATGATGGTATTATTTTGCGCCTAACTATAGAGTATCCGACTATAATTCAACGGACAAATTATCACGATTCCTGTTGGGGCAAGACGAGACCGCCCCTGTCTGGACAGGGGCGGTCGAAGGTTTCACGGATATCAACACTGGAGATGACATGCCGTACCTCATCCTCCCCCTGGCCGACGGCACCCTACCCACGGCCAGGGCCCTCCGCGATATGGGCTTCCATATTTCGAATGCGGTTGCAGACAGGGACCACGCGGAACAAGGTCCGGGCGACGAGCCTGGCCAAAGGGAAGGGCCCGGGCCGCGGCAGCGGACGCCTTCCCGGATCGGCGACTGCAAGGTCAAGCCCGACTGCGGCCCCTGACCGGGCGGTCAGGGGCCGCAGGGTCAAGAAATTCGAGGCCAAAACCTCGAAACCCTCCCCTTTGCGGGCTGTGCTCCGGCTGGGTGGAGAAACGGCCGTGCGCAACAGGCCAAGGGAGATGAAAAAACACCCCCTGCCCACGACCGACGCGTCCTGGATGAGGTCCAGGAGGCGCATGAAAAAAGGCCCGCCGCGGCACAACCGCGCACAATATCTTGAACCTGATCCGCCCGCGCGGGGAAAGACGCGGGCGTCGCAGCCGGGGCCGCCGACCAAAAGGCCGGTCCGGACCGTGGCTGGGGCCTTCGACCTGACCACCTGTCGAGGTCCCGGAGCTAAAAAAACGGCCGCAAGACCCTTGTCGAGGTCCCAAGCCTCGGGTAGCGGCCGCAAGACGCCGGCCACCTTCCAAATGCGGGGCCTGAACGCCCCGGACCAGCTTGAACACGCCTGGCCCCCGGCGCGGACGCGAGGCCCCTGGCCAGGCTGTTTTTCAACTGGCCGCGGACCACGGACGCGGTCAAAGGTCGTTGCAAACCCGACTGCCGAAACAGGTCTCTGGACAAGAAGAAAAAAAACCTGGAGTTTTTAGTTATATGACAAAGCATATTGACTTATGAAAGCCTTTTGTCTAAAATATGTCAAAAGGCGAGGGCGGCCGGCTGACTGCAAACGGCCCGGGAGGGCAGGAGGCCCGGCCCCTTGCGAAAGGGGCCGGGCCGGGCAAGGCCGTTGCGCCGGCCCAAGCGCTGGAGGGCCGGTCGTGGGCGGTCAAACAGGCCCGACAAGGACCCCGCCAAGGCCTAGCGGCCCGGGTCGCGCTTGACGTATTCCAGGCTCAGGCCGGCGATCTGCTCCGCATAGTCGTCGAACCACAGGGCGTCGGGGTTGCTGCGAAAGACCATGAAGTCGCTGCTGCGGACGCAGTCGAACGAGCGGTGGTAGCGGAAGTAGACGTTTTCCTCGTCCCTGCCCACGACCTCGATCTTGCCCGTGCTGTGCGACATGGCCAGCCTGGCCCTCTTGGCCAGGCCGGAGCAGTCCATGATCGCGGTCTGGAAGATGTCGTAGGCCCTCTCGACCGGCACGGTGAAGGCCTTGTTGCCCGAGGTCGGCCGGCAGATGAACACGTAGTACGGCGGAACCCCGGCAAAGGAGAGCTTGCGGAACAGGGCCCCGAGGACCTCCGGGGAGTCGTTGATCCCCCTGAGCAGGGGGGTCTGGTTGCAGAGCGCCGCGCCGGCCCGGGACAGGATGTCCAGGGCCGAGACCGCGGCCCTGGTCAGCTCCCTGGGGTGGTTGAAGTGGGTCATGAAGTACAGCTTCCTGCCGGGCAGGCTGTAGCGCTCGATCATCTCGGGCAGGTCCGGGTCGTCCAGGATCCGGTAGGGGTTGAAGGCCGGCATCTTGGTCCCGATGCGGATGATCCGGACGTGCTCGATCTCCCTGAGCCTGCGGATGTACTCCCCCAGCTTGCGGGTGGTCATGAGCAGGGGGTCCCCGCCGGTCAGCAGGACATTGGTGATCTCCCGGTGGCCGGCGATGTAGCGCACGGCCTCGTCGAAAAACAGGCGCACGTGGCTGGTCCGCCTGGTGAAGCGCCGCTTGCGGAAGCAAAACCGGCAGATGGCCCCGCAAACGTCGTTGACCAGAAACAGGGCCGTGTCCCCGTACTTGTGCTGAAGCCCGGGCAGGACTGTGTAGGACTGCTCGTCGGACGCGTCCAGGCTGCCCCATTCGCCGAGCTCCTCCGGGCTGGGGACCACGATCCTGCGGATCGGGTCGTCCGGGTCGTCCCAGTCGATCAGGGACAGGTAGTACTCGTTGGCCCGGAACGGAAAGACCTCCGCAACCTCCTTGACCTCCCGCCGCTCCTCGGGGCCCAGGCCCTCAAGCCTCTCGACATTGCTTACAAAAGAGGGGTATCGCTTCATATCTGCACCTGTAACCCATTGTTTTTAAATATTTTTTTATGAAAGGACAACGGCCCGGTTTCAACGTTTAACACGATAACAAAAACACGAGGTCAAGTGAAGGCAAAAAAGCCCGCATCGGGCGAAAAAACGAGGGGGCCCCTAGGGCCCTAGAGGGGGAGGTCGTCCCGCTTGCGGTAGACCAGGCCCTGGAACGCGGCGATGACCTGGCCGGAATCGTCCGAGACCTCCACGGCGTAGGAGGCGAGCCTGGAGCCGGCCGAGACCTCCCTGGCCACCGCGGTCAGGACCCCGGACTCTCCGGGCTTGATGAACGAGATGCTCATGTTCACGCCCAGGGCCATCTTGCCGCTGGAGTTGGCCGCGGCGCCAAAGGCGAAGTCGGCCAGGCTGAACACGGTGCCGCCGTGGGCCAGGCCCGCGGCGTTCATGTGGATGTCGCGGAGCTTGAGTTTGGCCGTGGCCGTTCCCCGGCCCACGGACACGAGCTCCATGCCCAGGTAGCCGGCCAGCTTGTCGTTCCTGGAAAAAAAGGCCCTCACCCGCTCATGCTTGTCCATGCGCCCTTCCTTGCAACCGTCCAAACGCGCCCCGGCTAGCCGGGGCCCCGGCCCAACGCCGAGTCAAGGGCCTGTTCGATCTCCGCGGGGTCCACGGGTCTGGAGACCACGGCGTCGGCATGCGCCAGGGCCCGGCCGCCCTGCTCCGGGCCGGACATGGCCACGATGACGGACATCTCTTCGTAGGGGCTCCCTGCCCGCCTCGCAATCCCGGAAAGGTCCACAAGCTCCAGGCCGGGCATGCCCACATCGACGATCAAGCAGTCGAAGCGCTCCCTGGCCAGAACGTCCAGCAGGCCCTTGGCCGAGGACGCCGTGACCGTGAGGTGGCCCATCGCGGCCAGGCCCTCGGACAGGCTCTCGGCGTATTCCGGATCGCGGTCGGCCACGATCAGGCGCAGGCCCGACTCGGCCTCGGTCCGCAGGGTCAGCCTTCCGGCGCGGCCCGTGCCCGGGAAATCCAGGCTGAAGAAGACATCGGTTCCCCGGCCCTCCCTGCTCACGATGGACACGGCGCCGCCCATCAAGGCCACGAGCCGCTTGACTATGCCGAGGCCGAGGCCGGTTCCCGGGTGCCTCCTGGTGTATGAGCCGTCGATCTGGGTGAAGGGCTCGAACACATACTCCAACTTGTCCCCGGGGATGCCTATGCCCGTGTCCGAGACCCGGAACATGATCCTCTTCACGGCCGCGTCCGCCTGTGGGACCAGGGAGACCTCGATGCGCACGCCCCCGGCGTCCGTGAACTTCACCGCGTTGCCCACCAGGTTGAAGAGCACCTGCCTCAACCGCCCGCCGTCGCCGACGAGCACCTCGGGCACCTGGTCCGAGACCTCGATCCCGAGCGAGATGCCCTTGGCCTCCACCTGGGTCCCGAAGGCCGTCCTGACGGTCTTGAGCAGCTCGCGTATCTTGAAGGCCTTGTCGCAGATGCGCAGCCGGCCGGCCTCGATGATCGAGAAGTCGAGGATGTCGTTTATGACCGCGAGCAGGCTGTCCCCGGACGAGGCCGCGATCTCCAGATACTCCCTGAGCTCCGGGTCCGCGGCCATGGGCTTGGCGAGCTGCAGCATGCCCAGGACCCCGTTGAGCGGGGTCCTTATCTCGTGGCTCACATTGGCCAAGAACTCGCTCTTGGCCCGGCTCGCGGACTCGGCCTGCTCCTTGGCCGCCCTGAGGCTGTCCTCCAGGCGCTTGCGCTCGGTCAGGTCCTGGACAAAGCCCTCGAACCCGGCCTTTTGGCCCGAAGCCCGCCTGACCAGACGCATGCTGACCGCGGTCCAGAGCCTGGCGCCGTCCTTTCGCCTGGAGGGCATCTCAAAGGACCTCGTCTCGCCCTTGGCCTTGACCTCGGCCACGAGCTCGCGGCATTTTTCCGGGTCGTCGAACACCCGGCCGAAGATGTCCGGCGCGGCCCCGATCATCTCCGCGGCGTCGGAGTAGCCGTGCATGTGGGCCATTTCCAGGTTCAGGTCCAAGAGGGACCCGTCCTCCAGGGCCTGGAAGATGCCCAGGGGGGCCTCCTGATACAGGTTGCGCAGCCGCTCCTCGCTCTGCTGGAGGCTCTCCTCGGCCTGACGCCTGCCCTTCTTCTCCTCCTTCAAAAGCTCCTTGGACGAGGAGAGCTCGCGGCCCCTGATGCTGATCTGGCGCAGCAGGTCCTGGTTGGAGCTGCGCAGGGCGCTGTAGAGCTCGTAGCTCTCCAGGGTGTGGGCGCAGGCCAGAAGCACCGCGGTGATGAGCAGCTGCGTGGTGTCGTATATCTCCTCCTCCCTCTGGCCCAGCACGCCCATGAACATGCCCCTGACCCTGGACTCGGTGGCCAGGGAGTGGAGCATGATCCTGTCCGCGCCGTCCCTGGACGAGACCACCACGGGCTTGGTGCGGGCCAAGGCCCAGGCAAAGGTCCGGTCCTCGATGAGCGGCCCGGCCTCGACCTGGAAATAATCGGAAAAGGAGCCCGGCTCGCACAGGGCCACCTGGAAGTCGGCGTCTTCCTCGCGGACCAGGAAAAAGCAGACCGCCTTGAACCCGACAAGGCCGCGCATCCTGGCCGCGGCCTCCTCCAGGATGGGGACCTGGTTCTCGATGTCCTTGAAGCCCGAGCCGAACCGGGACAGGCAGGAGGACATCTCCAGGGCGTTCAGGGCCTTGCCCTTCTCCTCGCGCAGGTAGACCACCTGCTCTTCAAGCACCCGGAGCCTGTCCCTGTCGTCCACGGGCCTACTTCCCCTCGCCCAAAAAGGCCTTGTTTATCTCGTCCAACTGCCTAAGGGCCTGCTTTACGGCCGGACCCAAAACGCTCGGCGCGAATCCCGCGGACGCCCAGGCCGTCTCGGACACGGCCGGGACCACGCGGGTGCCGCTGTTGCCGATGCCCAGGGCTATGGCCAGGATGTCCGCCAGGTGGATGATCGCCGAGTCGATGGGGTTTTTGCCCGCGTCGGGCTTGTGGTGATGCCTGACCATGTTCCTGAGCGTGGGCGGGAGCTTCCACTCGTTGAACAAGAACCCGGCCACCTCGGTGTGGTCGTAGCCCACGACCTCTTCCTCGACCAGGTGATTGGGCCGGCCCTCCTTCTCGGACACGGACAGGACCCTGAGCATGGGCTTGGGGATGCGCTGGAGCATGAACAGCTTGCCCACGTCGTGCAGCAGCCCGGCCACGAAGAACCGCTCGCCCGAAAGCCCGGGCTTGTAGTCGGACAAGACCCTGGCCAGGACGCCGCAGGCGATGGAGTGCTCCCAAAAGGCCTTCATGTCCACGAGCTCGGGCGGAATGCCCTGGAAGCTGTTGATGACCGATATGCCCAGGGCCAGGGTCGAGAGCTCCTGGGCGCCCACCAGGGCCACGGCCCTGGAGATGGAGTCGATCTTGGAGGGAAAGCCGTAGAACGGGCTGTTGACCAGCCTCAGGAGCTTGGCGGTGAGACTGGGGTCCTTGCTCACGACCTCGGCGATGTGAAAGGCCGAGGTGCGCGGGTTGTCCAGGACCTCCACGATCCTGAAGTAGATGTCCGGCAAAGACACCAGCGAGGTGCGGCCCTGGACCAGGTTGTAGGGCGAGGGCAGGTCCGGAAAGCCCCCGGTGTCCAGGGGGGCCTCGTCCTCCTCGACCGGGAGCCTTGCGGTCTGCAGGGTCCCGGAGATCATGGCCCTGGCCGTGCGCATCACGCACAGGTCGTAAAGGTCCCTGACCGGCGGCCTGTCCAGGTCGTTGAGCCGAAAAAGGCCCTTCACCCGCTCCTGGCTCGCCCTGAGGACCTCAATGGGGATATCCGACAGCCCGGGGCCCTCGCCTTTCTGCGAGCCCGCGCCCACGATCTCGGCCTCGGTGACGCCCCAGATCTTGATGATCCTGAGATGCTTCTCCTCTATGGTCGCCCCGGCCGGAAGCAGGCTCCTGCCGTTGGCGCCCTTGAGCTCGCTCTCCAGGACCATGCCGGGCTTCAGATCGTCTACAAAAACCTTGCCCACGTCCGAACGTCCTTTGTGCGCAAAAAATCCCTTGCCCCGGGTCGGGCCCTGAGGCCGGCGAAACCCGATCAGGCGGCCTGTATCTCAAGCCATTTATCCCACGCTCCAGGCCGGTCTGGCAAGACCCGGGCCGGGACGTGCATCAGCGGCTCTCAGAGGTAAAACCCCTTCCTGCACGAACGCGGCGCTGTCAAGCAAAGGCCGCCCGGCGCGAAGCTCCCGGCCGGTGCGCGCCCGGGCGGCGGGCCATGTTTTTTTTGTATTGCCGCAGGCATTCTTTTTTCTATATAATTTTATGATGAACTACGCAGTCATTCGAGCTCGCGTCTTTGCCCTCCGCCTTGCCGCCGTCCTGATCGCCTGCTGCCTTGGGCTTGCCCCGGCCGGGGCGGCCCGGGCCATGGGCCCGGGACCGGACGACGGGCCCGAGGACCAGGCCAAGCCGATTCGGGAATGGCGCGACCCCTTGACCGGCATGGAGTTCGTCTGGGTCCCGGGCGGCTGTTTCCTGATGGGCTGCGGGCCCTGGACCAGCGAGTGCCACGATGACGAGTCCCCGGTGCACCAGGTCTGCCTGGACGGGTTCTGGATGGGCAAGTACGAGGTCACCCAAGGCCAGTGGCAGCGCGTGACCGGCGACAACCCGGCCAGCTTTCACAGCGGGCCGCGCTATCCCATAGAGTCGGTCTCCTGGGTCGATGCCCAGAGGTTCATCGACAAGCTCAACGCCCTGAGCAAGCATCCGCACGGGTTCAGGCTGCCCACCGAGGCCGAATGGGAGTACGCGGCCAGGAGCGGCGGCAAGCAGGAGAACTATTCGGGCGGCAACGACCCGGACCTGGTCGCCTGGTACGGGGACAGCGCCGGGGCCACCCATCCCGTGGGCCTCAAGGCCCCGAACGGCCTGGGAATATACGACATGAGCGGAAACGTCTGGGAATGGACCGGCGACGCCTACGACAAGCTCGCCTACAGGAGCGCCCACCGCTACAACCCGACAACCGGCGAGGCCGGCGTCCATCAGGTCTGCCGCGGCGGAAGCTGGAACTACGTCAGGCGGTTCATCCGCTGCACCGAACGCAGCCGGGCCTCCAAGGACTTCAACTACAACGACCTGGGATTTCGCCTGGCCCGGAGCGCGGACGACGAGGACCGGGACCAGCCCGCCTCCAGTCCCTGAAATCCGCCTTTGCGTCCGGCGCTTTACCTCGACGGCGATTGGCGTATATTGTCTTTGGCGCCCTTTTTTCGCGCAGCGGCCCTGGGGGCCGGTCTGAGCGAGGGGGAGTGGGCC
>JAFGBU010000019.1 GCA_016932995.1 Desulfovibrionaceae bacterium
ATCGATTGTCACAAGTCCCTGATTTAACGGGATTATGTGTTTTCGATCTTGCCCGACTCGCTATTTAATTGTCAAAGACCAGGGTCCCCCGGACAGCCCGGGGCCGTCCGGACGCCGTCACTACGGCTCTCAAAGAACTCGCCGCGCCCCGGGACCGAGCGCCCCGGACGAACGCGGCGAAGGCGGTAGTTAAGCAAATCCCTGGGCAGAGTCAAGGCCTTTTTTTCAAAAAACATGGCCTTGAAAAACAAGGCCCTGCGGGGCAAGGCCGGCGCCGGCGCGGGCTATCTGCGGCCCAGGCCGGCGCGCAGCAGCTCCTGCTTGAGAATCGTTGTCCCGGGCCGCAGATAATAGCTGCGCTCGACCAGGATCGAGCGGACCGTGGCCTTGGGCCCGTAATAGGCCCGGTTCATGCCCGATGCCGGGCAGAGCCCGCCGCCCTGAAGCGAGACCCCGGCGAACAGCCCGCCCAGATCGGCAAAGACATAGACCTCGCCCGGGTCCGGGACAAAGGGCGCGGCCTTGGCCACCACGTCCGCGCTCAGCACGGCCATGTCCGCGTCAACACCCAGGGCCAGGCTGCCGTCGAGCGCGGCCTTAACGGCCTCCTCGGACATCAGGAACACGAACACCGTGGCCTCCTGGACCCCGATCTGGAGCCCCAGGCTGGCCGAGCCCAGGCCGAAGAAGGCCGGCTCGCTCCAGAACCCGATCTCGTCCCTGAGGCAGAGCACCCCGGACCCGGCCTGGAGCCCGAAAAAGTACCCGGCCCGGACCAGGCTGGGGAACACGAACAGGCCCCGGGCCTCCTGGAACAGGAGGTCGAAGAAGCCCTCCCTGTCCCGGGCCTCAAGCGCCCGAAGGGCGGACACCGCCCGGTCCACCAGGCGCTGCCCGGGCCCCGGGTCGGGACCGGATCCGGGCCCGGCGGCCGGCCCGGGCCGGCCGCAGCCGAACGCGGCAAGGCCGAAGGCAGCCAGGCAGGCCAAAAGGAGCAGGGGCTTGGCAAACCGACGGATCATGGCTCAAATAGTCGCAGACCCGCGCGGCCATGGCAAGGGCTCAGCCGTAGACCAGGGGCACGGCCCAAATGAGCCAGAAGCTGAGCAGCAGGCCGCCGATCAGGTTCAGCACCGCGCCCAGGGCGACCATGCGCCACAGCGAGGTGCCCTTCATCTCCCCGAAGGCCAGGGCGTTGCAGGGCGTGGCGATCGGGGTCATGAAGGCGCAGGTCGAGGCGATGGACACCGCGATCATGATCGGCAGCGGGTCCACGGCCCGGGCCTGGGCGAGGAAAAAGGCTATGGAGAAGAACGCGGCCACGACCGCGGTGTTGCTCAGGACCTCGGTCAGGAAGATGACCGCCAGGACCAATGCCACGAACACCGCGCCCCAGGGCAGCCCCGGCCCGAGCGCGGAGCGCACCAGGTCCGCGGCCGCGCGGTCCAGATCAAAGGCCCGCACCGCCGCGACCACGCAGACCAGAAGACCCAGAAAGACCAGGCCCCTTTTGGGCCAGCCCCTGAGCACGTCAAGGGGCGCGATGAGCGGCGCCCTGGACGGGTCCCTGGGCAGCCTGGGCGGCCTGACGAACAAAAAAAAGCAGAACAGCCCGCCAAAGCCCAGGGCCGCCGCGGGTCTCAGGGCCGCGAACCCGGGCCAGGTCTCGGCAAGCACGGCCTCCAAAATCCAGTAGCCAAGGAAAAACGCGAACACCAGGCCGCCGGAGCGCTGGGCGTGGGTCAGGGGCTTGATCTCGCACAGGCCCTCGACGCAGGCCCTGATGCTTCTGGCCTTGGCCGGAAGCCCCAGCCCGGCCACCACGCCCCAGGCCGCGAGCACGAACAGGACGGTCAGGGGCAGGGACCACAAGAACCAGTTGAAGAAGTTCAGGGCCTCGCGGCCCGGGACCTGGTAGAGGTCCAGGGCGGCCAAAAGGATCAGGTTGGCCGGGCTGCCGATGAGCGAGGCCATGCCGCCGATGCCCGCGCCGTATATGGCCGAGACCGTGAGCGCGGTGGTCAGGGCCGGGCCGCCGCCCTGGGCCCGGAAGTCCTCGTCTATGACCTTCAGCACCGGCAGCAGGGTCAGGGCGGCGATGGCGTTGGGCATGAACGCGGAGATGAACGCGGCGGTGGCGATTATATACAAAAGCAGGGTCGAGAGGCGCCCTTGGCTCCTGTTCAGGGCCCAGGCCACAAAGGCGTCCGTGAGCCGGGTCACGGCCAGCATGCGGTAGACCAGATACCCGCTTGAAAAAAGCAGGAGCATGGGCAGCCTGGCCCAGAGATAGCCCAACGCGCCGACGCCGTGTTCCAATATCCGCGCCCCTTGGCAGAATGTTGAAAAAGTCCGTCCTGGACTTTTTCAACTCGATTTGGCGAAAGCGCGGTTTCGCCAACTCTCCGGAATCATTGACCTCCAATGATTCCGGGCGCGCCGTCCTGGCGCGCGGAGGTTGTTTATCAACAACCTCTTAGGCCATAACGGCCGTATAGTAGCTAACCGCAATCCCCGGGCTTGTAAATCCGAAGGCCCTCGGCCGGGCCAGGTTTTCATCGGCCGGGTCTTGGGCTATACCTGACCCAGCCCGGCCCGACGGCCGGGCTGGGCCAACCAAGACAACGGAACACCGATGCCCGAGTTCGTACACCTGCACGTGCACACCGAGTACAGCCTGCTCGACGGGGCCATACGCATCAAGGACCTGTGCCAGAAGGCCAAGGACCTGGGCATGCCCGCGCTGGCCGTCACCGACCACGGCAACATGTTCGGGGCCCTGACCTTCTACCAGGAGGCCCGCAGGCTGGGCATCAAGCCCATCATCGGCTGCGAGGTCTACGTGGCCCCGAAGTCCATGAAGGACAAGACCGGCCGCGCGGGCGAGGCCTTCCACCTCGTGCTCCTGGCCAAGGACCTCTTGGGCTACCGCAACCTGATCAAGCTGGTCACCGCCGCCCACATGGAGGGCTTCCACTACAAGCCCCGGGTGGACAAGGACCTTTTGCGCGGCCACGCCAAGGGCCTGTTCGCGCTCTCCGCCTGCCTGGCCGGAGAGGTCAACCGCAAGCTCCTGGGCCAGGGCCTGGAGGCCGGGGTCGCGGCGGCCAGGGAGTACGCGGAGATATTCCCGGGGCACTTCTACCTGGAGCTCCAGGCCAACGGCCTAAAGGAGCAGGACAGGGCCAACGGCCTGCTGCTCAAGGTCGCCCAGAAGACCGGCCTGCCCATTGTGGCCACCAACGACTGCCACTACCTGACCCGGGAGGACTACGAGGCCCACGACCTGCTGCTGTGCATCCAGACCCAGGCCACGGTCCAGGACGAGAAGCGCATGCGCATGGGCACGGACCAATTGTACTTCAAGACCCCGGAGGAGATGGAGGCCGCCTTTGCCGGCCAGCCCGAGGCCCTGGCCAACACCCAGCGCATAGCCGAGGCCTGCAACCTGGAGATCGAGCTCGGCAGGCACCACTTCCCGGTCTACGAGCTGCCCGAGGGCCAGAGCCTGGAGGACGAGTTCGAGCGCCTGGCCAGGCAGGGCCTGGAAAGGCGCATCCAGGCCGCGGGCTACGAGATCGACGAGCAGCTGTACCGCGACCGGCTCGAGCACGAGCTCTCGATCATCAAGCGCATGGGCTTTCCGGCCTACTTCCTCATCGTCCAGGACTTCATCAACTGGGCCAAGCTCAAGGGCATCCCGGTCGGGCCGGGCCGGGGCTCGGCGGCCGGGTCCATCACCGCCTGGGCCCTGAGGATCACCAACCTGGACCCGATCCCCTACAACCTGCTCTTCGAGCGCTTCCTGAACATGGAGCGCGTCAGCCTGCCGGACATCGACGTGGACTTCTGCGAGCGCAGGCGGCCGGAGGTCATCCGCTACGTGTCCAAGAAGTACGGCAAGGACCACGTGGCCCAGATAACCACCTTCGGGACCATGAAGGCCAAGGCCGCGGTCCGGGACGTGGGCCGGGCCCTGGGCATGAGCTTCGCCGAGACCGACCGCATCGCCAAGCTCATCCCGGACGAGCTCAAGATGACCATCGACCGGGCCCTGGACCAGGAGCCCGAGCTCCGGGCCATGGCCGAGGCCGACCCCCAGGTGGCCAAGCTCATCGACATCTCCCGGCGGCTCGAGGGCCTGTGCCGCCACGCCTCGACCCACGCCGCGGGCGTGGTGCTCTCGGACCGGCCCATGACCGAGTACCTGCCCCTGTACAAGGGGAAAAAGGGCGAGGTCGTGACCCAGTACGACATGAAGCGGGTGGAGAAGGTCGGGCTCATCAAGTTCGACTTCCTGGGCCTGCGGACCATGACCGTGATCCAGGACTGCCTGGAGATCATCGCCGCCCAGGGCAAGAAGCCGCCGGATTTGGACTCCATGGGCCTGACCGACCGCAAGACCTACGAGCTCTTTTCCCGGGGCGACACGGACGGGGTCTTCCAGGTGGAGAGCTCGGGCATGCGCCGCTACCTGCGCATGCTGAGGCCCAACTGCTTCGAGGACCTCATCGCCATGCTCGCCCTGTACCGGCCGGGGCCCCTGGGCTCGGGCATGGTCGACGAGTTCATCAAGCGCAAGCACGGCGAGATCAAGGTCAGCTACCCGCACCCGTCCCTGGAAAGGACCCTCAAGGCCACCTACGGGGTCATCGTGTACCAGGAGCAGGTCATGCGCACGGCCCAGGTGGTGGCCAACTACTCCCTGGGCGAGGGCGACATCCTGCGCCGGGCCATGGGCAAGAAGAACGCCGCGGACATGGCCAAGCAGCGCCAGCGCTTCCTGGAGGGCGCCAGGCAGGGCGGGATCCCGGACAGGACCGCCAACGAGATATTCGACCTCATGGAAAAGTTCGCCGAGTACGGGTTCAACAAGTCCCACTCCGCGGCCTACGCCCTGATCTCCTACTACACCGCGTTCCTCAAGGCCCACTTCCCGGTCGAGTTCATGGCCGCGGTCATCAGCTCGGAGCTCGGGGACACGGACAAGGTCTTCAAGTACATCAACGCCTGCCGGGACATGGACATCCAGGTCCTCAAGCCGGACATAAACGCAAGCCGCCGCAGGTTCTCGGCCCGCGGCCGGGAGATCGTCTTCGGCCTGGGCGGGATCAAGAACCTGGGCGACGAGGCCGTGAACCACATCGTGGCCGAGCGCGAGGAAAACGGCCCCTACCGCGACCTGATGGACTTCTGCTGCCGGGTGAACCTGCGCAAGGTCACCAAGCGGGTCCTCGAGTACCTGGTCAAGAGCGGGGCCATGGACTGCCTGGGCCGGTCCAGGGCCGGGCTCCTGGCCGGGCTGGACAAGGCCGTGGCCGTGGGCCAGAAAAAGGCCAAGGAGAAGTCCTGCGGCATGCTCTCCATGCTGGACATCGCGGGCTCCGGGGACGGCGCGGACAACAGCGGCCTGGAGCTGTCCCTGGAGGAGCTGAACCTCCCGGAATGGCCGGACGACGAGAAGCTCCGCCTGGAAAAGGAGGCCCTGGGCTTCTTCTTGTCCAGCCACCCCCTGCTGGCCTACAGCCAGGACATGAAGCGCCTGGGCCTGAACACCCTTGACGAGTGCAAGGAGTTGCCCGACGGCGCCCTGGTGCGCGTGGCGGCCGTCGTCACCGGAATCAAGATCCACACGACCAAGAACGGCGACAAGATGGCCTTCTGCCAGATAGAGGACCTCTCGGGCACGGGCGAGGCGACCATGCTGCCCAACACCTTTGCCGCGGCCAGGGAGCTTCTGGACCGGGACCAGCCCCTGATCATCAAAGGGTCCGTGGACAAGCGCGAGGTCCCGGGCATGGACAACGGCCCGGCCCGGGCCAAGCTCCTGGCCGACAACGTGTCCCTGTTGGCCGAGGACCAGGCCAGGAGCACGGAGCCGGTGGAGCTGGCCCTTACCGAGGACATGTGCGCCGGGCATTGCCTGGAGCGGCTGAAAGACCTCCTGGCCGCGCACCCGGGCCAGGCCCCGGTCAACCTGCGCCTGGAGCTCGCGGAGAGCGTCTGCCGCCTGCGCCTGGGACCGGAGTACCAGGTCTGGCCCGGCCCGGAGTTCTGGAAGGCCGTGGGCGCATGGATCGAGGCCGCGCGGCCGGACCCGGACGGGGCCGAGCGTGGCGGTTAGACTCGCCCAGCCCCAAACCACCCTGGAGGCCCTTATGGCGCTTTTCGCCGGCATTTCCGCCCTGACCTGGATCGCGCTCTTCGCGCTCACGGTCTGCATCTGCATCGCGCCCCTGTTCATCTGGCGCAACACCAACCGCATGAGCCGCCAGTTGGGCGAGCTGATCAACGAGCTGAAAAGGGCCAACGACCTGCAGGAGCGCGGCCGCCGGGAAGGCGAGACCGGCCGGCAGTTCCACTTTTCGGAGTAGGGGGGAGCCATGGCCAAGGGCGTCTGGCGGCTGGTGGTTGTCTCGGGCTTCAGCGCCTCGCACCGGCTGCGCAACTTCAAGGGCCGCTGCGAGAACCTCCACGGCCACAACTTCGGGGTCGAGGTCGAGGTCGAGGGCCGAAGCCTCGACCCCGAGACCGGGATCGTCATGGACTTCGGCGAGCTCAAGGCCGCCCTGGGCCAGGTCCTGGCCAAGCTCGACCACCGGCACCTGAACGACGTGGACTTCTTCAGGGACCACAACCCGTCCAGCGAGAACCTGGCCCTGTTCGTGTACCAAGACCTGGCCCCGAGGCTGCCCCAGGGCGTGCGCCTGGCGCGGGTGACCGTGTCCGAGACCGGCTCGTCCCGGGCGAGCTACGAGGAAGGCTAGATGCGCCTGGTGATCCAGCGGGTCTCGCGGGCCGGGGTCGAGGTGGACGGCCGCGAGGTGGCCGGGATCGGGCCGGGCCTGGTGGTCCTGGTCGGGTTCGGGTCCGGGGACGATCAGGACCTGCCGGGCTCCGCGGCCTGGGCCAAAATGATCGAGAAGACCCTGGACCTGCGCGTGTTCCCGGACGAGACCGGGCGGCTGGACAAGAGCCTGCGGGACATCGGGGGCGACCTGCTGGCCGTGTCCCAGTTCACCCTGTACGCGGACTGCCGCAAGGGCCGCCGGCCGTCCTTCAGCCGGGCCTGCCCGCCGGACGTCGCGGCCGGGCTGTTCTCGCGCTTCGTGGACGACATCCGTGCGGCCGCGCCGGGCAGGACCGCCTCGGGCCTGTTCGGGGCGCTCATGGCCCTGGACCTGGTGAACCAGGGCCCGGTGACCATCATCCTGGACTCGGCGGACTTTCAATAACCTCAAGGCCCTGCGCCGCAGGCGGGGGCAAAGAGGATGGCCGCCGGGAGGCAGGGTTCCCGGCGGCCGTTGAGCGATAAGGAGGTTGAGTCCTTATCCTGAGGTTGACGCGGCAAAAGGCCTGAGCACCGAGGCCAACAGGCCCCTTCTGTCGAATCCCCGCGGCAAGGTCGCTTCAGCCGTGACGCAGGTGTGGTACAGGCTTGGCTCCAGGCCGCAAAGGTAGATGGTCCGGACGCTTTCCGAATCGATCAGCCTTGCCTTGGGGAATTCCCCCTTGACCTTGGACAGTCTCTGCTTGGCCAGTCCGAGCATGTCCTCGCGGTCTCCGAAGTTCATGGTCCCGGTGGGACAGGCCTGGACGCAGGCGGGCAACATGCCGTTGTGCACCCGGTCTATGCACATGTCGCACTTG
>JAFGBU010000020.1 GCA_016932995.1 Desulfovibrionaceae bacterium
CCCCTTGAGCCGCCCCTTCGGGACCCCTTGAGCCGCCCCTTCGGGACCCCTTGAGCCGCCCCTTCGGGACCCCTTAGCCGCCCCTTCGGGACCCCTTAGCCGCCCATGGGAAGTTTATTAAGCTATGCTAAACAAGTTGTCAATAAAAAATTTACACGGAGAGAGAAAAAGGGCCGCTCAGACCAGGTCCTTGACGTCCTCGCCGCCCTGGACCAGGGACAGGCTGACCTCGG
This sequence comes from Desulfovibrionaceae bacterium, assembly GCA_016932995.1. Classification (GTDB taxonomy): domain Bacteria; phylum Desulfobacterota; class Desulfovibrionia; order Desulfovibrionales; family Desulfovibrionaceae; genus JAFGBU01. The sequence goes on from JAFGBU010000020.1 coordinate 234, forward strand.
CCCGGTCCAGGTCCACGGACTCCACGCGCACGGTCACCGACTGGCCCATGCGGAAGGTCCGGCCGGTGCGCTCGCCCACGATGAGCTCGTGGCTGGCCCAATAGGCGTAGTAGTCGTCGTGCAGGGTGGACAGCCTGACCATGCCCTCGGCCATGGCCTCCTTGAGGTCGATCCTGAACCCGTAGTCGGCCAAGGACGAGATCACCCCGCCGAAGGACTGGCCCACCTTGTCCCTGAGGAACAGGGCGGTGATCCGCTTGAGTATCTCCCTCTCGGCGTCCATGGCCTTGCGCTCCATGGCGCAGAGCTGGCCGGCCAGGCCGAGCAGCTCCTTGCGCCCGGGCAGGGGCGTGTCTCCGGCCGGGGCCAGGGCGGCCTTGACCAGCCGGTGGACCACCAGGTCCGCGTAGCGCCTGATGGGCGAGGTGAAGTGGCAGTAACAGTCCGAGGCCAGGCCGAAGTGGCCCTCGTTGTCCGGGGAGTACTTGGCCTGCTTCATGGACCGAAGCACCAGCCTGTTGACCAGGTACTCGGAGTCCGTGCCCTCGACCTCCTTGAGCAGGTCCACCAGGACCTTGGGGCTGATCTGGCCCTCGGAGGCCCTGGCGGCCGCGGTCCGGCCGGGCCCGGCCGTGCGGGACAGTATCTTGAACAGGTTGCTCAGCTTGTCCGGGTCCGGGTCCGGGTGCACCCGGTACATGCACGGCAGGTCCCGGTGCTCGAGGAACCCGGCCACGGCCTCGTTGGCCGCGATCATGAACTCCTCGATGATCTGGTGCCCGAAGTGCCTGGGCTTGGGCCTGATGTCCACGGCCTCGCCGTAGATGTTGAAATGGATGTCCGGCTCCGGGAGGTCGAAGTCCAGGCCGCCCCGGCTCGTCCTTCGGGCATAGAGCAGCCTGGCCAGGGCCAGGGCCTGCTCGAGCATGTCCAGGGCCGGGCCCAGGGCGGCGCGCTCGGCCCGGTCCCGGTCCAGCAGGGCCCTCTTGACCTGGGCGTAGGTCAGCCTGGCCCGGCTGTTGATGACTGCGGCAAAGACCTCGGCCCGGATCAAACCGCCCTTGGCGTTGAAGTCCATGGCCACGGCCAGGGCCAGCCGGTCCTGGCCCGGGTTCAGGCTGCACAGGCCGTTGGACAGCCGCTCCGGGAGCATGGGCTCCACCGAGCGCGGGAAGTAGTAGGAGTTGCCCCGTTCCCTGGCCTCGAGGTCCAGGGCCGCGCCCGGACGCACGTAGTGCGAGACGTCGGCGATGGCCACCTGGAGCCTGAAGCCTTTTTTCGAGCGCTCCACGAACACGGCGTCGTCGAAGTCCCTGGCCCGGGCCCCGTCTATGGTCACGAAAAAGAGGTCCCTGAGGTCCCGGCGGCCGGCCATATCCGCCTCCGAGAGGGTCTCGGCCAGGGCCCCGGCCTCGGCCAGGGCCGCGCCGGGAAAGGCGGTCGGGATCGCGTGGTTGAACTTGACCACGGTCTCCTGGACCTCCACGTCGTCCTCCCGGCCCAGGCGGCCGGTTATGTCCGCCTCCCAGAGCCAGGGCTCCACCCTCTGGCCGGGCGAGGCCAGGGCCAGGTCGCCGTCAGCCAGATCGGCCAGGCCCTTGGCCCGGGCCATGAGATTGAAGCCCAGCCTGGGGTCCATGGGCCGGCACAGGAACATCTCCGGGCCCACGCGCTTGAGGACCCGGACCGGCAGGGTGTCCCTGGCCCGCGCAAGGACCCGGACGATGCGGCCCTCGCGGTTCTTGCCCCTGCGTTCCCTGAGCACGGCGACCACGACCCTGTCGCCGTGCCAGGCCCCGGACATGTCCCCGGAGCCCACGAAAACGTCCTTGCGCCTGGGATCCTCGGGGATCACGAAGCCCACGCCCGAGCGCTGGACCTCGAGCCTGCCGGTGAGCATGCTCATGCTCTCGGCCAGGCCCAAGGCGCGGCCTATGCGGATCAGCTTGCCCTGGCCCACGAGCGCGTCCAGGACCGCTTCGAGCGCGGCCTTGTCGCGCTTTTTGGCCCTGAGCGCGCGCATCAGCTCCGCGGCCTGGAGGGGTTTTTTCCGCTCCCTGAAGAGCGCAAGGACCGCCCGGGGCTCGATCCCGGAACCGGGCTCGATCCCGGAACCGGGCTTATTCCTTTTCCTGCTCATCGCTTGCCCCCTCTTCGGCCCCTGGGGCCGGGGCCAGGCCCCTTTCGGCCAACAGGTCCATCTTCTTCAGGCGCAGGGCCTCGTAGCGCCTGGTCCACCAGACATCGAAGTTGGAGGCGGTGAACATGCTCTGGCCGAACACGAGCTCCAGGTCAAAGGTCCAGAACCCGGCCCCGGCCAGGGGCCCGAGCTTGACCGCGTCCTTGGGCGTGCACAGGACGGCCTCGCAGCCCGCGGACCGGGCCTCGGCCAGGATGTCGTCGGCGTCGTTCTTGGTGAACATGTGGTGGTCCGGGAACTCCATACAGCGTTCGGGCGGGTATCCGAAGTAGCGCCTGGCCGTGCGCTTGACCTGGGACGGGTCGGCCACCCCGGACACGAGCAGGTACCGGGCCCCGTCGAAGTCGTTGGCCCATTCCCGGCCCAGGACCCGCCTGATCCCCCTGGGCACCAGGGAGAACTGGAAGACGGGCCGGCCCAGGGCCCCGAGCCTCTTTTCCATGACCGGCCTAAGCTTGTCGAAGGTCGTCTTGCGCGACTTGAGCACAAAGGCCCCGGCCCGGGAAAGGGCCTCGGCGCCCTCGCGCCAGGTCCCGGCCGGGATGACCTGGTTCCACTGGCTCAAGAGGTCCCTGGGCCGGAGCAGGACCAGGTCCAGGTCGCGCTCAACAGCCAGGTGTTGAAAGCCGTCGTCAAGGACCAGGAGCGCGGGGTTGTACAGCCTACAGGCCAGGGCCCCGGCGCGCCTGCGCCTGGGATCGACCAGCACGCGCGCCCCGGGGTTCTCCCGGGCCAGGAGCAGGGGCTCGTCCCCGGCCTCCTCGGCCAGGCTCTCGGCCCCGACCAGGTAGGGGTATTTCTCGGGCCTCGCCCCGTAGCCCCTGGTGAGCAGGGCGGCCTGAAGCCCCTTTTGGGCCGCCCAGCCCAGGAGCCAGCCGGCCAGCGGGGTCTTGCCCGAGCCGCCCCAGCCGATGTTGCCCACGGACACGGTCAGGCAGGGCGCGGTCCAGCGCGGCAGGCGGCCGGTCTCGTACAGATAGCGCCTCAGCCTCATGATCAGGCCGAAGGCGTATCCAAATGGAGACAGGACCGGGCGCAGGCGCCTTTGCATTTCGGTCGGGGAAGCCATGGCTGTGCGGCTGAACGCGCAGGGGCCCCGTTCGGGGCCCCTGCGCTTATCGGCTACTCCCTGGTCTGGCCCATGAAGCGCAAGAGCATCAGAAAGAGGTTGATGAAGTCCAGGTACAGGGTCAGGGCGCCCAGGATGGTCCCCCTTCTCACCGCCGTGGAGTCGTCGGCCGGGACCATCTCGCCCATGGTCTTGAGCTTCTGGGTGTCGTAGGCGGTCAGGCCGGTGAAGATGAGCACCCCGATCCCGGAGATGACGAACTCCATGGCCGCGCTCTTGAGGAAGATGTTCACCACCATGGCGATGAGCAGGCCGATGAGGCCCATGAACAGGAGGCTGCCCAGGCCGGTGAGGTCGCGCTTGGTGACCATGCCGTACAGGCTCATGGCCCCGAACATGCCCGCGCAGACGATGAAGGTCTGGAAGATCGAGGCCGAGGTGTAGGCCAGAAAGATCATGGACAGGGTGACCCCGTTCAGGGCGCTGTAGGCCAGAAACAGGGACGTGGCCGTGGTCCCGGACAGGCTCCGGATGCGCGCGCTCAGGAAAAAGACCAGGCCCAGCTCGGCGATGAGCAGAAACCAGGTCAGGCCGGACAGGCCCACGACCCGGCCGGCCGGGTCAAAGCTGAACAGCGCGCCCAGGACCGTGGGGCTTGAGGCCGCGAACATGGCCACGGCCGCGGTCAGGGCCAGGCCCGCGCTCATCCAGCCGTAGACCCCGCGCATGAAGGCGTTGAGGACCTCGGTTCTGGTCTTCACGCCGGGAAGCGATGAGTATGGCGTCATGGGCACTCCTCCTTGACGTTGGCTTGCGCCCGCGCGCGCCATGATGGGCGCGGGGCGTCAACTCCCTAATTAATCAGCTTCGGCCGGCCTGGCAAGTGCGGGCACAGGACAAAGGCCCGGCTCAGACCCAGAGGTCCGCGACCCAGCGGATCGAGTTGACCAGGACCAGGAACGCGCCCTCGATCCTGGACAGCCGCCAGCCGGTGCGCATGAGCACAAGGGCCAGGCCGATCATGGCCACCAGGGCGCACAGGCTGGGCACCGCGTCCGGGATCGCGCCCAGGGGCCTGAGCAGGCAGGTCAGGCCGAGGACCCCGGCGAAGTTGAACAGGTCGCTGCCGATCAGGTTTCCCAGGAGCATGTCGCTTCTGCCCTTCAGGGCCGCGGCCAGGCAGGTGACCAGCTCGGGCAGGGAGGTGCCCGCGGCGACCATGGTCACCCCGATGGCCCAGCGGCTCAGGCCCAGGTCCTGGGCCAGCCCCACGGCCGCGCCGACCACCAGCTCCCCGCCCAGGGCCAGGCCCGCGAAAGCGAGCAGGAGCCTGGGCCAGTCCCACCAGCGCGCGGCCCTGGACAGGCCGGGGCCGGACGCGCGGCCCACGACCCTGGGCCGGGACATGAGCCACAGGACGTAGCCGGCCAGGAACAGGACCAGGACGATCCCGGTGGCCCGGGAAAGGCCCGTGGTCAGGGCCGAGACCAGGATGAACCCGGTCACGGCCAGGAGCAGGGCCCCGTCGCGCAGTACCAGGGTCCTGTGCGTGGCCAGGGGCCGGATCATGGCCATGGTCCCCAGGATGAACCCGAGGTTGAAGATGTTGGAGCCGACCACGTTGGACAGGGAGATGTCGCCCAGGCCCTTGAAGGCCGCGTTCAGGGTGACCACGAACTCCGGGGCCGAGGTGCCGACCGCGACCACGGTCAGGCCGATGGCCAGCTCGGACACGCCCCAGCGCCTGGCCAGGGCCGCGGCCGAGTCCACTATCCAGTTGGCGCAGAACCAGAGCATGAATGCCCCGAGCAGGAACTTGGCCAGGTCAAGCGCCATGCGCGAGTTCCTGCTTCCAGTCCTTGAGCCCGGAGAGGTCCGGCTCGGCCCAGGCCAGGGGGGTCTCCCGGCCGGGGAGCACGGAGACCGCCTCCGGACCCCCGGGCCCGGTGACCAGGACCTCGACCGGGCCCGCGGCCTGCACGGCCCGGCCCGAGTACGAGGCCGTGAACGCGGCCGCGTCGCGCACCGCCTCCCGGTCCCATTGCCCGGGGCCCACGGCCCTGGCCAGGGCGAGGGGCCCGGGAAAGTCCCGGACCCTGAGCAGGATGTCCCCGGGCCGCACCAGGGCCTCCATGCGCAGGTTGTCGGCCTTGTTGCGGCCGATCACCAGCCACCGGCCGCCGGACCAGAACTGCCGGCCCACGCGGCAGAGCCTGAAGTCGTCGGCCCGCGGCGCGGGCAGGTGCCTGAGGACGGGCAAGAAGCGCCTGGCCGACTCGGGCTCGGCCAGCTCGCAGCCCCCGGCCGGGGTGGGCGTCTCGGTCAGGCCCAGGTCCCGGGCCAGGGCCAGCTGCCTCTTGCGGCCCCGGCCGCCGATGTCCAGGAGCCGCTCGCGGTCCACCAGCCCGGAGGCCTCGACCGCGGTGGGGTTGAGCCTCTTGGCGCACAGCGGCCGGACCAGGATGTCCCGGACCCCGGCCTCGCGGCTGATGAGGTACAGGGAGTCCCTGCGCTGGGACATGGGCCTCTGGCCGGTGACCTCGCCGGAGACGATGAACGAGGCCCCGTACTGCCCGAGCAGGTCCCTGGCCCGGCTGAGCATGAGTATCTTGCAGTCCACGCAGGGGTTGAGCAGCTTGCCGAAGCCGTGCCTGGGCCCGGCCGCGAGCAGGGCCGAGAACTCGTCGCCCAGGTCCACGGCCTCGATGTCCAGGCCGTAGGCCTTGCGCCAGCGGCCGACCTTGCGCGGTCGGCCGAAGAACGGGCTGGTGAAGTGCAGGCCCAGGACCGCCAGGCCCTGGGCCTGGATGAGCCTGCAGGCCAGGATGCTGTCCAGTCCGCCGGAGAACAGGGCCAGGGCGTGGTAGGGCTTGACCATAGAAGGGGCTTGTTACGTCACCTGGGGGCCCAGGGCAAGGCCCGGGCCTGCCCCCGGAGTTGCCGCCCGGCGATTGTTCTGCTAGTCTTGCCCGTCTGGTCAACCGGACCTGAAACCAGGAGAGCAGAACATGGCCAAGAAAGCCCCGGCCGCGCCCGACGCCGAGCGCGCGCAGGCCCTGAGCACCGCCCTGACGACCATCGAGCGCAAGTTCGGCAAGGGCTCGATCATGCGCCTGGACGGGGAGGCCTCGACCAGGATCGAGGTCATTCCCACCGGGTCCATCGGCCTGGACCTGGCCCTGGGCGTGGGCGGGGTGCCCAAGGGCCGGGTCACCGAGATATACGGCCCCGAGTCCTCGGGAAAGACGACCCTGGCCCTGCACATCATCGCCGAGTCCCAGAAGCGCGGCGGCTCCGCGGCGTTCATAGACGCCGAGCACGCCCTGGACATAAACTACGCCAAGCGCCTGGGGGTCAAGACCGAGGAGCTGTTGATCTCCCAGCCCGACTACGGCGAGCAGGCCCTGGAGATCGCCGACCTCCTGGTGCGCTCCGGCGCGGTGGACGTGGTGGTCATCGACTCGGTGGCCGCGCTCATCCCCCAGGCCGAGCTCGAGGGCAGCATGGGCGAGACCCAGGTCGGCGGCCAGGCCAGGCTCATGTCCCACGCCCTGCGCAAGCTGACCGGGAGCATACACAAGTCCAAGACCGTGGTCGTGTTCATCAACCAGATCCGGATGAAGATCGGCATGACCGGGTACGGCAACCCGGAGACCACCTCCGGGGGCAACGCCCTGAAGTTCTACGCCTCGGTGCGCCTGGACATCCGCAGGATCCAGTCGCTCAAGGACCGGGAGGAGGTCTTCGGGTCCAAGGTCCGGGTCAAGGTCATCAAGAACAAGGTCGCCCCGCCCTTCCGCGAGGCCGTCTTCGACGTGCTCTACGGCACGGGCATCTCAAGGGAAGGCGAGATACTGGACCTGGGCGTGGAGAACGGCGTGGTCGAGCAGAGCGGGGCCTGGTACGCCTTCGGGTCCGAGCGCCTGGGCCAGGGCCGGGAGAACGTGCGCGCCTACCTGGCCGACAACCCCGACCTGCGCCAGCAGGTCGAGGACCGATTGAAGGAGCACCTGGGCATGGCCGAGCCGCGGGAGGCGGACGCGGCCGCCCCGGGCGCGCAGGAATAACCCCAAGCACTCAACCCCCCGGGGCCCTTGTCCCGGGGCTTTTTATTCCCCTTTGACAGGGGCCCGGAGACCGGCCGAACATGAACGCCGCCGAGATACGCAGACGATTCCTCGAATACTTCAAGCGCCAAGGCCACGCCATCGTGCCCAGCTCGCCGCTGATACCCAGGGACGACCCGAGCCTGCTGTTCACCAACGCGGGCATGGTCCAGTTCAAGAAGACCTTCCTGGCCCAGGAAAAGAGGCCCTACGTCAAGGCCGCCTCGTCCCAGAAGTGCCTGCGCGTGGGCGGCAAGCACAACGACCTGGAGAACGTCGGCCGCACCGCCCGGCACCACACCTTTTTCGAGATGCTCGGCAACTTCTCCTTCGGCGACTACTTCAAGGCCGAGGCCATCAGTCTGGCCTGGGAGTTCCTGACCCGGGACCTGGGCCTGGACAAGTCCAGGCTGTACGTCACCGTGTACCGGGACGACGACGAGGCCTTCGACCTCTGGCGCAAGGTCGCCGGGGTCGAGGCCGGGCGCATCTTCCGCCTGGGGGAAAAGGACAACTTCTGGTCCATGGGCGACACCGGGCCCTGCGGCCCGTGCTCCGAAATCCACTTCGACCAGGGCCCGGACATGGCCTGCGGCCCGGACTGCGGCGTCGGCAAATGCGACTGCGACCGCTTCCTGGAGGTCTGGAACCTGGTGTTCATGCAGTACGACCAGACCGAGTCCGGCCAGCGCGTGCCCCTGCCCAGGCCGTCCATCGACACGGGCATGGGCCTGGAGCGCGTCACGGCCGTGGTCCAAGGCGTGCGCTCCAACTACGAGACCGACCTGTTCATGCCGCTCATCGACTTCGTGGCCGCAAGGTCCGACACGGCCTACAAGCGCGGCCGGGAGACGGACACCGCCCTGCAGGTCATCGCGGACCACAGCCGGGCCATCGCCTTTCTGATCGCCGACCAGGTCCTGCCCTCGAACGAGGGCCGGGGCTACGTGCTCAGGAGGCTCATCCGCAGGGCCTTCCGCTTCGGCCGGCTGCTCGGCCTGACCGAAGCGTTCCTGTTCGAGACCGTGCGCGAGGTCTCCGGGCTCATGGCCGGGGCCTACCCCGAGCTCGAGGACAACCTGGAGTTCACGGTCCGGGTGGTGCGCGAGGAGGAGGAACGCTTCAGCCAGACCCTGGACAAGGGCCTGGCCATCCTGGAGGAGGAGATGGACGCCCTGGCCGGGGAGAACTCGAAGGTCATCTCCGGGGACCTGGCCTTCAAGCTCTACGACACCTTCGGATTCCCCCTGGACATCGTCAACGACGTGGCCGAGAGGCGGGGGATGTCCGTGGACGAGGCCGGGTTCAGGCGCTGCATGGACGAACAGAAGAAGCGGGCCAAGAAGGCCTGGAAGGGCTCGGGCGAAAAGGATTTGGCCGGCAGGTTCGAGTCCCTGCTCAAGGCCGGGGTCAGGACCATTTTCAGCGGGTACGACGCCACCCAGGGCCGGTCCGTGGTCAAGAGCCTTCTGGACGACCAAGGCGCGTACAGCCGGCGGCTGGTCCAGGGCCAGGGCGGCTGGCTGGTGGCCGAGGAAACGCCATTCTACGGCGAGTCCGGCGGCCAGACCGGCGATGTGGGCGGCCTGGAGACCATGACCGGCTCGGCCGAGGTCCTGGACACCCTCAAGCCCTCGCCCGAACTGACCGTGCACAAGATATTCGTCAACGAGGGCGAGGTCCTGCCGGACCAGGAGGTCAGGCTCAGCGTGGATGTCGAGGCCCGGCTGGCCACGGCCAGGAACCACACCTGCACCCACCTGCTCCACGCCGCCCTGCGCAGGGTCCTGGGCGGGCACGTCAAGCAGTCCGGGTCCCTGGTCGGCCCGGACCGGCTGCGCTTCGACTTCACGCACATCGCGCCGCTGACCCCGGAGGAGATCGCCAGGGTCGAGGAGGAGGTCAACCGGGCGATCATCGAGAACCACGGCCTGCGCAACTCGGTTCTGCCCTACGAGGAGGCCGTGGCCAAGGGGGCCATGGCCCTGTTCGGCGAGAAGTACGCCGACCAGGTGCGCATGGTCGAGGTCCCGGGGGTGAGCGTCGAGCTCTGCGGGGGCACGCACCTCTCGGCCACGGGCCAGGCCGGGTCCTTCGTGATCCTGTCCGAATCCGGCATCGCCGCCGGGGTCCGGCGCATCGAGGCGGCCACGGGCTGGAACGCCCTGGCCCACTTCCAGTCCCGGAGCAGGCGGCTGGACGAGGCCATGGCCGCGCTCAAGTCCGGGCCGGACCAGGTCGCCGAAAAAATCAGGGGCCTGCAGGCCCAGAACAAGGACCTGGCCAGGGAGGCCGAAAGGCTCTCGGCCAAGCTGGCCGGCGGCGCGGGCCAGGACCTCTTGTCCCGGGCCGAGGACATCGCCGGGGTCAAGGTCCTGGCGGCCAAGGTCGAGGCCCCGAGCGTCAAGGCCCTGCGCGAGCAGGTGGACGGCCTGCGCTCCAGGCTGGCCTCCGGGATCATCTGCCTGTTGGCCGAGACCGGCCAGGGCAAGGTGAGCGTGATTTTGTCCGTGAGCAAGGACCTGCTCTCCAGGTTCACGGCCCCGGCCCTGATCAAGGACGTGGCCGCCGAGGTCAACGGGGGCGGGGGCGGGAGGCCGGACCTGGCCCAGGCCGGAGGCACGGACCCGGCCGGCGCGGACCGGGCCCTGGACAGGCTCAGGCAGGGCGTGGCGGCCGCGAAATAATCCCGGATGCGGCTATTGACAGGGCCGGGCAAAGCTCGTAAAAGCCCTGTTTCGAGTTTCGATCAAGGAGCCAAAGCCATGAAGACATATAGCCCCGGGCCCGAGGACCTCAAAAACGAGTGGGTCGTGGTCGACGCCTCGGACAAGATCCTCGGCCGCCTGGCCACCGAGGTCGCCAACCGCCTGCGCGGCAAGCACAAGCCCGAGTTCGCGCCGCACATGGACAACGGCGACTTCGTGGTCGTGGTCAACGCGGACAAGGTCCGGTTCACGGGCAACAAGCTGGACAACAAGCTCTACCACAAGCACACCGGCCATCCGGGCGGGATCAAGTCCATGACCCTGCGCGCGCTCATGGAGCGCAGGCCCGAGCAGGTCCTGATCAAGGCCGTCCGGGGCATGCTGCCCAAGAACCGCCTGGCCAGGCAGCAGATCAAGAAGCTCAAGGTCTACTCCGGCCCCGAGCATCCGCACGCGGCCCAGCAGCCCAAGACCCTGGATATCTAAATCTTTATCGGAGCATCGATCATGAAGGATTTCAACTACGGCACCGGCAAGAGAAAGTGCGCCGTGGCCCGCACCAGGATATACAAGGGCAACGGCCGGATACTGATCAACGACCGGCCCTTTGAGGAGTACTTCCCGCGCCAGACCCAGCGGATGATCGCCCAGCAGGCCCTGGTCCTGTCCAAGATCCAGGACAAGGTCGACATCAGGGTGAACGTCTGCGGCGGCGGGGTGGCGGGCCAGGCCCAGGCCGTGCGCCACGGCATCGCCCGGGCCCTGACCGAGTTCGACCCGGACCTGCGCTCGGTGCTCAAGAAGGCCGGGTTCCTGACCCGGGACGCCCGCAAGAAGGAGCGCAAGAAGTACGGCCAGCGCGGGGCCCGCGCCAGGTTCCAGTACTCCAAGCGCTAATCCCGGGCCTTTTGGACCAGCCCGGCCGGGCCCGCCATTTGGCGGGCCCGGCCTTTTTTCAACCCGAAACCGGTGGACGCAATCGGCCCGAGCCTTGCCAGGCGGCCGGGTTGCCTTTATGTTGGGCCATGTCCTCCAAGAAACGGCCCCGGCCGCGCCTGGTGTTCGCGGACCAAAGCGGCCAGATATTCGACCATCCCGATCTGTTGATGCTCTGCAGAAGGGGCCGCGAGCTGGGGCTTCCCAAGCCCGACGAGCTCGTCGCCCTGCCGCCCGAGAGCGAGTGCCTGCTCCTGCCGCACAGAAGCGCCCTGGGCCTGGACCCGGACTCCGGCCGGGCCGAGGCCCTGGACGAGACCGCGGTGGCCGCGTTCGTCTGCCCCGGCTACACCCTGACCGGGGTGGCCGCGTACCAGACCCGGGACCGGGCCCCGACCCTGCCCCTGTTCGCCTACGGCGCGGTGGGCTTCGCGGACGGCAGGCTGTGGGTCTGCGCCAAGAGGGTGGACGCGGACAGGCGCCAGAAGTTCTCGAACATCCCGCGCCGGCGCATCGAGAACGGGGCCCAGAGGCTCCTGGCCCGGTTCCCGGAAAACAGGCTGGTCCGCCACCTGATCGGCTGCGCCCTGACCAACGGCTGCCCAGCGGCCAAGAACCTGGCCCTGGGCCGCTTCGAGGCCCCCCTGCCCACGTCCAGGACCTGCAACGCCCGCTGCCTGGGCTGCCTGTCGCTCCAGCCCGAGGACTCGGGCTTCCCCGCGACCCAGAGGCGCATCGAATTCACGCCCACGGCCCAGGAGATAGTCGAGATCATGTCCTGGCACGAGGCCAGGGAGAAGCGGCCGATCTTCTCCTTCGGCCAGGGCTGCGAGGGCGAGCCGCTCACCGAGGCCGAGCTCCTGGCCGAGGCGATCCGCAAATACAGGCGCGAGGGCGGCACGGGCACGGTGAACATCAACACCAACGGCAGCCGCCCGGCGGCCATGCCGGTCCTGGCCGTGGCCGGGCTGACCTCGATCCGGGTCAGCCTGAACAGCGCCCGCAAGGGGCCGTACGAGGCCTACCACCGGCCCGTGGGCTATCTGTTCGAGGATGTCCTGGAGACCGTGGCCAAGGCCAAGGAGGTCGGCCTGTTCGTGTCCCTGAACCTGCTCTACTTCCCGGGCTTCACGGACACCGAGGCCGAGATGGAGGCCCTGGACAATCTGGTCCGGGGCGCGGGCGTGGACTTCGTCCAGCTCCGGAACCTGAACCTCGACCCCGAGCTGTACATGGCGGCCATGGCCCGGTTTGATCCGGGCCCGGCCATGGGCCTGGCCAACTTCAAGAAGCGCCTGCTGGCCGGGGACACGGGGCTCAAGTTCGGGTACTTCAACCCCTACCTGGGCTAGAACCCGACCTCGACGCGCTCCAGGCCCTGGACGCGCTTGATTGCCCGGCCGATGACCCAGGCCTCAACGCCCATGGCCCCGAGCCGGCCGATGATCTCCTCGGCCGAGGCCGCCGCGGCGATGATCACGTAGCCCACCCCGCAGTTGAAGACCTGGAGCATCTCGGGCCAGGCCATAGCGCCCTGGGCCTTGAGCCAGTTAAAGACCGGGGGCACGGGCCAGGACCCGAAGTCGACCTGGGCGCAGACCGCTTCGGGCAGGACCCGGGGCAGGTTGTCGTAGAACCCGCCGCCGGTGACGTGGACCATGCCCTTTATCTCCAGGTCCCTAAGCAGGCCGAGGACCGGCTGGACATAGATGCGCGTCGGGGCCATGAGCACCTCGGCCGCAGGGGCCCCGCAGCCCGGCAGCTCGTCGTCCGGGCCCAGGTTCGAGGCCTCAAACAGCTTGCGCACCAGGGAGTAGCCGTTGGAGTGCAGGCCGCTGGAGGCCAGGCCGATCAGCTGGTCGCCGATGGTCACCCGCGAGCCGTCCACGATCCGGTCGTTGTCCACCAGGCCGACGCAGAACCCGGAGAGATCGTACTCCCCGTCCGCGTAGAACCCGGGCATCTCCGCGGTCTCGCCGCCCAGAAGGGCGCAGCGGGCCTGCTTGCAGCCCTCGACGACCCCGGCGATGACCTGCTCGGCGACCTCAGCGTCCAGCCTGCCGGTTGCGAAGTAGTCCAGAAAAAACAACGGCTTGGCCCCCTGGACCAGGACATCGTTGGCGCTCATGGCCACCAGGTCCTGGCCTATGCTCGCGTGCCTGTTGAAGGCAAAGGCCAGCTTGAGCTTGGTGCCCACGCCGTCGGTCCCGGCCACCAGCACCGGCTCCTTGACCTGACTCAGGTCCGGCTTGAACAGCCCGCCGAAGCCCCCGATGTCCGTGATCACGCCCTTGGTGAACGTGGTGGCCACAAGGCCCTTGATGCGCCCGATGAAGGCGTTGGCCGCGTCTATGTCCACGCCCGCCGACCTGTAGGCCGAAGCTCGATCGTCCATGACCATCTCCTGGGTCCGAGGCTGAAATCCGGACCCCCTCTATAGGCCCAAGGACCGCGAAACTCAAGGCCGCCGCCCCGGCCGCCGGCCGGCCCGCGCCGGCAGCGCATGGGCCCGCGAATTGCGAAGCGGTCCTTCAGACCCGCGTTGCATTGACCGGCCAAAAGGGCCACAATGTCAGCGGCCCCAAACCGGGCCCAGAGGAGGAGGACATGAGCCTTTTTCGCGCCGCAGCCATACTGGTCCTGGTCCTGGTCCTGGCCCCGGACCCGGCCTTGGCCGGGAAGTTCGAGAACAAGGACACGGCCGGGGAGCGCCGGGAGACAAGCTTCGGCACCCGCAACAAGCGCAGCGCCGTGACCATGACCACGGACCCGGCCACCGGGGAGGAGACCGTGGACGTGGTCCCGCCGCCCAAGATCGAGCGGGACACCACCTGGGACAAGATGATCATCAAGGCGAACATCGACTCGGCCTGGCCCAGGGGCAACGGCACCACCTCGTCTACCACGGAGACCACGTCCACGTCCGGGGACAACTCCACGAGCACGACCACGACCACCAGCTGGTAGGGCCGTGAACCGGGCCATGCTCCAGAGGCCGCTCAAAAACGGCCGGGCGCGCTGCGATCTGTGCAGCCAGCGCTGCGTATTGGAGCCCGGGGACCGGGGCCTGTGCGCGGTGCGCGAGAACCGGGACGGGGTCCTGTACAGCCTGGTCTTCGATCGCGTGGCGGCCCTGAACCTGGACCCGGTGGAGAAAAAGCCCCTGTTTCACTTCCTGCCCGGCAGCCAGACCCTGTCCCTGGCCACCCAGGGCTGCAACCTGTCCTGCCTGTTCTGCCAGAACGCGGAGCTCTCGCAGGGCCCCAAGCTGGGCAGGCCCATAAGCGGGCAGAAGATATCGCCCGAAGAGATCGTGGCCGAGGCCAGCGAGCAGGGCGCGGCCAGCATTTCCTACACCTACTCCGAGCCCACGGTGTTCTTCGAGCTGATGCTCGAGACCAGCCGCCTGGCCGCGGCCCAGGGGCTCAAAAACATCATGGTCTCCAACGGGTTCCAGAGCCCGGAGTGCCTGCAGGCGCTCGGTCCGCACATCCAGGCCGCGAACATCGACCTCAAGGCCTTCAGCCGCAAGTTCTACCACGAGCAGTGCGGGGCCCGGCTCGAACCGGTGCTGGACAACTTGAGGGCCATGCGCTCCCTGGGCTGGTGGCTGGAGGTCACCACCCTGGTCATACCCGGGCTCAACGACTCCGAGGCCGAGCTCGGGGACCTGGCCGGGTTCCTGGCCCAGGAGCTCGGGGCGCACACCCCGTGGCACGTGTCCAGGTTCAGGCCGAGCTACAGGCTCCAGCACCTCCCGCCCACGCCGCTTGCGACCCTGGAGCGGGCCGTGGAGATCGGAAGGGGCCGGGGCCTGGAGCACGTGTACCTGGGCAACGTGCCCGGCCACAGGTTCGGGGACACCTTTTGCCCGGGCTGCGGCCGGGTCCTGATCGCCCGCCGCGGGTTCGCGGTCGCCGGGATGTTCATGGACCACGGCGCCTGCCCGGGCTGCGGCCGGGCCGTGGCCGGGGTCTGGGACGGCCAAGGCGCGGCGGTCCTTGCCTAGGGGGTGCATTCGGGGTAGAACTCGCCTTCCCCGGTCGGGGCGTGGCGCAGCCTGGTAGCGCACCTGCCTTGGGAGCAGGGGGTCGCCCGTTCAAGTCGGGCCGCCCCGACCAGAGATGTCAAAGGGCCCGGGCCCTGGGCCCGGGCCCTTGTCCGTTCACGGGCCGGGCGGCTGTTTTCAGGCCCCGGCCTCGGGGCAGGACCCGGCGTCCTCGACCAGGTCCGCAAGGCTGGTCATGTCCAGGCTCCGGCACATGGCCTCGTGGGCCTCGGACCACAGCCTGGTCATGAGGCACTCGGCCGAGCGCTTGCAGGCCTTGGTGTCGCGGACGCATTTGACCAGGGGCGAGCCGGCCTCCAGGAGCCTGACCACCTCGCCCATGCGGATGTCCCGGGCCGGCCGGGCCAGGAAGTGCCCGCCCCCGGGGCCGCGCCTGCTGCCGATGAACCCGCCCTTCTTGAGCTCCCTGATGATCTTCTCCAGATACTTGACCGACACGCCCTGACGCCTGGCGATGTCCGCGACGCGCACCGGGCCGGACCCGCCGTGCAGGGCGATGTCCAGGATCATGCGCGCGCCGTAGCGGCTCTTGGTGGTCAGCTTCATTATGGTCCCTGGTCCGGAGGTCGGATATAGACCAACTCACTTAAGCGATTGCGCCCGATTTCTCAAGTTTGTCTTGCGCTCGGCGTTTGGCGCGCAGGACGGGCAAAGATAGCGCTAGTCGAAGTCGGCCAGAAGCGAGCCGATATGGATGCCCGCGGTGACCGGGGTCTTCTGGTAGAACTGCTTGATCCTCCAGCAGGCCTGGTGGAGCTGATCCGAGGCGATGCCGTTGCGCAGGGCCGTGGAGGCCTCGATGAACGCGGCCAGGCGGTCGCAGATCTTGAGCAGGTCGCCGTCCTTGGGGTCCAGCGCGTCCAGGTTCAGGGGTCCGCCGATGTCCTCGCTTGAGACCTTGCGCACCCGCCCGTCCTCGCGCACCGTGGCCGAGAACTCCGAGCCCACGGAAAGGCCCAGGAAATAGACCAGGCGCTCGGCCAGGTCCGGGTAGCCGTTGTCCCGCAGGGGCAGGAGCACGACCCGCTCCAGCTCCTTGTGCTCGTACTCCCTGATCAGCCCGGCGATCTCCGCGGAGGACGACTTGACCGGGGAGATGATGTCCCGGGTCAGAAGCTCCGGCAGGTCGTGGAACAGGCCGGCGAAGAAGTTGTTCTGCCGCCTGGCCCGGCAGGCCCCGACCTCGAGGCTGAACAGCCAGCCGAACGCGGCCACGATGAACATGTGGCCCAGGACCGTGGTCTCGGGGATGCGCGGGGTCTGGGACCAGCGCTTCTGAAAGCGCAGCTGGCCGCACTTGGAGGCGAACCGGCCGAGGACCGAGTCGTCGTCCAGGAGCTCGGCCACCCCGACCAGGTCCGTGAGACGGCCGAGCCGGTCGACGAAGCTCTGCTCTATCTCGATCAGCTCGTCGTCCGGAGGGTTGATGGTCTTGATGAGCCGGAACTCGGAATGGCTGGCGTAGAGGTGCGCGGCGAGCAGGATGCGCCGGGCCAGGCCCCTGTCTTCCGGGTCCATGAGAAAGGCCCGCATCCGGGTCCCGAACTCCTGGCCCAGGGGGGTGATGCGCGTCTTGAGCTGGTCCAGGACCCATTCGGTGAGCTTCTGGTAGTCGGCGCGGTTGGCCTTGATCCGGTAGAACACCGGGGGCTTGATGTCGGTGATGACCAGGCGGTAGAGGTACTCGAATATCCCGCCCTCCACGATCTCCTCGCCCAGGGCCAGGCGGGCCTTGAGGTCCATCTCCCGGGAGTTGAGCGCGAACAGCAGCCAGGCCAGGATCATCTTGTGGGCCTGCTTGTCCACCTCGGCCAGCTCTATGGGTCTTAGCTTGTCGTTCCAGCGCTTCATGAACGATCCGGAAAAGACCAGCTCCAGAAGCCCCTTGCGTATGATCGGCGTCATCTGCGGCCCTCCAGCCTGTTGACTAACCCTGACCGGGACAAAGCTCAAGGCCGGCCAGGGCCTCAGGCCGGGGGTCTTTTCAGGAGCAGGGCCAGGCACTCCACGTGCGCGGTGTGCGGGAACATGTCCACGACCCTGACCCGGTCCAGGACATAGGCCCCGGCCAGCCGGGCCAGGTCCCGGGCCAGGCCGGCCGGGTCGCAGGACACGGCCAGGACCCGGGCCGGGCCGAGCTCGAGCAGGGCGTCCACGGCCCGCGGGCCCAGGCCCGAGCGCGGCGGGTCGCAGACCACCAGGTCCGGCCCGGGCAGGCCCTTTGCGGACCAGCCAGGGGACTCGATGTCCGCGGCCATGAACGAGCAGTTGTCCAGGCCGTTTTGCCCGGCGTTGGCCGCAGCGTCGGACACGGCCCCGGGGCTGATGTCCAGGCCCAGGACCCGGGCCGCGGACCGGGCCATGAACAGGGACAGGCCCCCGACCCCGCAGTACAGGTCGAGCACAATCTCCCGGCCGGACGGTGCGGCCAGGTCCACGGCCGCCTGGTACAGGGCCCGGGCCTGGGCGGTGTTGGTCTGGAAAAATGAGTCCGCCGAAAGCCTGAGGCGCAGGTCGCCGACCGTCTCCTCCACGAACCCGGGCCCCAGGGTCAGGACCCGGCGCTCGCCGACAGCCAGGTCCGCCCGGCCGCCGCGCGTGGAGTGGACAAAGGAGCGCACAAACGCAAACCGGTCCATGAGCGCCCGGCCCAGACCGGCCGCGGCCTTGAACCCCCGGCTGCCCGGGGAGGTGATCACCTGGGCCATGACCTGGCCCTGGTCCGGGCCGCCCCGGCCCACGTGCCGGACCACCAGCCGCCGCCAGAAGCCCCGGCCCCCGACCCGGTCCCAGGCCGGCAGGCCGGTCCCGCGGCAATAGGCCCTGGCCGCGTCCAGGACCTGGACGGTCTGCTCGCTGGCCAGAAGACAGTCCCGGATGTCCACCACCCGGCCGGCCCCGCGTTCGAGCAGGCCCAGGCGCAGGTCCTTTGCCCGGCCCTCAAAGCTGAACTCCATCTTGTTGCGGCAGCGCCTGTTCTCGGCGCAGGCCAGGGCCGGCAGGACCCGGGCCGGGACCTGGCGGCCGATCCTCTCCAGGGCGTCCAGGACCACCCGCTGCTTCCAAAAGACCTGCCGCTCGTAGGCCATGTTCTGCAGGGCGCAGCCCCCGCAGGTCCCGAAGTGCGGGCAAAAGGGCTCGGCCTGCTCCGGGGACCGGACCAGGACCTCGGAGACCTCGGCCTCGGCGTGGCGCTTGCGCACCCGGCTGATCCTGGCCGAGACCGTCTGGCCGGGCACCGCGCCGTCCACGAACACGGCCAGGCCCCGGACCCTGGCCAGGCCCCTGCCCCCGGCGGCCATGGACTCGATCGCGCACTCCACCAGGTCGTTGTCCCGCAACCCGGCCCCAGGGCCGGTCTCGCCCGGGATTTGATCCGCGTCGGACATGAAATCCTCCAAATGGTTGGCCGCGGGACAAGGCAATCATGAACCGCCCCTGCCCCGCGCGCAGGCCGGGTCATAGACCCTGGGGCAGGCAAAGGCAACAGCCGCGATCAGGGGGCCTAAGGGCCCGGGTCCGGTCCGCCGCGGCCGCCGAGCAGGCTCAGGTCCCGGGGGCCCAAGCCCGGCTCGATGCCGGTTATCTCTATGCTGAAGTGACCGATGGAGACCTTGCTCTTGACCTTGACCGGTATCCTGCGCTCGTCCGCGGTGATCCAGACCTGGAGCCTGGCCCCGGGGCTGGTCCTGAACACGGTGCCGACCTCCTCCAGGTGCGGCTCGACCAGGAAGGCGTCGAACTCGCCCATCGGGGTCTCGACCTTCTCCCGCCCGACCACCCTGGCCACGCCCATCTCGATCTTCTTGCCGTCCGTGACCCGGCTCTTGAACTCGTAGCCCACGTACAGGGGCTGGGCGCGGAAGGCGTAGAGCATGGACAGGGGGTCCAGGGCGCCGTCGGGCGCGAGCAGGGCCATCTTGAGCTCGCCCTGCTTGTACCTGTAGACCAGGCCCCGGTCCCAGTCGAAGTCCAGGGTCACCTTGCGCCGGTAGTCGCCCTCCTCCTGGTCCTTGTCGTAGAGCAGGCTGCGGGTCACGGCCAGGTCCGTGTAGGCCTCGATGTTGTCGCGCAGGCGGTAGAAGGCGTCCACGAACGGGGTGCTCTTGGCCCGGGCCCGGTAGTGCCTGACCGGCACGCCCTTGAGCTCCTCGTCGGCAAGGACCTCCAGGCTGGCCCGGCCGGCGTGGATGAAGGTCCAGTAGATGTCGTAGGACAGCTTCTCGCCGGCCGCGAAGGGCGGCCCGGCCTCGGCCCGAACCGGGCCCGGCCAGGCGGCGAGGACAAGGCCGAGCAAAAGCCCGAAAAACACGCGCTTGGCCTTCATGGCCCATGAACTGCGCCCTGGGCCCGGGCTTGTCAAGTGCGGCCGGGTGGACAAAGCCTTGGGCAGCGGATATTTTGGTATTCAGCTGCCCGCCGTTCAAAAAAGGAGGTCTTGGATGCTGCTCAGGAAAAGGGCCTGGGACATGATGCGCGAGGATTTCCCGTCGGTTGACGAGTCGGCCACCCTGGCCATGGCCATCCGGGACCTGCAAAGGGCCATGCAGGGCACGCCCGAGAGCCGCATCGTGGTGGTGCTCAAGAAAAACGGCGAGCTCAAGGGCGTGATCTCCATCTGGAGCGTGCTCAAGGCGGTCAAGGACTGGCTGTTCAAGGACAACAGCCTCAAGCTCTCCGGCGAGACCGACTGGGACCACGCCTTTGCCCAGGCCTGCCACCTGTGCACGCACACCGCCCTGGACGAGCACCTCGAACAGGACGTCCCGGTGCTCAAGCCCGGCGACCCCCTGGTGGTGGTCTTGGAGTCCTTTCTGAGCAGCAGGCGCGGCTGGGCCGTGGTCGAGGAGGGGGGCAGGGTCCTGGGCGTGGTCTACCTGGCCGACCTGTACCTGTCCCTGAGCTCGGACCTGGTCAGGGTCCCCGGCCCCAGGTAGAGGCCTACTTGAACTTGGCGCACTCCACGACGAACGCCTGGAGGTGCGAGGCGGCCCTGGAGTCGTAGCCCCGGTCCTTGACCAGGGCCGCGGCCGCGTCCAGGGGCTTCATGGCCTCGGCGTAGGGCCTCTTGGTGATCATGGCGCAGTAGGAGTCGACCACAGCGCAGAGCGCTCCGTACTCGCCGATCTCCGGGCCGGACTTGCGCATGGGATAGCCCTTGCCGCCCACGCGCTCGTGGTGCTCAAGCACGCACTGCTCCACCTCCGGGTACTTGAGGTCCAGCTTGGCCAGCATCTCGTAGCCCAGCTTGGGGTGGGCCTGGATCTTGGTCCTCTCGTCCGGGACCAGGGGCTTGGTCTTGTCCCTGATGAAGGCCGGAATCCTGGTCATGCCCATGTCGTGCAGAAAGAGCCCCGCGGCCAGGCGGTCGAAGACCTGGCGCTTGACCAGGCCCTCCTCGAAGTCATTGGCCCGCAGCCTGGTGTACAGGGCCAGGCCCACGAACCCGCAGTTGACCGAGTGCGAGGCCAGGCTGTGCTCCAGGGCCAGGCGGCGGACCAGGGCCTTGACCCGAAAGATGTCCTGGAACAGGTACTCGGTGAGCACCATGAGGTCGGCCCAGAGCTTCTGAAGGACCAGGGGCACGGGCTGATCCAGGAACTCGCCCATGCGCCTGGTCAGGGCCTGGACAAAGATGTCGGCGATCTCCGCCTCCTTGAGGTGCTTGTCCACCAGGACCAGGTCCAGCTGGTAGCTGATGTGCTTGACGTAGACCGGGTGGTCGTCCCTGGACACGAAGACCAGGCCCTCGCCCACCAGCTTGGCCAGCTCCTGGACCTTTTCATTGGAAAGGCGCTGGCCGACCTTGAAGAACGGGATGACCCTGGCCACGTCCTCCTGGAAGCGGAAGATGTTCAGGGGCGGCCGGTACTTGTTGAAGCTGCCCAGGATGTCCTGATTTATCTGGTAGTATTCCTCGTCAAGGCCGTCGGGCACTTCCATCTTGGATATGGCGCACATAATCTCACTTCTCGTAGACCTTGACCACGTTGGTCCTGGTGTATGCCTGATCCCTCTTGGGCTGTCCCGCGGTTATGACCACGGTGTCCTGGTCGGCAAAGGCCGGGGACAGCCGCACGAACTCCTCGGCCCGATCCAGGTGGCTGTCGGCCGCTTCGGGCGGGGCGGCCGGTATCACGCCCCAGGAAAAGTTGGTGAAGCGCCTCACCTTGCCGTCCGGGCTCAGGGCGTATATCGGCTGCCTGGGCCTACAGGCCGACAGGGTCCTGGCCGTGGCCCCGGACACGCTGTGGCAGACCAGGGCCTTTGACCGGGTCTTCTCGGCCAGCAGGCAGGCGGCGTAGGCCAGAAACTTGGCCGGATGCTCCTGGCCCCCCGGGGCGTGCGGGCCGGGTCGGAGGTCTTCGAACAGAAAGTCCTCGGCCTGGTCGGCGATCTTGCGCATGAAGCGCACGGCCTTGCCCGGGTACTTGCCGATGGCCGTCTCCTCCGAGAGCATGATGCAGTCGGCGCCGTCCAGTATGGCGTTGGCCACGTCCGTGGTCTCGGCCCTGGTCGGGACCGGGCTGGTGACCATGGACAAGAGCATCTGGGTGGCGACTATAACCGGCTTGCCCGCGGCGTTGCAAGCGCCGATGATCCTCTTCTGCATGGCCGGGAGCTCGGACAGGTCGCACTCCAGGCCCAGGTCCCCCCTGGCGACCATGACCCCGTCGGACTCCTCGAGTATCCGGAGCAGGTTGTTGAAGGCGTTGCGCCGCTCCAGCTTGGCGATGATCGGCAGGGTCTTTCCCAGGTAGCGCATCTCGGACTTCAGATCCGCGATGTCCTCGGGCTTCTGGACGTAGGACATGGCCACGGCGTCCACGCCCAGGCCCATGCCGATCTTGAGGTCCTGCTTGTCCTTCTTGGTCAGGGCGTCGAGCAGGGTGGTCTTGCCCGGAAAGGCGATGCCCTTGCGCGGCGGGGCGATGCCCGCGGTCTCCGCGACCATGACCGCGACCTGGTCGCCCTGCCGGCCGGTGACGCTGAACCGGAGCATGCCGTCGGACAGGGCGACCACGTCTCCGACCTTGAGGCCCTTGACGATCTCGGGGATGTCCAGACAGATGAACGGCTCCTCGCGGCCAAGGGCCGCGTCCGAGGTGCCGAGCAGGACCTCGGCGCCCTTGGCGATTTCGAGGGTGCCCCGGCCCACGTCGCCGGTCCGGATCTTGGGCCCGGAGAGGTCCTGGAGCAGGGTCAGGGTGTGGCCGGTCTCGGCCTCCAGGCCGCGGATGGCCGCGACCAGCTCGGCGAAGTGCCGCTCGTCGCCGTGGGAGAAGTTGAGCCTGAATATCCTGGCCCCGGCGTCCACGAGCTCGCGGATGGTCTCGATGTCCTGGGACGCCGGGCCCAGGGTGGCGATTATCTTGGTGTGCATGGATCAGGGCCTCCGCAGGCAGACCCGGGAGGACCTGGCCGCCCCGGGGACTCTTGCTGAAATCATTGAATTTTTCTTGAACCTCCCGCCCCGGGCCGGGTCGCGGCCCGGCCCGCGCCTCTCGGGCCTGATGCTAGCTGGATTTTTTGCCAATGGAAACGCTTTTTTGGGTTGACATTTTCTTGAAATTCTCCCATTGGTGGATTTAAGTATAAAATAAGTGGTAATAAGTGGGTTATTGTGGAGAAGAGATGAAGTTTCGCGGTCACGCCCACAGGAGCCTGGACCCCAAGGGCCGGCTCATACTCCCGCAGCACTGGCGGGACGCCATCCTCGGCCAGGCGGCCGAGGCCAGGATCGTCTTGACCCTCTACGAGAATCACGTCATCGGCATCACCCCGGCCCAGTGGGAGGCGCTCGAGTCCGAGCTTGAGAAGATCAAGGCCCCGAGCAAGAACATGCGCAACCTGCAGCGCATGCTCTACGGCGGGTACGAGGAAGTCGCCGTGGGCCGGCAGGGCCGCATCCAGATACCGGCCCATCTGAGAAAGAGCGGAAAGCTGAACAAGGAAGTCGTGCTCCTCGGCGTGGGCAAGCGCTTCGAGATACTGCCCGAGGGACGTTTCGAGGACGTCCTGGGCCAGGAGTTCGACGACGTGTCCGAGGAGCTGGCCCAGAACGGCGCCAGCCTGCCGTTCTAGGTGTCGCGGACCATGGACCCGGCCGTCCGCCCGGCGCACGAACCGGTCCTGCTCCCCGAGGTGGTCGGCTGGCTCAGGCCCAGGCCCGGCGGCCGCTACCTGGACGCTACCGTGGGCCTCGGCGGCCACAGCCTGGGGCTGCTCGAGGCCGCCCAAGGCGGGATAGAGATACTCGGCCTGGACAGGGACGCTTCGGCCCTGGCCAAGGCCGAGGAGAGGTTGGCCGGATACGCCGGCCGCGTCCATCTGGTCCACTCGGCCTTCAGCGGGTTCGCCCGCGCCCTGGCCGACCTGGGCTGGACGGAGGTAGACGGGGCCATGCTGGACCTGGGCGTGTCCTCCCTGCAGCTGGACGACCCCGCAAGGGGCTTCAGCTTCCGGACGGACGGCCCCCTGGACATGCGCATGGACCTGCAAGGCGGCCTCGCCCCGGCCAGAAACCTGGTCAACAGGGCGGGTTTAGAGGTGCTCAAACGCATCATCCGCGACTACGGCGAGGAGCCCCTGGCGGGCAGGATAGCCAGGGCCATCGTCAGGGAACGCCAAAAGGGCGAGATCCGGGGCACCCTCGCGCTCGCTGAGATAGTCGCCGGGGCCTATCCGGCCAAGCGGCGCAGGCAGGCCAGGCTGCACCCGGCGACCAGGACCTTCATGGCCCTGCGCATCGCCGTGAACAGGGAGCTGGAGGAGCTCGGGGAGTTTTTGGCCGACATAGCCGACTTTCTCTCGCCCGGGGCCAGGCTGGCGGTCATCTCCTTCCACTCCCTGGAGGACAGGCTGGTCAAGCGGGCCTTCAGGGACCTGGCCAGGGGCTGCGTCTGCCCGCCCGGCCAGGCCCAATGCGCCTGCGCATCCGGGCCCGGGCTGAACATCCTGACCAAGAGGCCCCAGGTCCCGGGCGAGGACGAGATGCAGCGCAACCCCCGGAGCAGGAGCGCCAAGCTCCGGGTGGCGGAAAAACCGGCCCCGGCCGCGGAGGAGAGATGAAGCCTTCGACCAAGACCTGGGCCGGGGCCATCGCCCTGGCCCTGGTCGCGACCCTGGTCCTGGGCCTGGCCTCGGTGTGGCTGAACATCGAGCGCATGGACCTGGCCTACGACCTGAGGAAGATGGAGGAGGCCCTGAACAGGACCCGGGGCCTGGTGGCCAAGCTGGAGGTGGAGCGCAACAACCTCCTCTCCCCCTACCGGCTCAACGGCCTGGCCGACAAGTTCGGGCTGGGCCCGGCCCGGGCCGGGCAGATGCGCAGGATCGAACCGTCCCGGCCCTGACCGGGACCAAGGCTTAAGGAATCAGGACGCGGACATGGCCGGGACCAACGCCAAACGCCGGGACTCCAGCAGGACCAAGCTCGTCCTGGTGGTCTTTGTCTTCGCCCTGATCTGGGCCGGCCTGTGGTTCAGGGCCGGCTGGATACAGATCTACAAGGGCCCCCTGCTCCACGCCCTGGCCTCGCGCCAGAACCTGGCCGCCGAGTTCGAGCGCGGCGAGCGGGGCAGGATATTCGACCGCCGGGGCAACCTCCTGGCGACCAGCGTGGAGTCCAAATCGCTGTACATCCGGCCCCTGGAGATAGCCAACCCCGAGCAGGCCAAAAGGCGCCTGGCCGCGATACTCGGGATACCGGCCGCGGTGCTCGACAAGGCCCTGGGCTCCAGAAGCAACTTCGTGTGGATCAAGCGCCAGATCACGGACAAACAGGCCCTGGCCGTGGAGGACCTCGGCCTGGCCGGGGTCTACCTGACCACCGAGCACAACCGCCTGTACCCCAACGGCCACCTGGCCGGCCAGGTGCTCGGCTTCGTGGGCGTGGACGGCGCCGGGCTGGAGGGCGTGGAGCGGGCCATGGAGCCCAGGCTGGCCGGGGGCCAGGCCAGGTTCGTGGTCCAGCGCGACGCGGCCGGCCGCAGGCTGTACCTGGACGACATGGGCCGGGAGATGGACATCGACGGCCGGGACGTGCGCCTGACCATCGACTCGCACATCCAGAGCGCGGCCGAGCAGGCCCTGGCCGAGGCCGTGCGCAGATACGAGGCCCGGGCCGGCGTGGCCATGGCCGTCCAGGTCAAGAGCGGCGAGATACTGGCCCTGGCCAACTATCCGTTCTTCAACCCGAACATCTACCGGGACACCAGGCCCGAGCTGCGCAAGCCCAGGGCCCTGACCGACGTGTACGAGCCCGGCTCCACGCTCAAGCCCTTCCTGTTCGCCGCGGCCCTGGAAGAGGGGGCCATCTCCCCGGACAAGATATTCTTCTGCGAGAACGGCCGCTGGCGCGTGGGCGGCAGGACCATCCGCGACCACCACCCCCACGCCTGGCTGCCGGCCCACAAGGTCCTGCGCTACTCGAGCAACATCGGCTCAGCCAAGATCGCCCAGTCCATCGGCGCGGCCGCGTATCACCGCTACCTGCGCGGCCTGGGCTTCGGAGAGCCGGCGGACATCGGGCTCTCGGGCGAGAGCTGCGGCCTGCTGCGCGGGCCGGAGCAGTGGCGGACCATCGACCTGGCGACCATCGCCTTTGGCCAGGGCGTCGGGGCCACGGCCCTGCAACTGGCCAGGGCCTATCTGTGCCTGGCCAACAAGGGCCTGCTCGTGCCCCTCAAGCTGTTCCAGGACCCGGCCCGGCCGAGGCCCGAGCCCAGGCGGGTCTTCAGCCAAAACACCGCGGACCGGGTCCTGGCCATGATGCGCGAGGTGGTCCAGGAGGACGGCACGGGCACCAGGGCGCGCATCCCCGGGCTGACCGTGGCCGGCAAGACCGGCACCGCGCAAAAGGCCTCGCCGGCGGGCGGCTACGGCGACGAGTTCATGTCCTCGTTCGTGGGCCTGGTCCCGGGCGAGGACCCGGAGCTGCTCTTCCTGGTCCTGGTCGACGAGCCCAAGTCCAACAACTACGGCGGCGTGGTCGCGGCCCCGGCGGTCCGGGACATGGCCCTCAAGTCCCTGGCCTACTACGGCAGGCTGCCCGACGACCCCGCGGACCAGGCCCCGGCCCAGGCCGGGCAGGCCGGACCGGACCCGGCCCAGGCCGTCCTGGCCGGACAAAGCGAGCCCGGGGCCCTGGTCCCGGACATCCGGGGCCTGCCCGTGCGCCGGGCCATGGAGCTGCTCATGCGCAAGGGCATAGTCCCCAAGATCAAGGGCCGGGGCATGGTCGTCTCCGGCCAGAGGCCGGTCGCGGGCGACAGGTGGCCGGGGGCTGAAAAAAAAGGACAAGACGATGTTTTTATTCTCTGGGTCTCATAGGGCCGGGCCCAAGGACCTCATGGACACCCCGGCGAACATGGACTGGCTGGGCCTTCTGGACAAGGTGCGCAAGGGGCTCATGGTCCGCACCGACTCGCGCGAGATACTGCCCGGCGAGGTCTTCGTGGCCATGCCCGGGGTCCGGGCCAGGGGCGCGGACTTCATCGCCGACGCCCTGGCCAGGGGCGCGGGCTACATCGTCTCCGCCAGGCCGGTCAAGGAGCTGATCAACATGGGCCTCGGGTCCCCGTCCAGCCTGGTCCACCACCCGGACCCGCCCGAGGCCCTGGGCCGGCTGGCCAAGGCCTTTTTCAACACCGAGGAGAGCAGCCTCAAGCTGGTCGGGGTCACCGGGACCAACGGCAAGACCACGGTCAGCTACCTGGTCGAGCACCTGCTGGCCGCCTCGGGCCTCAAGGTCGGGGTCCTGGGCACGGTGTCCTACCGCTGGCCCGGGTTCTCGCTCAACGCCAAGCTGACCACCCCGGGCTGCTGGATGCTCCACGAGCTGCTGTTCAACATGGAGCAGAGCGACGTGGACGCCGTGGTCATGGAGGTCTCCTCCCACGCCCTGGACCAGAACCGGGTCGCGGGCCTGGCCTTTGACGCCGCCGTGCTCACCAACCTGACCCAGGACCACCTGGACTACCACAAGGACATGGAGAGCTACTTCCGGGCCAAGGAGAGGCTGTTCAGACACTGCCCCAAGCCGGACAAGACCTGGATAGTCAACTTCAACGATCCCTTCGGCCGCAGGCTGCTGTCGAACGGCCGGGACCAGGTTTTGGGCTTCGGCCTGGGCGAGGCCGGCCTGGGCGAGGTCCCGGTCATGCAGGGCGAGATCCTGTCCAGCTCGGCCCGGGGCCTGGTGCTCAAGACCGCCTACAAGGGCAAGACCTGGGAGGTCGAGTCCGGGCTGATCGGCGCGCACAACGCCTCCAACATCCTGGCCGCCCAGGCCGTGGCCTTCAGCCTGGGCCTGAACTGCCGCAACACCAAGAGAATCTCGGAGTTCAAGGGCGTGCCCGGCAGGCTGGAGCGGGTCGAGAACCCCCACGGCCTGGACATCTTCGTGGACTACGCCCACACCCCGGACGCCCTGGCCAACGTCCAGAGGTCCCTGCGGGACATCACCGCCAAGAGGCTCATCGTGGTCTTCGGCTGCGGCGGGGACCGGGACCGGACCAAGCGGCCGCTCATGGGCCAGGCCGTGGCCGACTACGCGGACGTGGCCGTGCTCACCTCGGACAACCCCAGGCACGAGGACCCGCTGAAGATCATGGCCCAGGCCCGGCCGGGCCTGACCAGCAGCCCCAGGTCGGGCTCGATGCGCATCGTCGAGGAGCCGGACCGCTACGCGGCCCTGGTCCTGGCCGTGGGCCTGATGGAGCCCGGGGACGTGCTCCTGGTGGCCGGCAAGGGCCACGAGACCTGCCAGCAGATAGGCGACGAGTTTCTGCCCTTCAGCGACGTCTCGGCCCTTAGAAGGGCCCTTGAGGAGACCAGATGAACCTGACCCTGTCCCGGATACGCCAGTGCCTGACCGGCGACCGCCCGGAGACCGGCCCGGAGGCCGTGCTCTCCGGGGTGTGCACCGACTCCAGGCTGGCCAAGCCCGGGGACCTGTTCGTCTGTCTCAGCGGCGAGCGCTTCGACGGCCACAACTTCGCGGCCCGGGCCGCGGCCAGGGGCGCGGCGGCCATAGTCTCGTCCAGGCTCCTGCCCGACGTGTCCGGGGTCCCGGTGATCATGGTCAAGGACACCCTGGCCGCCCTGGGCAGGCTGGCCCGCTGCTGGCGGGACCAGACCAGGGCCAGGGTGGTGGCCGTGACCGGCACGGCCGGAAAGACCACGGTCAAGGAGGCCCTGGCCCGGGTGGCCGCCTGCGGGGGCCTAACGGTGGCCAAGAACTACAAGAACTTCAACAACCAGATCGGCCTGCCCCTGTCCATGCTCCGGGCCGGGGGCCAGGAGGACGTCTGGATCATGGAGCTGGGCATAAGCCTGGCCACGGACATGGACGAGCTCGGCCCGACCGCCTCCCCGGACCTGGCCCTTATCACCAACATCGGCCCGGCCCACCTGGCCGGCCTGGGCGACCTCGAGGGCGTGGCCCGGGCCAAGGCCTCGCTGTTCAGGCATGTGCGGCCGGGCGGGGTCTGCCTGGCCTGCCTGGACTACCCCCTGCTCTGGCAGGAGGCCCAAAAGATCGCGCCCCGGGTGCGGGGCTTCTCGCGCCTGGACCGGGACGCCGAGTTCTACTGCGGGTTCAAGGGCCTGGACGACTCCGGACGGGGCCTGTTCGAGCTGCGGGGCCCGCAGATCGACCAGACCCTGGGCCTTGATCTCTGCGGCGAGCACGCGGCCGAGAACATCGCCGCGGTGGCCGCCGCGGCCCACGTCCTGGAATTGCCCGGCCGGGCCCTGGTCCTGGGCCTGGCCCAGGCCGCGGCCCCGGAGCAGCGCTTCCGGCCCATCCGCAGGGGCAGGCTCTTGATCATCGACGACTCCTACAATGCCAACCCACTGTCCATGCGCCGGGCCCTGGACGCGGCCAGGCGCATGGCCAAACAGGGCCCGCTGGTCCTGGTGCTCGGGGACATGCTCGAGCTCGGGGACGCGGCGGCCGAGGCCCACGAGGACCTGGGCCGGTTCATCCGCGAGCTCGCGCCCAGGGCGGTCTTCTTCCAGGGCGAGCACGGCCCGGACCTGGCCCGGGGCCTGGGCGACAACGGCCTGGTAAAGAAGTTCCAGCTCACCGAGAGGCCCGAGGACCTGACCAGGGGCCTGCGCGGCCTGGACCTGGCCGGGGCGGTCATCCTGGTCAAGGGCTCGCGCGCCTGCCGCATGGAGAGATACGTGCGCGCCCTGGCCGGGGACCAGGGACCCGAAGACCAGGGGGCGCGGCCGTGATCTATCATCTCCTGTACCCCCTAAGCGCGCAGATAAGCGCCTTCAACGTCTTCAGGTACATCACCTTCCGGTCCATCTACGCCCTGCTGACCGCCCTGGTCCTGACCATCTTCCTGGGCCCGGCCTTCATCCGCTGGCTGAAGAGGCTCAAATGCGGCCAGCACATCCAGGAGGACGGCCCCAACCACCAGGCCAAGGAGGGCACCCCGACCATGGGCGGCATGATCATCGCCGCGGCCGTGGTCGCGAGCACCCTGCTCTGGGCCGACCTGACCAACCACTATATCTGGCTGACCCTGTTCGTGTTCACCGGGTTCGGGGCCGTGGGCCTGGTGGACGACTACATCAAGGTGGTCAAGAAGAGGAACAAGGGCCTGACCGCCTCGGGCAAGTTCGCGGGCCAGGTCCTGGTGGCCTCGGCGGCCATCCTGATCCTGCTCTTCGAGCCGGCCTACTCCACCAAGCTGGCCGCGCCATTTTTCAAGCACTTCACCCCGGATTTGGGCTGGTTCTACCTGCCCTTCGCCCTGCTGGTCCTGGTCGGCTCGTCCAACGGCGTCAACCTGACCGACGGCCTGGACGGCCTGGCCATCGGCCCGACCGTGGTCGGCGCGGCCTGCTTCGCGGTCTTCATCTACGTGGCCGGGCACGCGGCCATCGCCGAGTACCTGAACGTGACCCCGGTGCCCGGGGTCGGCGAGGTGACCGTGCTCTGCGGGGCCCTGATCGGCGCGGGCCTGGGCTTTCTGTGGTACAACGCCTACCCGGCCCAGGTCTTCATGGGCGACGTGGGCTCGCTCAGCCTGGGCGGGACCCTGGGCTTTCTGGCCGTGCTGGCCAAGCAGGAGCTCCTGCTCCTGGTCATCGGCGGGGTGTTCGTGTTCGAGACCATCTCGGTCATCCTCCAGGTCGGGTTCTTCAAGGTCTCCGGGGGCAAGCGCATCTTCAGGATGGCCCCCCTGCACCACCACTTCGAGCTCAAGGGCATCCCGGAGTCCAAGATCATCATCCGCTTCTGGATACTGTCCATACTCATGGCCCTGGTGGCCCTGAGCACCCTGAAGCTGAGGTAGCCCGAAGGTGAACAGGATCGTGCGCGACTTCAAGCAGGCCCAAAAGCTCAAGGACCACCTGGCCGTGGTCGTTGGCGCGGGCCGCTCCGGCCTGAGCGCGGCCAGGCTGCTCCTGGCCCTCGGCGCGCGCGTCCGCCTGGCCGACGCCAACCCCGACCTGCCCCCCGAGGTCCGGGACCGGTTCGGGCCCGAGGTCGAGATCGTGACCGGCGAACACCTGCCCGAGCACTTCAGGGACGCGGACATCGTGGTCCTCAGCCCGGGCGTGGCGGTCAGAAGGCTCGGCCGCGCCCTGAACGCGGTCCCGGAGCGCAAGGTCGTGGCCGAGCTCGAGCTGGCCTCCTGGTTCGTGGAGGCCCCGATCGTGGCCGTGACCGGGACCAACGGCAAGACCACGACCTGCACCCTGATCAGCCGCATCCTGGCCGAGGCCGGGAAAAAGGTCTTCACCGGCGGGAACATCGGCACCCCGCTCTGCCAGTACCTGCTGGAGGACGAGCCGGCCGAGGTCCTGGTCCTGGAGGCCTCCAGCTTCCAGCTCCAGAACTGCCGACTGTTCAAGCCCAACATCGGCCTGCTGCTCAACTTCTCGGCCAACCACCTGGACTACCACCGGGACATGGACGAGTACCTCCAGGCCAAGCTGAACCTCTTTGCCCGCCAGTCCGAGTCCGACACCGCGATCCTGCCCGAGGAGCTGCGCGGCCTGCTCGAGGCCCGCGAGTTCACCCGGGCCCGAAAAATCTACTTCCGGCCCACCGAGCGCTTCGCCTGCCCCGGGCTCGTCGGCGAACACAACCGGGCCAACATCGAGGCCGCCTGGCAGGCGGTCAAGGCCCTGGGCGTGGACCAGGACACGGCGGCCCGGGCCGTGGCCGGCTTCAAGGCCCTGACGCACCGGCTCCAGGCCCTGGGCGAGAAGAGGGGCGTGCTCTTTGTGGACGACTCCAAGGCCACGACCCCGGAGGCCATGGCCGCGGCGGTCAAGAGCTTCGACCGGCCGGTCAGGCTGCTGGCCGGGGGCGTGTTCAAGGGCGGCGACCTGGCCGCATTGATCCCGACGCTCAGGGGCCGGGTGGCCGAGATCGGGCTCTTCGGCGGGGCGCGCGAGGTCTTCGAGTCCGCCCTGTCCCGGGACTTCGACCTGTTCTGGGAGCCGGACCTTTCGGCCGCGGCCAGGCGGCTGTTTCAAAACGCCGCGGCCGGGGACGTGATCCTGCTCTCCCCGGCCACGGCCAGCTTCGACCAGTACTCGAGCTACGCCGAGCGCGGCGACGACTTTCAACGCCTGTACAGGGAGCTTTCATGAACCCCGAACCGGGCATGAACAAGAAGACCCGCGCCAGCGGCGCGGACCGCTGGCTGCTCCTGAGCGCCCTGCTCCTGGCCGGGTTCGGGCTGATAATGGTCCTGTCCTCGTCCGGGATAATGGCCGAGCGCATCTACCAGGACAAGTACCTGTTCTTCAAGAAGCAGGCCCTGTTCGCGGTCCTGGGCGCGGGCCTGATGTACGTCTGCTCCAGGACGCCCAGGAAGATGATCTACAGCCTGACCTATCTCTGGGTCACGGCCGCGATCGGGCTGCTGTTCATCTGCGCCCTGACCCCGCTCGGCGTGTCCGCGGGCGGGGCCAAGCGCTGGATCAGCCTGGGCCCGCTCTCCCTCCAGCCCCTGGAGTTCGCAAAGCCCGCATTGATCCTCTATCTGGCCTACTTCTTCGCCAGGAAGCAGGACATGGTCAAGACCTTCAGCGTGGGCTTTCTGCCGCCCTTCCTGCTCACCGGCCTGCTCTGCCTGCTGCTGCTCATCCAGCCGGACTTCGGCGGGGCCGTGTTCCTGGCCGGGCTGCTGTTCTTCATGTGCCTGGTCGGCGGCACCAGGCTGGGCTATCTGCTGCTCTCCGTGATCTTCGCCGGCGGGGCCGGGTGGCTGCTGATCTCGTCTTCGCCCTACAGGTTCAAACGGCTGACCGCGTTCCTGGACCCCTTCAAGAGCGCCCAGGACGAGGGCTACCAGCTGGTCCAGTCCCTGTACGCCTTCGGCTCGGGCCAGATCTTCGGCGCCGGGCTGGGCGCGGGAAAGCAGAAGCTCTTCTTCCTGCCCGAGGCGCACAACGACTTCATCATGGCCGTGGTCGGCGAGGAGCTGGGCTTTGTCGGGCTGTCGCTCATCTTTTTGGTCATCGGGTTCCTGCTCTGGCGGGGCTTCAGGATCGCCCTGGACCAGGACGACCTCCAGGACCGCTTCACGGCCTACGGCCTGGTCCTGATCCTGGCCCTGGGCTTCATGCTCAACCTGGCCGTGGCCCTGGGCGCGGTGCCGCCCAAGGGCGTGCCCATGCCGTTTGTCAGCTACGGAGGGAGCAGCCTGCTGGTCTCGTTCATCTGCGTGGGCCTGCTCCTGAACCTGTCGAGGCGCGCGCGATGAACAGGCTGGTGGTCGCGACCGGCGGCACCGGAGGCCACATCTTCCCGGCCCTGGCCGTGGCCGCGGAGCATTTGCGCCGCGCGCCCCAAGGCCGGGTCCTTTTCCTGGGCGGCCGCGGCCCGGAGGGCGACCTGGCCCGCAAGGCCGGCCTGGAGTTTACGGCCCTGCCCGCCAGGGCCGTGGTCGGCAAGGGCCTCAAGGCCGTCCTTGGCCTGGCCTGGACGGCCGGGGGCCTGGCCCTTTCGATCGTCGAGCTCAGGCGCTTCAGGCCGGACGCGGTCATGGGCTTCGGCGGCTACGCGGGCTTCTGCCCGGTGCTCGCGGCCAGGCTGCTCAGGACCCCGACCGCGATCCACGAGCAGAACAGCCTGCCCGGGATCACCAACCGGCTGCTCGGCAAATGGGTGGACAAGATATTCATCTCCTTTGCCGACTCGGCCGGGTTCTTCCCCAAGGAGCGCACCGTGAGCGTGGGAAACCCGGTCAGGCCGGAGATATCCAAGGTCCGGGAGAAGAGGTCCGCCGGACGGCCGGGCAGAAACCTGCTCATCCTGGGCGGCAGCCAGGGGGCCAGGGCCATAAACGACGCGGTAATCCAAGCCCTGCCGCTCCTGTCCGCGGCCGGGGTGGGCCTGCGCCACCAGGCCGGGCCCGGAGACGAGCAGAGGGTCAAGAACGCCTACCTGGCCGCGGGCCGGGACCCGTCGATGGTTCAGGGGTTCATCGAGGACATGGCCGAGGCCTACGCCTGGGCCGACCTGGTCCTGTGCCGGGCCGGGGCCACGACCGTCTTCGAGCTGGCCGCGAGCGGCGCGCCGGCCATACTGGTGCCCTTCCCGTTCGCGGCCGGGGACCATCAGACCAAAAACGCCCGGGCCCTGGCCGAATGCGGCGCGGCAATCATCATCCATCAAAAGGACCTCTCGGCCCGGGCCCTGGCGGATCAGGCGGCCGGGCTGCTGGGCTCCGAAGACAGGCTCGCGGCCATGTCCGAGGCCGCAGGCCGCTTTGCCAGGCCCGATGCGGCAAGGGACATGGTCTCGGACATGGAAAACATCGTCGCCAGGGCGGCGTAGGGGTGAACGGATGAGCTCGGCCCAAAACCGGATCGGACCCGCCTTCGGCGGCGCGGCCAGGCCGGCCATGCACGGCCGGGTGAACACCATCCACATGGTCGGCATCGGCGGCTCGGGCATGAGCGGCATCGCCGAGGTGCTCATAAACATGGGCTTCACGGTCACCGGCTCGGACCTCTCGGCCGGGGCCTCGGTCAAGAGGCTGAAAAAGCTCGGGGCCACGGTGTTCATCGGCCACGGCCCGGAAAACGTGGGCGCGGCCGACGTCCTGGTCAAGTCCACGGCCGTGTCCATGGACAACCCCGAGGTCCAGAGGGCCCGGGACATGGGCGTGCCCGTGATCCCGAGGGCCGAGATGCTCGCCGAGCTCATGCGCCTGCGCACGGGCATCGCCGTGGCCGGGACCCACGGCAAGACGACCACGACCTCGCTTCTGGCCACCGTGTTCACCGAGGCCGGGCTGGACCCCACGGTGATCATCGGCGGCAGGCTGAACACCTTCGGCAGCAACGCCCGGCTAGGCGAGGGCGAGTACCTGGTGGCCGAGGCCGACGAGTCCGACGGCTCGTTTCTGTGCCTGTCCCCGATCATGACCATCGTGACCAACGTGGACAAGGACCACATGGACTTCTACCCGGACATGGCGGCCATCGACCAGGCCTTCACCAGGTTCATGAACCAGGTGCCCTTCTACGGCCTGAACGTGGTCTGCGGCGACGACCCCGGGGTCCAGAGGCTGCTGCCGGGCATAAAGCGGCCCTGCCTGACCTACGGCCAGGGCGAGCACAACCGGCTTCGGGGCGAGGTCGTGAGCTCGCACCTCAGGACCCTGTTCAACGTGTTTTTCGACGGCCGGCCCTGGGGCGAGGCCACAGTGGCCCTGCCCGGCCGCCACAACATGCTGAACGCCCTGGGCGTGATCGGCCTGGCCATGGAGGCCGGGCTGGCCAAGGAGCACATCCTCAAGGGCCTGGCGAACTTCGGGGGCGTGGGCCGGCGCTTCGAGCTCAAGGGCGAACGGGCCGGGGTCCTGGTGGTCGACGACTACGGCCACCACCCGGCCGAGATCAAGGCCACCCTGGCCACGGCCCGGGCCTGCTACCCGGACCGGCGGCTGGTGGTCGCCTTCCAGCCGCACCGCTTCACCCGGACCCAGGCCCTGTTCGGCGAGTTCTGCAAGGTCTTCGAGGACGTGGACCTGCTCCTGCTGACCGAGATCTACCCGGCCTCGGAATCGCCCATACCCGGGGTCAGCGGCCTGTCCCTGGCCCAGGGCGTCAAGCAGGTCAGCCGTGTCAAGGTCCGCTTCTTCCCGGACCTCGACTCGGCCCAGGCCCACCTGCCGGAGATACTCGCGGCCGGGGACCTGTTCCTGACCCTGGGCGCGGGCAATGTCTGGCAGCTGGGGGAGAACTTCATCGCCGCCCGCGAGGCGGAGGGGCAGGGGTGAGCCATGGGGCTCGTCGTCCACCCGGAACCGCTTCTGTCCGAGCGGACCACCCTGGGCCTGGGCGGCCGCGCCCTGGCCGAGGCCGTGGCCTCGGACCGGGCGGACCTGGACGAGCTCGGCGCGTTCTTTGAAAGACACGGCGGCCGGCCGTTCGTCCTGGGCCGGGGGAGCAACGTCCTGGCCCGGGACAACGGCCTGGACCTGGTATTGGTCCGGGCGGCCGACACCACCGGGCCCGAGCGGATCGGCCAGGATCAGGACCGGGTCCTGGTGAAGGTCGGGGCGGGCGCGGCCCTGCCCGGGCTGCTCGGCTGGCTGCGCAGGGCCGGGTTGTCCGGGCTGGAGGGCCTGGCCGGGGTGCCCGGAAGCGTGGGCGGGGCCGTGGCCATGAACGCCGGGGCCTACGGCCAGGACCTGTCCCAGGTCCTTAGCAGGGTCCGGCTCTGGACCCCGGACAGGGGCCTGTTCTGGAGGCCGGCCGCGGACTGCGCCATGGGCTACCGGCAGTTCGACCCCCTGGCCGGGCCCGGGCCGTGGCTGGTCTGGGAGGTCGAATTGAGCCTTGCGCCCGGCGAGCCCGAGGCCGTGGCCCAGGCCATGCGCCGGGCCCTGGACAACAAGCGGCGCACCCAGCCCCTGGACGCGAAAAGCGCGGGCTGCGTGTTCAAGAACCCGGCCGGACGAAGCGCGGGCAGGCTCCTGGACGAGGCCGGGTTCAAGGGCAGACGACTGGGAGACATGGCCTTTTCCGAGCTGCACGCCAACTTCCTGGTCAACCTGGGCAAGGGCACGGCGGCCCAGGCCCTGGAGCTCCTGGATCAGGCCAGGGCCGAGATTTTGAAGAGACACGGGATCGACCTGGAAACGGAGGTGATTTTGCTGTGAGCACCTTTACCCTGGAAAGACAGAACAGGCTGAAGTTTCTTCCGGCCAAGGGCAACCGCTACAAGAGGCCCGGGGGCCCGGGCCTGTCCGCGCCCAGGGGCCTGGTCCCGGCCTTCAAGGGCCTGTTCGCCGGGGCCCTGGGCCTGGCCCTGCTCGCCTGCCTGGGCGTGGGCCTGCTCTACTCCTACCGCTGGATGACCATCAACCCGTACTTCGGGCTCAAGGAGGTCGAGGTCGCGGGCCTCGACCGCCTGGCCTACGGCGACGTGGTCAGGGAGGCCGGGCTCAGGCTCGGCCAGAACTGCCTGGCCTTGAACGTCAGCGACATCGAGTCCAGCCTGATCAAGAACCCCTGGGTCAAATCCGTGGCCGTGCGCCGGGACCTGCCGGGCAGGCTGAGCATCACGGTCACCGAGCGCAGGCCGGCGTTCTGGGTGCTGCGGGGCTCAAACCTGTTCTACGCCGACGACGAGGGTGTGCTGATCGCGGCCGTGGGCCCGGGCCGGTTCAGCTCCCTGCCCGTGCTCGAGGTCCATCCCGACGCCCCGGGCAAGGCCGCAGCCGTGAACCGCGTCGTGTCCCTGGCGCGCAGGACCGACCTGCCCTTTCCCCTGGACGCCGCGGCCTGGATCAGGGTCGATTCCAATGGGGACCTGGAGATGTTTCTGGACAACCGCGGCCTGACCGTGCGCCTCGACCCCGGGGACTGGGAGCGCGGGCTCACGCACCTGGCCGCGGTCTGGAAGGACCTCGAGGCCAGGGACGAATTGGCCCTGGTCTCGGCCATGGCCGCGCGCGGGGACAAGGTCTGGGTCAAAAGGAAAGGATGAATCCGCGCCGGACAGGGCCTCGACGCAGCACCAGCGGCCCGGCTGATCCGGGCCGGATTCCAAGGAGAGTTCAAATGGCCAAGAGTGACCTGGTCGTCGGGCTGGACATCGGGACCACCAAGATCTGCGCCGTGGTCGGCGAGTCGTCCGGCAAGGCCGTGAACATCGTGGGCATCGGCACCAGCCCCTCCACCGGCCTGAGGCGGGGGGTGGTGGTGAACATCGAGCAGACCGTCCAGTCCATCAAACGGGCCCTGGAGGAGGCCGAGCTCATGGCCGGGTGCGAGATCCGCTCGGTCTACGCCGGCATCGCCGGAAGCCACATCAAGGGCTTCAACAGCCACGGGGTCATCGCGGTCAAGGGCGGCGAGGTCATCCAGAAGGACGTGGACCGGGCCATAGAGGCGGCCAAGGCCGTGGCCATCCCCCTGGACCGGGAGGTCATCCACACCCTGCCCCAGGAGTTCATCGTCGACGACCAGCGCGGCATCGTCGATCCCCTGGGCATGGCCGGGGTCAGGCTCGAGGTCAAGGTGCACATCGTCACCGGCGCGGTGACCTCGGCCCAGAACATCGTGCGCTCCTGCCACCGGGCCGGGCTGGACGTGTCCAACATCGTGCTCGAGTCCCTGGCCTCGAGCAAGGCCGTGCTCTCGGCCGAGGAGCGGGAGATCGGCGTGGCCCTGGTGGACATCGGCGGCGGGACCACGGACCTGGCCATCTTCTCCAAGGACAGCATCAAGCACACCTCGGTCCTGGCCCTGGGCGGCAACAACCTGACCAACGACATCGCCTTCGGCCTGCGCACGCCCATGACCTCGGCCGAGAAGATCAAGATCGAGCACGGCTGCGCCATGTCCGAATTGGTCACCGGCGACGAGAGCATCGAGGTGCCCAGCGTGGGCGGCCGGGACTCCAGGGCCATCTCCAAGAAGGTCCTGGCCGACATCTGCGAGCCGCGCTGCGAGGAGATACTGGCCCTGGTGGACCAGGACCTGATCAAGTCCGGGTTCAAGAACAACATCGCCGCGGGCGTGGTCCTGACCGGGGGCTCGTCGCTCATCTCGGGCATGGCCGAGCTGGCCGAGCAGATCTTCGACCTGCCGGTGCGCATCGGCTACCCGGAGCAGGTCGGCGGGCTCAAGGACCTGGTCAACAGCCCGATCTACGCCACGGCCGTGGGCCTGCTCATGCACGGCGTGGACGAGGAGGGCACCAGGACCGAGCGGCCCTTCAGGATCAGGGACGACAATGTCTTCAACCGCATTCTGGGCAGGATGCGGAAGTGGTTCACGGACATCGCCTGACATCGGGCGCATGCCGGAGAGGTCAACAGGCAACGGTCAAGGAGGACAAAATGGAATATTACGAGATCGAGCACGACACCAGCGCCAAGATCAGGGTCGTGGGCTGCGGCGGGGGCGGGGGCAACGCGGTCAACAACATGATCCAGTCGGCCTTGAAAGGGGTCAAGTTCATCGTCGCCAACACCGATGTCCAGGACATCAACAAATCCCTGGCCGACAACAAGATCCAGATCGGCGAGAAGCTGACCAAGGGCCTGGGCGCCGGCGCGGACCCGGAGATCGGCAGAAACGCCGCCCTGGAGAGCATCGACCAGATCAAGGAGGCCGTGGGCGGCTGCGACATGGTCTTCATCACCGCGGGCATGGGCGGCGGCACCGGCACCGGGGCCGCGCCGGTGGTCGCCGAGGCGGCCAGGGAGGCCGGGGCCCTGACCGTGGGCGTGATCACCAAACCCTTCTACTTCGAGGGCAAGCGCCGGCTGCAGCAGGCCGAGCAGGGCATCGCCGCGCTGAGCAAGGTGGTCGACTCGATCATCACCATCCCCAACGACCGCCTGCTCCAGCTCGCGGCCAAGAAGGCGACCTTCTCCGAGATGCTCAAGAAGGCCGACGAGGTGCTCTACTACGCGGTCAAGGGCATCGCCGACCTGATCACCGTGCACGGGCTCATCAACCTGGACTTCGCGGACGTCAAGGCGGTCATGTGCTCCAGCGGCCTGGCGCTCATGGGCACGGGCATCGCCAGCGGCGACGGCCGGGCCAAGGAGGCGGCCATGCGGGCCATCACCAGCCCGCTGCTCGAAGACGTGTCCATCGAGGGTGCCCGGGGCGTGCTCATCAACATCACCTGCTCGCCGGACATGACCATCGACGAGGTCTCCGAGGCGGCCAACATCATCTACAAGGAGGCCCACGAGGACGCCCAGATATTCTTCGGCACGGTCTTCGACTCCGAGGCCGGGGACGAGATGCGCATCACGGTCATCGCCACGGGCATCGAGCAGGCCCTGGCCCAGAAAGACCCCGAGGAGGCCTCCCTGGAGCACAGGCTGTCGCTCATCGGCCCGGCCGCGCGCAACGCCCAGGCCCTCAGGCCCAAGCGCAAGGGGCACCAGCTGGTCCTGAGCGGCAACACCAACATCCCGGCCTACCTGAGGATGAAGGGCGAAGGCCTTGAAGGCGCCGTGGAGGCCCAGGCCAGCCCGCTCAGGCGCGCGTCCATGGCCGGACCCGGCGGCGAGGAGTTCATCTTTGAGGAAAACGAGTTCGACGTCCCGGCCTTCATCCGCAGGAAGGCGGACTAGGGCCCCGGGCGGCGTCCAGGGTCCGGTCGAGGTCTGAGGCCATCAGCGGCGAGAGGCGCAGCGCCATGCACTTCGGCCGGGACGGGCCAAAGGCCCTGGACTTCGGCGGCCGACTGCCCACGGCCGTGGTTGTTCCCGGCGACGAGTCCCTGGCGCTCTCGACCCTGGGCTGGCAGGCGGTCTACCGCCTGCTCAGGGCCGAGCCGGAGATCGCGGTCGAGAGGTTCTACCTCGGCGGGGGCCGGACGCCCCGGTCGGTTGAAAGCGGCAGGGAACTGTCCTCCTTCCCTGTCATCGCCCTGAGCGTCTCATTCGAGGAGGAATACCTCCGCCTCCTCGAGACGCTCCGGGGAGCGGGCGTTCCGCGCAGAAGCGCGGAACGCCCGGACCTCCCCCTGGTCCTGATAGGCGGGCCCACGGCCTTTCTAAACCCCGCGCCGCTCGCCCGGTTCGCGGACCTGTTCTGGGTCGGCGAGGCCGAACAGGGCCTGGCCGAACTCCTGGTCTCCCTCAAGCGCCACCTGTTCAGCGGCGGGGACAAGCAGGGCTTCATCCACAAGGTCAAGGACCTGCCCGGGGTCTATGCGCCGGGCAGGACGAGCGCGCCCGCCCGCCGGGCGGTGCTCGGCCACGGCCGCAAGCTGACCGAGCCGGCCTTTTCCTGCTTCGTCAGCGACCGGGCCGCGTTCAAGGACAGCCTGCTCCTGGAGGTCAACCGGGGCTGCCCGCACGGCTGCCGGTTCTGCGCCGCGGGCTACATCTACCGGCCGCCGAGGCAGGCGGCCATGGCCGAGCTGCAGGGCATCGTCGAGGCCGCCCAGCCGCCCAAGGTCGGCCTGGTGGGCACGGCCCTGACCGACTGGCCCGAGCTGATCCCGTTTCTGAGCTGGCTCCTGGACCAGAAGATCAAGTTCTCCCTGTCCTCGCTTCGGGCCGACGGCCTGAGCAGCGAGCTCCTCGGCCTGCTGCGCAGATCGGGCGTGCGCACCGTGACCCTGGCCCTGGAGGCCCCGAGCCAGAGGCTGCGCCGGATGTGCTCCAAGAAGCTCTCGGCCGAGACCTTTCTTGCGGCCCTCGGCATGTGCGCCGAGCAGGGGGTCAACCACCTGCGCAGCTACCTGATCGTGGGCTGGCCGGGCGAGACCGAGGCCGACTACGACGAGTTCGAGGACTTCCTGGGCCGGATGGTCGCGGCCCGGGACAGGATAAAGGGACCGGGCAAAAAGGGCTTCATGCGCCTGACCATAAGCGCGAGCTGCCTGGTGCCCAAGCCCTGGACCCCGTTCCAGTGGGCGCCCATGGCAGGCCTCAAGCAACTGGACCGGGCCCTGGCCAGGCTCAAGAAGATGATCAGACCCCTGCGCGGGGTCCAGCTGTCCGGGGACAACCCGGCAAGGGCCAGGCTCCAGGGCCTGCTGGCCAGGGGCGACGAAAAGGTCGCCGACCTCCTGGAGCTGGCCGCGGACCTCGGGGGCTTCAAAAAGGCCCTCGCAGCCTGGGAGGGCGACATGTCCTGGTACCTGGACCGGGAACGCGGCGAAAACGAGGCCTTTGCCTGGGAGGTCCTGGACCTGGGCGTCGGGCGCGAGTTCCTGTGGCGGGAATGGCAGCGGGCCAAGATGGGCGCCGAGACCCCGGGCTGCCCGGCCGCGGGCTGCGGGTCCTGCCGCGCCTGCGGACTGGCTAAGTGGCTCCGGACCGGAGCCCAAAAGGGCTAGCCTCAGCTGAACCCGCCGCCGGGTTTGCACCCGGCCGCGGGGGCTGCGGCCTTTTTCCTGGGCCCCCCGGAAAACACGGACAAGACCCTCTCGACCTCGCGGCCCTTGCACTGCGGACACTTCGGCCTGTGCTCGCGGCCAGCGGGCGCGAGGTCCTCGAAACTGTGGCCGCAGGCCCGGCACCGGTATTCATAAATGGGCACGGGCAACCCTCAAGCGCATAGCTTTCAACAATAC
Organism: Desulfovibrionaceae bacterium; assembly: GCA_016932995.1. GTDB lineage: Bacteria > Desulfobacterota > Desulfovibrionia > Desulfovibrionales > Desulfovibrionaceae > JAFGBU01. The sequence continues at coordinate 41,876 of JAFGBU010000020.1, forward strand.
TAAGCCCGGTCTGGACCCTGTCAACCCGGGCTTGCACATTGCACAAACCTTGTGCATAATTTTGCACATATCCCTGCACATGACCGCGCCTTTCAGGTGTACCGGCTTGAAATAACATCATGTTTTCGGCTGGCACAGGTCCTGCTACATGGATGCCGAACGCGCCGTCCTGGCTGACAGGCGGCAAACCAACGGAGGTATTCATGGCAAAGAAGACGACACTGGTTCTTGGGACGGCCCTGGCCGCGCTCCTGGTGGCCGGCCTGGCCCTGGCCGGGCCCTACGGCCACGGAGACGGTCCGGGAATGGGCCGGATCTACGCCCAGCTGAGCCCGGAAAAGCAGGCCCTCGTGGACAAGGTCATGGACCAACACCAGGCCAAGTCCCATGATCTGCGCGAGAAGATGTGGGCCAAGAGGACCGAGCTCGACGCCCTGGTCAGGTCCGGCAAGGCCGAGAAAAAGGACATCCAGTCCCTGGTCCAGGAGATGACCAGGCTCAGGTCCGAGATGCACACCGAGCGCGAGGCCCTGCGCGCCGAGCTGACCAAGGAGACCGGCATCGAGCCGCCTCGGCGCGGCCTTGGCCCCGGGTTCGGCGAACGGGCCCACGGCTTTGGTCCGGGCAACGGGCCGGGCGCGGGCCGCTGCGGGTTCGGCGAACGGCCCTGCGGCTACTAACCACAAACAATCCTCTGGGGAACGGGTCATTGGTCAGGGCGGTCCGGACGGCCGGGCCGCCCTTTTGACCCCGGCCGGGGTTTGACAAACAGGCCGTTCAGGGCAAGATGTGCTTCGGGTGGCCCGAAACCGAACCCAAGGGATGGACATGCTCAGAAAAACCACCTCCCTGACCGGCCTCTTCTCCTTTGCCGCGCTGTCCGCGACCAGCGTGGTCCTCTACTTCGAGCCCCACGGCAGGGTGGCCTACTGGTCGAACTGGACCTTTCTGGGCCTGGGCAAAAACGACTGGGACGCCATGCACCTGGCCTCGGGCGTGCTCTTCGTGATCTCCTGCCTGGCGCACATCTGGCTCAACTGGAGGCCGATCACCGCCTATCTCAAGGACAGAACCCGCAGGCTGGTGGTCTTCACCCCGGCCATGTGCCTCGGCCTGGGCCTGACCGCGTTCTTCTGCCTGGCCGCGGTCAGGGGCTGGCCCCCGGTCAGCCAAATCCTTGAGTTCAACGAGTACCTCAAGGACCTCCAGGCCGCGGTCCACGGCAACCCGCCCTACGGGCACGCCGAGCTCAGCACGCTCAAGGCCTACTGCGGCTATCTGGACCTCGACCCGGCCCTGGCCCTGGACGCCCTCATAAAAGCCGGCCTGCGCGTGGACTCTGAGGGCTCGACCATCCTGGCCATCGCCCGGGCCAACGCCGCGACCCCGCAGAATATCCATGAGATCGTGACCCTGGCCCTTCGCCCGGACGACCCCTTTGCCGCCCTGCCGCCCCGGCCCCCGGAAGGCACGGGCAGGATGAGGCTCGCGGACTTCTGCGCCCAGCACGGCCTGCCCCTGGACAAGGTCCTGGACAGGCTTTCCGCGGCCGGGATCAGGGCCGAGGCGGGCATGAGGCTCAAGGACCTGGCCGCGGCCCACGGGGTCGAGCCCGCAAAGATATACGCGCTCATACGCTCCAAGGCCGGTGGATAGACGTGGACGTCAGCTGGAGGCGCAGGGAAAAGGGGCCCCTCCTGGCCGCGATCCTGGCCCTCGCGGTCCTGGGCGCGGGCAGCCTGTTTCTCACCTGGCAGAGCATCGAGCGCCAGCGCGAGGCCCTTGACGAGCACATGGCCCTGGCCGGCGGCGCGGTCATGCACGGGGTCGAGGGCCAGATCATGCGCCTCATGCGCGACCTGCGCTCCGGACCGGGCGCGGCCTCGCTCATGCCCCTGCTCGCCTCCGAGCTGTTCAAGGACATGGCCGGCCTGGAGGACATCTCGTTCATCGGCCTCTACGGCCGAGGCGGCCTGCTCGCGGCCGCATCGGGCGAGCCCCCCCCGGAGCTGGGCCAACGGCTCCCCGACCAGGTCCTGGCCGCGCTGGCCCAAAACGGCCGCTGGAGCCGGATGGCCGGGAGCGGAGAGGACCAGGTCCTGCTCCTGGCCAGGCCGGCCAGGCCGCCCCTGGCCAGGGCCTGCGACCTGGCCAGGCCCGGACCGGGCCGCCCGGCCCAAGGGCCCCCGGCCGTCCTGACCGTGGGCCTCAACGCCAAGAGGCACCTGGCCCGCTTCGACCAGTCCCGACGCGCGGCCATGATACAGGCCGGGTACGTGCTCGGCGCGGCCCTGCTGCTCTGGGGCCTGGGCTTCGCCTACCTGCGCCGCAGGGACCAGGCCAGGCGGCTCTCGGGCCTGGAGCGCTTCCAGTCCAAGCTCCTGGACAGCATGCCGGACGGCATCCTGAGCATCGGCCCGGCAGGCGAGATCACCGCGGCCAACGGCTCGGCCGCCGGGCTTCTGGCCGCGCCGGGCGAAAGGACCCGGCTCATCGGCCGCAAGTGGTCCGAGTTCCCCTTCCAGGACCTCTGCCAGGGCCCTGAGTGGCGCAAGTACGACCACCAGGGCAGGAGGCTGGAGATGCTCTGCGTGCCCCTGCAGGAGCCGGCAGGCCCGCAGGAGGCCCCGGAGCGCCTCATCCTGGTCAGGGACCGGACCAGGATGAAGGCCCTGGAGGACGACCTCCAGGAGGCCAGGCGCCTGGCCGAGGTCGGATCCCTGGCCGCCGGGGTGGCCCACGAGGTGCGCAACCCCCTGAGCTCGCTGCGCGGATTCGCCCAGCTGTTCGCCGAAAAGCTGGCCGGGGACCAGACCCTGGCCGCCTACGCCGAGACCATGGTCCAGGAGGCCGACCGCCTGAACCGGGTGGTCACGGACCTCCTGTTTCTGGCCCGGCCCAGGGACCTGGCCCCAAGGGACCTGGACCTGGATGCGGCCGTCCAGGACCTGTTCAGGCTCCTGCGCTTCGAGCTCAAGGCCAAGGAGGTGAGCCCGAGGCTGGACATCGAGGCCGAAACCGTGTTCGCCGATCCCGACGCCCTGCGCCAGGCCCTTTTGAACCTGCTGGTCAACAGCCTGGACGCCCTGCCGGACAAGGGCGGGGAGTTGCGCCTGGCCTCCAGGCGCGGCGCTGACGCCAAGGGCTGGCCCGGGACCTGGCTGAGCGTCGAGGACAACGGCCCGGGCATGGCCGGGGAGGTCAGGGACCGGGCCCTGGAGCCCTTCTACACGGCCAAGGAAAAGGGCACCGGCCTGGGCCTGGCCATTGTCCAGACCATCATGCGCGGCCACAAGGGCCTGGTGGAGATCGACTCCGGGCCCGGCCAAGGCGCGAGGCTCAAACTCTTTTTCCCGGACCCGGAGGCAGGCGATGAACGACCCGCGGCGTAGCGTCCTGGTGGTCGACGACGAGCCCGGCCACCGGCTCATGGTCCGGGCGGTCCTGGAGCACGCCGGCTGGCTGGTCCTGGAGGCCGCTTCCGGGGCCGAGGCCCTGCACATCGTCGCCGCCCAGGGTCCGGACGCGCCCCAGGCGGCCCTGGCGGACATGCGCATGCCCGGCATGGACGGCCTGGCCCTGCTCAGGGAGCTCCGCTCCAGGCGGCCGGACATGCCGGTGATCCTGTTCACCGCCTTCGGCAGCGTGGGCTCGGCGGTCGAGGCCATGAAAAAGGGGGCCTTCGACTACCTGACCAAGCCGGCGGACAACGAGGAGCTCAAGGCGGTCCTGGACAAGGCCTTTGAGTACCGCCGCCTGGTGGTCGAGAACGCCAGGCTCCGGGAGGCCGTGGGCCGACCCCTGGCCGACACCCTGATCGGGTCCGGCCCGGCCATGGATCGGGTCCGGGCCCTGGTGGCCCAGGCCGGGCCCTCCGAGGCCACGGTCCTGATCAGCGGCGAGTCGGGCACGGGCAAGGAGCTGGTGGCCAGGGCCCTGCACAGGGCCAGCCCGAGGTCCGCGGGCCCCCTGGTCACGGTCAACTGCGCCGCCCTGCCCGCGGAGCTCCTGGAGAGCGAGCTGTTCGGCTATAAAAAGGGCGCGTTCACCGGCGCGGCGCGCGACAAGCCCGGCCGCTTCCAGCTGGCCCACGGGGGCACGCTGTTTCTGGACGAGATCGGCGAGCTGCCCCGGCCCGTCCAGGCCAAGCTGTTGCGCGCCCTGCAGGAGCGCCGCGTGGAGCCCTTGGGCGGCCTGGGGCCGGAGGAGACCGACGCGCGCATAATCGCGGCCACCAACCGGGACCTGCGCCGGGACGTGGAGGCCAAGAGGTTCAGGGAGGACCTGTTCTTCAGGCTGGCGGTCCTGGAGATCGACATCCCGCCGCTCCGGGAGCGGCTGGAGGACCTGCCGCTCTTGGTCGGCCACCTGCTCGGCAAGCTGGGCGAAAAGAACGCCAAGCGGGTGCGCAGCGTGTCCCCGGCCTTCATGGAGGCCCTGGGCGCGCACGACTGGCCGGGAAACGTGCGCGAGCTGGAAAACGTGCTCGAACGGGCCCTGATCCTGGCCCGCTCCGACCGCCTGGGCCCCGAGCTGCTGCCGCCCCAGATCTCGGGCCGGGCCAAGGGGTCCGGGACCGCTGCCCCGGACTCGCTCGACCAGGCCGAGAAGCAGGCCTTGGTGCGCGCCCTTGAGGCCAACCAGGGCCACCGCCAGAACACCGCCGACGACCTGGGCGTGAGCCGCCGCAGCCTGCAGTACAAGCTGAAAAAATACGGGCTCACCAAACGCTAGATTGGCGGGGCTTTTTCGGTTAAGTTGACCCGGCCGCACCGCGGACCGGAGGGTTCATGACCGAAGAGGCCTTGAAGGAAACCGTCCCGGCCGAGGCCCTGGAAAGGGCCGAGGCCGTGCTCAGGGAACGCTTCCGCCACTGCGGGCTGGAGGACCCCGGGCTCAAGGCCATCTTCAGGCACGGGGTCGAGCGCACGGCCCGGGACCTGGCCTTTGGACCGCCCGCGGCCAGCCCGGACAGCCCGCCGAAGGCCCGGGCCAAGGCCGCGGCCAGGATCGTGGACCCCATCGACCTGCTCAAGGACAACCCGTCCCTGCCCTCCCTGCCCCAGATATTCTTCGAGCTCCAGACCGCCCTGGCCAGGCCCACGGCCTCGGCCTCGGACCTGGCCAGGGTCATCGGCCGGGACCCGGGCCTGTCCGCCCTGCTCCTGAGGATGGTCAACAGCGCCTTCTACAGCTTCCCCTCGCGCATCGACTCCATCTCCAGGGCGGTGACCGTGGTCGGGGTCCGCCAGCTCTCGCTCCTGGCCATGGGCTCCTCGGTCATGGACCTGTTCAAGGACATCCACGGCTCGGCCCTGGACCTCAAGGGCTTCTGGATGCACAGCGTGGCCTGCGGGACCGTGGCCCGGGAGCTGTGCCGCGTGTGCAAGACGGAAAAGCCCGAGCGCTGCTTCGTGGCCGGGCTGCTGCACGACATCGGCCTGATGGTCCTGGCCAAGTCCGCGCCCGAGGCCCTCGGCCAGGCCCTGGACCTGGCCAGGGCCGAGGGCCTCCCCCTGCACCTGGCCGAGCGCAGGCTCATGGGCTTCGACCACGCCAGGCTCGGCGGCATGCTCCTGCAGAAGTGGCGGCTGCCCTTCGAGCTGGTCGGCGCGGTCCTGGAGCACCACTCCGCGCCCGGCCAGGACTCGCCGGACGAGGCCCTGGCCGTCCACCTGGCCGAGATCATCGTCTGCGGCCTGGGCGTGGGCAACTGCCCGGAGAACGCGGTGCCCCGGTCAGAGCCCGGGGACTGGGAGCGCCTCGGCCTGGACGAGCAGGGCCTGGACCAGGTGATCCTGGAGGCCGGGGAAAAGATCGACGAGGCCCTGTCCATACTCATGCGCGCCTAGGGCCCGGTTTGACAAGCCCGGGCCCAGGGCTTAGTTGCCTTCAATCACTTCCGGAGGGATTAACATGCGAGAAAAAGTCGAGGCCACCCTGAACAAGATCCGGCCCATGCTCCAGGCCGACGGCGGGGACGTGGAGCTCGTCGAGGTCACGGCCAAGGGCGTGGTCAAGGTCCGCTTGCAGGGCGCCTGCAAGGGCTGCCCCATGTCCCAGATGACCCTCAAGAACGGGATCGAGCGCCTGCTGCTCAAGGAGGTCCCGGAGGTCAAGGCGGTTGAGGCGGTCTAGGCGTCCCTCCAGGGACCGGGCCCTGCCGCCGACGGACTTCCGACGCGTCCGGAGGCAGGCATGAGCCAAGTCGTGACCAGGTTCGCGCCGAGCCCCACGGGCTTTCTGCACATCGGCGGGGCCCGGACCGCGCTCTTCAGCTGGCTCATGGCCAGGCAGGCCAAGGGCAGATTCCTGCTGCGCATCGAGGACACCGACCGCGAGCGCTCGACCGACCAGGCCATCGAGGCCATCCTCGCGTCCATGCGCTGGCTGGGCCTTAACTGGGACGGCGAGGCCGTGTACCAGAGCCGACGCATCGAGCGCCACAACCAGGCCGTGGACGAGCTGGTCCGAAAGGGCCGGGCCTACTGGTGCGAGTGCCCGCCGGAAGAGGTCCAGGCCATGCGCGACAGGGCCAGGCAGCGCGGCCTCAAGCCCAAGTACGACGGGACCTGCCGGGAAAAGGGCCTGGGGCCCGGACCCGGCCGGGCGGTGCGCCTGAAGACCCCGCTGTCCGGGTCCACGAGCTACCAGGACCTGGTCAAGGGGCCCATCGTCGTGGACAACCAGGAGCTGGACGACATGGTCCTGCGCCGCTCCGACGGCACGCCCACCTACAACCTGGCCGTGGTCGTGGACGACCACGACATGGGCGTGAGCCACGTGCTCCGGGGCGACGACCACGTCAACAACACCCCCAGGCAGATCACCATCTACCGGGCCATGGGCTGGCCCGAGCCCGCCTTCGGCCACGTGCCCATGATCCTCGGCCCGGACAAGAAAAAGCTCTCCAAGCGCCACGGCGCGCTCTCGGTCATGGAGTACGAGAGGCTGGGCTATCTGCCCGAGGCCCTGGTCAACTACCTGGCCCGGCTGGGCTGGTCCTGCGGGGACAAGGAAATTTTCTCCCGCCAGGAGCTGGTCGAGCTGTTCAGCGTGGACAACCTGGGCTCGTCCGCGGCGGTCTTCGACCTTAAGAAGCTGGACTGGCTGAACAGCCAGTACATCCAGGCCGGGGACCAGGCCCGGCTGGCCGGGCTGCTGGCCGAGTTCGTCAACAGGCGGACCCCCGGGGCGGGCCGGGCCGAGGACCTGGCCCGGGTCGTGCCCCTGCTGAAACCCAGGGCCAAGACCATGGTCGAGATGGCGGACAAGGCCGGCTTCTTCGTGGCCGACGCCCGGTCCCTGGCCTACGACCAAAAGGCGGTGGACAGGTTCCTCGACCCACAGGCCAAGGCCCTGATCCGGGAGTTCGCCGCGGCCCTGGAAGAGGCGGCCGGGTTCTCCCGGCAGGCCCTGGAACAGGCCGCCAAGTCGTTTTTGGACCGCCGGGGCCTCAAGTTCAAGGCCCTGGCCCAGCCGGTCAGGGTGGCGATCAGCGGCGCGGCCGAGAGCCCCGGGCTGTTCGAGACCATGGAGGCCCTGGGCCGGGACCAGACCCTGGGCCGGCTGAAAAGGGCCGCGGACCTCTAGCCCGGACCCCGGAACAAAAAAGGCCCCGGCTCGAAAGAGCCGGGGCCTTTTTTGTCAACCAAAGAAAAAGGGCTACTCGGCCTTGGCCTCGGCCCGGGGCTTGACCACCTTGCCCGAGCGGATGCAGCGGGTGCAGGCCCTGATCTGGCGGACCTCGCCGCTGGGGAACTGCATCCTGACCTTCTGGAGATTGGGCAGGAAGCGGCGCTTGGTCTTGTTGTTGGCGTGGCTGACGTTGTTTCCGGACTGCGGACCCTTGCCGCATATGTCGCATACCTGGGACATTTCCTTCCTCCGAATTCGATCTCTGGACGTTCAGGACGCCCGGCGTGCCGGAGCGCAGACGGGCTACTTAGCCCTTTGCCCGGCAAAAGGCAAGCGCATTTCCCTTGACAAGCCGAAATAATACAATATACGAGAATTCGGCTGTCGCGCAAGGCAAGACAGGCCAGGGAAGCACATGTCCGATCTGTGGATTGCCGTTGGGGACCTCCCGGCCGAGGGCCGGGAATTTTCTTTTTCTGACCAGGGGTTCTGGACCAAGGCCCTCAAGGCCTTCGACCTGTCCTGCTCCCTGGCCGGGCCCCTTGAGGCCTCGGTCCTGATAAGGCCCCAGGGCGACGGGGTGCTGGTCAGCGGCAGGCTCTCGGGCCTGGCGCTCGTGCCCTGCGACCGCTGCGCCGAGCCCTTTGAGCAGCCGGTCAAGGCCGAGTTTACGGGCTTCGAGGGCCGCGGGGACCAGGACGGCCCGGGCGAGGCCAGGCTGCGCGAGCAGGGCGGCGCACTGGAGCTGAACATCGGGGCCGTGCTCTGGGAGCAGTTCGTGCTCGCCCTGCCGGTCAAGCCCCTGTGCTCGGAATCGTGCCGGGGACTGTGCCCGGGATGCGGGAAAAACCTCAACACCGAGGTCTGCTCCTGCAAGACCGAAAAGGGCGATCCAAGGCTTGCGGCATTGCGTAAACTGAAGCTATCCTAACGGCCCGGACAGCCGACAACCGACAACAACTTCATCCCAAGGAAGTCATCATGGCCTTACCCAAGAAGAGAACCTCGAGATCCAGAAAGGGCATGCGCCGGTCGCACGACCAGGTCCAGACGCCGAACGTGATCTACTGCGAATGCGGCGAGCCGACCCTGCCCCACAGGGCCTGCCCGGTCTGCGGATCATACAAGGGACGCCAGGTCACCGAACGCGAAGATGGCTAAGACCCCGGTCATCGCCGTTGACGCCATGGGCGGCGACTTCGGCCCCAGGGTCATAGTCCCGGCCGCGGTGGACGCCGTCAAGCGCGGGCTCTGCGCGGTCCTGGTCGGGGACGAAACCCAGGTCCGCGCGGAGCTGGCCAGGTGCGCCCCGGCCGGCGCGGACCTGGAGGTGGTCCACGCCTCCCAGGTCGTGGGCATGAACGAAAAGCCCTCCGAGGCCCTGCGGCGCAAGAAGGACTCGTCCATCCAGGTGGCCTGCAACCTGGTCCAGGCCGGCGCGGCCGACGGCGTGGTCAGCGCCGGGAACTCCGGGGCCACCGTGGCCTGCGGCATGTTCACCCTGGGCCGGATCAAGGGCGTCCAGCGCCCGGGCCTGGCCGGGGTCATGCCCACGGAAAAGAACCCCATCGTGGTCATAGACGTCGGGGCGAACGTGGACTCCAAGCCCTCGCACCTCTTCCAGTTCGCGATCATGGCCGACGCCCTGGCCAAGGACGTGCTCGGGGTGCCCAATCCCAAGGTCGGCCTGCTGTCCATCGGCGAGGAGGAGGGCAAGGGCAACCTGGTGGTCAAGGAGGCCTTTGATTTCCTGAGGCGCTCGTCGCTGAACTTCATCGGCAACGTCGAGGGCCGGGACATCTTCACCGGCGAGGTCGACGTGATCGTCTGCGACGGGTTCGTGGGCAACGTCGTGCTCAAGCTCTCCGAGGGCATGGCCAAGTCCTTCGGCAACGTGCTCAAGGCCGAGCTCAGGCGCAACCTGAGCTCCAAGCTCGGGGCCATGCTGTCCATGCCCGCGCTGAGCCGCTTCGCCGCGATCATGGACTACGCCGAGTACGGCGGGGCGCCGCTGTTGGGCCTCAACGGCATCGTCATCGTCTGTCACGGCGCGAGCAACTCCAAGGCCATGACCAACGCCATAGGCATGGCCTCGACATTCGTGTCCAGCAAGACCCACAAGCACATGACCGAGGTGCTCATGGCCCACAGCGAGCTGGCCGAGGCCGGCCGCAGGGTCAAGGTCTAGGCCTTGCGCCGGACGTCTTTGAGACCGATGATCAGGACATGAAAGCACAGTGCATCATACGCGGCCTGGGGCTCAAGGTCCCGAAAAAGGTGGTCAGCAACGCGGACCTCGAAAAACTGGTCGAGACCTCGGACGAGTGGATCGTGACCAGGACCGGGATCCGCACCCGGTGCGTGGCCAACGCCAGTGAGACCTGCTCCGAGCTGGCCCTGGCCGCGGCCGGTCAGGCCCTGGACCAGGCCGGCATGGCGGCCGAGGACTTGACCCACATCGTGGTCGGCACCTTTTCCGCGGACTACGTCATCCCCTCGGCGGCCTGCGTCCTGGAGCACAAGCTGGGCCTCAAGAACAGGGTCGCCCTGGACGTGTCCGCGGCCTGCTCGGGCTTTCTGTACTCGGTGGAGGTGGCCAGGGGGCTCATCGCCCTGCACCCCGAAAGCCGCGTCCTGGTCTGCGCCTCGGAGATACTGACCTCCAGGACCAACTGGGAGGACCGCTCGACCTGCGTCCTGTTCGGGGACGGGGCCGGGGCCGCGGTGCTCACGGCCGACGCCCCGGGCCTGGCCGGGGGCCGGATAATCGACCTGCTCCTGGCCTCTGACGGCAGCCTCGGCGACCTGCTCTCGGTCAAGGGCGGCGGGTCCGCGGCCCCGTACAGGCTCGGCGACAGGGTCGGCGAGGAGTTCTTCGCCCAGATGATGGGCCGCGAGGTCTACAAGCACGCGGTCAGGAACATGACCGCCATCAGCCAGGACCTGCTGGCCAGAAACCGGGTCCACAAGGACGACCTGGACGTGCTCCTGCCGCACCAGGCCAACCTGCGGATCATCGAGGCCGTGGGCAGGAAGCTGGACATCCCCCCGGAAAAGGTCTTCGTCAACGTGGACCGCTACGGCAACACCTCGGCCGCCTCGGTGCCCCTGGCCCTTACCGAGGCCAGGCAGACCGGGTTCATCAAGGACGGCGACCTGGTCCTGGTGACCACCTTCGGCGGCGGATTCACCTGGGGCGCGGCGCTCATCCGCTTCTAGCCCCGGCCGCGCAACCGCCGCCCCGAGCGCTTCCGAATTTGCAGTCCGGCATCAATTAGTATATCTGGACCTGACCGCCAGGCAGGCGCACCAAAGGGATGAAATCCATGAGCACAACCGAGAGAGCGGCCCTGGTCACCGGGGGGTCCAGGGGCATCGGCCGGGCCGTGTGCAGGGCCCTGGCCAGGGACGGATTCCTGGTCCTTCTGACCTATGTCAGCCGCCCGGAGCAGGCCGAGGAGGTCTGCCGGGAGATCGCTGCGGCCGGCGGCCGGGCCCGGGCCTTCAGGCTCGACTCCGCGGACCGCGGGGCCGTGGCCGCGTTCTTCAAGGACCAGATCAAGGACCAGGTCCAGCTCGAGGTCCTGGTGAACAACGCCGGGGTCACCAGGGACGGCCTGATCATGCGCATGAAGGACGAGGACTGGGACCTGGTCCTTAGGGTCAACCTCGGCGGGGCCTTCGCCTGCCTCAGGGAGGCGGCCAGGATAATGGCCAAGCAGCGCCGGGGCCGAATCATCAACATCTCCTCGGTCGTCGGCCAGATGGGCAACGCGGGCCAGGCCAACTACGTCTCGGCCAAGGCCGGGCTCATCGGACTGACCAAGTCCGCGGCCAGGGAGCTGGCCGCCAGGGGGGTCACGGTGAACGCGGTGGCCCCGGGCTTCATCCAGACCGACATGACCGCCGCGCTCCCGGAAAAGATCAGGGACCAGATGCTCGAGACCATCCCGCTCGGCCGGCCAGGGACGCCCGAGGACGTGGCCGAAGCGGTCTGCTTCCTGGCCGGGGACAGGGCCGGATACATCACCGGCCAGGTCCTGGCGGTCAACGGCGGAATGTACATGTAAAACAATCTCCTTGGAGGAAAAAAATGACCGTAGCCGAAAAAGTAAAAGAAATCATAGTGGATCAGCTTGGCGTGTCCGCTGACGAGGTCAAGCCCGAGGCCTCCTTTGTCGAGGATCTGGGGGCCGACTCCCTGGACCTGACCGAGCTGATAATGGCCATGGAGGAGGAGTTCGACATCGAGATCGACGACGAACAGGCCCAGAAGATACTCAAGGTCCAGGACGCGGTGGACTACATCCAGAAACAGCAGTAGGCCGCCGGCCCGCAGGGGACCGGGACCGAAAAACAACACCAAAGCCAGACAAGCGGACATGCCGGTAAAGAAACAAACAAGGGTCGTGGTCACCGGCCTTTCAGCCATCACCCCGCTGGGCAACGACCTGGAGACGAGCTGGAGCGGCCTGGTGGCCGGCAGATCCGGCATCGGACCCATAACCAGCTTCGACACCACGGACTTCGAGTCCAGGATAGCCGGCCAGGTCAAGGGCTTCGACCCCCTGGCCTTCATGCCCCACAAGCAGGCCAAGCGCATGGACAAGTTCACCCAGTACGCCGTGGCCTGCCTGAAGATGCTCGCCGAGCACTCGGGCTGGACCCCGCCCGAGGAGCCGGATCCGAGGGTCGGGGTGATCATCGGCGTGGGCCTGGGCGGCCTGGAGACCATCGAGACCTACCACTCCAAGCTCCTGGAGGCCGGACCGAGACGCATCTCGCCGTTCTTCATCCCGGTGCTCATCGGCAACATGGCCTCGGGCCAGGTGGCCATAGCGGCCAGGGCCATGGGCCCGAACATGTGCACGACCACGGCCTGCGCCTCGGGCACCCACGCCATCGGCTGCGCGTACACGGACATCCTGCTCGACCGGGCCGAGGTCATGATCTGCGGGGGCGCCGAGTCGACCATCACGCCCCTGGCCGTGGCCGGGTTCACGGCCATGAAGGCGCTGTCCACGCGCAACGACGAGCCCGAGCGGGCCTCGCGGCCCTTTGACCGGGACCGCGACGGCTTTGTCATCGGCGAGGGCTGCGGCCTGATCCTGATCGAGTCCCTGGACCACGCCCGGGCCCGGGGAGCCGAGATACTGGCCGAGATCGCGGGCTTCGGGGCCTCGGCCGACGCCTATCACATGACCGCCCCGCCCGAGGACGGCGCGGGCATGGCCCTGGCCATGCACAGCGCCCTGCGCGAGGCCGGGGTCGAGCCAGCGGACGTGGACCACATCAACGCCCACGGCACCTCGACCATGCTGAACGACCTCTGCGAGACCCGGGCCATCAAGACGGTCTTCGGCGGGCACGCCCGCAAGCTGAGCATAACCGCGAACAAGTCCATGACCGGCCACCTGCTCGGCGCGGCCGGGGGCGTGGAGGCGGCCTTCAGCGTCCTGACCCTTGTCCGGGAATTGATCCCGCCGACCGTCAACCTCGAACACCCCGGCGAGGAGTGCGACCTGGACTACGTCCCGGGCCAGGCCAGGCAGGCGCGCGTGAACTACGTGCTGTCCAACTCCTTCGGCTTCGGCGGGGCCAACGCCTGCGTGCTCTTCAAGAGATTCACGGACTAGAACAAGGACAGCGCCATGGAAGAGCTCATGATCCAGGACCCGGAGGTGGCCTCGGCCATCATCAGCGAGGTCAACCGCCAGGTCAGCAACCTGGAGCTCATCGCCAGCGAGAACTTCACCTCCACGGCCGTGCGCCAGGCCATGGCCTGCGTCATGACCCACAAGTACGCCGAGGGCTATCCGGGAAAACGCTACTACGGGGGCTGCGAGTTCGTGGACCAGGCCGAGAACCTGGCCCGGGACCGGGCCAAGGAGCTCTTCGGGGCCGGCTACGCCAACGTCCAGCCCCATTCCGGGTCCCAGGCCAACATGGCCGTGTACTTCGCGGTCTGCAAGCCCGGGGATACGGTCATGGGCATGGACCTGTCCCACGGCGGCCACCTGACCCACGGCAGCCCGGTGAACTTCTCGGGCCGGCTGTACCACGCCGTATTCTACGGCGTGGATCGGGAGACCGAGACCATCGACTACGACCAGGTCCTGAACCTGGCCAGAGAGCACCGGCCCAAAATCATCATGGCCGGGGCCAGCGCCTACCCCAGGATCATCGATTTCAAACGCTTCCGGGACATCGCCGACGAGGTCGGGGCCCTGCTGGTGGTGGACATGGCCCACATCGCCGGGCTCATCGCCACCGGCGAGCACCCCTCGTGCATCGAGCACGCCCACTTCACCACCACGACCACGCACAAGACCCTGCGCGGCCCAAGGGGGGGCATGATCCTGTCCTCAGAGGACCAGGAAAAGGTCCTCAACTCCCAGGTCTTCCCCGGGATCCAGGGCGGCCCGCTCATGCACATCATCGCCTCCAAGGCCGTGGCCCTGGGCGAGGCCCTGGAGCCCGGGTTCGTCGAGTACCAGAGCCAGGTGGTCAAGAACGCCAAGACCCTGGCCGGGGCCCTGCAGGACGCCGGGTTCAGGCTGGTCTCGGGCGGCACGGACAACCACCTGATGATGGTCGACCTGACCAGCAAGGGCCTGACCGGCAAGGACGCCCAGATCGCCCTGGACAAGGCCGGGATCACGGTCAACAAGAACACCATCCCCTTCGAGACCCTGTCGCCCTTCGTGACCTCGGGCATCCGCCTGGGCACCCCGGCCCTGACCACCCGGGGCATGATCGAGGAGGACATGATCGTGGTCGCCGAGGCCATCAGCGCGGCCCTGGAGCATGTGGACAACGAGACCGTGCTGGCCGAAATCCGCCAGGAGATAGAGGAGTTCGCCCGCGAATTCCCCCTGTTCGCCTGGTAGGCCCGGCCCGGCGGCCCAAGGTATCGGAGATGAGCGAACGCCTGCCCTGGCCCGTATACTTCATGCGCATCGCCCACCTGGTGGCCGAGCGCTCGACCTGCCTGCGCCGCAAGGTCGGGGCGGTGGCCGTGCGCGACAAGCGCATCCTGGCCACGGGCTACAACGGCCCGCCCGCGGGCGTGCCCCACTGCGAGGAGGTCGGCTGCATCCGGGAGATCATGGGCGTGCCCTCGGGCGAGCGGCACGAGCTCTGCCGGGGCCTGCACGCGGAGCAGAACGTCATCATCCAGTGCGCGGTGCACGGCGTGTCCATGAAGGACACCGAGTTGTACTGCACCACCCAGCCGTGCCTCATCTGCACCAAGATGCTCATCAACTGCCAGGTCCGGGCCATCCGCTTCGCCGAGCGGTACCCGGACGAGCTGGCCGAAAAGATGCTCAGGGAAGCGGGGGTTGATTTTGCTCTCCTTGACGGAGACTTCAAGGCCTGAGGAGCGGCTCATGGCCCGGGCGGTGGCCCTGGCCCTGCGCGGCCGGGGCCCGGCCGCGCCCAATCCCTGCGTCGGGGCCCTGCTGGTCAAGGACGGCCTGGTCCTGGCCGAGGGCTGGCACCGAAAGTACGGCGGCCCCCACGCCGAGCGCGAGTGCCTGGCCCAAGCCCGGGACAGGGGCCTGGACCCCGCGGGCTGCGAGATGTACGTCACGCTCGAGCCCTGCAACCACCAGGGCAAGACCCCGCCGTGCACCGAGGCCATCCTCGCGGCCGGGATAAAGAGGGTCCTGATCGGGACCAGGGACCCCAACCCGGACGTGGCCGGGGGCGGGGCTGAGCGCCTTGAGGCCGGGGGCGTCGAGGTGGTCCGCGGGATACTTGAACGCGACTGCCTGGACCTGATCGCGGACTTCAAACTGTTCAAGGACAGCGCCAGGACCTTCAACATCCTGAAGATGGCCTCGACCCTGGACGGCCGGATCGCCACCCGCCAGGGCAAAAGAGAGGCCGTGTCCTGCGCGCAGTCCTTTGAGGACGTGCACCGGCTCAGGGCGCGCGTCGGGGCCGTGCTCGTGGGCGGGGACACCCTGCGCCGGGACAACCCCTCCCTGACCTGCCGCCTCGAGGGCCGGGGGCCCGGGGCCGGCCAGCCCCTGGCCGTGGTGGTCACCCGCCGCCTGCCCGCGCCGGGCGAGGACCTGAACCTGCTCCGAAAGCGGCCGGGCCAGACCGTGTTCTGGACCTCGCTCCAGGCGGCCAAGTCGGACCCGGCCCAGGCCCTGCGCGAGGTCGGCGCGCGCGTCTGGGGCCTGCCCGACGAGAACGGCGGCCTGAAATTCTGCCCGGGCTTCGAGAGGCTGAGGGCCGAGTGCGGCTGCTGGCACGCCGTGTGCGAGGGCGGCGGCCGGCTGGCCATGAGCCTGGCCGACCAGGGCCTGGTGGACGAGTTCGTGCTCTACCTCTCGCCGCGCGTGCTCGGCCGCGACGACGCCAGACCGCTTTTTTCCGGCGGCCGGGCCATGTCCATGGACCAGGCCCTGGGCTTTCGCATCGGCCTGGTCGAGCCCATGGGCCAAGACCTCAAGCTGACCCTCAGGCCCCAGGAACGGCCCCAGGGCCTTTGATTCGCGCCAAGGCGCGGCGCGGCAACAACAAGACAAGCCAAGCGGAGGCGGACATGTTCACCGGACTGGTGCAGGGCAAGGGCAGGGTCGAGGCCGTGGACGGCGGCGCGGAAACCAGGTTCAGGATCAGGACCCTGTTCGACGCGGCCGACATCCGCAAGGGCGAGTCCGTGGCCGTGAACGGGGTCTGCCTGACCGTGGAGACCTTCGGCGGGCAGACCTTCACCGCCTACGCCAGCCGGGAGACCCTGGACGTGACCAACCTGGACCGGCTCAAGCCCGGCTCCCAGGTCAACCTGGAGCGGGCCCTGGCCGCGGGCGACCGCCTGGGCGGGCACCTGGTCAGCGGCCACGTGGACTGCCTGGCCGTGGTCTCGGGGGTCAAGCCGGCCGGCCAGTCCAAGGTCTTCAAGCTGACCTTTCCCAAGGAGTTCTCCAACCTGGTCATCCAAAAGGGCTCGGTGGCCCTGGACGGGGTCAGCCTGACCGTGAACCTGTGCGGCGAGGACTGGCTGAGCGTGAACATCATCCCGGCCACCCAGAAGGAGACGACCATCTCCGAGTGGCGGCCCGGGTACGAGGCGAACATGGAGACCGACCTCATCGGCCGCTATGTCCAACGCATGCTCGGGCCCTGGGCCGAACGCCTGGCCGAGGGCTCCGGACCGGGCATGTCGCGCGAGTTCCTGGCCAAGCACGGCTTCTAGCGCCGCCGCCCGGCCCTGCGCAGGGCCAGGACCGCGGGCGCGAGCGTCAGGCAGGCGGCCAGGGTCAGGGACATGCCCGCGGCGAGCACGAACCCCAGGCTGAAGATGCCCCGGTGCCGGGCGGTCATCATCAGGGCGAAGCCCAGGATGGTGGTCAGGCTGGTGAGCAGGACGCCCTTGCCCGTGCCCGCGGCCAGGCCCGGCGGGTCGTCGTCCGGGGCCTGGCAAAAGCGGTGGGCCATGTGCACCCCGTTGTCCACGCCGATGCCGAACATCAGGGGCAGGATGATGATGTTGGCCGGGTTCAGATCGACCCCGAACAGAAACATGACCCCGAACAGAAGCGCGAAGCCCGCGCTGACCGGGATGAGGCAGAACAGCGCGTCCCCCAGGGACCTGAAGTCCACGAGCAGCAGGGCGAACACCGCGGCCAGGGCGTACAGCCCGGCCCTCCAGTAGCTTCGGGTCATGAGCCTGGTGGACTCGAAGACCTGGATCGCCGGGCCGACCACGGCCGGGTCCACGGAGCGCGCCTGGCCCACGAACTCCGCCAGGGCCTCGGGCCGGTACACGTCGCTCCGGGGAAAGACCATGACCTGGAGCGAGCCGTCAGGGCCCGCGGCCAGACGCCGCAGCCCGGGCGGCAGGTCCCGGGGGCAAAGGGGCCCGGTGTCCAGGGCCTGGTCCAGGCGCTCCTGCCCGGCCCGGCTGGCGGCCTTGAACAAAACCTTTAACTGCGAATACCTCCCGGCCTGCCGGTCCCCGGCCTCGGACAGGGCCATGCCCGCCCGGCCCACGGCCTGCAAAAGCTCCTCCATGGCCGCCTCGACCCTGACCGGCAGGCCCAGGTCGCTGCGCTTCAGGCGCGCCTCCACGGCCCGGTTCAGGTCCGCCAGGGCCCGGTCAAGGCCGCGGGCCGAGTCCGGGACCAGGGCCCGGGCAGGGGCGGCCGCGGAGATTTCGGCCCGTGTCCTGCGCAGGGCCTTAATCTTGCGCTCCTCGTCCTCCGGAAAGAGCAGCCCGGCCCCGCGCACCGCGGCCACCGAGGGCAGGTCCCTGAACCTCAGGGTCCGGGCGCGGGCCTCGGCCGGGTCCTTGGCCACCGAGGCGCAGAACCAGACGTTCTCGCCCCCGGAGAGCAGCCTGTTCAGCCAGGTCACGGACTCCACCCCCCGGGGCAGCAGGTTCTGGAGGTTGTAGTCGTACTTGAGCGCGCCGAAGGACAGAGACGAGACCAGGACCAGCCCGGCCGCGACCCACACGGTGGCCCGGGGCCTTCTGGCCAGGGCCGAGACCAGGCCCAGGCCGTGCATGTTGACCAGCCTGCGCTCCAGGGCCGCGACCTGGCCCGAGCGGGGCAAAAAAATCCTGAGCAGGGCCGGAAAGACCGTGAGCATGGCCGCAAGGCAGAGCAGGATGCCCGCGCCCGCGATCAGCCCCATCTCGGCGATGCCCCTGAACCCGGTGAAGGCCGTGGTCCCGAAGGCCGCGGCCGTGGTCACCGCCCCGGTGACCAGGCCCGGTCCGGTGGTCTGCATGGTGTCGGTCATGGCCAGGGCGAAGCCCTCGGGCCCGTCCCCGTAGTCGCGCCTAACCATCTCGAAGCGGCTCATCAGGTGGATGCCGAAGTCGATGCCCATGCCCAGGAGGATGACCGTGAAGACCACGGACAGGACCTGGAGGTGGCCGATGGCCAGGGTCAGGAACCCGAAGGTCCAGGCCAGGGGAAAGAGCAGGGCCAGGACCGCCAGAAGGGGCATGCGCCAGCCGTGAAAGGCCAGGATCAGGAGCAGGGCCACCCCGGCCACCGCGAGCAGGGAGCACAGGGTGGAGTCCGAGACCACGACCGCGGTCTCGTCGGCCTCGATGACCGGGACCCCGGTCAGCCCGGCCCGGACCCCGGGCTCGGCCCGGCCCGCGGCCTCAAGTGCCCGCCTGGCCGCGGCAACGGCCGGTCCGAGCTTGTCCACCTCGTCCGAGGTCTGGGGCTCGATGTGGACGAAGAACAGGTCCCCGGAACGGCTGGTGAAGTACCTGCGGCCCCGGCCCGGGCCGAGGATCTCGAAGGGGTCGGGGCCCCCGGACATGAACCGGGCCAGGCGGTCGAAGAACGCGGACAGCCTGGCCAGCCCGGCCTCGGCCTGCTCAAGGCCGGCGCCGGACCCGGCCGGGGCCTCGAACCTCCGGGCCAGGGCCCGGACGAACCCGGCCGGGCCCTGGGCCGCGAGCAGCGGGGCCGCGTCCGCAAGCTCCCTGAGCCGGGCCTTGAACTCGGGCAGGGGCAAAAGCCTGATCAGCGCGGCCGAGGATCGGGCGCTGTCGAACCCGGAAAACGCGGCCCTGAAAGAGGTCTTGTCGGCCTCGATCTCCCGGACCAGGGCGTCCACAAAGCGCTCGGCCCTGGCCGCGCCGTCCGGGCCCTGGGGCCGCTCGACCACGGCCAACAGGTCGTCGTCGCCCGGAAAGTTCTTCAGCCGCTCCAGGTTGCGCCTGTTCCAGTCCAGGTCCGGGCTAAGCAGGTCGTTGCGATCGCCCAGATAGACCAGCCTGGTCGCGGCCAGCCAGACGCAGGCCAAAACCAGGACCAGGCCCAGGACCAGGACCGGCCAGGGGTGGTCGCTGACCAGCCGGGCCAGGCGGGCCAGGACCCTGAACCTCAGCAATCGGCTCACGCCAGGCCCCGGGCCCTGAGCCAGTCCACGGTCTCGGCCAGGGCCGGGGCGCAGGGCCGCGGGACCAGGCCCAGGGCCTTGAGCGAGGCCCGGCCGTCAAAACGGAAATTGCGTCTGGTCAGCCTGACCCCGGTGACCGTGGCCATGGGCGTGCCCCCGCTGAGCCTGCACACGGCCTGCTCCAGCCAGGCAAAGGCCAGGGCCAATGCGTAGGGCGCGCGCCTGGTCGGCGCGGGCCGGCCGGTGAGCCTGGCGAGCTCCCTGAAGATGTCCGGCAGGGACCAGTTCTCCCCGGCCAGGAGATAGCGCCTGCCCGGCTCGCCCCTCTCGGCGCAGGCCAAGACGCCAAGGGCCGCGTCGCGCACGTCTATGAGGTTGATGTCCGCATCGAGATAGGCCCTGATCCGGCCCCTGGAAAAAGCCCGGATCATGCGCGTCAGCGGGCCCAGGTGCACGTCGCCCGGGCCCACGGGCACGGTCGGGCTGGCTATGGACACGGCCAGGCCCCTGGCGGCGAACTCCCCGGCCGCCTCCTCGGCCAGCCACTTGCTGCGGCAGTAGGGGCCGAGCTGGTCCTTGAGCCCGGTATGGGTCCGGTCGTCGATGGTTTCGCGGCCCTGCTGCGAGGTCAAAATGGACTCGGTGGACACGTGCACGACCTTGGCCGCCCCGGCCTCCAGGGCCGCGGCCAGGACATTGCGCGCGCCCTGGTGATTGACCTGCTCGAAGACCCTGGGGTCCCTGGCCCACAGGTTGGGGTTCGCGGCCAGGTGCAGGACCACGTCGCAGCCCCGGGCCGCCCGGCGCACGAAGTCCGGGTCCCTCAGGTCCCCGGCCGCGAACTCCACGCCCTTCTTGGGCAGGTGGTCCACGCAGGCCCCGGGCAGGTCCAGGACCCTGACCGAAAGCCCCCTGTCCACCAGGAGCCCCACCAGGTGCGAGCCTATGAAACCGGCCCCGCCGGTGACCAGCACCCGGCTGCCGCGGGTCTCTAACTCCATGTCCGCCTCGGACGAAATCCGGATTGGGGCCCGGCCGCGCGGCCGGGCCCTGAAAATCGTCCCCCAGGGGCTAGCACAAGGCGGGTCCGGCTATCAAGCGGCCGGGTGCGGCCACGGAAACCAGCGGCCTGAAGCGCAACGCGTTCATACTTCCCCCCACGCCCGGGCGTCTTTGGCCAAAGATATTGTCACACCGGGCACTTGACTTCAACCCGACCGGGCGTATTCAGTGAGCAAGGCCAAAGGGCCCGGGAGCCGGGCGGCGGACCCCGGCCCTTGAGGATATATCATACTGTAATATTTAATTATTTATCGAAGAAAATTGCCCCTTTCCCCAAACCGCGTTTTTGGGGTAGAAAATGGGGTTCAAAAACCACTGCCCTGCGCAGGGGCCGGGGCAAGACAAGGAAAAGCCATGTCGCTTTGCAGGATAGAGGAGGCCATCGAGGACATCCGCCAGGGCCGGATGGTGATCATGGTCGACGACGAGGACCGGGAGAACGAGGGCGACCTGGTCGTGGCCGCGGAAAAGACCACGCCCGCGGCCATCAACTTCATGGCCACCCACGGCCGGGGGCTCATCTGCCTGGCCATGTCCGGGGCCCTGATCGACCGCCTGCGCCTGCCGCTCATGTCCTCGGCCAACAAGTCCAAGTTCCACACCAACTTCACGGTCTCCATCGAGGCCCGCGAGGGCGTGACCACGGGCATCTCGGCCTTTGACCGGGCGCACACCGTGCTCACCGCGGTGGACGACAAGACCCAGGCCGAGGACATCGTCACCCCGGGCCACGTGTTCCCGCTGCGGGCCATGGACGGCGGGGTCCTGGTCCGGGCCGGCCAGACCGAGGGCAGCGTGGACCTGGCCAGGCTGGCCGGGCTCAAGCCGGCCGGGGTCATCTGCGAGATCATGCGCGAGGACGGCAACATGGCCCGCATGGACGACCTCAAGCCCTTTGCCCAAAAGCACGGCCTGAAGATCTGCTCGGTGGCCGACCTGATCAACTACCGCCTGAGGTTCGGGGACTCCCTGGTCTCCAAGATATCCGAGGCCGACCTGCCCACGCGCCACGGCCACTTCAAGGCCACTGCCTTCCGCTCCGAGGTCGACGGCCGCACGCACATCGCCCTGAGCATGGGCCAGATCACCCCGGACGAGCCGGTCCTGGTGCGCGTGCACAGCGAGTGCCTGACCGGCGACGTGTTCGGGTCCCTGCGCTGCGACTGCGGCGGCCAGCTGGCCGCGGCCATGTGCCAGATAAACAAGGCCGGCCGGGGCCTGGTCCTGTACATGCGCCAGGAGGGCCGAGGCATCGGCCTGGGCAACAAGATCAAGGCCTACCACCTCCAGGACGAGGGCTACGACACGGTCGAGGCCAACCAGAAGCTCGGGTTCCAGCCGGACCTGCGCGAGTACGGCACCGGGGCCCAGATACTGGTCGCCATGGGCGTCTCCAAGATGAGGCTTCTGACCAACAACCCCAAGAAGATAATCGGCCTGGAGGGCTACGGCCTGGAGGTCGTGGAGAGGGTGCCCATAGAGATGAGCGCCTGCGAGACGAACATAGACTATCTGACGACCAAGAAGGAAAAGATGGGCCACCTGCTGGAGCTCAAGCCTGTCCACAAGAACTAACCCCAGCCCGGAGGAGTTGCATGGAGCTGCGCAGAATCGAAGGCAAGCTGGACGCCAAGGGACTGAAGTTCGCCCTGATAGCGAGCCGTTTCAACGACTTCATCGTGGACAAGCTGATCAGCGGCGCCCTGGACTGCCTGACCCGCCACGGCGCGGACCCCAAGGACCTGACCCTGGTCCGCGTGCCCGGGGCCTTTGAGACGCCCCTGGCGGCCAAGAAGCTGGCCGCGTCCGGAAAGTACGACGGAATCCTGTGCCTCGGCGCGGTGATCCGCGGGGCCACCCCGCACTTCGAGTTCGTGGCCGGCGAGTGCGCCAAGGGCGTGGCCATGGTCGGCCTGGAGACCGGCGTGCCCCTGGGCTTCGGCGTGCTGACCTGCGACACCCTGGAGCAGGCCATCGAGCGGGCCGGGTCCAAGGCCGGGAACAAGGGCGTCGAGGCCGCCCAGGCCCTGATCGAGACCATCCGGGTGCTGGAGCAGATATAGCCCATGGGCAAACCGGCCGCGGCCAAGACCGGCAAAAGGCAGGGGGCCCGCCGCGAGGGCCGCACCCTGGCCTTCCAGGTCCTCTACGGCCTGGCCTTTGCCAAGACCCCGGACCCGGAGCAGGCCCTTGAGCTGGCCGTGCGCGACCAGGGCCCGTGCCCAGAGGCCGCGCTCAGGTTCGGCCGGGAGCTGCTCGCGGGCGTGGCCGGGCACCTCGAGGAGATGGACGCCCTGATCCAGCGCCTGTCCCGGAACTGGAAGCTGGAGCGCATCGCCAGGGTCGAGCTGGCCATCCTCAGGCTGGCCCTGTTCGAGATCGTGCACACCGAAATCCCGCTCAAGGCGGCCATCAACGAGGCCGTGGAGCTGTCCAAGCGCTTCGGGGACGAGAACTCGCGCAACTTCATAAACGGCATCCTGGACGCCGCGGCCAAGGAGGTCGAGGCCGGCGGGCTCGGGGTCCAGAGGAGCATCCAGGCCCCAAAGGGGACGCAACAGCCCTAAAGGAAACAGGAATGGCCATAGGCAAATACGAACCCGAACTCATAGAGAAAAAATGGCAGGACAACTGGCGGGCCACGGGCTGCTTCGAGGTCGAGGTCGAGCCCTCGAGGCCCAAGTACTACGTCCTGGAGATGTTCCCCTACCCCTCGGGCAAGATACACATGGGCCACGTGCGCAACTACTCCATCGGCGACGTGGTCGCCCGGTACAAGCGCATGCGCGGCTTCAACGTCCTGCACCCCATGGGCTGGGACGCCTTCGGCATGCCCGCGGAGAACGCCGCCATCCTGAACAAGACCCACCCCGCGGCCTGGACCTACGCCAACATCGACGAGATGCGCACCCAATTGAAGCGCCTGGGATACTCCTACGACTGGCGCCGGGAGCTGGCCACCTGCCACAAGGAGTACTACCGCTGGGAGCAGCTCTTCTTCCTCCGGCTCCTGGAAAAGGGCCTGGCCTACCGCAAGGACTCGCCCGTGAACTGGTGCCGGTCCTGCCGGACCGTGCTGGCCAACGAGCAGGTCGAGGACGGCCGCTGCTGGCGCTGCGGCAATCAGGTCGAGCAGAAGCAGCTCGAGCAGTGGTTTCTGCGCATCACCGCCTATGCCGACGAGCTCCTGGAGCGCCTGGAGGACATGCGCCAAGGCTGGCCGGAGCGCGTCCTGGCCATGCAGGGCAACTGGATCGGAAAGAGCTGGGGCGCGGAGCTCGGGTTCATGGTCAAGGGCTCAGACGAGCGCATCGACGTGTTCACCACCAGGCCGGACACCCTTTTCGGGGCCACGTTCATGAGCCTGGCCGCCGAGCACCCCATGGTCGAGCGCCTGATCAAGGACAGCCCCCGGGCCGCGGAGGTCAGGGCCTTCGCGCGCCGGGTCAGCAACATGGACCGCATCAAACGCTCGGCCGAGGACCTGGAAAAGGAGGGCGTGTTCACCGGGGCCTGGTGCCTGAACCCGGTCACGGGCGAGGACATGCCCATATACGTGGCCAACTTCGTGCTCATGGGCTACGGCACGGGCGCGGTCATGGCCGTGCCCGCCCACGACCAGCGCGACTTCGAGTTCGCGGCCAAGTACGGCCTGCCGGTCAGGGCGGTCATCAATCCCCCGGACCTGGCCGCCCAGGGCCGAACCCTGGACCCCGCGGACATGGCCGAGGCCTATCTCGGCCCGGGCCTGCTGGTCAACTCCGGGCCCTTTGACGGCCGGGACAACCAGGCGGCCAAAAAGGACATCGTCGAGCGCCTGGAGGCCGAGGGCCTGGGCAGGACAGCGGTCAACTACCGGCTGCGCGACTGGAACATCTCCCGCCAGAGGTTCTGGGGCGCGCCCATCCCGGTGGTCTACTGCGAGAGGTGCGGCCTGGTCCCGGTCAGGGAACAGGACCTGCCCGTGGTCCTGCCCGAGGACGCCCGGGTGCGCGAGGACGGCCGCTCGCCCCTGCCCCTGCTCGACGAGTTCGTGAACACCGAGTGCCCCCGCTGCCAGGGCCCGGCCAGGCGCGAGACCGACACCATGGACACGTTCATGGAGTCCTCGTGGTACTTCTCCAGGTACACCGACTCCCGGCTGGACAGCGCGGCCTTCGACCCGGTCGCCCTGGCCTACTGGATGCCCGTTGACCAGTACATCGGGGGCATCGAGCACGCCATCCTGCACCTGCTCTACTCGCGCTTCTTCACCAAGGCCCTGCGCGACCTCGGCTACCTCGAGTTCGACGAGCCCTTCGACAACCTGCTCACCCAGGGCATGGTCCTGAAGGACGGGGCCAAGATGTCCAAGTCCAAGGGCAACGTGGTCGATCCCGGGGCGATGATCGAGAAGTACGGCGCGGACGCCACCAGGCTGTTCATCCTCTTCGCCTCGCCCCCGGAAAAGGACCTGGAGTGGAGCGACCAGGGCATCGAGGGCGCGCACCGCTTCCTGGGCCGGCTCTGGCGCCTGGCCGAGGAGTTCGAGGGGCTGCTCGAACCCGTGCCGGCCTGCGCCCCGGCGGCCGGGGACCTCGGGCCCAAGGCCAGGGAGCTCAGGCGCAAGGAGCACGACACCGTGCGCCGGGTGACCAGGGACATAGAGAACAGCTTCCAGTTCAACACGGCCATCGCCGCGGTCATGGAGCTGGTCAACGAGATATACCGGCTCAAGGACGAACTCAAGGACGAGGCCCAGGGCGTCCGGGTCCTGTCCTCGGCCATGGCCACGGCCCTGACCGTGCTCTCGCCCGTGGCCCCGCACATCTGCGAGGAGCTTTGGGAGGCCTCGGGACACGCCGGGCACCTGTCCGAGGCCGCCTGGCCCGAGCACGACCCCTCGGCCCTGGCCACGGACCAGGTCGAGGTCATCGTCCAGGTCAACGGCAGGGTCAGGGGCAAGGCCGTGGTGGCCTCGGGCGCCCCGGACCAGGACCTGCGCCGGGCGGCCATGGACCTGGAGAACGTGGCCCGGCACCTGGAGGGCAAAATGGTGGAAAAGGTCATCATCGTCAGGGACAAGCTGGTCAACATCGTGGCCGCCTAGGCCGGGCCATGGAGGACGGGTCATGAACAGGTCCAAGATTCTCACCCTGGCCGCCGCGGCCGCGGCGCTCCTGTGCCTGTCCTGCGGCTACCACTTGGCGGGCGAGGGGCCCCTGGTCCTGGACCAGGCCCACCGCGACCTGTTCATCGCCGAGGTCGGCAACCCGACCACCGAGACCTGGCTCGGCCCCAGGCTGCGCTCCCTGCTGCGCGACGAGCTGACCCGCCGCGGCCAGATCCGCTGGGTGGACCGGGGTCGGGCCAGCGCGCTGGTCAAGCTGGAGGTGACCAAGTTCTCGCGGGGCAGCGCGGTCTACGGCGTCGAGGAGCAGACCCTGCGCTACGAGGTCGAGCTGCGCTTCAGGGCCAGGATCGTGTCCGCGGTGGACAACACCCTGCTCTGGGACTCCGGCGAGATCACCCAGACCGAGCCCTACTTCGGCAACGAGCAGACCGCCGCGGACAACACGGTCACCGAGCAGGCCGTGCGCAGGCTCGCCGAACGCATGTCCGAGAACTATTGAGGCCTTGGACCATGTCCCGGCCCGGCTTTTACTTCCTGGTCTGCCCGGACGCGGAGCTCATCCGCATGCGCGTCCGGGACCTGCTCGAAAAGGCCGGTCTTTCCGGCGCCCGGCGCAAGGTCTTCTGGGGCGACGAGGACCTGCCCGAGGCCTTCTGGCAGGATTTGTGCGTCAAAAGCCTGCTCGACGAGCCCAAGGCCCTGGTCCTGCGCCGGGCCCACGGCCTCAAGGTCGAGCTCTGGGACAAGATCGGCCGGGCCGCGGTCAACCAGGCCTCGAACGTCTGCGCCTTCTTCTGCCTCGAGGCCGAGTGGATCAAGAACAAGGCCCCGGTCCCGGCCGCGCTCACCAAACGCCCCATGTGGACCTTTGCCGAAAAGAACGACCGCATCTGGAAGTCACCGGGCCTGGACGAGCCGGGCCTGGCCGGGTTCGTCAGGGACTGGGCCGGGCAAAAGGGCCTGGACCTCGGGCCCGGGGCCCTGGCCGCCCTGTGCCGGGTCCTGCCCCGGGACGCGGTCCACGCCAGGCTGGAGCTGGGCAAGATCGAGCTGGCCGCGGGCGACTCGGGCCGAGTCCTGGCCGGCCACGCCGAGCTCATCCCCCCGCACGGGGACATGGATTTCTTCGAGTTCATGGAGGCCCTCACCCGGGGCGGCGGGACCCGGGCCTGGAAACGGGTTTTGGACAACCACCTCGAGCCGGACAAGGACTGCCTGCTCTTCCCCCTGGTCCGGTACATGACCGGCCAGGCCCGCAGCATGTGGATGCTCGTCTGCGGGGAGGAGCACAAGGTGCGCATGCATCCCTACGCCAAGAAGCTCGGCCTGGCCCTGGCCACCCGGCTCGGCCAAAAGCGCATCGCCCGGATCCTGGACCTGGCCATGGAGGCCGAGTCCGCGGTCAAGGGCGGGGAGCGCAACCCGGAACAGGCCCTGGAGATGTTCGTGGCCGATCTGTCCGGGCTGTTCGCCTTGGAGAACCCGGACCGGACGGCCCGCCGCCGTTGACCTCGGACCCCAAGAACTGGCATCCTGATTTTCGGCGGGAGCGGTTTTGGCATTCCGGCCGCCGAAAAACAGCCGCCAAAGGGACATGGCCAAGGACCCCCACTACGCAGGCCACCGGCAAAGGCTCAGGCAGCGAATCCTCAAGGACCCCAAGGCCCTGGCCGACTACGAGGTCCTGGAAATGGTCCTGGGCCAGGTCTTGCCCAGGCTGGACACCAAGCCCCTGGCCAAGGCCCTTTTGGCCGAGTTCAAGGACCTTTCCGGCGTGTTCCGGGCCCCGGCCGACAGGCTGGCCGGGATCAAGGGCCTGGGCCCGGCCGTTGAGGCCCACTGGGCGCTTCTGGCCGAGCTCATGGCCCGGCTGTCCGAGGCCCCGATCAGGCGGGGCGAGGTGTTGAGCGGGCCGGAGACGGTCGCCCAAGCGGCCAAGGCCAGGATCGGGAACAAGCCGAGGGAGGAGTTCTGGGTCGCGCTGGTGGACAACAAGAACCGGGTCATCGCCTGGGAGCAGATCGGCGCGGGCACCGTGGACCAGATGGCCGTGTATCCCAGGGAGGTCCTGGGCCTGGCCCTGAGCCGCCAGGCCTCGGGGGTGATCCTGGTCCACAACCACCCGGGCGGGGACCCCAGGCCCTCGCGCGAGGACCTGGACCTGACCCGGCGCATGGTCCGCGCCGCCGAGGACCTGGGCCTGCGCGTCCTGGACCATTTGGTGGTCGCGGGCACAGAGCATTTCAGCTTCCAGGAGCGGGGGCTCCTCTAGGGAGGCGGCCATGGCCGACAGCCTGCAGGCCATTGTCAGCGGCCTTGTCCAGGGCGTGTTCTTCCGGGCCTGGACCAGGGACCAGGCCCGGCTGCTCGGGCTCAGGGGCTGGGTGCGCAACCTGCCGGACGGCACAGTGGCCGTGCTGGCCCAGGGACCGAAAAAGGACCTGGACAGGTTCGAGGCCCTGCTCTGGGAGGGGCCGCCCGACTCAAGGGTCCGGGAGGTCGCGGCCAAGCGCGTGGAGTGGTTCGAGGACTATGCGGATTTCGATATCCGCAGGTGACCCCGGCCGCGGCCCGAGCCTTGCCTTTGACTGAAAAGGCATTATTGGGTCAATGCCGGACGCGCCCTGCGCCGGACTTCGGGAACCGCCCCAAGGACAAAGGACGTTCATGAAGAAAAAAAAGAACTCCCCCATAAGGCCCAAACGGCCCCGCAGGCCCGCCGGCCGGACCCGGCCCGAGGACCAGGGCCGGGTGAACGTCGGCCAGGGAAAGACCGGACCTGCCCAGGCCCCGGCCGGCGAGGACGGCCTGGACCTGCTCGCCAGCGGCGAGGTCAACATCCCGGGCCAGATCCCGGTCCTGCCGGTCCGGGACATCGTGGTCTTCAACTACATGATCCTGCCCCTGTTCGTGGGCCGGGAAAAGTCCGTGCACGCCGTTGACGCGGCCCTGGGCGGGGACCGCTACATCCTGATCCTGACCCAGAAGGACGAGGCCAAGGACGACCCGGGCAAGGACGACGTCTACCAGGTGGGCACCGTGGGCATGATCATGCGCATGCTCAAGATGCCCGACGGCAGGCTCAAGGTCCTTGTCCAGGGCCTGGCCCGGGCCAGGGTCAAGCGCATGGTCAGCGAGGAGCCCTTTCACCTGGCCGAGATAGAGCCCCTGCCCGAAAGGCCGGCCGGGGCGCTCAGCCCCCAGCAGGAGGCCCTGATGCGCGCCTCCAGGGAGCAGAGCGAAAAGATTCTGTCCCTGCGCGGCATCTCCTCCGCGGACATCATGAGCGTTTTGAACAGCGTCAACGAGCCCGGCCGGCTGGCCGACCTGATCGCCTCCAACCTGCGCATGAAGGTGGCCGAGGCCCAGGCCATCCTGGAATGCGTGGACCCGGTCAAGCGCCTGGAGATGGTCAGCGCCCAGCTGGTCAAGGAGGTCGAGGTCGCCTCCATGCAGAACAAGATCCAGTCCATGGCCCGGGAGGGCATGGACAAGGCCCAGCGCGAGTTCTTCCTGCGCGAGCAGCTCAAGGCCATCAAGCGCGAGCTGGGCGACTCCGGGGACGAGACCGAGGAGATCGAGGACCTCAGGCGGGCCATACACAAGGCCGGCATGCCCAAGGAGGTCCGCAAGGAGGCCCTCAAACAGCTCGGCCGCCTGGAGTCCATGCACGCCGAGTCCTCGGAGGCCACGGTCATCCGCACCTACCTGGACTGGATGACCGAGCTGCCCTGGAAAAAACAGTCCCGGGACCGCCTGGACGTCAAGGCCGCGGCCAAGATACTCGACGAGGACCACTACGACCTGCAAAAGGTCAAGGAGCGCATCCTGGAGTACCTCTCGGTGCGCCAGCTGAACCCCAAGATGAAGGGGCCCATCCTGTGCTTCGTGGGCCCGCCCGGCGTGGGCAAGACCTCGCTTGGCCGGTCCATCGCCCGCAGCCTGGGCCGCAAGTTCCACCGCGTGTCCCTGGGCGGCATGCGCGACGAGGCCGAGATCAGGGGCCACCGCCGGACCTACATCGGGTCCATGCCCGGCCGCATCGTCCAGGGCGTCAAGCTCTGCGCGACCAGAAACCCGGTCTTCATGCTCGACGAGATCGACAAGCTCGGGACCGACTTCCGCGGCGACCCCTCCTCGGCCCTGCTCGAGGTCCTGGACCCGGAACAGAACTTCTCGTTCACCGACCACTACCTGAACGTGCCCTTCGACCTCTCCAAGGTCATGTTCATCTGCACGGCCAACGTCCTGGACACCATCCCCAGGCCGCTTCTGGACCGCATGGAGGTCATCCGGCTGCCCGGGTACACCGAGCAGGAAAAGGTCAAGATCGCCCGGCGCTACCTCCTGCCCCGGCAGATCAAGGACAACGGCCTCGGCGAGTCCGAGGCCGAAATCCCGGACCGCGTGGTCTCCAAGATCATCCGCGACTACACCCGCGAGGCCGGCCTGCGGAACCTGGAGCGCGAGATCGGCTCGGTCTGCCGCAAGATGGCCCGCAAAAAGGCCGAGGGCGAAAATGGCCCCTACAGGGCCACCGCGGCCAACCTCCACGAGTACCTCGGCCCGCCCCAGTTCCTGGACGAGGAAAAGGAGCGCCGCCTGCCGCCCGGAGTGGCCGTGGGCCTGGCCTGGACCCCGGTGGGCGGGGAGATCCTGCACGTCGAGGTGACCACCATGCCCGGCAAGGGCAAGCTCATCCTGACCGGCAAGCTCGGCGAGGTGATGAAGGAGTCGGCCCAGGCCGCCCTGTCCATCGCCCGGGCCCACGCCGACAAGTACGGCATCGACCCGGCCTTCAACGAGAAGATGGACATCCACATCCACGTGCCCGCCGGGGCCACGCCCAAGGACGGCCCCTCGGCCGGGGTGACCCTGGTCACCGCGCTCATCTCGGCCCTGTCCGGCAGGCCGGTGTGCGCGGACGTGGCCATGACCGGGGAGATATCCCTGCGCGGCCGGGTCCTGCCCGTGGGCGGCATCAAGGAGAAGATCCTGGCCGCCGTGGCCCAGGGCATGAAGCGGGTGATCATCCCGGCCCAGAACAAGAAGGACCTGGAAGAGGTCCCCGAGGAGCTGCTCAAGCGGGTCGCGGTCCAGACCGTGAAGCGGATCGCGGATGTCTGGCCCCTGGCCTGCGGGACGCCCTTGGCGGCCCAAAAACGGACCAGGGCCGAAAAGGCCCCGGCCAAAAGCCTCCAGACCGAAAAGCCCCGGACCTGAACCCGGTTCGGCCCGGCCTCGGCCTGAGCGCGCCTGTCCCGGGCCGGCGCGGCCTTGACAGCGCCCGGCCAAGGAACGTATTTTCCCGGCCATCCCTCGACAAGGGCCCGCGCCCCCTGTTTTGACTCCAACAACGGAGGATTCCATGAAAAGACTTTTGATGGCGAGCGCCGCCCTGACCCTGATCCTGGCCCTGGCCGTCCCGGGCCTGGCCGACACCAAGGTCAGCGTGCAGTCCTCCGGCCCCACGGTAAACGAGGTCGCGACCTACGACGGCCCCAGGGCCAGGATCGCGGTGGCCAACTTCAAGTGCAAGGCCGCCAAGTGCGGCGGGGAGATAGGCGAAGGCCTCTCGGACATGCTGGCCACGGCCCTGTTCAACTCCAACCGGTTCATCGTGCTCGAGCGCGGCCAGGGCCTGGACGACATCAAGCAGGAGCTGGCGCTCATGGACTCCGGGTACGTGGAAAAGGGCAAGGGCGCCGAGAAGGGCTCCATGGAGGGCGCGGACATCATGCTCATGGGCGCGGTCACGGCCTTTGAGCCCGACGCCTCGGGGATCGGCGGCGGGTTCGGCGGCGGGCTCCTGGGCACCGTGCTCGGCGGCATCGCCGGGGGCAAGAAGGAGGCCTACATAGCCGCGGACCTCAGGCTCGTGGACGTGCGCCGGGCCCGGGTCATCAACTCGACCAAGGTCGAGGGCCGGGCCACGGACTGGAAGCTCGGCGGGGCCCTGGGCGGACTGGCCGGCAACGTGGCCCTGGGCGGGGCCCTGGGCGGCTACAAGAACACGCCCATGGAAAAGGCCATCAGGGACATGCTCGACGCCGCGGTGGCCGAGATATCCAAGCTGGTCCCGGAGAACTACTACCGGTACAAGCCGGCCCGGCGCTAGCGTTTTTCAAACGAAAAACACCCCGCGCACAGGACGGGCGCCTGAAGCTGTCAAGCAGGACTTGAAGCCGGGGGCCGCGGCGGCCTCTGCTCCATAGCCGAGAAACGCGGCGGCTCATTGACCGGCCGGGGTTTTTGTGCTTTGAACTGAGGCTGCCTCCGGGGGGGGAGGCGTTCTTCCACCAATGCATGTCAACATCTTTTCAGGGGGGATGGGAATGAAACTCAAGGGACTGGTTCTCGCTCTGGCCATGGCCTTTCTGGTGTCGGCCTGCTCAACTGAGCCCGAAAGCGTCAAGATCGGGGCCGTGCTCTCGGCCACGGGTCCGGCCTCCTTTCTGGGCGAGCCGGAAAAGAACACCATGCAGATGCTCCAGGAGGAGATCAACGCCAAGGGCGGGGTCCTGGGCAAGAAGCTGGAGATCGTCATCTACGACGACGAAACCGACGTGAACAAGTGCGTGCTGGCCGCCAAAAAGCTCCTGGACAAGGACGGCGTGGTCGCGGTGGCCGGGCCCAGCGTCTCGGGCAACACCCTGGCGATCATCAAGTTCTTCGAGGAGGCCAAGATACCGCTGGTCTCCTGCGCGGCCTCGGAAAAGATCGTCACCCCGGTCAATGCCTGGGTCTTCAACACCCCGCAGCTCGACCGCCACGCGGTGACCAGGATCATGCTCGACGCCAAGGCCAAGGGCCTGAATAACATCGCCATCATCACCGTGTCCAACGGCTTCGGCCAGAGCGGCCGGGCCGTGCTCCAGGAGCTCCTGCCGCCCAACGGGTTCAACCTCGTGGCCGACGAGGTCTACGGGCCCAAGGACACGGACATGACCGCCCAACTGACCAAGATCAAGGCCGCGGGCGCGGACGCCATCATCTGCTGGGGCACCAACCCCGGGCCCGCGGTGGTCGCCAGGAACCGCGTCCAGCT
This sequence comes from Desulfovibrionaceae bacterium, assembly GCA_016932995.1. Taxonomy (GTDB): domain Bacteria; phylum Desulfobacterota; class Desulfovibrionia; order Desulfovibrionales; family Desulfovibrionaceae; genus JAFGBU01. The sequence goes on from JAFGBU010000020.1 coordinate 74,623, forward strand.
CGGCATCGACACCCCGCTGTACATGAGCCACGGCGTGGCCTCCAAGAAGTTCATCGAGCTGGCCGGTCCGGCCGCCGAGGGCATCATGCTCCCGGCGGGCAGGCTCATCGTGGCCGACCAGATCCCGGACGACAACCCGCAAAAGCCCCTGCTTTTGAGCTACGCCAAAGCGTACACCGAGAAGTACAACGCCCCGGTGTCCACCTTCGGCGGCCACGGCTGGGACTCCATAAAGCTCATCGTCGAGGCCATCAACATGGGCAAGTCCGCCAAGCCCGCGGACATCAGGGACAACCTGGAGAAGATCAAGGGCTTCGTGGGCACCGGCGGGGTGTTCAACTACTCGCCCGAGAACCACAACGGCCTGGACGAGAACGCCTTTGTCATGGTCGTCATCAAGGACGGCGACTGGAAGATAATGGACTGATCGGCCCGGGCACGGGACAGAACGCGCAGCCCGGAGGGGGACCGGCCCCCTCCGGGCCGTTTTTAACGGAAAGCGGCCTATGGACTCCGCCAGCCTGCTCCAATTCCTGATCTCCGGGCTGACCGTGGGAAGCACCTACGGCCTCACCGCCCTGGGCTTCACCATCATCTTCAACACCACCGGAATCATCAACTTCGCCCAGGGCGAGTTCGTCATGCTCGGGGGCATGCTCAGCGTGTTCTTCATGCGCATTGCGGGCCTGGACGAGGCCTCGGCCATTGTCCTGGCCGTGGCCGCGGTGACCCTGGCCGGCGCGCTCATCGAGCGCTTCACCATCCGGCCGGTCAAGGACGCCTCGATCATCAACCTGATCATCATCACCATCGGGGTGTCCATATTCATCCGCGGCCTGGCCATGCTCGCCTGGGGCAAGGACACCTTCGCCCTGCCGCCCTTTTCCGGGGACGCGCCCATCGCCCTGTTCGGCGCCGTGGTCATGCCCCAGAGCATCTGGGTCCTGGCCATCAGCCTGCTCATCCTCTCCGGGCTCAAGGCCTTTTTCTCGGGCACCATCTACGGCAAGGGCATGCTCGCCTGCGCCCAGGACAAAAAGGCCGCCTACCTGGTGGGCATAAGCGTGGAGCGCATGGTCCTTCTGTCGTTCATGATCTCGGGCCTGGTCGGGGCCGTGGGCGGGGCGATCCTCGCGCCCATCACCCTGACCTCGTTCGACGTCGGGGTCATCCTGGGCCTCAAGGGCTTTGCGGCCTGCATCCTGGGCGGCCTGGGCAACCCCTTCGGGGCCGCGGCCGGGGGGCTCATCCTCGGGGTGCTCGAGTCCTTCGGGGCCGGGCTCCTGTCCTCGGCCTACAAGGACGCGTTCGCGTTCATCATCCTGCTCCTGCTCCTGTTCGTCAGGCCCTCGGGGCTGTTCGGGACCAGGGAGGCCAAGAGGGTCTGATGCAGGGCCTGAAAAAAGACCTGCTGCTCACCGGGGCCTTTCTCTCGGCCCTCTGCCTCGCGCCCTGGGTGCTGCCCAGCGGCTACTACCTGACCGTGCTGATCATGTGCTGCCTAAACGCCATGACCGTGGTCGGGCTGAACCTGCTGCTCGGCTACGCCGGGCAGATATCCCTGGGCCACGCCGCGTTCTACGGCCTGGCCGCGTACACCACCGCGATCCTGACCACGACCCTGGGCCTGCCCGTGGCCCTGGGCATGCTCGCCGGGGTCGGCCTGGCCGCGCTGGTGGCCTTCGTCATCGGCATCCCGACCCTCAAGCTCTCGGGCAACTACCTGGCCATGGCCACCCTGGGCTTCGGGGTCATCGTCTACATCTTCCTCAACGAGACCGTGGGCCTGACCGGCGGGCCGTCCGGGTTCACCGGCATCCCCAGGCTGAACGCGGCCGGACTGACCTTGAGTTCGGACCGCTCCTACTACTACCTGACGGCCGCGGTCCTGTGCGCCGTGGTCCTCCTGTCCCTGAACCTGATCCGCTCGCGCCTGGGCCGGGCCCTGCGCGCCCTGCACACCTCGGAAAAGGCCGCCCAGGCCGTGGGCATCGACATCGCCCGCTACAAGCTGTTCATCTTCGTGCTCTCCGCGGCCTTTGCCGGCGCGGCCGGGGTCCTGTACGCCCACTACCTGACCTTCATCGCCCCCTCCTCGTTCGGATTTTTGTTCTCGGTCGAGCTCTTGGTCATGGTCGTGCTCGGCGGCATGGCCAGCGTCTGGGGCTCGGTGACCGGGGCCTTCTTCCTGACCGCGCTCCCCGAGTTCCTGCGCATGTTCGAGAACGTGGAGATCATCATCTACGGGGCGATACTCATCTTGTGCATGATGTTTCTGCCCCGGGGCCTGGCCGGCGGGGTCTCGTCCCTGGCCGTCCGGCTGCGCGGCCGGGCAAGGCCCGGGGAGGACGACCATGCCTCCTGACGGCCTGCTCGACTGCCGGGGGGTCACGGTCCGCTTCGGCGGGGTCCTGGCCCTGGACGAGGTCGACTTCTCGGCCCGGGACCGGGCCGTGACCTCGATCATCGGGCCCAACGGCGCGGGCAAGACCACCCTGCTGAACGCCATCAGCGGGGTCGTGCCCCTGGCCGGGGGCGGCATAAGCCTCTCGGGCCGGGACCTGAGCCAGAGCCCGCCGCACATAAGGGCCAGGGCCGGGGTGGTGCGCACCTTCCAGAACCTGGAGATATTCACCAACATGAGCGCGCTCGAAAACGTCATGACCGGCTGCCACTGCCAGGTGCGCTACTCGGTCCTGGACAGCCTGCTCAAGACCCCGCGCTACTTCGCCGGGGAGCGTAAGGCGCGGGCCAAGGCCATGGACTGCCTGGAGTTCGTCGGGCTCGCGGACTCGGCCCAGACCCCGGCCGGGGACCTGCCCTTCGGCAGGCAGCGCCTCCTGGAGCTGGCCAGGGCCCTGGCCGCAAGGCCCGGGATACTGCTCCTGGACGAGCCGGCCGCGGGCCTGAACATGAAGGAGACCAGGGTCCTGGGCGGGCTGATCAGGCGCATCCGCGACGAGCAGGGCGTGGCCGTGGTCCTGGTCGAGCACGACATGGACCTGGTCATGGGCATAAGCGACCAGATAACCGTGCTCGCCTTCGGCCAGGTCATCGCCAAGGGCGCGCCCCTCGAGGTCCAGAAGGACCCCGAGGTCATCGCCGCCTACCTGGGCGCGGACGACCGGGACTGAGCCGTGATCACCCTGAAGAACATCGACATCTTCTACGGCCGGATACACGCCGTGAAGCGCGTGTCCCTGCACGTGGACCCGGGCGAGATCGTGGCCCTGATCGGGGGCAACGGCGCGGGCAAGACCACGCTCTTGTGCGCCATCTCCGGGCTCATCCGGCCGGCCCGGGGCGAGATACTGCACAAGGGCGAGTCCATAGCCAGGCGCAGCCCGGACAAAATCGTGCGCTCCGGCCTCTCCCACGTGCCCGAGGGCAGGCTGGTGTTCAAGCCCCTGAGCGTGGAGGACAACCTGCTGCTCGGGGCCTACGGCCGCTTCAGCCTCAAGGCCAGGCGCCAGATAAAAAACGACCTGGCCGAGGTCTACGCGATGTTCCCGGTCCTCAAGCAGCGGCGCGGCCAATGCGCGGGCACCCTGTCCGGGGGCGAGCAGCAGATGCTGGCCATCGGCCGGGCGCTCATGGCCAGGCCCGGGATACTGCTTTTGGACGAGCCGAGCATGGGCCTGGCCCCGAACATCACCAGGGAGATATTCAGGCACATCGTCATGCTCAGGGACAGGTTCGGGCTGACCGTGCTCCTGGTCGAGCAGAACGCCAAGAGCGCCCTGCGCGTGGCCGACCGGGGCTACGTGCTGGAGACCGGCCGGATCATCCTCCAGGGCCCGGCGGACGAGCTCCTGGCCAACAAGGACGTCCAGCGCGCCTACCTGGGCCGGGACGTGGACCTGTAAACGCCGCAAATCCAGGCGAAAACCCGGAGGCGTCATGTACTGGCAACCGGAATACGAGTGCATCGGCAGGCAGAGGCTGGAGCAGATCCAGCTCGAGCGGCTGCAATCGACCCTGAACCGGGTCTCGCGCAACGTCCCGTTCTACCGCAAGAAGTTCGAGGACCTGGACATAGACCCCTATGACCTGGGCTGCCTGGAGGACGTGCGCCGCCTGCCGTTCACGACCAAGGACGACCTGCGCGACAACTACCCCTACGGCCTGTTCGCCGTGCCCCTGCGCGAGGTGGTCAGGCTCCAGGCCACCAGCGGCACCACGGGCAAGCCCATCGTGGTCGGCTACACCCGAAGCGACATCAACAAGTGGTCGGACCTGGTGGCCAGGGTGCTGGTCGCCGGCGGGGTGACCAAGGACGACGTGGTCCAGATCGCCCACAACTACGGGCTGTTCACCGGCGGGTTCGGGTTCCACTACGGGGCCGAGCGCATCGGGGCCTCGGTCATCCCCAGCTCCGGCGGCAACCCCAGGCGCCAGGTGACCATCATGCAGGACTACAAGACCACGGCCCTGGTCAGCACCCCGAGCTACGCCCTGTACCTGGCCGACGTCATGGACGAGATGGGCGTGAGCCCGAACGCCCTGAACCTCAAGTACGGGCTGTTCGGGGGCGAGACCTGGTCCGAGGCCATGCGCCAGGAGATCCAGCAGCGGCTGAACATCATGGCCACGGACGACTACGGGATCAGCGAGGTCATGGGCCCGGGCATATCCGGCGAGTGCGCCCAGAGGCGCGGCCTGCACGTCAACGAGGACCACTTCCTGGTGGAGATAGTCGATCCCGAGACCCTGGCCCCCAGGCCCCTGGGCGAGCCCGGGGAGATGGTCATCACCACCCTCGCCAAGGAGGCCTTCCCCCTGATCCGCTACCGCACCGGGGACCTGACCCGGCTGATCGACGAGCCCTGCGCCTGCGGCCGGACCTCCCGGCGCATGGACCGGGTCCTGGGCCGCTCGGACGACATGCTCATCATCCAGGGGATCAACGTCTTCCCCTCCCAGATCGAGGCCCTGCTCCTTGACGTTGAGGGGGTCGAGCCCCATTATCAGATCGTGGTCGAACGCGAGGCCGCCCTTGACAAAGCCACGGTGCTGGTGGAAGCTCCCCAGGCCCTTTTCACGGACCGCATCCGCGAGGCCCAGCAGACCATCCAGGCCCTCAAGAAAAAGCTGGACACCGAGCTGGGCATCAGCTTCGAGGTCAAGCTGGTCGAGGGCAAGAGCCTGGAGCGCAGCCAGGGAAAGGCCGTCCGGGTCGTGGACAAGAGAACCTTCTAGAGTTTTGCAAGGAGACCGAGGTGCCCATATTCGAATACGCCTGCAAGGACTGCGGCCACGAGTTCGAGGACATCGTGTTCGGCCGGGAAACGCGGCCGGGGTGTCCCAAGTGCGGGTCCCAAAACACCGACAAGCTCATGTCCAGGTGCCGGGCCAAGGTCGGCGGCCGGGACAGCGGGGGCCAGGAGACCGAGGCCGCCTCCTCCTCGTCCGGCGGCTGCTCAGGATGCACCAGCGGCAACTGCTCGAGCTGCGGGGCATAGTCCGGCCGTCCCTGCCCCGAACGCCCGCCCCGAGGCCTCCTTTGGGCGGGGCAAATCTTCGGCCCTCCAAGGACGCGCCATGAAGAAGATCACCATCGCCACCCGGGGCAGCAAGCTGGCCCTGTGGCAGGCCGAGTACGTGGCCCGGAGGATCGCGGCCCGCCATCCCGGCCTCAGGGTCGAGACCCTCCAGATCAAGACCAGGGGCGACAAGATCCTGGACGCGCCCCTGGCCAAGGTCGGGGGCAAGGGCCTGTTCGTCAAGGAGATCGAGGAGGCCCTGCTGGACGGCCGGGCGGACATCGCGGTCCACAGCATGAAGGACGTGCCCGTGGAGCTGCCCGCGGGCCTGGAGATCGGGGTGATCCCCGAGCGCGAGGCGTGCACCGACAGCCTGCTCTCGGTCCGCCACCAGGGCCTGGACGAATTGCCCCGGGGCGCGGTCGTGGGCACGAGCAGCCTGCGCCGCCAGGCCCAGCTCAAGGCCCTGAGGCCGGACCTTGTGATCGAGTCCCTGCGGGGCAACCTGGACACCAGGCTCCAGAAGCTGCTCGACGGCCGCTTTACGGCCATAGTCGTGGCCACGGCCGGCCTCGCCCGGCTCGGCCTGTCCGCGCCCAAGAGCGAGGTCCTGGGGCCTCCTGAATTTTTGCCCGCCGCGGCCCAGGGGGCCCTGGGCATCGAGTTCAAGACCGAGCGGGACGAGGTGCGCCGGATCGTGGAGTTCATGGACCACGGCCCGACCAAGACCCGGGTCCTGGCCGAGCGCGGCTTTCTCACCGGCCTGGACGGCGGCTGCCAGGTGCCCATCGCGGCCTGGTCCGAGCTTGAGGCCGGCGAGGTCCGGCTGACCGGGTTCGTGGCCGACGAGTCCGGGACCCGGAGCGTGCGCCTCGCGCACCGGGGCCCGGCGGACAAGGCCTTCCACGTCGGCCTGGAGCTGGCCAGGCGGGTGCTCGAGGCCGGGGCCGGAGACATTTTGTCCGAGGTCTACGGCCGCGGGGACTGAGCCGGGACCGGAAAGGCGCAGACCATCAGACCCGCGGGCCGCGCCTCGGCCCCCCAACAGAATGTTGAAAAAGTCCGTCCTGGCGCGCGGAGGTTGTTTGTCAACAACCCCCTAAACATTTTCCGACCTCCTTCCGATAACAAGGGCAACCGGTGTCTTTTCTCCAGGGAAGGAGGTAGAAAAAGTGACTGCCCTTTCAAGCGATCTGACGGCCGTCCAGGCCCCGGACAGGGACCACAGCCTGGCCCAGGAAATCAAGGCCATACGCAAGAAAAGGTTTCAACGCGAGGTCTTTCAGGACCCGTCCCTGGCCAAGCAGTTGGTCAAGGCCCAGGCCTCTCCGATCTACAACGCCAGCGGCGAGATCATCCAGGCCGTTTCCGGAGATTTGGGCGACGCCTAGGCCCCGGACCCGGCCCCGGACCCGGCCCCGAACCGGGCCGGGCGCACCAGGCCCAGCCAGGGGCCGTTCCGAGTCCGCCTAGGCGGACTCGGACACGCCCGCGTCCGCGAACGAGGCCATGCGGTTGAAGACCGCGGCCGCGGCCCGGAGCACCGGCAGGACCAGGGCCGCGCCCGTGCCCTCGCCCAGACGCATCCCCAGGTCGAGCACGGGCTCAAGGCCCAGCCGTTCAACGGCCAGGGCGTGGCCGGGCTCGGCCGAGGCGTGGCTCAGGACGCAGTATCCCGAGACCCGCGGGCAGATCGCCCGGGCCGCGGCATAGGCCGCGGTGCTTATGAACCCGTCCAGACAGACCACCAGGCCGCAGGCCGCCCCGCCCAGGACCAGACCGGCCAGGCAGGCGATCTCCAGCCCGCCCAGGGCCGCGAGCACGGCCAGGGGGTCGCGGCCGGCAACGGCCGCGGCGTTGGCCTCCAAGGCCTGGGCCACGATCCCGGCCTTGCGGCCGACCCCGGCCCGGTCCAGGCCGGTGCCCGGCCCGGCGACCTCGGCCGGGTCCAGGTCCAGCAGGGCGCAGTAAAGGGCCGTGGACGGCGTGGTGTTGGCTATGCCCATGTCCCCGGCGCCCAGGGCCCTGATCCCGGCCTTGGCGGCCTTCTCGGCCAGGTCCGCGCCCAGGAGCAGGGCCTCCAGGCACTCCTCCTCGATCATGGCCGGGCCCACGGAGATGTCCGCGGTGCCCGGGGCGATGCGGTTGCGGATGAGCGCCGGGTGCGGGTCGAACTGCGGACCGGCGCAGCCCGCGTCGACCACGAAGTGCTCGACCCCGGCGACCTCGGCCAAGACGTTCACCGCCGCGCCGCCGGACAGAAAGTTGGCCACCATCTGCCTGGTGACCTCCTGGGGGAAGAGGCTCACCCCCCTGGCGGCCACCCCGTGATCCCCGGCCACGGTGTATATCCTGGCCGGGTCCACCCCGGGCTCGCGGCCCTGGATCAAAAACAGCCTGAGGGCCAGGTCCTCGAGCCTGCCCAGGCTGCCCCTGGGCTTGGTCAGATTGTCGAGCCTGGCCCGGCCCATCAAGGCCAGGGACATGTCCACCGGCCTTATGCCGGCCGTAAGCCTCGCAAGTTCTTCACGCACCTGTCACTGACCCCCCGCCGCCCGAGGCGGCATGACCGGTTGAGGCCTTCATGGCCATGACTCCACGCCCGGACTAGGCCCAGGCCCGCCAGGGGCGGATCACCTGGTCTTGGACAGGCTCGCGGTGGGCACCCAGCCCTCGTAGACCTTCTCGTCGTAATGGGCCGCCCTGATTTTGGTCCAGGTCTTGTCGTCCGTGGTCTCGGTGGCGACGACGCTGGAGCCCTTCTTGAACACGCCGACCACCTTGGCCGAGGCCTCGGGCTTTTCGCGTATATCGGTCAGGGCCTTGAGAAAAAATTCGTTCTGGGAGACGTGCTCCTTGACATAGGCGGTCTTCTTGGGCCCGCCCTTGAAGGCCTGGCAGCCAACGCAAAAAAGCGCCAGGGCCATGAGCGCCGCAACAACCATACCCAGCCGCATTTCGACCTCCTTTGCCGCCGCGCCCGCCCCGGTCTTGGGACCTCGCAGCGGGACGCGCGGCCGCAACCAATGCATACAGGCAACCCGGCCCGGGTTCAAGGCCGGGGCCGTATTGAACACGGCCCGGGTTGTGTGCTAGGCCGGAGACGGCCGCAGGGCCAGGCCCGAACACCAACCCGGTCCCTGAAACAGGAAGAACGCGCCGCGCAAAGCCATGGCCGAGACCCTCTGCATCGTGCACGCCAACTGCCAGGGCGAGCCCCTGGTCCGGATGCTCAACCAGAGCGCGGAGTTCAGGGCCGAGTTCCGGGTCGAGTCCTTTGTCAACTACACCCGGGAGCCGATCCCCGAGCGGTCCCTGGCTTGCTGCGGCCTGTTCCTGCACCAGCACCTGGACGAGAAATGGGGCGAGTTGTCCTCCGAGGCCCTGTTTTCCAGGCTGCCCCGGGGCTGCCCCAGCCTGTGCATTCCGAACCTGTTCTTCAAGGGCTACTGGCCCCTGTGGTCCGGGGCCCCGGGCTTCGACTACCGGGACGTGTTCCTGGACCGGCTCCTGGACATGGGCCTGGCCAAGCCCGAGATACTGCACCTGTACCTGAAGACCGACCTGGCCGCGAAGTACGACCTCCAGGCCCTGGCCGAGGCCTCCCTGGACCACGAGCGCAACAAAGAGGCCAGGACGCCGATAAAGTACATGGACCTGATCCTCGAGCGCTTCAGGACCGAGCGGCTGTTCAACACCGTGAACCACCCGGGCCGGCGGCTCATGCGCCACGTGGCCCTCGGCGTGCTCAAACACCTGGGCCTCAAGCCGCCACAGGACTTCGACTCCGAGGCCGGGGTGTTCCCGGACATCGAGCTGCCCATCCACCCCCGGGTGGCCGGGTTCTTCGGCCTGTCCTTTGCCGGGCCGGACACGGTCTACAACGTGCACGGCCGCAAAAAGACCTTTGCCCAGTACGCCGAGGCCTATGTGGACTGCCGGCTCTCGAATATCGAGGACTTCATCGCCTACCTGGGCCTGCGCTGAGTGGATATGGAATCAAAAATCAAGAAAATAGCATGGATAGGCGGGCACTATTTTGATCAATCCATGGCCGGCCTGGGCTTCGAGGTCCGGCACCTGGCCATGGAGACGCCCCGGGCCATGGGCTGGGCGGACGTGGTCCGGGAGGCGGGCTGGGTCCCGGACCTCGCGCTCTACGCGGACCGCAGCCTGCCCCCGCCCCTGGTCGGCCTGGAGGAGTTCCCCTGCCTGACCGCGTTCTACTGCATCGACTCGCACATCCACGCCTGGTACCCGATGTACGCCCAGGGCTTCGACCTCTGCCTGGCGAGCTTAAGGGACCACCTTGAACGCTTCAGGCTCAGGCTCGGCCCGGACCAGGTGCTCTGGCTGCCGCCCGCGCCCACCGACGACTGCCGCCCGGCCCAGACGGACAAGGACTGGGACCTGGTCTTCGTGGGCAAGGTGGACCCGGTGACCACGCCGGAGCGCTTCGCGTTCTTAAACGAGATGAAAAAACGCCTGCCCGGGCTCATGGTCCGCCAGGGCGACTTCCGGGGGCTGTTTCCCCGGGCCAGGCTGGTGCTCAACATCGCCGAGCGCGGGGACCTGAACTTCCGGGTCTTCGAGGCCCTGGCCTGCGGGTCCTGCCTGCTGACCCCCAAGATCGGCCACGGCCAGGACGATCTGTTCAGGGACGGCGAGCACCTGTTCACCTACCCGGCCGGCGACGCCGAGGCCCTGAGCGAACTGGTCCACAGGCTGCTGGCCGAGCCAAAGCTGATCAGGCGGGTGGCTGCGGCCGGGAACCGGGCCGTTGACGCGGCCCACCGCTTCAGGCACCGGGCCGAGGCCCTGGCCGGTTTTTTGGGCGGCCAGGACGCCGCCGGCCTGGTCCGGGCCAGGCTCGACCAGGCCCGGGACATCCGGGACAAATTCCTCAGGCTGGTCTTTCTGCACTGGGCCGAGGAGTTCGGGGACAGCGACCTGGGCCGGGCCTATCTCAAGGCCGCCAGGCCCTAGCGCCGCGTTCCTTCGAAGGCGGGTCGCCGCATTTGGCGGGCCAAGCGGACCGGAAGGCGCGCCTTCCGACCAAGCGCTCCTTTTGCAAACACCTGGCTGCGTCAACCATGAATTCACGGAATTATGGCCCTAGCCGAGCCCGGGCGGGCCGCTGTCGATCATCTCGGCCAGGGTCAGGTCCACCCGGGGCAGGCGCCGGGCCCTGGACCCCAGGAACTCGGCCTCCAGCCGGGCCAGGTCGCGGTAGAACTCGGTGCGCTCGAGCATCGGCACGCGCTCCAGGCCCCGGCAGAGCTCCTGGCTCCGCCAGCAGCCCGGAAAGGACAGCCGCTGCCCGTCGGGCCGGGTAAAGGCGTTGGGCACCCCGTGCAGGCGGCAGATCATCATCCGGTGCGAGTACAGGCCGCAGAGCCCCTCCTGGTTCAGGGGGCACATGATCCCGGGCCGCCGGCCGAGGGACAGGGCGGTCCCGGCCCGGACCAGGTAGTCCCGGGCCCTGTCCCGAGCCTCTTCCAGCCGCTCCGGGGCCAGGGACTTGAGACCCTGCCAGAGATAGGCCCATTCGATGTAGGTGTGGTGCTGGAAGTAGCTCGCGCAGCAGTTGTCCGGGCAATTCTCGCAGCTCAGGCCCAGGGCGGCCGCGGCCTCCTGGTAGGCCAGGGCCATGCGCTCGTAGAGCGCGGCGAGCTTGCGGAACGAGGCCTGCCTGGATTTGGCCATGGCCCTGGCCGGGCCTAGAGCCCGGCCTCCTCCATGATCCGCCTGACGCACTGCTCGGGGTCGAGCTCGTCACTGCTCACGGTGATGTCCGCCGCGGCCCGGTAGAGCGCCTGGCGCTCGCGGTAGACCCCGGCCATGTCCTGGCCCGGGCCCATGACAAAGGCCCGGCCCCGGCCCGAGCCCACGCGGTCCAGAAAGGTCTCAAGCCCGATGTGCAGAAAGACCACCCCGCCCAGGAGCCTCAGCCTGTCCACGGCGCGGCGGCCGTAGATCACGCTGCCGCCGGTGGACACGACCACCCGCCTGAGCCCGAGCATGGACACGAGCTGCTCCTCGACCCTGAGGAACTCCTCCCGGCCCAGGTCGTCGTGCAGGACCTGCAGGGGCAGGCCGTAGTAGGACTCGATGACCAGGTCCGTGTCCAGGTGCGCCCAGCCCAGGCGGCGGGCCAAGAGCTTGCCGACCGTGGTCTTGCCGGCCCCGGCCATGCCCACCAGGCTCAGGCACCCGGACACACCTTCCCTGAACACGCCGAAAACCCCCGCCCGGCCCCTCAGGCCCCGACCAGACAGACCTTGTCCCGGCCGTCCAGCTCCTTGACCAGGACGTTGACGTGCTCGCTGTCCGCGGTCTTGATGATCCGGCCCACGTAGTCGGCCTGAATGGGCAGTTCCCGGTGGCCGCGGTCGATGAGCACCAAGAGCTCGACCCGCTTGGGCCGGCCGTAGTCCAGGATGGCCTCCAGGGCGGCGCGCACGGTCCGGCCCGAGTAGAGGACGTCGTCCACCAGGACCACGCTTGCGCCCTGGATGTCGAAGGGTATCTCGGTCCGGCTGATGACCGGCTGGATGTCCAGGTGGCTCCAGTCGTCGCGGTACAGGTTGATGTCCAGCTTGCCCAGGGGCAGGTCCTTGCCCAGGCGCTTGTCCAGCAGCTTCTTGAGCCTCTCGGCCAGGTCCGCGCCGCGCCGGTGTATGCCTATGAGCACCAGCTTGTCGGCCTTGCCCCGGCGGTCCTCGACCTCCTTGGCCAGCCGGACCAGGGTCTCGCCTATCTGCCTGGCGTCCAGGATGGTCTCGCGTTCTTCCATGCCCAACCTCCAGCGCCCACGCCCGGGCCGGACCACCCTGGGTCTTGTCCCGGGGCTGAAAAAAACGCGTCGGCCTCCAGAAGGCAAAGGCTCCCGGCGGCCGACCCTGGTTTTAGTTAGCCCATCGCGGTTTCGCGGTCAACCAAGGCCCAAAGGCCCTGTTCCGGTTTGACAACCGCGCGCATCGTTATTACCTATCTTTTTCGCGCCAAACAAAACAGGGAGGCTATAGATGATTGAGCTGACCCAGGCCGCAAAGGCCCAGCTTGAAAGCTACTTCTCGGGCAAGGACCCGGTTCCGGTGAGGATATACCTGGCCTCGGGCGGCTGAGGCGGGCCGAAGCTCTCGCTGGCTCTGGACGAGCCGCAGGACGACGACCAGGCCTTTGACGCCGGGGGATTCACCTTTGTGATCGACAAGGAGCTGCACACCGCGACCGGCGACCTGACCGTGGACATGACCTACTACGGGTTCGTGGTCAACTCCCAAAACCAGATCGGCGGGGGCGGCTCGTGCTCCACGTCCGGCTGCTCCACGTCCGGCTGCTCCGGGGGGACCTGCTCCTGCTGAGCGCGGATGAGACGCGGAAAAAAGACCGGCGCGCCTTCAAGGCGCGCCGGTCTTTTTTGAAAATCAAAACCTAGCCGGCGTCCTGAAAGGACCTCAGGTCCACGAGCCTGGGCGAGTCCGGGGCCAGGTCCCCGGGCGCAAGCAGCTCAACGGCCGGCCTGAGCTTGAGCCTCTTCTGAAAGGCCCGGACAAAGGCCTCCTGGTCCAGGTCCCGGTCCACGGCCAGCCTGGCCGTGAGCGCGTCCCGGCCGCCGGGGTTGGAGACCGCCAGCTGCCAGGCCTTGATCGCCGGAAACGCGGCCATGACCTCCACGGCCTGGGAGGGGTAGATGAACTGGCCCTTGACCTTGGCCGTGTCGTCGGCCCGGCCCAGGACGCCCCCGAGCTTGACCGAGGTCCGGCCGCAGGCGCAGGGCTCGGTCTTGAAGAACGACAGGTCCCCGGTGGCCAGCCGGATCAGCGGGTAGTCGGCCGTGAACGGCGTGACCACCACCTCCCCGACCTCGCCCGCGGGCAGGGGCAGGCCGGTCTCCGGGTCGCAGACCTCGACCCAGCAGCGCGAGGTCACGTGCATGCCCCCGAGCTCGCCGCACTCGTAGGCGATGGCCCCCACGTCGGCCGTGCCGTAGCCCTGGCGCACGGTCATGCCGAAGGCCTGCTCGACCTCGCTGCGCAGGGCCTCGGTCAGCTTCTCCGCGGCCACGAACGCGGTGCGCAAGTGAAAGTCCCGGCGCAGGTCGAACCCGGCCTGGACCGCCTTGTGGCCGATGACCTTGAGATAGCTGGCCATGCCCACGAACCCGGTCACCGGCAGCCTGGTCATGAGCTCTATCTGGACCTCGGTGTTGCCCGGTCCGGCCGGGATGACCGCGCAGCCTATCTCGCGCAGGGGCTCCTCGAGCATGAGCCCGGCCGGGGTCAGGTGGTAGCTGAAGGTCATCTGGACCAGGTCCCCGGGCCTGAAGCCCGCGGCCCAGAAGCCCTCGGTCCAGCCCCAGTAGTCGTGGCCCGCGCCCTCGGGGTCGAAGATCGGGCCGGGCGACTGGTACACGCGCCTGAGCTCGCCCAGCCCGCAGCCCAAAAGCCACTGCGGCCCGTGCTCGGCCTGGAGCTCGATGATCTCCCGCTTGCGCAGGGGCGGGATGTGCGCGAAGTCCGCAAACGACCTGACCTCTCGGGCCTTGATCCCGGCCCTGGCCAGCCGGGACTTGAACTCCCTGGAGCGCTCGGCGGCCGAGTCCAGCAGGGACCTGACCGCGGCCCACTTGCGCTCCAGGCGCCTGTCCCTGGGCTCCATCTCCAACTCCGGCTTGTACATGGCGCCTCCTTGCGGGACTTAAGGGGCCCCTTGCCGAAGCAAGGGGCCCCTCGCCCCCCTCGGGTCCCTATCAGCCCAGCCAGCGCTTCCTGCGCCGGTAATGCTTGACCTCGCGATAGCTCTTCTTGGCCCCGGCGTGGCCCATGCCCAGGTAGAACTCCTGGATGTCCGGGTTCTGCAAGAGGTCCCGGGCCGGGCCCTCCATGACTATGCGGCCGTTCTCCATGATGTAGCCGTGCTCGGCCACGTTCAGGGCGGCCCTGGCGTTCTGCTCCACCAGAAGCACGGTCACGCCCTCCTTCTGGTTGATCATCTGGACTATCTCGAATATCTCCTCGACCAGCAGCGGGGCCAGGCCCAGGGACGGCTCGTCCAGGAGCAGGAGCTTGGGCTTGGCCATGATCGCCCGGCCGATGGCCAGCATCTGCTGCTCGCCCCCGGACATGTACCCGGCGAGCTGGCCCCGCCGCTCCTTGAGCCTCGGGAAGTAGCCGTAGACCTTGTCCAGGTTGGCGGCGTACTCGGCCCGCGGGCTGACGAACGCGCCGCAGCGCAGGTTCTCCTCCACGCTCAGGTCCTCGAATATCCGGCGGCCCTCCATGACCTGGAACACGCCCATGCGCACCACGCGCTCCGGGGGCAGGCCCTGCACGGGCCTGCCCCGGTAGAGCACGCTTCCGGCCGTGACCTCGCCGTCCTCGCTCTCCAGGAGCCCGGATATGGCCTTGAGCGTGGTCGACTTGCCCGCGCCGTTGGCGCCCAGAAGGGCGGTTATCCGGCCCTCGGCCGCGGCCAGGGACAGGCCCTTGAGCACCAGGACCACGTCGTTGTAGACGACCTCCAGGTTCTCGAGCTTGAGCACGTGGGTCAAACGGTCCTCCTCAGGGCGCGCGGCGCGCCGGGGTCTACTTTCCGAGCCACTCCTTGCGCCTCTCCAGGTTCTCCGAGAACACGAAGCTCAGCTTGCCGTCCTTGACCTGGTACAGGAACACGGCCATGTTCGGCCGGTGGTCGTCCGGGAAGTAGCTGATGGCCGGGGCCAGGCCCATGGGGTCGAAGTCCCGGACCGTCTCCAGGGCGGCCTTGATGCCCGGCCCGGAGAGGTCCCCGGCCGCGGCGGCCCTCTTCAGGCCCTCGGCCATGACCAGCATGGACACGAAGCCGCGCGTGAAGTGGGTCATCTGGGGCTTGTTGTCGGTCAGCCTCTCGATGATCTTCATGCCCGGCACGTCCTGGCCGTAAACGGCCGCGGCCTGCAGGCTGTAGGCCCCCTCGCAGGCGTCGCCGGCCATCTTGATGATGTTCTCGTCCGCGCCCCAGATGTTGGCGAAGAAGGTGGTCGCAAGGCCGAGCTTCTTGGCGTCCTTCATGATCACCGCGGTGGACGGGGTGGTGCCGCCGATCCAGCAGAAGTCGGGCTGGACCTTCTTGAGCGGCAACAGTTGGGTCGTGGCGTCAATGGCCTTGAGGCTGACGTTCTCCTCGCCCACGATCTCGAAGCCCAGCTCCTGGGCGTACTCCTTGGCCCCGGCGATGGGCGCCAGGCCGTAGGGGTGGTCGGGGTAGATGAAGGCCAGCTTGGGCGCGCGCTGCTCGGTCCAGTTCTCGCGGAAGTACTTGAGCGCGGCCCGGACCTGGGTCGTGTAGTCCGCGGCGATGAAGAAGTTGTAGGGCGCCTTGGCCGGATCGGTCAGATGGGCCGAGTACGAGGCCGAGAAGCAGGGCATCTCGTCCTTGGCCACGGTGCGCACCAGGGCCTCGGTGACCGCGGTGCCGAAGCACTGGACCACGGAGACCTTGTCCTGGGTCACGAACTTCTTGTAGATGGACAGGCCCTGCTGGGCGTTGTAGGCGGTGTCGACCATGAGCAGCTTGATCTTGCGGCCGGCCACCCCGCCGATCTCGTTCAGGTACTCGGCCCCGGCCTTGATGCCGTCGGCGTACGGGTTGCCCACCGTGGACGTGGGCCCGCTCAGATCGATCATCGCCCCGACCACGATCTCCGTGGCCGGAGCCTCGGCCTTCTCGGCCTTCTTGTCCTCGCCTCCGCAGGCGGCCAGGGCCGCGGCCAGAAGCAGCATCAGAAACGCGGTCGCGATTTTCTTGAGCACGTTCATTCCTCCTCCCTGATTGAAACGTTGCGCAAATATCTCCTTGGGCCTCCGTGCCCGGAGCGCCCTTTCTCCCCATCAATAGGCGAACGGGTACAGCTTCCAATAGGCCCTGACCAGCCTCCAGCGGTGGGCCAGGCCCTCGGGCTCGAAGATCAGGAACAGGACCAGCACCAGGCCGAAGACCCCCTGCCTGAGGCCGACCAGGACCGTGCTCAGGTCCGGGAAGAACCCGCCCGCGGCCGCGGCCAGAAAGTTCAGGACCTCGGGCAAAAGGGTGATGAACACCGCGCCCATGACCGAGCCGAGCACGCTGCCCAGGCCGCCGATGATTATCATGGCCAGATAGGATATGGACAGCCCGATGTTGAACTGCTCGGCGGACACGTACATGGTGTAGTGGGCCCAGAGCCCGCCGGCCACCCCGGCCAGAAACGAGCTGACCCCGAAGGCGGCCAGCTTGTAGCCGAACAGGTTGACCCCGACTATCTCGGCCGAGAGGTGGAAGTCGCGGATGGCCACAAAGGCCCGGCCGTACTTGGTGCGGATGATGTTCGAGACCATGAGCACCGAGGGCGCGGCCACGGCCAGGAGCAGGTAGTAGAGCTTGGCGTCGGTGTCAAAGGCGTAGCCGAAGACCTGGGGCGCCTCGACCAGGAGCCCGTTGGACCCGCCGGTCAGGACCTCCCAGTGCAGGAACACATACTCCAGGACCAGTTGGGCGGCCAGGGTGGCGATGGCCAGGTAGATGCCCTTGAGCCTGAGCGAGGGCAGGCCGAAGACCATGCCCGCCAGGGCCGCGGCCAGGCCGCCCAGGACCAGGGCCAGGGGAAAGGGCACGCCGTGCAGGGTGCACTGGGCCGCGGTGTACGCGCCCACCCCGAGAAAGGCCCCGTGACCCAGGGATATCTGGCCGCAGACCCCGGTCAGCAGGTTCAGGGACACGGCCCCGATGACCGCGATGAAGATCAGGTTCATGACCGAGGTCAGGTAGGTGTCCAGCACCAGCGGCCCGGCCACAAGGACCACCAGGAACGCGGCCACGCAGGCCTTCTGGAAGCCGCTCTGGAATATGCGGGCCTCCTGGGCGTAGGTGGTGAAGAACAGACCGCACTTTCCCTGCATGGCCTATACCCGCTCTATCTCCTCGGTCCCGAACAGACCATAGGGTTTGATCATCAAGATGACCACCAGGACGACGAAGGCGGCCACCTCCCGGACCCCGGACAGGCCCAGGAACTCCTTGGCCAGGCCGTCGCAGAGGTTCTCCAAAACCCCGATGATCAGCCCGCCCAGGGCCGCGCCCAAAAGGCTGTCCAGGCCGCCGAGGATGACCGCGGGAAAGACCTTCAGGCCCAGGTATCCGAGCTGGGAGTTGATGCCGTTGATGTTGCCCAGAATCACCCCGCCCACGGCCGAGACCACGCAGGCGATGCACCAGGACATGGCGAAGATGTTGCGGATCCCGATGCCCATGCTCTGGGCGGCCTGCTGGTCAAAGGCCGTGGCCCGCATGGCGATGCCCAGGCGCGAGTACTTGAAGAACAGCGAGAATATCCCGAACAGGAGCGCCGAGAGGACAAAGGCCGCCAGATACACCGGGGCCACGGGCAGCCCGGCTATGACCACCGGCTCGACCGGCAGGACCTGGGGGTAGACCTTGATCTGGGTGCCCCAGAAGACCTGGACCAGGCTCCTGAGTATGGAGGACAGGCCGATGGTGACCATGATCACGCTGATGATGGACTCGCCGATGAGCGGCCTCAGGGCCAGGCGCTCGACCAAAAGCCCCAGGAGCACGGAAAAGCCCAGGGTGAGCAGAAAGGCCCAGACAAAGGGGATGTTGAACTGGACCGTGAGGCTGAAGCAGACGTAGGCCCCGACCATGACCAGCTCGCCCTGGGCGAAGTTGACCACCTGGGTGGCCTTGTAGATGATCACGAAGCCCAGGGCGACCAGGCTGTAGATGCCGCCGACCACCAGGCCGTTGATGAGCAGTTGCAGATAGTATTCCATGGTTCTCGCCGTGTTCGGCCGCCTCAGGCGGCCAGGTCCTCGATGCGTATGTCCCCGCGCATTTCGCGCACCCTGCCGTCCTGATACTTGATCTCGGTCTCCAGGCGCAGGGACCGGGTCTCGGAGAACAGGGCCTCGATGAGCCGGGCGTAGCGCTCGGCAATGGTCTTGCGCCTGACCTTGCGCGTCCGGGTCAGCTCGCCGTCGTCCGCGTCCAGCTCCTTATACAGCAGGGCGAAGCGCCTGATGCGGGTGTCCTCTGGCAGGCCCTGGTTGATCTCCCTGATCTCGGCTCTAATCAGCTCGTAGACCCGGTCCTTGGCCGCCAGGTCCTGATAGGTGGTGAAGGTGATGGCCTTGCTCTCGGCCCAGTGGCCGACAATGGCCTGGTCGATGCACACGATGGCCGCGGTGTGCTCCCTGCCCTGGCCCAGGACCACGGCCTCGCGCACGTAGGGCGAGAACTTGAGCTTGTTCTCCAGGAACTGGGGCGAGAACCTGGTGCCGTTCTTCAGGCGCATGACGTCCTTGAGCCTGTCGATGACCACCAGCCTGCCGTTTTCCGCGAAGTACCCGGCGTCCCCGGACAGCAGCCAGCCGTTGTCGATGGTCTCGGCCGTGGCCGCCTCGTTCTTGTAGTAGCCCAGAAACACGGCCGGGCTCCTGGAGACGATCTCGCCCTGCTCGGAGATGCGCACCTCGGTCTCGGGAATGGGCTCGCCCACGGAATCGAAGTCCACCTGGCCGTCGCGGTGGATGCAGGAGATGCCCGCGATCTCGGTCTGGCCGTATATCTGCTTCAGGTTCACGCCCAGGGCGTGGAAGAAGCGGAAGGTGTCCGGGCCCAGGGCCGCGCCGCCGGTGGACGCGGAGCGGATGCGCGAGAACCCGAGCCGGTCGCGCAGGGCCCTGAACAGGCCCTGGTCGGCCAAAAAATAGGCCAGGGACAGGAGCAGGCCGGGCCGTTCGCCCTTGAAGCGCCTGTCCGCATAGCGCATGCCCAGGGGCAAAAGGAGGTTGTACATGAAGCGCTTGAAAGGCGTGGTCTCCATGATGTCGCCGCGGACCTTGGCGGCCAGGCCCTCCCAGACCCTGGGCGGGGAGAAGATGAGGTGCGGTCCGATCTCCCGGATGTTGTCCTGGGCCGTGTCCGGCTCCTCGGGAAAGTTGACGCAGAACCCGAAGAGCAGGCTCGAGGCCACGGCCATCATCTGCTCGCCCATCCAGGCCAGGGGCAGGAAGGACAAGAACTCGTCCGAGGGGCGCTTGGGATCGACCTGGCCGAGGTTGGCGGCCATGGCCAGCATGTTGGCGTGGGAGAGCATGGCCAGCTTGGGCCGGCCCGTGGTGCCGGAGGTGATGGCGATGAGGCAGGGGTCGTCGGGCCTAAGGCCGCGGACCCATTTGCCGAACGCGGACAGGACGTCCCCGCAGCCCTCCCGGCCCAACTCGCGCACGGCGTCAAAGGACATGAGCCCGGGCTCCTCGTAGGCCAGAAGGCCCTTCTGGTCGTGGTACACGATGTACCTGAGCTCCGGCAGGCCGGGCTTGAGCTGGAGGATCTTGTCCACCTGCTCCTGGTCCTCGGCGACCACGACCATGGACTCGGTCATCTGGAAGATGTACTCCACCTCGTCGGGCGTGGAGTCCTGGTACAGGCCGAGGGCCATGCCCCCCAGGGCCTGGACCGCCAGCTCGGCCCAGAGCCACTCGGGCCGGTTGTCGCCGATCAGGATCAGGATGTCGCCGCGGCCCACGCCGAGCTCGGCCAGCCCGGCGGCGAACTCCGCGGTCAGGGTCAGGTACTGGGCCCAGGAATAGGGCTGCCACACGCCCCACTCCTTCTCGCGCATGGCCGTCTTCTTCGGCCTGGCCTCGGCCTGGCTGAGCAGGAGGGCCGGGAGCGTGGTCTGGTAGGACTTGGTCATGCGTCGTGTTTCCTGCGGCCTGTGGTTTGGCGCTAGCGGCCGAAAAAGGTCGTGTCCTCGGTGCCGAGATACGCGGCGACCACGTTCTGGTCCCTGCTGACCTCTTGGGGCGAGCCCTGGGCCAGCACGCTGCCGAAGTCCAGGACCACGACCTTGTCCGAGATGTCCATGACCACGCCCATGTCGTGCTCCACCAAAAGAACGGTCGCCCCCCACTCCTCGCAGATGTCCAGGATGTAGCGGGCCATGTCCTCGGTCTCCTCGAGGTTCATGCCGGCCATGGGCTCGTCCAGGAGGATCAGCCCGGGCTCCGAGGCCAGGGCCCGGCCGAGCTCGACCCTCTTCTGGACCCCGTAGGGCAGGCGGCCGGCGATCTGGTGCCGGTAGGGGGAGAGGTTCAGGAAGTCGATGACGTCCTCGACCCGCCTGCGGTGGGCCTGCTCGCGGCGCAGGGCCGGGCCCCAATAAAGGATCGCGGACAGCAGGCCGTAGTCCATCTGGCGGTGGCGGCCGACCATGAGGTTGTCCAGGACCGAGAGGCCCTTGAACAGGGCGATGTTCTGAAAGGTGCGGGCCAGGCCCAGGCCGCTGCGCCTGTGGGCCGGCAGGGCCAAGAGGTCCCGGCCGGCGAGGGAGATGGCCCCCTCGTCCGGGGTGTAGCGCCCGCTTATGCAGTTGAGCATGCTCGTCTTGCCCGCGCCGTTGGGGCCGATGAGCGAGACGATGGCGCCCTTTTCAACACTGAAGCTCACCCCGACCAGGGCGGCGATGCCCCGAAAGGTCAGGGTGACGTTCGATACGTCGAGTAATGCCATTTTCAATAAGCTATTGCCAAAGATGCATGAAATCGGCCGGGCCCACGACCTTGTAGCCGCGCTCCTGCAGGGCCGCGGCTATGGGCGAGGCGTCCTCGGTGTCCACGCGCAGGACCACCAGCCGCCTGCCGTCATAGAAAAAGGTGCCCGTGGAAATGATGGACAGGTTCATGTTGGCGATGATCCCGGCGACCTCGTAGATGACCCCGGGCCGGTCCTCGACCTCGAAGGTGATGCGCGAGCCGCCCTCGCGCAGCCCCATCTCCTCGACAAGGACCTCGAGCATGACGCTGCGGTTGATGTATCCCAAAAGCCTGCCGTTGGCCCCGACCACGGCCAGCCCGGCCAGATTCATCTGGTGCATGAGATCGGCCGCGACCTCTATCTCGGTCTCCGGGGAGATGGTCTTGATGTCCTTGCGGATGATCTTGCCCACGGTGAGCTTGGACATGAGATAGTGGAGCTCGTGCTTGTCCAGGGAGGTCAGGATGCTCGGCAGGGCCGCGGTGATGTCCGAGTTGCGCACGTAGCCCTTGAGCGCCCCGTCCTCCACGACCAGGAGCATCCACAGCCGGCTCTCCTCCAACATCTTGCGGGCGTCCTTGACCAGGGTCTTGGGCGTGACGGTGACGAAATCGCGAATCATCTTCAGCCCGACGTACATGGCTTTCCTCCTGCCCGGCTACGGCCGAAACGCGCACTCCGTCCGCCCCGCCCCCAAGGACCGGGCGCGGACCGGGCGCACTTGTGCCAGGCGCTGCAGCGCCTGGCCCCAGCAACTGTTCAAAAAAGCCGTTTTTCCAGCTTTAGTCAAGAGGAAATTCGGCATTTGATTGGTCGATCAACAGGTCCGGACGCGGCGGGCCTTGCCGCGTCCGGCGTTTTCCGATAAGTCAATCAGCGATGCACGAAATGTCCCTGGTCCAGCAGATAATGAACATCGTAGTTCAGGAAAAACAAGCCCATGGCCTTGTCCGGGTGACCAGGGTGGTGATCAGCAACGGGGCCCTGGCCGGGGCGGTGACCGACTCCCTGGAGTTCGCCTGGGAGGCCCTGTCCCCGGGCACGGAGGTCGAAGGGGTCGAGCTCCTGGTCCAGGAGGTGCCCCTGAAGGTGTCCTGCGGCTCCTGCGGCGAGGTCTTCCTGCCGGAGAACAACTTCTGCATGCCCTGCCCCAAATGCGGCCTGGAGATCGGGCACCGGGTGCTCGAGGGCAAGGAGCTTCGGATCGAAAGCATAGAGGGCGACGACGGGTCCGACCAGGGACCCGTCTAGCAAGCCCAAGGAGCGGATGATGGAAATCCCGGTGATCAGAAACATCCTCGAGGCCAACGAGCGCATCTCCGAGGAGCTCAAGAAGGGCTTCGACGTCAGGCACATCCTGTGCCTGAACATCATGAGCTCGCCCGGGGCCGGCAAGACCAGCCTTTTGGAGCGCACCCTGCGCGATCTGCGCGGCGAGTTCAAGATGGCGGTGATCGAGGGCGACCTGCGCACCGACAACGACGCCCGCCGGGTGGCCGCCACCGGGGCCCAGGCCGTGCAGGTCAACACCGAGGGCGGCTGCCACCTGGACAGCTCCATGGTCCTGGAGGCGGTCAACAAGCTGGACCTGGAGGGCGTGGACATCCTGTTCGTGGAAAACGTGGGCAACCTGGTCTGCCCCGCGGAGTTCTCGGTCGGCGAGGACCACAAGATCACCCTGCTCTCGGTCGCCGAGGGCGACGACAAGCCCGAAAAATACCCGCTGATGTTCCACCTGTCCTCGGTCCTGATCCTGAACAAGATCGACCTGCTGCCCTACGTGGACTTCGACCTTGGCGTGGCCGAGGGCCACGCCAGAAAATTGAACAAGAAAATCAATGTGTTTCCCCTGTCGTGCAAGACCGGCGAGGGCCTTGGGGCCTGGTACGAATGGCTCAGGGCCGCCCGGGCGGTCAAGAAATAAGGCCCCCTGGCCGCAACCAGCCCGCCTGACAGCCAACCACCCCGGTTTTTTTGACAATTGATTGACACTTGGCCCCCCAAGGCGTATATAGCTCTTGGGTTTTTTAGAAACCATATGTTTTTCTTGGTTTTTCTCTAGCCGTGGCAGGCCTGGCAAAGGCCTTGCAGGGCTAGGGGTGTTTGTTTTGTTTTTAGCTTATTAGTTTCAATTTGACACAAAACACCGGACATCTGCCCCCCAATGGGGCCAACGGCGGGGGCCAGCCCGCGGGAAACCCCGCGGCCCCAAGTCCGGGCGCGCCCAACTTTTCCGGCCAGCCAGGGCCCCTTGGCCAATCCGGAACCGGCGGCCAGGGCTTTGCCCAGGGCCTGCTCCTGGCCCAGGCAGGCAACGGCCAGCCCGGGGACGGGGCCGCCTTCGACATGACAAGCGACGAGGTCCTGGGCTACCTGGCCGGAAACGAGCCGGGCAACGACCTGGTGTTCACCGAGGTCAACGAGGACGGGTTCACCGTAACCGCAAGCGACGAGTTTCTCAGCCTGTTCGGCGAGGAGGGATCAAACGGCCAGAACGGCGGCCAGAACGGGCTCTGGGGCAACGGGCTGCTGTCCCTGGAAACAGGCCCTGATGGAGGCCAGCACCTGACCCTGCACCTGGCCAGCGTGCTCAATGTGCCGAGCATCCTTTTCGGACCCATCAATTTCCCACAATCATTGAATTTCACGCCCTTCACCCCCCAACAGTTCGCGACCTTCGCCCACACCGTCGCGCTCGTCCAATCGCTGGGCGCCGCTGACCTGCACCAGTTCCTGCCCCCTGACTCGCCCAGCACGGACAACACAACCACAATCCAGGTCGAGCTCGGCGCGCCCACGGACGACGTGCTCCACGGCCAGGACGGCAACGACATCCTGTACGGCGGTCCGGGCGAGGACACGCTCTATGGCGGAGGCGGCAACGACGTCCTGTTCGGCGGCAGCGGCAACGACAAGCTCTACGGCCAGGACGGAAACGACATCCTGTACGGCGGTTCCGGAGACGACAGGCTATACGGCGGAAACGGAAACGACATCCTGTACGCCGAGGCCGGCAACGACTACCTGTACGGCGAGGCCGGGGACGACGCCCTGTACGGCAATGAGGACAACGACCGGCTCGTAGGCGGGGCCGGGGCGGACATAATCAGCGGCAACGAAGGCGTAGACACGGTCTACTACTACACCTCCAGCCAGGGCGTGACCATCAATCTGGCCACCGGCGAGGCCCTGGGCGGAGACGCCGAGGGCGACAGCCTGTCGGGCATCGAGAATGTGGCCGGGTCCTATCACGACGACGTGCTCATCGGCGACGCCGGAAACAACTACATCTACGGATACGACGGAAACGACCAGATACAGGGCGGGGCCGGAAACGACCGCCTCTACGGCCAGGGCGGCGATGACGTAATCCTGGGCAACGAGGGCGACGACTACCTGACCGGCGGGACAGGCGCGGATGAGCTCGACGGCGGCGGGGGCCGCGACATCGCCTACTACACCTCCTCGACCACAGGCGTGATCGTGGACCTGAACTCGGGCATGGGCTTTGGCGGCGAGGCCCAGGGCGACAGCCTGACGGACATCGAGGGCGTGGCCGGAAGCAATTACAACGACGTGCTCATCGGCGACAACCATGACAACTACCTCTACGGATACGACGGACACGACCTGATCATCGGAAACCAGGGCAACGACTACCTCTACGGGTACGACGGACACGACTGGATTTCAGGCGACCAGGGCGACGACTATGTCCGCGGCGACGCCGGGGACGATATACTCTTCGGCGGCCAGGGCAATGACAGGCTCTACGGCGGCGACGGAGACGACCTGGTTTCAGGCGAGCAAGGCAACGACTACCTCTACGGCCACGAGGGCGACGACTCGCTCATCGGCGGGGCGGGAAACGACTATCTGGTCGGCGGGGCAGGCGCTGACCTGCTCGACGGCGGCGAGGGCATTGACTCGATCAACTACCGCAGCTCCACAGCCGGGGTGAGCATCGACCTGGCCACCGGAGCGGCAAGCGGCGGCGAGGCAGAGGGCGACAGCATC